>JBDRNV010000024.1:0-39903 GCA_043810695.1 Nanobdellota archaeon | reverse complement strand
AGAAAGATTGTTGTTTTCTAAATCTTTAACACTAATATAATTTTCACTATTACTCTTTCTTTCCTTACGCTCTCCCAAACCTTTATTGCTCATTTTATTATGTCAATAAAATTAAAAACATCATTTAAAAATCTTTCTGATATACTCATATGCACTATAAGCTGCAGTACAGCCATCTGCAACTCCTGTAATCAATTGCTTAAATTTTTTATCTGTAACATCTCCTGCTGCAAAAATTCCGGCAATATTTGTTTCAGCTGTCATATGGTTAATCTTTATCTCTCCCTCTGAATTAAGCTTTACACCTAATGGTTTTGCGAGTTCTGATAAAACTTCATGCCCTATTGCAACAAAAATTCCAGAAACAGCCAGCTCTTTTTTTCCGTTATATGGTTTATCTAATACAATTTTTTCTATTACTTCTTTTCCTTTTATTTCTACAATATTTGTGTTATTTATTATTTCTATTTTTTGATTTTTATTTATTCTTTCAAAATTTATATGCTCTGGATGGATTTTACTGCTTCTGTAAATTATATAGACTTTTTTTGCATATTCTGATAAAAGCAAAGCATCTTTTGCAGCAGTATCAGAACCACCAACAACTGCAACAATTTTATTTTTAAAAAGAGGCCCATCACAAAGTGCACAATAAGAAATGCCTTTATTTTCAAACTCTCTTGAACCTTTTACATTATCAGGGAGTTTTTTCCATTTTGTTCCTGTTGCAAATAGGATTGTTTTTGTATTATATTCTGATTTGTTTGTCTTAATAAAAAAGGTTTTTCCTGTCTTTTTTATTTCAAGTGCTTTTTCATTTTTTATTGTAACAAGTTTGTAACTGCGTGCATGCTCTTCAATTTTTTTTGCTAAATCATATCCAGAGATACTCTTAAAACCAGGATAATTTTCAACGAGATGTGTTGTTGTTATAACACCTCCAACAGGTGCTTCTGTTCCGTGTGTATGCCCTAAAACAAGAGTTTTAAGTCCAAGTCTTGCTCCATATATTGCAGCTCCTAATCCTGTCCCTCCTGCACCAAGAATAATAAAATCATATTCCTCTTTTGTTCTTTTTGCCATAAAATATTAATTTGCTTTTTATATTATATACTTTTGGGTTTTTGGAAATAAAAAATACATATAAACTTAAATATTCTTTTACTCTAATAATTTTATGAATTATATTATTAAAGATGGTTTAGAATTATTGGTTAATTTAAAGATAAATTTAAATGAAGAACAGTCAAGAATATTCAAACGAAAATTTGATTATGTTAGGGAAAGATACAAGGAAAAATATGGAAGAATTGATTATTATGGTCTGATAAAAATAACAGCTACTACTTATTCTTTTGTAAATAACGAAAATAATCACGATGAGAATTTGATATATGAATTTTATAAAAAATTAAAGGTAAATCCAGAGATGATGAATATAATTACAAGAGAGGAACGGATCGTAAGTTTCCGTCTGCATATGAATTAAATTCCTAAAACTCTCCGTAATCTGGCTGCATTTTTCTTTTTCCCATTCCGTCTGCAAATGAATCCTTTCCTGTTGCAGAAATAATATCATCTATTCTTAAAATCATAATAGAAACATCGCTTGCAGAATTTATCGCCTGGGTTTTAATTTTCAATGGTTCAATAATTCCGGATTCTAAAACATTTTCAATTCTATTTGTAAATAAATTCAAACCAGCGTTTTTTTCTCCTGCATCATGTCTTGACTTTAATTCAGTAAGTATGTCAATAGGGTCAATTCCAGCATTTTCAGCAAGAGTTATTGGAATAAATTCAATGGCAGATGCAAATTCTTCTACAGCTAGTTGCTCTCTTCCGCTCAAACCCTGGGAAAATTCACGAAGTCTTTTTGCAAGTTCTATTTCTATTGCTCCTCCGCCCGGAACAACCAAGCCAGACTGAATAGTACATGCAACATCTCCGAGCCCATCTTTTATTGCTCTTTTAACTTCATCAATAACATGGTCTGTTCCTCCATGAATAAGAATAGTAAGCGCCTTTGGATTAGAGCATCCTTTAATATATGTAAAGCTGTCATCTCCATGCTTTACTTCTTCAACATTTTGTGCGCTTCCAAGCTCAAATGGATTTAATTCATTAAGATTGCTTACAATTTTTCCCCCTGTAGCTTTTGAAATTTTTTCCATATCACTTCTTGCAACTCTTCGGCATGCATATATTCTTTCTTTGGCAAGAAGATATTGTGCAAAATCATCAATTCCTTTCTGGCAAAATATTACATTTGCACCTGAAAGTTTTACTTTTTCAATCATTTCCTTAATTTCTCTTTCTTCAAGCATAACAAAACCCTGAAGCTGTTCAGGAGAGGTTATAGAGATTTTAGTATCAATTTCTGGATTTTTTATTTCAAGAGGAAAATCAATAAGTGCTATTTTTGCATTGCTTACATTTTTAGGCATATCATAAGAAACTTTTTCCTTGTCAAGAACAATTCCTTGTATAAGTTCTGTATCTTTTATTCCTTCTCTTTTTGCTCTCTCTATTTTTATATCGTTTAAGTCAATTTTTCCGTTTGTTTCTATTTGTTTGACTGCCTGAACAATTATTTCAGCTAATTTTTCTTTGGCATCTTCTGCTCCTTTGCCAGTCATAGCTGTTATTGCAATTTGTTTTAATACATTCTCGTCCTGTGAAGTTATTCTTAAAGAAAGGTCCTTCAGAATTTCCTGAGCTTTGTCAGCTGCAATTCTATATCCTTTTGTAATAACAGTTGGGTGAATTTTCTTATCAAGAAGTTTTTCAGCGTTTTCCAAAAGTTTTCCAGCAAGCATAACAGCTGTTGTTGTTCCATCGCCAATTTCATTCTCCTGTGTCTTTGCAATTTCAACCATCATTTTTGCAGCTGGATGTTCTATCTGCATTTCTTCAAGAATTGTAACCCCGTCATTTGTTATTATAATATCATTTGTTGGAGAAACAAGCATTTTGTCCATTCCTTTTGGACCCAAAGTTGTTTTCACAATATCTGCAACCATTCTAGCAGCCATAATATTGTTTCTTTGCGCATCTTTTCCAAGTATTCTCTGCACATCTTCAGGCATCAGAACAATTGGTTTATCAGACATTTTTATTAATTACCTACATAATTGTGTTAATTTATTTAGAAGTGTTATATTTGAACAACGAAATTCTTTTGCATTTGGATCTGATAATTTCTTCTTTAATGAATCTCCTATTTTAATTTTGCCGTGTGTAGCATTTAAATAAATTAATGCTAAACAATCATAAATAGTGATTATTTCACCATCCTTGACTGTTATAACTTCAACTCCTTTCCAATCTGTTAGTTCAACCCAATTTTGATAAAAAGGGCACGTAGAGGTAAAAGGACAATATTCAGGCATAACCTTATCTCCTAAAAGAATTATTTAAAGATTATGGTAATGAAGATTGTTTAATAATTTTTAGTAATACAAATTATAAATTTGATGAAGTAAAATTTATAAGTAATAGAACCTTATTGTAAATATGAAAAACATTCTCGTCGCAGATTTAATGACGCGTGAACCTTTAATAGCACATCCGGATGATAGTCTTTTAGAATGTGCTAAGAAAATGTCGCAAAAAAAGGTTGGAAGTCTTCTTCTTGTGAATAAAAAAAGATTAGTCGGCTTTCTTAGCGAGAAAGATATATTATGGGCTGTTGTAAAAAAATCTAAAAAAGGACTTTCTGAAGTCAGAGCTATAGAGATTTCTCCAAAAAAAATTGTAACAATTAAACCATCAGCAACTATTCAGGAAGCAATAAACAAGATGAATAAATCAAAATTTGACAGACTTCCTGTAATTAACAATAATCATATTGTAGGAATTATAACTGCACGAGATATTCTTAATTTCAATCCTGAATTTTATCCAGAGCTTGAAGAATTTGCAAAGATAAGAGAAGAGGCAGAAAAAATAAAAAAAATAAAGAAGGTAAAAGGATATTTGTGTGAGGGAATATGTGAGGAATGCGGAGAAAGAGATTTTCTCTACAGAACAAACGATATGTTGATTTGTGAATCCTGCAAGAATTCAATGTGAATTAGATGTAGGCAATCTCCAATTCAATCCAAGCGGAATAGCTTTTTCTTTAAGATATTCTTCAAATGTAATTTTTCTTCTTTCTGTTTCATATCTTGCTTCTTCAATATTATTTATTTCAATAAGTTTTTTTGTAATAGCACTTATTCCTGTTTCTCCTATAATCTTACATTCATCTAGATCATATGCTATTGATTGGATTGTTAATGGAGTGCCTGATAAAAAACTTTCAATAATTGGGGGGAGATTTCTTGAGACAATAGAATGAAAACTTGATATATAATTAAGATCAATTGATATTTTTTCTCTTTTCTCCGAATATATAAAAAAGGGATTGCCATAACTAGTTATTCCCATTTTCCAGTATTTTTCAGGGATATTCATTATATCAGAAGGATTTTCTACAAGAAAATCCAAATCATTTACTATTTGTTTTTTTTCTTTTATTATTCCTACTATATTTTTATAAACAAAACCTCCAATAAGCCATATTTTACCCTTTGAGTTTTTTCTGACAAGGTCTATATATTTGTCAATATCTGAATTCCCTATAAAATCCCTAAATAACTTTGAAAAATCCATTAGACAATAAAATCATCAGAACTATAAATATTTATGTTTAGTTAAATATTTAAATAAGTTTTCTCTTTTATTAAGATACAAATAAAATGACAGAAGAAGAGACGATATTTTCTAGCACTGTAAAGTATAAAGGTATTTTTTCGTTCAAAGATTTTTATAAGTTCTGCTATGATTGGGTTAAAGAAGAAATTGGATTAGACATTTCTGAAAATAAATATGAAGAAAAACTATCTGGTGATTCAAAAAATATAGTTGTTGAATGGGAAGGAGAAAAAAATCTTACAGATTATTTCAGGTTTGAAATTAAAGTAAAATTTGAAATAAGCGGGCTTAAAAATGTTGAAGTGGCTGTCGGAGGTGCGAAAATAAAGACGAATGATGGTTCTGCAAAGATTAATGTAAAAGGAATTCTTGTAAGAGATTATAAAGATAAGTTTGAAATGAGTGCATTCAACAAATTCTTAAGAAGTATTTACGAGAAATGGGTTATTACATCAAGAATAAAAGAATATGAAGACAAAGTCGCAGGCTTTTGCGACGAATTTTTAAGCCAGGCAAAAGCTTATCTTGATTTAGAAGGAAAAAGATAAGATAAAAAAGTTTATATTAAGCTTAATTTAAGTATTTTTAATAAAAAGTCACAACCGAAATACTTAAATATAAATTTTATCTCGTTTTTATATGAAAAAAGGGACTTTAATATTCTCGATAATTTTTTTAATGATGATTTTAGTCGTCCCTTCTATTCTTGCTATAGATATAACTGTTAAAAAAACAAGCAGTGATGAAGTATATGTAAAAGACACAGAAAAACCAATTGTATTTTATTTAACAATAACTAATTCAGGACAATCTGATAATTTTGAATTTTACAATCTCGCTGGATTCAGCATGATTCCTACTGGAAAAACATCTATAGCAGGAGGAGAATCAAAAGAGATAAAACTTGAGCTTACTCCTTTAGCAGAGCTTCCAGATAAAGGGTATTATACAATTACATGTTATATAAGAGATAGTGGTAGGTCAGAAATTGAACAGACATTAACCTTTAAAATAATAGAGCTTAAAGATGCATTCTTAATAGGTTCAAGTGATATTAACATAGAATCAACTTCAACAGATGTATATATAAAAAATAATGAAAACTTTGATTTTGGAAACATTAATGTGAAATTTTCTTCTCCTTTTTTCAATGTGGATAAAAGCTTCATTCTTGGCCCAAAAGAAACAAAAAGTTTCACAATACAGCTTAATAAGGAAGATTTCAAAAATCTAACAGCTGGTTTTTACACAATGACAGCTGATGTAAGCACTAATGGAAAAGAGGCAACCACAGAAGGCATTGTCAAGTTTATTGAAAAGAATATAGTAACAACAACAAAAAAGAATTTTGGTTTTTTCATAAACACGCAGGTAATTGAAAAGAAAAATGAGGGTAACATTATTGAAACATCAGAAACAGTAATAAAGAAGAATATTATTTCAAGACTTTTTACAAGTTTCAGCCCAGAACCGGATTTAGTTGAAAGAGAAGGACTAATAATATATTATACATGGGTAGCAGAAGTAAGTCCTGGAGAAATTTATAGCATTTCTGTCAAGACAAACTGGCTATTTCCATTTTTAGTAATAGTGTTTTTAATTGCAATTGTTCTTTTAATGAAGCAGTATACATTAACAAATCTTGTATTAAGCAAGAGAGTATCATTTGTAAAAGCAAAAGGCGGTGAGTTTGCCCTTAAAGTTTCGATTCTTGTCCATGCAAGAAAATATATTGAAAGAATAAATATAATAGACAGGCTTCCTCATCTTGTTGAGATTTATGACAGATTCGGAGGAGAGCAGCCCTCAAAGATTGACAAGAAAAACAAGAGAGTTGAATGGAGCTTTGAAAAACTAGAAGCAGGAGAAACAAGGGTATTATCATACATAATTTATTCAAAGGTTGGTGTTCTTGGCAAGTTTGCTCTTCCAACAGCAACTGCTTTATATGAAAGAGAAGGAGACATACACGAAGCAGAATCAAATCATGCGTTCTTCATTGCAGAACAAAGAACAAAAGATTTGCCAGAAGAATAAAATTATTTAATTTATTCTACAAAAGTTTTTATTTTTAAAACATATGCCATCCAGTCTTTAAGTGAAATTCCATCCCAAGATTCTGCATCAGGAGGATGAAATTCTTCTGGAAACACTATTATATTTTTATACTGCTCTTTAAGAGAATTAAATTCTTCGTCTGAAAGTGTATCTAAATTATTCATATGACATTTATACCAATTTGGTTCTTGTTGTTGAACTTCCATTTGACAAGTACTATAAGAGTCTGTTATTAAAGCACACTGATTTTTTCCTGTATCAAACATAAGTTTAGACATTCCACTAAAACCATAAAAAGGACATGGATGTCTCTCCTTTTCAATATAAGGTGTTGGTAATTTTTTATCCTCTGCCATATAAAATAATTTTCTAATTAAATTAATCATAAAAAAGTATTAAGGAAAAGGATTTATAATCTTTTATATACTAAATAGAAAACAATAAAAAGACTTTCTTCTTAGATTATATATGGTTAAACAAAGCAGAAGAAAAAGCAAAGAGATCAAACACGATATACACTATCATATAAGACATAAATCAAGATTAACTTTTCTTTTGATTGTCAAAGTTCTTTTAGTTTTCCTTATTTCATTTATTGTTTTCAGATTGTTTTATTCATTTTTTTTATCTACATTTGGCTTGATTCTTGCATGGATTTTTTCTTTTGTAATTGCAGCCTGCCTTTATTTATTCATTGTAACAAGACTATTGAAGTTGCTTAAATTCTAAAGACAGATAAAACCCTAAATAAGAACTTTTAAAAATACTTCAGAATTTCTTTAAACATCCCCTACGCTGGCCAAGCTTGGACGGCGTTGGATAGAATATCCCCGCATAGCTCAGTGGTTAGAGCGCTCGGCTGTAGATAATGTAGACAAAATCTAGGGTGGAGATTCCATATTCGCGGAAAACCATGAAACCTGATAAGCCGAAATGTTCAAAGAAAGCAGAACCCGAGAGATCCCCAGTTCGACTCTGGGTGCGGGGATGATTTTTTTTGTAACTTTTGAAGAGTAACCAAAGAGGAAGATTTAAATACCAGTAATTTCTTGAAAAATTATGAAAAGAAAAATAAGAAACATAATTGCTGGAACTTTATGCGGATTAGCTAGTTTATTTCCTATGAAAGCAAACGCTCAAATAAATGGGAATTTAGAAGCAATAAAATCTTTTGAGCCGGGACAATCATATTTCAGACCAAATATTTTTTATGACTTACCTTTAGGGATAAAAGGATATACCTTTGGAGAATTTTATCAAGATGGAGAAAACTATTTTATTAAGACAAACTTAACTAGAAATATTCATAAAAATCTTAATGTAAAGGCGCAAGTTATTTGCGGAAGTAATTTAACTGATAAGATAGGAGTTGGATTAGATGCTGTGATTCCTATGCCAGAGAAGACATTTGCACGTGGATATTTTATCCCAGCATTTATAGATACTAAAGCCAAAAAAATAGATAATAGAAGTATTATTGGATATTTTGTGTCAGCAGATCTTCCATTAGGTTTCAAGGCATTAAGTTTCGGAGAAATAAACGTTGCTGGAAAAAATGGGGCTGAATGGACGTATGGAGAAATAGGTCTTGAAAAAGAAATATTAAAAAACTTTTCGGTTTCTTATAATCCTGCTCTAAAAAATAATGGAAACGGAAAGGTAATCCCAAGATTAGAGCATAGAGCTACAGCTAAATATACTTTTTAATTTAGCATCTATTTTTGAATAATTCTCCATCTGAACACTTTTAATCCATTTTGGGTGCGGGGATTTTTTTAGAAAGCCTTAGAATTACATAATCAAAACATTTAAATATACATATGTATACAATTGTATATGGAAACTACAATTAGAATAAATCCTGAAACAAAGACAAAACTTGACGAGTTCAGGCAGTATAAAAATGAAAGCTATGACGAATTAGTTAGAAAACTAATAGTTGTTGCAAAAACTTGTGAGAAAGAGCCTAAATTAAGCCAAAAAACAATGCAAGAGATAAAAGAAGCGAGAGAACGAATAAAAAAAGGTGAGTTCTATACTGAAGAAGAAGCAAAAAAGATTCTTGGATTATAATAAGAGTTATAAATTCACATAATCTATTCTGTTTATGTTTAATCTTATTTTTGAAAAAAGTGCTTTAGAAAGTTTAAACAAATTTGAACCACAAATAAAAGAAAGAATTTGGAACAAGCTTCAACAATGTAAAGAAAATCCTTTTAGATTTCTTGAACACTTAAAAGAAATTGATGGATTTAAATTAAGAGTGGGAGATTATAGAGCAATAGTAGATATTGATAATTCTACAAAAACTATAAAAGTTTTAAAAGTTGGGCATAGAAAGAATATTTATGAAAGATAATTTAAAAAATAGCTCCCCCTACCCTCTCTACGTGTGGGATTTAGATAATTAATTCCCATCCGAACAATTTCATTCTGTTCTGGGTGCGGGGACTATTTTCTTTTTAGAAATGTTTAAAAGATTCATATTTTAAGAATAATTATGAAAAGAATACTAACAGCTTCAAAATATAGAGAAAGAAAAGTAACAGGTGAAAGTTCAATAACGTTGGAAAGAACTAAAGAAAATCTTGATAAATATGATCTCAAAATAGATTTTATTGGAGACGAAATAAACAGAGGTATGTCCTTTTATTTACTTCGAGTTAGGCCAGGTCCTGCAAAAGAGGAATACAAAAATGGCGCAGAATATAATGAAGTATTAGAACTTTACAATGCAATTTCTAATGAAGATGATGTATCTTTAATTACTAGAAATTTGCCAAGATTTTTTGTAAGAAGGCTAGAAAATGAAACTACCAAAGGTTTAGAAGAATTATTAATTCAAGACCTAAGAAAGATATTGACTGAATTTAAAGAAATAGGTCAAAAATACTTTGACACTGAATATACATAAGATTCTCCCCCGATTACTTTTAATCAATTCTTTTAGATACTAGCACACACAAATTCTTATAAGTATGTTATTTTTGGGAAAAGCATGGGTATATTATTCAGACTAATAGCAAAAGAACCCAAAGAAAAAAATAATGGATTAGAAATAGCTATTATAAATGACACAGCAGAATCAAAAGGAGGTCAGTTTGGAGTAGTTAATTATTCTGAAAAATCAAGTCATGGATTTCAGGGTGGATTAGTTAATATAGCTGAGGAATCATGGGGTGTTCAGGCTGGTGTAGTTAATGGAGCTAAGGAATCAAGAGGGGTTCAAGCTAGTGGATTTAATGTTGCTAATAAATCAAGTTATGGGGTTCAGGCTGGTGTAGTTAATATTAGTGAAGAATCAAAAGGAGTTAAAGTCGGGATGATTAATTATGCTGAAAAATCAAAAGGAGTTCGGTTTGGAGTATTTAATATTGCTAAGGAATCAAGTTATGGGGCTCAGTTTGGAGTAGTAGTTAATTATGCTAAAAAATTAAGGGGAGTGCAGATATCTCTGATTTTAAATATATGCGAAGAAGATAGTAAGGGATTACAAGTAGGTTTAATTAATTGGAGAAAGGGAAATCCATGGTATTCAGCATGTATCCCAATTATAGCAATAAAAACAAACAGAAAAAAATCTTTGGAAAAAAAGGTTGAATAATTAGGATTCTGGATTTTATTATACTCTTTCTGAATATGCTTTTAAGAACAATAAATATTATAAAGAACATTAAGGAATAAATTTTAGGTTATAATGGAAGCAGAAGATTATTACGATAAAAGAAATTATGAAGAAAGCTATTCTTCAGAAGAAATATCCAGTAAAAGAAGACTTATAGAGATTTTAATAGGGGTTATTTTTATCGCTCTTCTTATATTAATTGTTTTTCTTGTAATTGGATTCTCAGCAGGCAACAGAACAGAAACAACAATTACAAATTCATATAATACCTATAATATATACAACAATGAACTCGCACAGCCAACTTATTCTAAACCTTACATAGTTAATATTAATGATAAAAAAGATTATTTGGACAATAGATACTATTACAAACAAGATTACGCCCAAATTTATTACATTCCGCGTGATTTAAGATATGCAGAACCTGGCAAAAAACCAATGGATTATTATGATGACGCCCAGTTAAAAACAATCACAGGAGTATTTGGAAATGATATTGACAGATATGAAGTTTATGTACAAAACAGAGAATATGCAGGAGGTTATTTCAAAGTTGTATTTTATTTTGAAGATTATTATGGAAAAACAACAAGCAACTCAATGACAGAATACATTCCTGCAAGAGAAGAAAAATTATTTTTATTTAAGGATATTTCACCAGATAGATACAAATATAGAAACTGGTGGTATAAAGTTGAATCTCTTTCAAAAGTTCCGGTGAAAGTTTATTATAATAATTAAAATAACAGACATTTACGTCCACAGAAATATTTAAAAACAATATTTAGCTTAAAAAAACAGCAAAAAAATGGGGTCAGAAAAAATAAAAGAGGATTTTTCTTCGAGTCTTGAAGAAGAAGATGATATTGATGAGATTATAGATGAGTTAGAACTTGACGAGTCTATCTAATTCTTTATTTTATTTTTTTATTTCAAGAATAATCTTATTATTGTCTTTATCCAATTCAGGAAAATTATAATCTATAAACAATTCGATTTTGTCTATTCCGGTCTGTAAAACAAGAATATTTTTTAGTGATATCATTCTTCCTCCGCTTATAGATATTGACTCAACATCAAATTCTTTTATTATTTTATTATCTGCATAAATAAATATTTTAGAGTTTTCAGAATCCTTTAATCCATTATTTCTTATAGTCATATTTATATCAAGATATCTTTGATGTTGCAAAGCAGAGGCATTTTCAAAAGCTAAATCAGAATAGCTTGGAATAGAATAAAGAGAATTTATCAAGTCTACTATGTCTTGGCCAATTTCCTGTTCGCAGGTGCTCACAAAATACATTATATTATCGGGATTTTCAGAATGTTCAAAGCCAAGAGCGTGCAAAAGTTCATGAACAGCAACATTTGGATTTTCGCATTTGGATTCTCTTATCAATGTTATAGCTCCTTCATGAATAACATTAAAATTTTGAGATTCTGTGATTTTAACAGGACCTCCTTCCCCTGCTATGAATAAATCTCCTTTAATCTTTGTTTCGCTATCGCATGTTACTAGAATTTCCTCATTGTTATTTACAGAATAAAAATTTAAAACAGTAAAACCTTCAATAATTCCAAAAGCTCTTGTCATTTCATCTGTTTTTTGCAGGTTACAATTCTCAATTCTGTAAGAGATTTCTTTATTTGGATATCTCATATTTTCATAGAACTGCATATTTTGTTGAGATGAATTTATAGTAAAATTAGTATTTACAGGTCCAGAAGTCAGAAATTCAATTTCATTAAGAGGAAAAAACCAGTAAATAGCAAGAAGTGCAACTACAGCAATAAGAAAAACAAATACCAGAACTTCTTTCCACGACATTATTAAAATGGAGAATGAAATATATATAAAACTTATCACAAACTTTAAAAACAAATTTAATTATTCTTTAGAGTGCCTATGTGGTCTAAGTTGGCCAAGCATGGACGACTTTCCACAGACACAAAAGCCTACGTGGTCTAAATCGGCCACGCTTGGACGATTTTCACAAACACAAGCCTACGTGGTCTAACGGCTATGACGCTAGCCTGTCGCGCTGGAAACCCGAGTTCGACTCTCGGCGTGGGCGGATTTTTAAAAGTAAACAAACAACAGTTTATTCTAAATTCATCTCATTGAACTTTTTATGTAAAGATATGTTAATTTTTTTATGTGCACTTTTAAGATACGCCTCTGTATCTTTCAAATCCTTTGTTTTGAAAGATTTTATTGCTAAAATCATCTTTTCTGCAACATCCTCAATTTCAAAATCTGCAGGAGTTAGTTTTTTTAGTAAAAAGATAAACTCCTTCCTAATATCATTGTAATCCGATTTTCTGTATAGAGATAATAGTCTATATGTTTGAAATATTGCTCTCTCTGGAAGATTTCTTTCTAATTGTCCTATTAGCTTAAGACAAAATTGTAGATTTAAATTAGGTACGAGTACGTTTAGTCTTTCTCTTAATTTAATTCTAACTGCATTTCTTTTTATGTAATCCAAAGGCAAGGGGATTATATTACAACAATGCTCTTCTTTAGTTATAGCATCATCTACATAAAAGGGGGGATTACAAAGAATAATCAGGTCTATATCGTCGTGTTCTAATTTTTCTCCAGAAATACCTTCTATAGCCCAACTACCTGCAATTAAATAACAAAAATTGGGCTCATTTACAAAGTAATTATTTATACTTTTAAGTCTCTCAAAACTTCCGATAGGGCTTTTATCTAGAGAAAAGAATTCATTTACTTTTAATATTGATTTGGGTAATTCCATGTTTATTACCCCTTTCCTTTAGTTCTGTCTCTATCTTCAGGTTTTCTTCTTTGTATTTTTTTTCCCAAAATTGCATTAATTTTCCAGGCATTTTATTTTCCTCAAATCTATCAAATAAAATAGTCTATATCTAATTTTTATCGGAATATTCCGATATAGAATTATACTTTTTTTGCTAAAAATGGCATTAATTTGGCTTCAGCTTTAGCTAAATGAAACTGAAATGTAGATAACGAAATTTTGCTCATTCTAGATAATTTTTCTAGCGTAATCCTACGGGGGTAGCCATAATAATTATTTTCGACGGCTAATAACAAAGCGTTTTTTTGTTTTTTAGTCAAGTTAGGAGCAGATGAATAAATCATCAAATTCTCAATTTTCTTTTGTTTAAATTGAAGAATTTTATATTCAAAGTTTTTAAGTTTTGCACTCTCATTTATCAAGAACTCCAAATATTCTCTTTTTATTGAGGCAACTTCCCATTCTTCCCACCCATCTATTCCAATAACAGCAGGTTTTAGAAATATGAGCCTAGGGTTATATGAGGCTTTCAAAGCATTACCTCTTATTGCTTTTTTTGATTCAGAGTAAATACAAATGAAATAATTATTATTCTCCTCAAAATTATTAATACGCTCATCGAATTTTAAATCCTTAAAAAAAGCAGCCTTGTTTTCTTCATCCCCTTCAACCAAACCAGAGCCGATGAAATAAACTCTACCCTTTTCTTCATAAAAATTATGACTATAAAAATAAATTTTAACTTTAAATTTTATCACTCTTTCTTCATAAATATTCCCCTTTTCTCTGCCTTTAATTTTGAGAACCCACATAAAGATATAGGATAATTCCGATATTTAAATTTGTTGGTAAATCACGAAGATATATTTCTATTTCTTGTTGAAAGCAAGATGCAACTAACATACTCCTATCATAATCTTATTCATTATAATCTACAAATTTTGGATATTGTCCTTTTTTAAAACAAAAAATCGGATGATTGAGTATCCCTTAAAACTATCCTTAACCTTAGATTAAAGTTCCGGCGTGGGCGTAAAACTTTTTTAAATATTGAAAAACAATAATTTATTCAATAGATCTTTCTATTTCTAATATATGATAAATTTTCCTCCTCTTAAAATAGGGCATTTAGAAATAAACCTTATTCAAGGAGGAATGGGGGTAGGCATTTCTGGTGTAAATCTTGCTTCAGCTGTTGCAGAAGAAGGAGGAGCAGGAATTATTGCTAGTGTTGGTTTGGGGCTTTTAAAGGGATATTTTGATGCTGAATTTGAATCTTCAATAAAAAGAGGAGATTTTAATGGACTAAATGGAAAAGGAAAAAGAGATTTACAGAATGAAATTTATGTAAGAACTAATAGCGATGCTCTTGCTGACGAGATTAGGAAAGCAAGGAGAAAAACAAATGGTGTAATTGGTGTTAATATAATGCATGCTTTAACTGATTATCAAAGTCTTGTTAAAACTGCTATTCAAGAACATGTAGATTTAATTATCTGCGGGGCAGGAATTGCAAGAGATCTTCCTAATTATCTTGATGGAAAAAGTACATTGTTAGTTCCAATTGTTTCAAGTACAAGAGTGGCTGAATTAATTTGCAGAGCATGGGGAAAGCTAGGGCATCTTCCAGACGCCATTATTGTTGAGGGTCCAAAAGCAGGAGGGCATTTGGGCTATAGTAAAGAACAATTAGAAGATCCTAATTTTGTTTCATCTGGTTTAGAGAAAATTCTTCTAGAAGTAATTCAGGCAGTTGAATCAAAAATTCCTATAATTGGTGCAGGTGGTATTTATACTGGAGCAGACATCTACAATCTTTCAAGGTTGGGTGCTTCTGGGGTACAAATGGCAACTAGATTTGTAACAACAAATGAATGTGATGTTAATGGGGTGTTTAAGCAAGTTTATATTGATTGTGAAGCAGAAGATATCATTATAATTGATAGTCCTGTGGGAATGCCTGGAAGAGCAATAAAAAATAAGTTTTTAGAAACCGTGACAAATGAAAGAGTTAGATTTAAATGTAATTATGATTGTTTAAAAAGTTGCACGCCCTTTTCTTCTCCTTATTGTATTGCTGATGCTTTGATAAATGCTCAAAAGGGAAATATGGAAAGAGGATTTGCATTTGCAGGAACAAATGCTTATCTCGCAACAGAAATAGTTAGTGTGAAGGATGTTTTTAATGCATTAGAAAGAGAGTATAATCAAGCTTGTTGATGAACAAATTGGGGCGTGGGCGTAGTTAGGGCGTAGGAAAATTATAAAATCGCTGATTTCTTGAATAGACTATGAGAAAAAATGAAATTAAAGGAATTATTCATGATTTGCTTAATATAAGCGAATGGAGAAATCCTCTGGCTTATGCTTCTTTAAAAAACAAAGTGACTATAAACCTAATTAAAGGAGATGTTTTGGGAGTAGATGAGGATGATATTCATAAACTTTATCATGAAAAAATAGATTGGTTCAAAAAAACAATAAAAAAAAGAGGAGCTAAATTAATCGAATTTGAAAAGGCAGTTATTACAATTGTTGGAGCTAAGGAAAAGATTGAAATAACATTTAGAGGAGAAACATTTACTGGAGAATTAGTCCATTAGTCTACGCCCTGTCGTAGTTCGGCGTGGGCGTATTAAAAAAAGATTAAATAAAAGTTTTCTCTCTTTCCTACTTTTGTAACCAAAAACCCCTCTTTAACTTTTTGGAGTTGTATTCTGTAATTCCCTGTTCTTATTCTAAACTCATCATTTTTATTTTTTAATTTAATTATATCTACTGGTTGGTTATTCTTGAATTTTTCTAAAGTAAATATTATCTTTTGTTGCATTCTAGCATCTAATTTGTTCAATTGTTTCTTTGAATTATTTGAAAAAATAATTTCCATTAGAAACCAAGTTCTTTTTTAATTTCTTCAAGAGTTACAAAATTACCATTCTTATATTCTTGCTTTGCTATTTCTATATCTCTCTTTGTTTGTTCAGACAATTCCAGGTGAGGTTCAATAAAATCCCAGATAACATCTTCATAGCTATCTCCATTTTCCTTGAATTTTTTTAAGGTGTTAAGTAAATCTGTACTTATTCTTATTGAGGTTTGCATATGTTATGTATGCATAATGTATATATAAATCTTTGTATGAGCATTTTAATAATAAACCTTATCGTGATGATCATAATCAAGAAGTTTTACAGCTTTTTCATTTTCAAGAATTTCATAAATAAGACAGAAGTTCCTTACATGTACACTTCTCTGTCCTGCCATATTTCCTTTTAGTGGTTCTCCAATTTGCGGATTTTCAAGAATCTCTTTAATTTTTCTAGTGAGTATTTCAAATTGTAATTTATCTTTTTTAGAAAGTTTAACAAAAATTCTATCCAAATGTTCAGAAGTTATAAGTTCATAAGGCATAAAAATAATTAAGCATATCTCTTCTTAAAATCTTCTATAGTCCCTATTTTAATAAATCTTCCTTTTCTTATAGTGTCAAGTTTATGAAGATACTCCTCGCGAACTTTTGGCTTTATTTCTATTTGTGATTTTATGAAGATGTTTATCTGTTTGCTCATGCTTAATCCATTTTCTTTACAAAAATCAGCAAATTTTCTATAAACATCTTCTTCTAAATTAAAAGTTTTTATTACCATTTTTTCTTATATAATCTTATATAAGGTTATTTAAATAGTTTTCGGTTTAATATAATATTTTAAGATACTCTTTAAAACTAACCTTAACCTTAGGTTAAATTAACGGCGTGGGCGTATTTTTGGGAATACCTTAATATTCTATAAGTATTATAATAGTAATATTTAAATACTCTTAATATATCCTATTTTTAATTAAATTTGACGGAGGTCAAAAAATGAAAGACCTAACTATGAAAGAAATTTTTGAGAAAGCAAAGAAAAAGAAAATTTCCCATAACATAAATGAGAAAACTCTTGAGATAATAGATGAAATGGCAAAAATTACAGGAATGAATAGAACACAAATTTTAGATGGAATTATTATGTCAGGAATTAAAGCCCAGACAAATTATAATATAAAAACCTGGGAACTTTTAAAAAAAGATAAAGAGTTTAAAGACAAAAAAGAAAGAATAAAGGAATTGCTGGGAAAAATAAGAGAATTTAAGAAGAAATGGACTATTGATAATATCCCTTCTTAAATTAAAAAAGAGGTGTAATTTTTCTTTATAACGCCCAATTTGGTAGTCTAATGTCCAACTCCCTCTACTCTCTCGGCGTGGGCGAATTTTTAAAAGTAAACAAACACCTGATTATTTGGAATTTAAATGTTGTGTTTTGGAGAAAGGTTTAAATTCTAAAAAAACAGGGTATTTTTGGGGTTAAGAAATATGGAAAATCAAATTTCATTAGATGAAATAATTAGTTTAACTAGTGGAAAAACTTGGAAATTAATTTATGCTAATAGTTATGTTAATAGTCCAGGTTTCCGCGCCGGGATATATGAATTAAGCACGAGGGTGGAAACAAAAACTGGTTATTTAGATGTAAGGGTGTATAATAGAGGTACTCATGTTTGTTCTTTTGATAAAGATGGTCTTAATTATGATATCATGATTACAGGTGAATCAGCTATAGATTATTATGACTTACTTTGTAGATATGTGGAATTTGATGAAAAATGTGATAAAGAACGGAAACTTAAACAAGAAGAAGAACATAAAATAAGAATAGATAAGGGTAACCACATAATAACTGGGTGGGTGAGGAAAAAATGACATCTTCACTTTAGAAACCATTTTAAAAATCTCGGCGTGGGCGTTTATTTTTTCATAAACAATCAATTTAAAAACCACAAATTTATTCTTTATTGAGGCATTGTCAATGACAAAAAGAATTCTATTGACTCTCAAAAAATGAAACCGCCAAGACCTTTTGAAATAAAACTTATTGCATCTCCGCAAGATTATACTCCTTTTAGAGAGGACTTTAAAGTAGTTGGGGCATTTAATCCAGGAGTTACTTCTGTGAAAACTGATAAAGGATTAGAAACTGTATTATATGTAAGAGTTGCTGAAGCTCCTTTGGAAAATAGGTCTGATAAAGTTTTGTTGCCTTTTTTTCATATTAATAATAAAGAAGGATCTTCTCTGGAGATTGATTGTGATGTTGTTGATAGAAAGAATTTAAAGAAAGTTGGTAAAAAAGAAGTTGTTCCAAGACAAGGAACTTCAAGATTAAAGCATTTTTCATTGCCGAGATTGGTTGTATTAGATGAGAATAGAGAAATATCTAAAAGAAAACAAGACCCAATAATCTATCCTTCTTGGGAATATGAAAGATTTGGCATTGAAGATGTGAGAATAACCTCTTTTGAAGATGAAAGATATTTCATAACTTATGCAACTCCACATAGGGAATTTGGAGTAAATAGCTATATATTATCTACAAAAAATATAAAAAATCTCAAAAATTTAGAAAGAGTTACGTCTGATAATACACCTCATTCTGAAGTGAGTGGGAAAGATGTTGTTTTGTTCCCTGAAAAGGTTTCATCACCTTCTACAACAGGAATGATAAAAAAAGGTGAGAGGTTATATTTAGCATTTATACGCCCAAACGCATTTAGTGAATTGAGTACACCTGGGATATGGATTTCTTATTCTCCTGATTTAGTACATTGGGGACAAAATCATAGATTAACATTAAGTCAAACTGGAGAAGTGACAGGAACAGGAAGTCCTCCTGTTAAAATGCCCTATGGATGGCTTGAAGCATATCATGAAACAACAAAAGAACATGGTAAAGTAAAGTATGTTACTAAACTAATGACTCTTGATTGTAAAGAACCATGGAAAGTACTTAATTTGAGTCCAACTCTTTTAGAAAGATGGGATTTCAGGGAATTATTGCCTAAAAAAGGATATATTCCAAATATTGTTTTTACAACAGGAATGGTTGTTGATGGAGAAAGAACAGATTTCTATAGTGGAATTGATGATCAATGGACAGCACTTGCATCGTTTTATACAGAGGATATTAATAGATTTGTAAAAAGAGAATAATTCTATAAGGGTTAGTTTGTTTCTTATAATTGATTAAACCTTATGAAGGAAAACCAATTGATTTTATTAAATATGCAGATTAACAAATTCTATATTTATTCCGCACCCATCAAGTGATAGTCTCATTTTTTAAAGGGACTATTCCTTACTAAAATAAGATAAATCAAGACGGGCGTATAACTTTTTCTAAACGTTCAGCGTGGGCGTGTTATCTAAAATCATAATCAAGAATTCTTTTAATGAAGTCCTCTATTTCTTTTATCTTATCCTTATTTAAATTAATGTGCAACCCATAATTTGTAATTTTCTTTAAGATATATCCTTTTCTGATAAGTTCTTCAGTTATTTTCTTAACATTTTTTCCTAAATGTGAAGGGAAACCTTTTGTGACTGTATCGAAAGGTGTATGAACCCCTCCAATAACCTTTTTTCTTCTTAAATGATAAAGAATTGTCGCTTTTATTTTATCTTCATCATCAAATTCCATAATAAATAAAAGTTTAATCAATATTTAAATATTCCTATATTTGAAATATAAAAACATAAATAGAAGTATTTATAAATCATATGTACTAAGATAATATCATGGAAAAGGAAAATCAATCAGCGTTTATTGAAATATTTGGTAGCAACCCAATTATGAAAGTATTAGACTTTCTTATAACCTTTCAACTATTTGATTATCCATTAACAGAAATAGCCAAGAATTCAGGAGTTGGCTATTCAACACTGCAAACATTATGGGATAGATTAGAAAGGAATAATATAGTTTTAAAGACAAGAAGAGTCGGAAAATCAGATTTATACAAATTAAATACAAATAACCCAGCTGTTAAACAGATTCTGAAATTAGACTGGAATTTTATAAAAGGATCTGAGCAAGAAGTTTATGCTTAAACTCTGGGTTTAATTGTATTACTTTTTATAGGGTTCCGGCTGGGTGTGTATTTAAAAATAAGTAAATTTTAGTTAATTTATGAAACAGAAAAAAACATATTTTATTTACAAATTTACAAATAATCCTAATCCTCATAAAACATATTTAGGATTAAAAAAGTTATTTGGAGTAGGCTATATATTTGATAAGAAACATCCAAATGCATCAAAAAAGTTAACAAGGGCTGATATAAGAAAATTATTCACAAAAGATATGAAAGAAGGTAAATTTGATAGAGTTATTGTTGATATTTCGTATGGAAAAGGAAGATTTATGAAAGAAGAAATTGCTTTAGCAAAAAAATTAAAAATTCCTGTAAAAGGAGTTAATATAAATAAAATGTTAAAAGTTAGAATTAATAATTAATTTACTTCTAAACTATATCTTCCAAAAATCTTTCTATGTGGGCGTATTATCTTATTAACATTTATAAGTATATTTAACAATAATAATTTATGGCAATTGAAGATATTGTATTGTCACAAATAGCCAAGATTAATTTATGGATCAAAGGTTTAGGACTTTTTGCAGTTATAGGAATCATTTATACAATTATATCTCTTATCAGAGAAAAGAAGAAGACAAAAAAATTAGAAAACATAGAAAAACACCTAAACAAAATTGAAGCAAAGATTGATTCACAAATAAAAAGAAGATAAAAGATTACATAACCTATTTCAGAAAACTATAAAATTGCATAATTCTTGGGGCATTTATGGGAATCGTTGATTTTTTAAGAAAATTAACAAAAAATACAAAAGTAGAAGAGCCAGAAGAAGAAAAAGTATTTCTTTCAAATCTTGGAGAATGGACAGAAAACAAAATAAAGGACTTCAAAATAAAAGAGAAAGAAACCCTTGTTTTTATTCAGAAAAGAATCGAATCTATCTCAGATGAACTTAAAGAAAAAATAAATGCAGCCAAAAGCATTAATTTGAACTTAAAAAAAGAAGCAGACAGGATTAAATCATCTACAGAAGATGGTAGAAAAAAATACCTTGAATCTGTTGAATTTCTAATAAAGAATCTAAATGACTTAAAAAAAGAAGAACTTGAAAAAACAATTGAAGATACAGACAGGATTTTTTCATATTTTAATAAAGGATCAAAAATGAGCTATGAAAGAGCAACTATTTTAATAGGAAAAGAAATGGCAGAAATAAAAGAGAGCCTCAAAGCTTTTTCTGGGAGTTTAATAAAGATTTTTGATGAGAATAAAAGCCTTGTAGACTCTTCCAAGGTAGTTTTTCTTATTAAATTAAAATTAATCCTATTTGAAAAAATTGAACAGGAAATTAAAAAAATTGTTAGTGAAATAATTTTTCTAAATAATAAAATAATTGAAAAAGAAAAGGAAAGCAGGGAAATTCTTGATAAAATAGATTCAATAAAGAAAAGCCCTGAATATCTAGAAAAACAGGAAACCCAGGAAAAACTAAATCTTTTCAAGAATGAGTTAGAAAAAGATATTTCTGATTTAAGACAGCTTATTGATTTCAAGGCTCTTGGAAATTTTTATCATATTTTTGAGGATAAAATGCAAATAGTAAAATCCCATAGAGATGATTTTCAGGCAAATTTCCAAAAAGACAATGGAAATAATATTATAAGTCTGCTGGAAACAGCTAGATTAAACAACAAAAATATCACTGATAAATTAGATGAAATGAATAAGAAAAAACAAGAAATTTTGCAACTTGAAATTCAACTTGAAAATGAAAAAAACAAGGATAAAGAAAATGAGTTAAATTCAGACATTACAAAGAGAATTCTTGAAATTGGCGATTTAAAAAATAAAAAATTGAGAGAAGAAAAAAGACAGGAAAAACTTAAGGAAAATAAAGAAAAAATAATTAATGAACTAAAAGAAAGCCTGAAAAAGCTTGACGTAACCCTTTTTGTCTAATTTTGATTTTGGTGTTTATAATGCTAAAAAGAAAGATTTAAATAACATTATACCTTAATTGTATCATCGGTTGTCCTGAAAAGGATGTGACTGTAAAGGCCTCTGTTGAGTGCTCAGCTATTAATGTGGTGGAAGGGCTATAACTCACTACACGAAACCTGTACTCCTTAAGCTTATCTACAGCGCGAGGAAGATAACCATTAAAACAAACTGGTAGGTTAAGTTTGATTTCAGTCATTGTTTGTGGCACTTCCTCACCGAGCCCTTTAATCAAAATGGCAAAGAAAAAAGCAAAAAAGAAGGTTGTTAAAAAGCAAGGCAGATCTCCAAGTAAGAAAAGCAAGGAGAGCAAAATAAAGAAACTTATGCAGTTAATCAAGAAGGGCAAGAAATCAAGTAAGAAAAAGCGGTAATTAAATAGATTTTTCTGATTGCAACACTTTTATCTGATTTCAGCGTGAGCGTTTTTTGAGAAAAATTCAAGAATATAAAGTATAATGGGAATAGAACACGTTCTCAGCAATGTTGCTCTTGGGGGAAGAAAGACAATAAGTTATCTTCTTACTGACCCTTTTGGAGAATCATGTTTGGTTACTGGCGGATATATAGCAAACAACACCAGCCATTTAGAAATAGCTTACCCTTTAATTCTAACAGGAATATATCATACAATAAGACTTGCACTAACTAGAAAAGAATTAAATCGTTCAATAAAAGAATATGGTTGGGATAAGCGCATAATTAATAAATTTTCAGAAAAATCATGGTGTTCAAATAGAATGACAAGAGCTTATTCTTGGAGCTTTAAAAAATATTCAGAATTTAAAGATATAATGACAAAACACACTAATTATTATTACTTTAAAAAAGAGATAAAAAGAATTTTTGGTTTTTTAAGAAAAAAGGCTGCTTAAATCATTTCCTTTTAATTTTTCCAATAATTTTCTTTCCATTCATATATTTCTGCAGAACTTTAGGAATTTTTATACTTCCATCTTTCTGCTGGAAATTTTCAAGAATAGCAACCATTATTCTAGAAGTTGCTAATACTGTGTTATTTAATGCATGTAGAACATATCTTTCTCCCTTTTTTGAAATTCCGCGAATATTTAAGTCTCGTGCTTGATAATCAGTACAATTGCTAAGACTTCCCACTTCCCCATATTCTTTTGTAGTTGGGCGCCAGACTTCTATATCTTCTGTTTTTGCCTTCCAGTTCCCTAAATCAGCTGTACACATCTCCAAAACCCTATATGGTAGTTTAAGTTTTTTCATAATTTCTTCTGCATTTTTTTTCAGTTCATCGTAATACTTCCATGAATCTTTTGGCTTGCAGAAAATAAACTGTTCAATTTTATTGAATTGATGCGTTCTCCAAAGTCCTTTTTCATTTATTCCGTGGCTTCCTACTTCTTTTCGAAAGCACATTGAGTATCCAAAAAATTTAAATGGAAGCTTTTCTTCTGGAATTGTCTTATCAGCAAGCATTCCAAGAATTCCGTGTTCTGCAGTAGGAATAAGATACAAATCTTCTTTTTCTACTTTGTAAAGGGCTTTTTCAAAAGCATCTAAATCTCCTGCCGCAGCTGCAACTTTTTTATTCATCATAAGAGGGGGTTCAATATAAACATAACCTTTTTTCAGCATAAAATCTATTGCAAAACTTATAAGAGCTCTATTAAGCAGAGCTAAATCTTTTTTAAGATAATAAAAACCAGCTCCTGCAACTTTTGCAGACGCTTCAAAATCTCCCAAATCCAAATTCTCAATAAGCTCAACATGGGTTTTTGGTTTGAAGGATAGCTTTATTTTTTTGCCAACTATTTTTCTTACTTTATTATTTTTTTCAGAGGTACCTTTTGGAACATTAGGATGCATCAGATTTGGAATTTCTTTTAGAAAAAAACTTAATTCTGCAAATGCCTGCTCCTCTTCTCCTTCTAATTTTTTTAGTTTTTCAGGTATTTCCTGTGCTCTTAAAATAAGCACTTGTGCCTTCTTCTCGTCTCTCTGTTTTTTTGCCTGATTTATTGCCTCTGATACGCTATTTCTTTCAGCCCTTAAATCATCAGCCTCTTTTTTCAGCTTTCTCCATTTTTCATCAACAGCCAGAAGAGACTTTATTATTCCAGAGTTTTTTCCTTTCTTTTCAATGTTCTTTTTGTAAATATCAGGCCTTTCTCTCAAATCCTTTAAATCAATCATAGAAGAATTAGTAAAAAGAGATATTTAAAATTATTGAATTAATAATTATAAAATTAATTTCAAATAGATAATTAAATATTTGAAACATTTAAAAACAATAAAAGATAAATCAATATATGGACATATGGAGTTTTATTTCTGAATTTATAACTACATATCAGGATTTTATTTTAACTCTCCCCCCTGTATTCCAAACTTTTGTTAATTTGTTTGTTTTGGTTCTTATTATAATTATATATTCTGTTTTTATATGGAAACTTAACAAATTTATAGCAATAAAAAATATATTTAAGTTTAATCTTAATAAATATAATACAACTACTCATCCTATTCTTACAAAATTAATTGCGAGTGGTTTTTATCTGCTTGAATATATTGTTATTATACCATTCATAATATTTTTTTGGTATGCAATTTTTACTTTTTTCCTAATTATGTTTATAGAAAAATCTATATCAATAGGAAGTATTCTCTTGATATCTGCAATAGTAATAGCTTCAGTAAGAATGGCTGCTTATATTCCTGGATATGGTGAAAGACTTGCCCAAAAAATTTCAGAAATTGTTGCTTTCTCTTTTTTAGCTTTTTCTGTCTTAAATCCCCAAATATTTACAAATCTAATAGAAAGAGTGGCTCAAAGATTTAGTGAGATGCCTTTGTTTTTTTCTGGAGCAATAAACTATCTTATATTTATAATTATTCTGGAAGTTATTTTAAGATTATTTGAATTTTTATTTGGCATTATTGGAATTGATGATCCTCTTAAAGAAAAAAGGATTAATTAAAAATAATTACTAGTATAAAACTAAATCTTAAGAATGGTGAAATGTTAAACCAGAAATACAATTAAAATTCATCACAACATTTAAAAATAAACCCTAAATTCTAATTATAATAAATATAATAAAATCAATAAAAATGCAAAGAGTTCGTATCAAATTAAATAGCACAAATATAGAGATGATTAATCTTATCTGTGATTCCATAAAAGAGATTGCAAAAAAATCAGGAATAACAATATCAGGACCTATTCCTCTGCCTACAAAAAGACTTAAGATAACAACAAGAAAATCGCCGTGTGGAAATGGAACAGCTACTTTTGACAATTTTGAAATGAGAATTCACAAGAGGATTATAGATCTTCCCACAAATGAGAAAGTCCTGCATCATATCATGCGAATGCAGATTCCAAAGAATGTGAACATCAAGATAGAGATGAAGGATTAAAATGAACAGTCAAAAAACAAACTCTAAATATCAGCCTAATTCTAAATTAGTAATAGCAAAAGGGAAAATAATTCCTATAGAAAAGATATTAGCTTTTGAACAAAGATTATATAATTCTACAAGAGATGTAATAACGGAAAATGAAATGTGGAAAGAGTCTTCTTTAGAAAAATCCATGACTTATGTTATTTAATTAAATTACAATTAGGGATTTATTTCACTCCTCTTATTTTCTTTTTGAATCTTTCCAAACCTCTAAGAAACTTAATCAAAAAACTCTCTCCGGAAGCATATTTAATTCCACCTGTTTTTGCTCTATATTTATTAATTGTTCTTAGTTTATATTCATGCAATAATTTTCTAAAGATAGAAGTTTCATAATCTTTTTCTTCTCCTTCTCCTGTTGTTTTTATTTTATGAAATCTAAAATCATTTTTATTAACTAAACCTCTTTTTACAGCTTCATCATAAAAATCCTCAAATCTTTTTAAGTGGGCAGGAGAAGATACAAATGCTATATCAAAAAGCTTATGCTTACCTGTTTTCTCTTCCAGATCTTTCATTTTTTTAAGAGTATATAAAACATTTTCTTCTGTATCAGAAGATTTTCCTTCAATTCTAATATCTCTCGGAAGAACTCCCTGATTTCTAAGATATGTATAAATCCTATAGGATTGTCCTTTTCTCATTCCTTCAAATCCTTGTCCTTTATAACCAGAAATTAAAAAATATCCTGTATCTTTTAATTTATCTTTCTCAGAAAGAGCTTTTTTAGTTCTATTTATATCTGCCTCTAAAGTTCCTGTTGGAATTATTATTGCGTCAAGTGATTTTTTTGATAAAAATAGAAAAACAGAAGCAATAAAAAACACCAAGGCAATAAGATAAATAATATTTTGTCCAGAAGGTATTTCATTTATAACATTTCCAGTGATGCTCAAATAAGGAAAGCTTAAAATAATAAGAGCTAACAATAAGAATATCGAACTTAAGATTCTTTTATTCATAAAATAAATAACAGAAACTATTATAAAAAGTTAATTATTCAAAGAAGATATGAAAAAAGTTCTTATTACAGGAGCAAAGGGAAATATAGGGAAAGCATTGGTTAATGGATTAAAAGGATATGAATTAACATTTGCAAATTTACCAAAAACAGATGTAAGAGATTATAAAAGTCTAGAAAAAATTGCAAATAAACAAGATGTACTTATTCATTTAGCTTGGAATGCTGAAACAGAAAATTTTCAAACAAAAACATCTGATCCAAATAATATTTTGATGGCTAAAAATGCTTATGAAGTTGCATTAAAAACAGGAATTAAAAGAGTGATTATAGCTAGTTCCATACATACTGATGATTTTGAAAATTATTATGGAAAATCTTCATTATCTCCAAACAGAAAACCAAATCCAAGAACTCCTTATGGAAAAAGCAAAGTAAAAATTGAGGAAATGGGAAAAAAATATGCAAAAAAAGGTTTAGAAATTATTTGTGTTAGGTTTGGAGCAGTGGATACTAAAGGAGAAGGAAATTCTTCTGGTTCTGCTCTTTGGTTAAGTCAAAAAGATCTTTTGAATCTTATTAATAAATTAATTAATATAAAAAAAATTCCAAATAATTTTGTTATAATGTATGGAGTCTCTAATAATAAAACAAGAATTCATGATTACTTCAATCCTTTTAACTGGAAACCAAAAGATAATTCTTCTAAAAGTTAGTTATCTATCATATTTAAGGCTTTGATTAGCTCCAGGAAAATATTCATCGCTAAGATTTTCTTTTACTGCATTTCTTATTTTTTTAGAAAAAAGACATAAAGTACCAAGCCCAATAAAAATTGGAAGAGCAGCTGTAAAAACTAACGCACCACACGCTATTGTATCGAGAGAATTTTCATATTTACTAATCTTAATAACAGGAGGTTTTGTTAATTGATATTTCATATTTCTCCCATAAAATTCTCATTTTTAAATCTTATGAAAGAACGCCCCAACCGGAAGATAATTTTTTGTTAGATTCCCTGATATTAAATGGAATTAATCCAACAATCATAAATACAAACATTTAAAAATAGGAAAATCTTACTTTCTTACATATGGAAATAACAAAGATAAGTTCAAAGGGACAAATAGTAATACCACAAAAAATAAGAAATGAACTGGAAATAAATGAAGGTTCATTAATTGCAATAGATAAAGTGAAAAACATAATAGTAATAAAGAAGATAGATGAAAATTTAGTAAGTCAATTCAAAAAAGGATTGGAAGATTTAAAGTCAGGAAAAATAAAAAGAGTTGCTTAAATAGGTTTATGATCTTTCAGAATTTTTTCTATGTATTTCTTAAATTCAGGTAAATCTTTTATGATTTCATCAATTGTTTCTTGTTGCGCTTTTTTTCCTCCAAAAGCAACCATTAACACAGCAGACAAATTATCATAGATTAGATAATAGATTCTCTTCTCTCTTATTCTTTTCTCACGGAAAAAATGATATCTTATTGCATCTCCAACATATGGGTTTTCCTTAAGCTGTAAAAATATTTTCTTGATAATTTTCTTTTCTGGTTCAGATAGTTTCTCGATTTCCTTTTCAAAACTTTCAGTTATATAAACGGCATAAGTCATAAATTAAACAATAAAATAGAATATTTAATTCTTTTCTGGAATAAAACGCCCCAACCAAGACACGAATATATCTATTCGTATAATCTAAATGTTTAAAAGGGTTGTTTTCGTGGTTTTTTTATGGATTTACAAACCCAATATGAAAACATAAAAGCAAAAATGCTTAATGATAATTCTGTATGTTTTGAAAATAAAAAATGGTTTAAGCAAGTTTTAGAATATCAAGAGAACAAAGGTAAAAGAAAAAATGGTATTCCTAAATTGGATAATGCTTGTTATAAAACTCTTTTTTCTTATTGTGGAAAAATGAAGAGAATTAATGAATGGTTTAACAACAAACCATTAAAAGATATTACAGAAAAAGAGTTTAAGAGAGTTTATGATGATTTAGAAGAGGGAAAAATAAAAACTAAAAATGGTAAGATTTTTGAAGATAGAACAAGTTATTATTCAAAGATATTCAAAAGTAAGCCTTTTGAAATGATAGGAAAAGATATTATGGCTAAAAAAATAATAGAGTATAATGTTAGAAAAGATAAAAATGTTCGGTTTATCCCTAATTTCAAAGAATCATTAAGAGATTTAGTTCAAAATGCTATTAATCCGAGTCATAAACTTCTTATTCAAATACAGGGTGATTGGGGGGAGAATATTTTTACAGCCTTACAATTAGAAAAAAAAGATTTTGAGAGAGTTATTGATAATGAAACAAAAGAGCCTTATTATCTTCTTAATCTTCATAAAGGGATTTTAAAGAGAACAAGAACACCAAGAAGGGAATATAATATTTTTACTGAAACTCTTAATATGCTTGATAAATATCTGGAAAATTTAAAATCAAATGATAAATTATTCAATTTTGAATTACGACAGGCTGAAATAATGTTTAAGAGAGCCGTAGAAAAATCAAAAATTAAACTTCAAAACGGCGAAACACCAACATTAAAGGATTTAAGGAGTAGTATGGCTTGTTATTTATTAAACGAGGGCTGGACTACCGATGATATTAAAGGAAGATTAGGGCATAAGCCTTCTTCTGATGTCTTAGACGTTTATGTAAGTTATTTAGCATTAAATAAAAACAAAGTTAAAAAGAAAATTTATGAAGGTAATTTAGAAGAATTAAAACAAGAGTTAGAAAGATATAAACTTCAATCTAAAAAAGATAGAGAAGAAAGCGAGAAAATAAGAGAAGAAAATAAAATAATAAAACAAGACATAAAACACCTCATTAGTTTTTTTGAGGATTTTAACAAAGGAAAGAAAATCCAGCATACTTGGATAGGTGATGTAAATATATCTAAAAAAGAAAAAAGCCCAGCCACGAGGCTCTAATTGAGTATTTTTAATAGAGATTTTCGACGGAAAGCATTATCTCTTTAAGTTTTTAATTATATATTAGAAAATTTATATTCTCAAAACCACTTTTAAGAAAAAACAGCGTCGATAAAACCTCTTTTTTTATGAAAAACGTTTCGCAAAAGATAAATTTCTTTCGCTTTTCGTGAAAAAAATGTGAACATATATAAGAACAACAATTTTAGTTTTTTTATGAAAATAGAAGAAAAAAAACACAAAAAGCGACGAGTAACGTTTGTTCTTTCGGAAACAGATTTTATTTTTTTAAAGGAAAAAGCACGGCAACAAAGACTCGCTCTTGGTTCATATATTCGCTACAATCTTTTTCAAGAAAAAATTTGAATAAATAAAAAAAATTAATTTTAAAAATGGAGGAATGCAGGCGTGAAGGATTTTTAAGAATTTTAAATAATTATAAAATAAAAAATAAAAGAGTTTTAATTATTACTCAACAAGATTTTTGTTATACTGCTGATATTTTAGAAATTTATTCTGATGCTGTTCTTTTCCAAGATAAGTTTGGAAAAGAAGTCCTTTTAGAATTTTCACAAATAAAACAGATTGGAGGTTCTCCAAAAGAAGTTTAAAGAAACTTGCTAAAAAGAGCAGTAAAAAATAACTGCTCTTTCATATTTAAAAAATAAAATGGAAAACGAAACAGAAGATTCTCTTTTAACACATAAAGAAGAAATGGACGCCCTTATGAAATATGACAAGGGAGTTCTTTGTGAATTGATTTTAACTTGTCTTGATGTTATCAGAGAAAAAAATGAGAAAATGGGGGAGATGAGAAAATGATATCAAAAATAGTTTCAAGATTGAATAATCTCTTTGTTAATAGAAATGATGTATATGCTCAGCAATTCTTACAACAAAGCGGAAAAAAAGGATTTAGAACAATAAAACAACCTTTAACATCGGAACTAATTGATTCCCATTTAGAAAATAAGGAATATTTGGGAATTTATCAGCTTGATAAAAATAGCTGTGTTAAATGGGGCTGTTTTGATTTTGATAAGAATACTCTATTAGATTTTGAAAATGCTAAAAAACTTTATACTTTCTTAAAAGAAAAGGGTTATCATCCTTGTCTTGAAAAATCAGGAGGGGGTGATTATAAAATTCATATTTGGATATTCACAAATACACTTATTCCTTCAAAACAAATGAGAAAATTCTTGCTATCAATTAATAAAGAATCAGGGATAAAACCAAATGAGATATTTCCAAAGCAAGAAAAAATAGGAGAGGAAGAATTTGGTAATCTTGTTAAATTACCTTTGGGATTACATTTAGTTACAAAGAAAACATCTCAATTTCTTGATGACGATTTCAAAGAGATACCACAAGAAAGAATTTTAGAGAAGATTGAATACCATTTTGATAATAAAGATATAATTCCAATTATAAAGAACGAACCTAAAAAGGAACAAAAAATAATATCTTTAATCAATACTAATCCCTCTGAATTTGATAACTTCTTTAAATATATTTTAGAAACAGAATTACCCAAAGGACAAGTTTATGATAAGATTTTAAAGAACCTTTGTATTTGGTTTTATCAAAAAGGTTATACTCTTGAAAAATTAGAACAAGAAATAAAACCAATTTATGAATCAAGAGGGTGGAACTTTTCAGATTTAAAAGGTTGGTTTAAAGGTGCTGAAAAAGGAAAATATACTGAAATAAGAAAGCCAGAAATATTAAGTTGGATTAAGGAATATGCACCCGATAGAGATTTCTTACCTGAATTGTTAAAGACACAAGGAAAAGATAAAATAAAACCTTATCTTATTGAAGATAGGAAAAAATATGAGAGTTTAGGTTGTGGTTTTCATAATGAAGTGTTCTATTTTGGGACTAAACTATTCAAAGAAAATAAGTCATATACTTCAATTATAACTTCAGATAAGGAAACATATCTAAAAAAAGAAACTTTGTGGGTAGATGATGAAGGCAAAACACACAAACAAGTAGATGATGAGATTAAAAAAGAATTTGGTTTAAATTATAAAGATGATTTTTATGATGAAGGAATAGACAATATTTTTTCTAAAGAAGCAATAACAAAATGGATTTATGAAAACACAGATGATATAACTTTAAAATCTGTTTATGACAAATTAATTTCTCTTTTTAAGAAATACATTTATTTAGATGATGAAAGGAAATATTCTCTTTTAGTTTGTTTTAGAATTGCTGGATTCTATATGCCTATTTGGAGAGCAAGGGCAAGACTTTTTATTTATGCTGAAATGGGGAGTGCTAAATCAAGATTAACACAAACATTACATAATACAGGTTTTAATTCCATTGCTTTAGGAGATTGGACTTTGCCTTATTTACAAAGGTTAATTGAAAGCACAAGAGGAGAAACCCATATAGATGATTATGAAACTCTTGATGACGAAAAGAAAAATGCAACTACAAGATTAATTAAAATCGGTTTTATGAAAGGGTTTAAAGCAGGTAAGATAAGTGAAGGAAGAAATAAGAAACCTGAAACTTATGATTTGTTTAACACAACCACCTTAAATAATACAGAAGGGTTAGATTTTATTTCTACTGATAGGTGCATAACTATTAGGATTCCAAAGATAAGTAACAAAGATTATGACAAAGAACCTAACTTTCAAGAACCAATTTGGAAGGAATTAAGAGACGAACTTTATATTTTAGGTTTAAAATATCCTGAACAAGTTAAAGAGGTTTATAATAATCTAACTTCTGAAAAGATAAGAGGGAGGTTATTCTTTATAATAAAGCCAGAACTTACAATAGCAAAACTTCTTTCAGAAAAAATATATCAAGATTTGGAGGACTTTTGGGTTGAAGAAATAGAACAAAGACAGAACATAGATTATGAAACAGATTGGGAATTTTTAGCATACAAACAGATATACAAACTACTATCACCACTACCACCTAATACACTACTATCACCAGACACACCTCTATCACCACTTATAGAATTTAAGTTATATGAAGAGATTGTTAAACCCATTGCAGAAGCGTTATATAAAGATAGTTTAGAAAAGAAGGACTATCAAAAGACAACAAGAGGTATGAGTATAGTTATTGGGAACTCTCTGTCAAAAAACCCCATATTCAAGAAAAGAATTTTACAAGGAAAGAAGTTATATAAGTTTAAGTCAGAAGAGTTCTTATCATTATTAGAAGCAAAGGGTTTCCTTAAACTAATTAAAGAAATAGGTGAGACAGGTGATAGAGGTGGTAGTGGTGAGGCAAAAGTGTGTATAGATACTACTAATTTTGGTGATGAAGATGTGGAGGTTCAAAAGATATGAAAAAAACAAAAAATTATAGGGTGACTCTTCGATTATCAGATACCTTATATAACTTAATCAAAGAAAATCCGTCAAAAATGATTAGAAACGCTTTGAGAAGGGCGTATCTAAAGAGAAAAGAATAAAATATTATACAAAAATAATGTCAGACAAACGAGAAACACACGAGAAACAGAGAAAAGCCACTTGTTTTGTTATTTTTGGTAAACACTATTCTATATATACTTAAATAAAATGAGAATAATTAATCAAAGTCTAATCTATTCTACTTTTTTAATATTTTACAGAAAAGCAAACAACCAAAATATTTTCACCCTATTGATTGGATTAATTCGGGATTAATTAATAGCACAAGTGGTTAAACAAATAATAGCAAATAAAAATAAGAGATAACACGAAACAAAACAGAAACAAATCAAAAGGGATTTAGGATTAAACTTTCGTATAATGCTGAAAATAAGAAAAATGAAAAAAAACCACGAGATAAGAATAAAACTTGATTTAGAAGAATTAAACAAGATAAAACAAAAAGCAAAATCCTTAGGGCTTACGGCTTCTCAATTCCTAAGGCTACTTGGATTAAACTCAAAATTAGAAATATCCTCTTGATATCCCTATTTCTTACTATGAGATATAAATACTTCTTGGCTTTTTTACTGATATGAAAGAAAAAAAAATAATTAAAATAACTTTTAATGACGTTTTCTTAATCCCTGCTCTTCCTTCTTATGAAATTAATGAAGTTAAAGAAAAGAAAAACAAAACAAAAAACAAAAATGATAAATGATGATTTAACTTTTAATTTAACTGATGAAAATGAAAAAGAATTAGTTTATTCCTGCTCCATTCCTAAATCTTGGAAAGGAAAAATCCCAAAAAAGATAAGTGGTTTTATGGCTCTTTCAATTTCAGAACAAGTTTTAGAAGTGGAATTAATCTTTGATAATCCCTCGAAAATCCCTCATTCTATAAAATCGAGGGCGTTACTTGATAAAGGGTTTTTATAACAAGTATGTCGTTGAGAGGGTTAGGCTACACCCTCTCTTATTTTCTTTAAGAGGGTTAGTCTAACCCTATATTTTTAAAGTTTAAATTCCTAAAAATTATATGAGAAGAAGAAATAAAAAAACACTTGGTTGGGTTTTGCTTATTGGTGGGATTTTATTAAGTATTTATAATTATTCTCAAAGTGGTATGTATTTTCTTTTTGGTGGTTTAAGTGGGTTTGGTAGTGATGCTCTTTCACAATTTTCTTTTATTATGGCTATTGAGGGTTGGTTTTTTTCTCTATTCACTTTTATAGGGCTTATTTCAATAGCGTTATTTTTAATAGGGCTTTTTACAATAAAAAATAGCAGAAGATACTAATTCTTACGGACACGAATAATAGTATATTACGCCCCAACCAGGAATCGAACCTGGAAGCCCGTAAGGGCCAAGATTTCCAATCTTGTGCAATACCATTATGCGATTGGGGCTCACTCGTTTCACTCGTTCACCCTGTTTCGTCCAAGCGTGGTCAAATCAGGGCTCATTATACATTTTTTAAAATAATGATGTCTTATAAAATTAACTTGTTTTAATTTAAATTAGAATTTGATTTTAAAATCTCTTTAAGACTAGTATACAAAAGTGTAGCAGCACATATGTCTACAATTCCTAATACAATTAAACCATCTGTAGAATAATCATTTAGGTCGTAATATATACAAAAGCCATTTGTTGAAACATAATTCAAAAAAGATCCCAATACAATACCCAATGGATTTGAAATACTTTTTTTAATTATATTTTCTAAAGCCATGAAAATTAGGAAATTTTAAGTTATTTAAAGATTTTTAATAATGAACATATATATTCTATGCGGTATCGGGGAGTCGAACCCCGATTTGAACGTTGGCAACGTCCTGTTCTACCACTAAACTAATACCGCTTAAAATATAAAGAGAATTACTGGTTTTTAAAAATTTAGAAAGCAGACATATAATTAAGGATAATGGCAAAACTAACCCATAACAAATAAGGAACCAACAAATATGAAGCGGTTTTATTTATTTTATAAGTTATCAAAATCATTGCTATTATTGAAAACCAGAATAAAATAATTTCATAGAATGCTAAAATTGGATTGTGCAAGCCAAAATAAAGTATAGACCAGTATAAATTTAATATTAAATTAGCACAATATACCAAAATTATTCTTTTTTTATCTTTCTTTGTTTTAGCATTAATCCAAGAAAAGTATAATGATAAAGCAATAAGAAAAAATAAAATATTCCATACGACGGGAAAAACCAAGTTCGGAGGAGTTATTTCTGGCTTTATCTCCTGATACCAACTAGAATTTACAGAAGAAGAGGTAAATAAACTTCCAAGAAAAGCAATTAAATAAACAATCAGTAACGAAGATATTAGAATTTTCCAGTTTATTTTTTTCATAATTTAACCTCTTTTATTATTTAGAATTTAAAAAGACTAAGCGAGAGATAAATCTGTCTTAATACCTTTGGTAAAAAATCATTAATATTAACACAATTAATAAATGTTACAGGATAAGCAAACATAAAAACTAATGTAAATAAAGCTGCTATCTTTTTTTCACTGATTATATTAAATCCTATTTTCATATGCACATCCTCTTTTTTAACTATCTCTTTTTACCTATTGTTTTCTAGGTATAAAATAGACAAGATTTTTGATATATTTAAAAGTTACTTATGTCTAAAACCCTATCTTTTCTTAATTTTCTTAAAATCAATACTAAATATCAAAGCAAGTCCAATAATAACCAAATTTCTTATTAGATGAATAGCATATAATCTTGTTCCAAAATCATCAATTCCATCAATAATTAAATCTATAACAATTAATGCTATTATTGCATAAAAAATCTTTTCTTATTAAGAGTTATCATTTTTAGTTACGTAGTCCAGGAAGGAATCGAACCTTCGCTTCCTTGGTGTAAACGCCGATAGCAAAAAGGCTCTTTTCCTAACTAACTATTTGTTTGCATGAATTTCAATACGTCTTCAAATAAAAAGTAAAAAATTAAAATAGGCAGAAAAGTCAGAAATTATTCCGATTTTTCTGAAGAAGATTCTTCTTTTTGATCTTCTGAAGTATTTTCAGATGTTTGTTCTTGTGTTTTATTTTCTTCTTCTGAAGAAGGTTCTTCTTTATGTTTCTTCTTCTTTTTCTTCTCTTCTTCTGTTTGATCTTCTGAAGTATCTTCAGATGTTTGTTCTTGTGTTTTATTTTCTTCTTCCATCAAAATTTAAGAAAAACAGTGTATAAAAAGGTTTGTGAAAAGGAATAAATTTTTAATAAAGCTAATTTAGTTACATGGTCCAGGAAGGAATCGGACCTTCGCTTCCTCGGTGTAAACAAACAGGCCATAAAAGTTACTTTTTCTAACGAACTACCTATCTTGATGGATTATACCCAGAAATCATAAGAAATCCCTGACCTGCCATTTGTCTTGTTGTAGCATCATCCATCCCAAGTCTTTTAGCACTCATTATATCCCATAAACCCAAAGTTTTACCAAGAGCCATTAACCTTAACGCACTTTCTTGCTCCATTTTAAGATTTGGTGCTAATTCAATATAACTTGGGCCTCCAGCAAGTCTTTCTGGTTGTGGATAATCTTTAAGAATTTTTGTTAAATCTGCTTTATGTTGTTCTGCTCTTGCTCTATCTACAACAACATCAACAAAAATCATATCTACTTTATCAAAATTATCTGCTGTTGGTGCTTTACTTGTATGGTCATATCCAAATAATTCTACTACATTAACAGTTCCTACTTGTCTGCTCTCAACAGCTTCCCCCTTTCGATAAACTCTTGTTGAGTCCTGAATAAGATTATAGAGTGTTTGCGTATCCATAGAAAAAAGATAAACATGCCATTTATAAACTTTCCTAATGTATTAATTTTTAAGTAACAATATTAGTTACATGGTCCAGGAAGGAATCGGACCTTCGCTTCCTCGGTGTAAACGAGGTGTTCTGCCATTAGACTACTGGACCATATTCAACCTCAATTAGATAGAAAAAATGGCTTTTAAGTTTTTCTGAAAAACTTAATTGAAGAATTATTCATCATACAAAAGAGTTCCAATACCTGTACTATCCATTTTATCAAAACCATAAACTAATTTCTCTTTTCCAGTCCTTTTACATAGAATTATATTAAAAGATAGTATAGGAATTTTTGTATGATATTTTCCATTACATATACTAGGACTAGCTCTTATTTCTAATCTATCTCCAACACATAATTGAGCATAATATCCTCTATAAATTTTTAAAAAATCTTCTTGAGCAGAATCATTTCCTAGAAAATGATTTATCAAATCAATATTTTTAACAGAATTTTCTAATCGCTTTCTTGCTTCTTCTCTAGAAATTTCCATTAAGAAGACATACAAAATGTCTTTAAAAGTATTATTATAATTTAATACAATTAGAATAAAAACTACTTTCAAAACCTTTATAAGCAATAAAAAGATATTTTTAACATGACAAAGAATGATGTTCCCGAGGAACAAAGCATTCCTGGAATGAATCTTGATACAAAATATCAGGCAAAAAAATCAGTTATTCCAGAGAATTCTGAAAAAATACAGAAAGAACTTGAAAAAACAAAGAAAGAACTTGAAAAATTAAAAATTTTCATAGTCAAAAAATATCCCTTTATCCAGGCAATTGGAATTCTACCACCTCAATCAGTAAAAATCTTCACAGAAGAGGAAATTGGCGAAGATGTTCCAGAGCAAGAAGTTCAAAAACTTCAGAAGAAAATGCATTTGTGCATTATAATTCCAGAAGAAAAATTCAAGGAGATTCCGAAAATAAAAAAAGAGATTGTTTCTGAAATTGACAGGACAAAGCAAAACGTATGGATTTATCTTAAAACTCCTGTAGATATATGGGAAGCATGTTTTGACAGCAAATTTGAACTTGTAAATGCAATAGGAATGTCTTTCCCTCTTCATGATAAGGGTATTCTTTCTTCTTTAAGAGTTGCTGAAATCCACAAGTCACTTGTTCTTCAAAAATTTGATAAATATGTTGTTTCATATGTAATTGCAGGAAGTCTTGTAAGAGGAGATGTTACAAAAGAGTCAGATGTTGATGCATTTGTAATAATCAATGACACAGATGTAAAGAGAATGCCAAGGATTGAGTTAAAAGAAAGGCTTAGAAGTATGATTTATCAGTATATTGCAGAAGCAAATGCACTTGCTGGTATGAAGAAAAACATTCTAAATGTACAGATTTATCTTCTTACTGATTTCTGGGAGTCTGTGAAAGATGCGCATCCAGTAATGTTCACTTTCATACGTGACGGAGTTCCATTATATGACAAGGGCACTTTTCTTCCATGGAAAGCTCTTCTGAAAATGGGAAGATTAAAACCAAGCCCAGAAGCAATTGATATGTTTATGTCAATGGGAGACAAAACAGTTCAGAGAGCAAAGGCAACATTCATTGATATTCTTGTTCATGACATTTATTGGGGTGTGCTAACTCCAAGCCAAGCACTGCTTATGCTTTATGGACTTCCTCCTCCAACTCCAAAACAAACAGTAACAGAGATGAAAAATGTCTTTGTGGATAAAGAAAAAATGCTTGAAAAAAAATATTTTAGTATTCTTGAGAATATTGTGGATATTTACAAGGATTTTGAGCATGAAAAACTTAAGGAGATTACAGGTACTCAACTAGACAAGCTTTTCAAAGATATGGAAGCCTATCTAAAAAGACTTAAAGAACTGAGAAAACAAATAGAAAAAAGAACACAGGAAAAAACAATAGAACAGATTTACAAAGATGTTTTTGAGTTGTTGAATGCTATTTTTGGAAAGAAATCTCAATCAGCAGTAATTTCCGAATTTGAAGGATTTGTAAAAAAAGGAAAATTCACTCCTCAACATTCACGAATTTTAAGAGATATTGTTAAAGCAAAAACAGAGTTTAAAAAAGGGCAGATGAACATTCACAAAGTTGATGATGTAAGAAAGAATGCTTCATTATTAATCAATGATTTAATTGACTATTCACAAAGAAGCGAGCTTATTGCTCTTGAAAAAGGAAGAATGAGGCTTAAATACACAAAAGCTGGAAAAGAGATGTTCGCAGAACTTTTGCACTGCAACGGATTCTGTTTCCTTTTTGCAGAAGGAACTATAAAGAAAATCAGAGACAAAATTGAAGATTCAAATATGAAAGAAGTTTCTGATTATATGGAGCAGCAGAAATCAAAAAAAGGCTTTGAAATAAACCCTAAAGTGTTTGAATTAGTGAAAAAAGAGCTCGGAGATTTTGAGATAATTCTGTAGAGAAGTTTTAATTTATTATCAGCAAACTTTTTAAACTAACTTCTTGAAATATACTTATGACAATAGGAAAAGTTATACAATTTAGAAGAGGAAGAAAGACAATACATGAACGGCATTTTCTTATAGAAGTTGAAGGAAGCAAAAGCAGGAAAGATGCTGAAAAATTCGTCGGAAAAGCTGTTGAATGGAAATCTCCTGCAGGAAAAATAATTAAAGGTAAAATTTCAGCTCCTCATGGAGGCAAAGGACTTGTAAGAGCTATTTTTGAAAAAGGTCTTCCAGGGCAGGCAATAACAACAAAGGTGAGCGTTTTGACGAGTGAAAATAAAAATACTCATAACGAGACAAAGCGCGAATTGGAGATAAAATAAAATGGCAATGCGAAGATCAGCGTCATACACAAAAATGAAGGTTGTTCCTTATACACGAATTAGTAAAAAAAAGGGAAAATCATATATAAAAACAGTTCCGCCTCAGAAAATTGTAAAATTTAGTATGGGCTCTCCTGCTCTTTACAGAGAAGGGAAATTTCCTCATCAAATTATTTTAGTTGCAGATGAGGCTGCACAAATTAGAAATAATGCTATGGAAGCGTGCAGGCAATATCTACATAAAAAACTTGAGGAAGAGTTAGGTGGACAGTATTTATTTAAAGTTATTCCTTTTCCACATCATATTCAAATAGAAAACAAGATGCTCACTGCTCCTGGAGCAGATATAATGCAGACAGGAATGCAGCTATCTTATGGAAAACCTCTTGCAAAATCAGCACTTGTCAAAAAAG
>JBDRNV010000023.1:0-37789 GCA_043810695.1 Nanobdellota archaeon | reverse complement strand
TTGTATTGTTTAAGAAGAGAACGAACTTCGCTTGTATGAACTCCTGCTCCTTTTGCAATTCGCGCAATTCTAGAGGTTTGTTTTTCAAGAAGCTCTGGATTTTCTTTTTCTTCAGAAGTCATTGATTTCAAGATATGCTCCCATTTTGAAACTTTTTTCTCCTGATTTTCAATTAGGTTCTCTGGTATTTTTGCTTTCATTCCAGATAATCCTGGTATCATTGATTTAATTTTTTCAAAACCTCCAACAGAGTTCATTGATTTTACTTGTTCTATTACATCTTCAAGCGAGATTTTTCCTTCCGAAATCTTTTTTTGTATTTTTTCTTTACTCTTCTCGTCTGTAACAGATTTTATTTTTTCAATTAATGTCTGCAGATCGCCCATTCCAAGAAGTCTTGATAAGAATGTTTTCGGATTAAATTCTTCAATATCATTTATTTTTTCTCCTGTTGTTATAAAAAAAACAGGGGCTTTTGTTTCAGCACATGCAGTCAATGCTCCTCCGCCCCGTGCTGTAGAATCCATTCTTGTTATTATAACGCCTGAAATATTCACTGCTTCTTTAAATTCTTTAGACTGCTTTTTTGCAGCCTGTCCTATATCTGCAGGTATTACAAGAATTGTTTCTGTTGGTTTTATTTCTTTACTCAAAGAAGAGATTTCATCAATTAATTCCTTGTCAAGAGTATGTCTCCCTGCTGTGTCTATAAGTACAATCTGATAATCTTTTAATTCAGGCTGAAATTTTTTCCAGGTTTTGAGCGCATTTTTTTCATTAAAATCCACAAAATAAGGAATTTTATTTTGTTCAGCAAGCTGTTTTAATTGTTCTTTTGCAGCAGGGCGATGAACATCAAGTCCAACAAGAGCAACTTTATTCCCTCTTTTTGAAAAATAATTTCCTAATTTTGCAATTGTTGTTGTTTTTCCTGCACCATATAATCCGAGAAAAACTATTCGATTTTGCTCTTTTATTAATTTTAATTGCTTGTGTTCTCCTAAAATTCCAGATAATTCATCGTGCAAAAGTTTGATGAGATGCTCTTTTTTTTCAATTTCCTTAATTCTTTCATCTAAAGCTAATTTTCTGATTTTATCAGACATATCTTTTACAAGAAGAACATTTACATCTGCTTCTATCAGAGCTCTTTGTAGATCTTTAATTACAGAATCAACAAGGCTTTTATCGAGAAATATAGCATTAGCTACTTTATCTGTTATTTTTCTTAATACTTCTCCAAGCCGCTCAAACATGCAAAAATGAGTTTTTTTAGAGTTAATAAATTTGTGGTTACAACCCAAGCTCTTTCAAAAATTTCTGTTTGTTAAAAACTTCTATTTTATCATATTCTTGCCCTGTTCCAAGAAAAAGAATAGGTTTTTTAGTTACATATCCAACAGAAAGGGCTGTTCCGCCTTTTTCATCAACATCGGCTTTTGTAAGAACAATCCCATCAATTCCTATTGCCCAATCAAAACTCTTTGCCTGCTCTACAGCATCATTCCCTGTTATTGATTCTCCTATGAATAGTTTTAAATCAGGCTTGCAAACCTTTGAAATTTTTTCTATTTCCTTAAGAAGATTTTTTGCAGTATGCATTCTTCCGGCAGTATCTATAAGCACGACATTTATAAGATTCTTCTTAGCATATTGAATTGCGTCAAAACCAACTGCAGCAGGATCAGCGCCATATTGCTGAGATATTACTTTGATTTTCATTTTTTCTCCGTGTTTTTTTAGCTGTTCTATACTTGCAGCCCGAAAAGTATCTGCAGCAGCGAGAACACATGAAAATTTATTTTTTTTCAGAAAATCAGCAATCTTTGCAACTGTTGTTGTTTTTCCTGTTCCGTTAATTCCAACAAAAAGAATTACATAAGGTTCTTTTGCCTGATCAAGCTCTTTTTCTTTTATTTTTTCCGGAATGTTAAAAGGTTCTATAAGAATATTCTCAATTATCTTTTTTATAGATTCTTTTATCTCTGATTCTATTTCTTTTTTTAATAATTCCTTCCCGGTTATTTCTTCTTTTAGTTCTTCAATTATTTTTTCAACAACTTCAAATGCAACATTATTTTCCAATAGAAGCATTTTTAATTCTTCTGCATACATCTCAAATTCTTTTTCAGATATTTTTATCTTGCTTATTTTTTGGGTTATCTTTTTAAAAAAACCCCCTTCTTTTTCAGGTTCTTCAATTGTCTTTTTTAACTCTTTTTCTTCTTTTTTTATTTCAACTTTATCAGAACTGGATTTTTCTTTTAATTTAATTTCTTCTGAAGGAATTTCCTTTTTTTCAGAAACTTTTTTTACCCAGCTTCCTATTTTTTCTTTCAAAAACTTGAACATATTTTTAATAATAAGATGTAATTTATAATATTAACTAATTTAATTTAGTTCACTACAGAATAAATATAAATTTTTATAAACAAACACTCCCTATTTTTTGTATGAAATTTAATGGAGTATTTTTCAAATGAAAGCAAATCAAAGATTTTCAACCATTCGCCATAGGAGTTATGTCAAATGAAAGGAATACTTGTTATTCTTGATGGGCTTGGAGATTTGCCTTTAAGACAGCTTGATGATAAAACACCTTTAGAAGCAGCAGATATGCCTAATCTTGATTTTCTTGCTACTAGAGGAGAACTTGGCTACATGTATCCTGTAAAACCAGAATTTACCCCTGAGTCTGATGAGGCAATTGTTTCAATTTTTGGAAATAAACTTATTGATAGTACAAGAGGGCAGCTTGAAGCAAGAGGAGCTGATTTAAAACTTGTTAGAGGAGATTTGGCTTTAAGAGTTAATTTTGCAACTATAGATTCCTTAAAAGAAGGAAATATTATTGACAGAAGAGCAGGAAGAACACTTACAACTGTAGAAGCTGAAATTTTATCAAAAGCATTGAATAAAATAAAACTTCCATGTAATTTTGTATTTAAACCAACAATTCAGCATCGTGCTGCTTTGGTTTTAAGAGGTGGCTTTTCAGATAATATTACTGGAAATGATTTCACTTATTCAGAAGGAGAGATAAAAATAGCTAATAAAATTGGAACATTACAGGCATTGGATGATGATGACAATACTCAGTATACAATTAATATACTAAAGGAATTTTTAGACAAAGCATTTAATGTGCTGAATAAACATCCTGTAAATGAAGCAAGAAGGATAAAAGGATTGTTGCCTGCAAATTATCTTCTTATGAGGGGTGCTGGAATAGAACCGCCTAAACTGAAAATATATAGAAGATGGCTTTCTGTTGCATATATGCCCCTTGAAGCTGGTTTTTCAAAAGTCAGCGGGATGAATGTTTTTTCCTTTGATTATCCAAAATTAAAAAATCTTGATTCGTATTCAAATCTTTGGGACGGATTAAAAAAAGCATGTGAATTTTCAGAAACAGTTCTAAGGAAAAATTTCAAAAATTTTGATTATGCCTATATTCATATAAAAGAAACAGATTTGCCCGGGCATGATAACAAGCCTGTTGAAAAAAAATTAATGCTTGAATATATAGACAAAACTTTATTTGCATTTTTGAAGGATTTTGCCCCCCCGAAAAAAATAAAAATAGTTGTAACAGGAGACCACTCAACACCATGTAAGCTTAAAGCTCATTCAGCAGATTCTGTTCCTGTTCTTTTTTATAACGATAAACCGCCAAAACCTAAGAACATATTTGCATCTTTTATTCAAACAGCAGGAGAAAAAATACGCCCTGGCTTGGCTAAACTAGAAAAAATACGTCCAAGAATTCCATTTTATCCAAAAAAAGAACAAGCAAAACCACAAATAAAAAAAATAAAATTCTGCGAGAAAACAGCGAGAACTGGAAATCTTGGCAAAATTACTGGCAATGAACTGCTTGGAAAAGTGGGTTTTTTAAAATAATTATTTAGTGTTTATATAAATCAAAGACATTCTATAGTTAAAAACTACATTATATCATAGCAATTGTTAAAAATGAATGTTATCTCTTATTTTTATGATAACATATAATGATCTTTATGAAGCTGCAAGAAAAGAAAGATATTCTGATCAGTTGCAGCCGCTGTCAAAAAATTTTATTACAGAAGTTGCAGAGTATCTTAAGGAAAAGAAGCAATTGGCTTTGAAAGAAGATGACTCTTTTTCAGATATGATTGCAAAGACAAAAAAACAGCTTGAAAATGCAGTGACTCTTTTTCGCGAATTAATGATAAGAAGAAGAAAAAAAATACTCAATCTTGTTCTTATTGCAGCAGAGACAGGAATCTCAAAACAAGATTTTGATAATATGCTTTCTTTTGAAAAATCCCTGTTTGAGCAATTTATGAAAGAAATAGAAATTTCTGATAAAAAAATAAGTGAGCTTCTAAACGGGAAAAAACTTAAAGAGTCAAAAAATGAACTGATTATTTTTAAGACAGATGTAGGGGAGTTTTTTGATACAGAAGGAGAAAAAGTGGGTCCATTTGAAAAAGGGCAGATAGCTAATATTCAGAAAGAAGTTGCAAAAATTCTTATTGGAGACGGGAAGGCAGAGGTTTTAGAAAAATAGATTTAACTCATTAAAATTCTTTAAATTTTTGTAGCAACTTTTTCTATGAGTTTGCTTGTTATTTTTTTAGCATCTTTTTTATCATTTACATCTTTTATAAGAAAATCTGGATGCTCTTTATATAGAATTTTTAATCTTTTTACTATAAATAGAGTAATACTATATAAATTTTGAACTTCCTCTTCTCTTCCATTTGTTCTTCTTACTATATTCCGATTTCCTAAAATGGGTTTTTTTTCAAAATATTTCAGAGATGCAATGTCTGGATTAAAAATTTCTTCTTCTTTTTCTGTCCAACTATAATTTATCATATGATTAAATTATAATTATTACTTTTTAAAGATTTATTGAGTAAAAAGCCTGTGAGTCCTCATTAATTCGGACAACAGCTTTTTCATTTCATTCAGAAGCCTGTGAGTTTGATTAACATCAAACAACATCTTTTTACTAACGTAAAAAGCCTGTGAGTCTGTCTAACGCCAGACAACATACTTTCTCATTTTATTCAAAAGCCTGTGAGGGGAGTTGAACCCCTGACCTACGCATTACAAGTGCGTCGCTCTACCACTGAGCTACACAGGCATTTTGTGAAGTGGTTTGAGTGAGTTTTACTCAACGATTACCACTGAGCTACACAGGCTCACGCTGTTCGTCTGTTGCTACAATGTCGTCCAAGCGTGGCCAACATAGAGCTACACAGGCATACTTTTAGAAAGAAAGAGTTAATTTAAAAGAGTTTTGTTATTTTTCTATTGGTTCTTTTTGAGAAATATCTTTTTCTATTCCAAAAACTCTTATTTCACATAATGAAAGAGGGTAGATTTTTTTGAGTTTCTGGCTTAGTAACTTCTGAATTTTACTTTTGATTATTTCATCAAAAAGGGTTTCTTTGTCTTTTGTTTTAATGTAATCTTGTAACTCTTTCCTTGCTTTTTCTCTAAGAGCCTTTCTTACAGCTCTTGAAACCTTTTTTCTTGTTATAAGAAATATTTTTATTTTTATTAAAGCGTCTTTACATTCTGTTGAAAAAGAATCTTCAACATAATTTACACCTTTTCTCATCATTCTTCTTATGAAATATGGTAAAACTATCAATTGTTTTGGTGTTGCAAAAACCTTATCTCCTTCAGCCACAACTTTTAGTTTGATAATCATGCTTTTTCCTCTCAATAATCTTGTTAAATCATAAGTTATTGTTCTTCCAACAAGCTCTTTAATATCATAGCCATATAACTGTGTTTCTTTGTTCAAAATAGGAATTTCAACGTCGAAAAATTTTTGTTTTCTTTTTGCCTGTGCCATTTTATATTATTTAATTTATTTTAATATTATTCTTGCAGTACTTTTCCAGCTCTTTTATTTCTTCTTCCTTTTCTATATTTTCCTTTTTTACATGTCTCACATATATAGAGAATATTTGTTTTTTTAGTTGTTTTTGATTTTCTTTTGTTTTTTGATATAGGGGGTTTTGAACCCCATTTTCCCTTATTTCCTATTCCAATTCCACGCCCACGCAATTTTGCTCTTGCAATGCTACCTCTTGTAAGCGTTCCTCTCTGGAATCCTGTTCCAATTAATTTTATCTTTTGCTTTGTTTTTTTATTGCAATAAGGGCAAAAACGATTTACATTTTTTGGAATCTTCATGTTGAAAAAAGATAAAATGAGTTTTTAAAGGTTGTTGATAGAAACTTTTATGACCCTGCCCAGAATCGAACTGGGGCCTTATCCACGTCAAGGATATGGGCGTACCAAGAGTTGAACTTGGGAATTATCCACGTCAAGGATACAGTTTGCCGCTAGCTTATACGCCCCTTAAAGTAAATGGCAAATTTAAAGTTCTATATTTTTCTTGTTTAAAATAATAAGGTAAATCATCTCTATAAATAGTTTTACCATCTTTCCTCAACAGAAAACGTATTATGTGTTTTGGATTTGAACTACCTATGATTTGAAAATATCTAATTATATTATCCCATTTATTTGTTTCCGTACCTGTTTTATCATTAAATGTAAAAACTTTAAGTCTCTTTCCTATTTCATTTACCTGTTTTAAAAGATATTCATTATGAGATGTAAATTGAATACAAAATTGATTCCCCTTTCTTCCCCTTCTGGAAATAGACCCATCTGTATCTATTAATCCTCTTAAACAAGCTATAGATAACCTCTTATTTTTTATTATCCTTTTTGGTATTGTTGCTTTATTCATTATTTTATCTCCATACTTTATCCCAAAATTCTTATTTAAAAAAGAACAAACATTTTTTGAATAAATTACTAATTGATGGGTATTTGTATTTTTTTCTTTCCTTATTGATGGAGATATATCAAATAATTTCATAATAATATTAGAAAGATAATTGTAATATAAGTAATCATAACGATTGTCACCAGAAATTCTAATTTGATATTTCGTTATAGTCCCATCCCCTAAATAAGCCCCAATAAATTCTGCAAGATTTTCATCTAATGAAGGGATTTGTATTTCTTTCATATTATTTATGGCCGAGTTTTTTCTTGCTTTTTTTCTCCATTTAATAATCTTTTTAGGATATTTTTTTTGTAAAGCAGCCATGCCTCTTTTACCCCCCAAAGATTTACCCCAATTAGTATTTAAATAAGTGAAATTGAGAGACTCTTTTTTAATAGATAACGAACCCAAAATTTTATCAAATAATTTTTCTGGAAGAAATAAAATTTCTAAAGAATAATTTTTTAAACTAGAATAGGGAATGCCCCATAAGTCTGCAACTTTTTTCAGAGAACCAAATTTGTTAGCAAGTAAAGTAAATAGTTTCCTCTGTTCTCCAATTTTAAGTTTAACTATCCTTTCTTTGGAATTCATAACTATCAAAATAGATCTTAGAAATATTTAAATATAATGTTTTAAAAAACACAAATATTATTATGGATTTTCTCTATTTTTACATTCGTGAAATAAATCTTTAAATACTTAATCTATTTTTAATTTATATGAATGAAGAAGATAAGATTCTGTTAAAATTGCATTATAAAGCCAAGAGAGAGGCTATACGGGAACTTTTAAAGGAGTTTAAGGATAATGATAGGATTGTTAAAAAGCTAAAGGAAATGCAAGATAAACTGCCCGTTAATGTTTAGTTACTCTTAAATTCTTAATTTAATTTCTTTTAAAAAAACCAGTGAGGAAAAAGAAGATAAAACAAACTGTACAGAATTACCAATACAGACAAAACGAACAGCATCCACTTAATCCCAATCCAAGCAAATTTTATCCCTTTGAATAGAATCTTCAATCTCCTATTTTCTATTTCTAACTCAAATCTCAAGAATCCTTTAAATAAATTTAAAGCGAGAATTATTGAAAGAGTAATTGCTATATGATATATAACAAAGAATTGTCTGTATGATTTAATAATATTAATGTTTAAAGATACCTCTTCGTTACATTCTTTAGTTGCATTGTCTATTCTTTGATTACATTCATTTGTAAGATTTTGTTCTAATTCCGTTTGGTTTTGAAGCTTAGATAAGCAATTATTCAAATCTCCTTCCAGTTGAGAGATTCTTGCTTTTTCATCTTCACATCCTATATTTGAAAGAATACTGAACATTCCTCCAATAACTGCTATGACAATAATCAACCCTATTGCCCAAATAATAAATTCAAAAGGGTCATTTGGAATTCTAGATTGCCCCCTCCTCTTATTTTGAATCATAACTCTTTAAGAAACTATTTCTATTTAAATATACTATATAGTAAATTTTTAAAATATTCTAAAAAGAGAACTCTTTTTAATCTTCTTTAAGTTATTTCTAATATGGATGAAAGTAAACACAAATCACATATAGAGGTTATTGAAGAAATGCTTAACATCTATTCTAAGTTAGATGATTTTTTGAACAATCCAGAAGGAATGGGTTATGAAGATTGGACTAATTACATTGGCTGGATACATAACCAAAAAACCCTTCTTCAAGAATGTTTAAAGAAATTAAGAGAAAATTACTCTTATGCTAGTATCTTTCCAGTTATTAGAGAAATATACGAAAATTTTTGGTTTGTTCATTTAGCTATGAATGGGATTAAACATTATAAATATTTTAAGGTAAAAAAAGGTCAGTCTCCAAAGAGGGTTTATAATAAGTGGTTGAGAGACTTAGAGACTGCACATAGAAAAGGAGATTTAAAAGATATTCTTAATGTGAACCATTCTGAAAAAAGCAAAATAATAAAAGTGTCTTATAGGGGAGAAAGAATAAAAATTAATGGGAAATTAAGTAAGGAGTTTATACCCATTTATCATTTTCTAATTGATGATTATAATCCAATAGAAGCATATATAGGCAAGCAAAAAAAGATTATTGAAAAATATCTAACTCCTCCACATCTATTTAATAGATTTGTTCAACCCAATAAAGACCTTAATCGGTATTATTTTGATTTTCAAGAGGGAATTATACCTCATCTTTTATTGAATAATTTAATTACAAAAAAGCAAAAACAGAGAATAATCATTCATTATAATTTTCTAAGTCTTTGGGCACATCCTAATAAAATTGCCTTTATAGAAGCAAAAAATAATTTTGATTTTAGAAATAGTAAAGTAGATAATCCTTACATGGACAGGTTAGTGTTATTATATATTGGACACTTAACAAAAATGTTTTTGGAATCTTTTTTGAAGTTTTTAAAAAGACAAGAGCAAGAAGACAAAATCTCATCTCCAGATGAAGATAAATTAAAAGAAATAACTGAAAAAATAAAAAATTTTGAGAATACTACTAATTATTTTTGGTTTATTCATAATAAACCATCTAAATTCTATAAATTTAATTACGCAATACATAAAATTTGGAGAAAAGGAATGTTTCAAAGAAATATTAAAAAAATTAATTTATCCGAAATAAAAGATATAGATATCCCTTACTATCGTGACCCTTTGAATTTATTAAAAGAAATTAGTAGGGGGTGGACAAATGCTCTATTGGGAGAATATAAACCAGAATTAAAGTGGGAATGAAATTAGATAATTAATTCTCTTACAGAAAACTCAGAAATATAAGGATATATTAAAAGTAATTTTTGAGAAGCAATTTTTCCCCATCTTTTTGAACTTCCTATTTTAGACTCCATATAATTCATTAGAACTTTTATATCAAACTCCTTATTTTTACCTATAATAAGATTTCTCCAAATTTCTACCTTTTTGGATTTAAAAGAACCAATTATTTTGGGTCTTCCATAAATTGAAAGTTTTCTATTTTGTTTATCTGAGATAAAAAAGAGATTAACATCATAATCTCCAAATTCTTCTTTTAATCCGAAATGATATTTACAAGCACCAGCATAAAGAATAATAGCATAGACACTTGAGCGAGGAAACTCTCCTATAGAATAACCCAATACTTTTTCTTTCAATTCTTCCAACTCTTTTTTAGAAATCATTTTTATTTATTATTTCTAATTTATGTTTTTAAATATACTAGATTTTATTGATTATTTTCAATAGATTTACCAGAAGCCATCTTTAACAGATTTGAGATTAATTCTTTATTTTCTATTAAATCTCTATTAGAAATTCTTATTCTATACCTACCCCATTTAACATCATAATCCATTAAGTCTAATCCTGCATCTTCAATTAATTTATCTATATCATCTGTTTGTTCTAATCTAAGCTCCATAGTGGTTTTCGTCTTTTTAGGACGAAAAATAACAAAGTTATCTGGTTGCCCACTTTTTGCTAAACCTATATAGAATTTATTGTATTTTAATTCATATTCATTATCAAACTCTTTTACGATATTAAGTAGTTTATCTGATAAGATAACAGTTTCCGGAGTTCCTCTTTTCTCCCAATAACTTCTATCAGTAGCCTCTTTTACTTCGTCTTCTTCATCTAATCCTAAACGAGTTTCATTCAAAACTATAGTAAAGGTAAGCCAATACTTATCTTCATGTTTATATGCCTCCATCTTTATTACAATAAGAGGGATAGTTCCATTGAGAAGATTTATGACATTTAGGAACCTATTAGTTATATCTTCTGCAATTATAACCGCACAATGGTCGTATTGAGGGTATCTTTTCTTTTCTATATCCCAATATTCAATTGTTCTAATAATATGGCTTTCATCAACCTTTCCAAGTTGTAATTCTACCTCATATCTTCTATCTGATTCAGAGTCTTGTAACAATAAGTCAAGTCTCCCTGCTTTAGGATGTATTCTCTCCTTATCTTTTAAAATTAAATCTCCTAAACCTAAAATAGATGTGTTTTCTGCTATAATCTCCTGAACCCATTTCTCATTTAAAGTAGGGTGGTTTAACAAACTAATTTTTTCTGGAATTATTAGATTTATTCTTTCATTCATCTTAGAAATAAGCTCTATTATGGGTTTAAATAAATTACTATGCTAAAATTCCCTTAATTAAAACGAACATCTCATATAATTACCTAACTAGAAGGTTTTTTATAATTAGAATTTTCTTTAACCATATGCCAAGAGAAATATTGCCCCTAGATATAGGGGGTTCCTTAGGTTCAATAAAGGGAGGATTTTATGAGAAACATTTTAGGTTAATCTTAGAAAATATAGGTTACAAAGTAATTAATGTCAAGACCTTTAAAGAATATAAAAAGAAAAATAAAGATTTGAGAAACATAGCAGTTCATAGGTACCGAACTGCTCCCGATGAATTTACAGAAGTAGATTTTTTTATTCCTTCTAAGAAAATAGGATTTTGGATAACAAACCTTGGGCAAATAAAGAGATTTAAAGAGAAAAGAAGTAATTCAAGAGATTTTAATGAATTTAAAGACTTAAAGGGAATGTGTCCTCATTGTAAGAAAGGAAATCTCCCAAGTATTTCACATAAAGACCTTTTACTAAAATGGAGGTGTCCTGAATGTAATTTATTAGTTAATCCCTTTGACCTTTTAGAGAAAAAGTCCATACGGGATAAAGGAATAGAGGGATATTCTAATAAAAGTGCCTCTACCCAAGCCCATAAGCAAGCTTATTATAGAGTGGGGGAATACATAGAAGCTAGAACCTCTGAGGATAATATGTCTTGTGTAGAAATAATCTATAATCATAGAAAAGATTGGAGAAATTGGCATAATGTTATTGATTTATTTTTTGATTCTAGCATATTTATATTTGATGATATAAAAAATTTAATGGGTTCTGAATCCTTTGAAAAAACTTTACAAGAAAAAGTAAAAGCTCTAATAAGTAATCCTCCTCAACCTGATGAATTAATTAGACCTATTATAGATTCTGCTAAAATAATTAGAGAAAGAAAGAATAAAAATTATCTTTCATGGATAAATCAAATTAAAAAATCTAGGATTTCTAAATGGGGTAAGGATGAACCTGTATCTTTTCCTATAAGATATTCAATATATGGTATTCTCAAATCCAATCAAACTAAGGAAAATAGAATAGACCCATATAAGTATGGTATTCTTATGAAGATAAAGGATAATAAATTAAATAGGAATGGACTTAACCACAGAGATAAAAAAATACTTCTAGAATTAAAAAAAGAAGGATTTATAGATTCAGAAAGCAAAAAGGTAATGGAGCAAGGGGAGAGCTATATGAGGTTTTGTAAGGAAGCTTATCTAAAATTTCTAAAAAACCTTTCCAATTGGAATATAAAATATGATAATGCGAAGGATTACTGGTACAATAATTATAAAGATAAAATAATTTTTGTTTTAAAAGATATTTATGAACAAAGTGTGAAAAATAATTGGTATAAATTTTTAATGATTCCAAGGTATGATTATCACGAACTTAATTCAACTCCTTTTATCAATGAACAATTTGAACCTTTAGAAACTTTGACTTTTTGCTATCTAAATCAACTTAAAAAAGAAGGTATAATAAAAGATATAACTGGAGAATCTGGTGTTGATACATATGAGAAGACATGGTTAAGTGATATGAGTTTTTCTAAGAATAGAAGAGATTTCTTTTTAGGAACCGACGCTTCTATCACATTACCAAATAATAAGGAAGTATTTATACAATGCAAATCTAATACATCATTCAAAAACTGGAATAAAGATAAAACAAAAATAAAAAATTCAGGAATTCCATATAAAGATTCTAAAAGAATGATTGCACATAATTTTATGTCCTCATTTGAATTACAAAATGGTAAACTTAAATTTGACCACGATAGAATTTATGTGGGAATTTTAGATGGTAATTGGAATGCTAACAAAAATAATATTTATAGAACAATTAAATTAATGTATCTTTTAGGAGCAGACGAAATATTCTTTGCAGATGAATTTGAAACAAGGATAAAAGAATATTTTAAAGCTAAAAGTTGATTTAAATAAATTCAACAGAATCATTATGGGTATCTAATGTTCTCAAACTCTCTGTTATTCTAAGATTAATCAATTTTTTATATTCTGTATTTATTTCAAATCCATATGAATTTCTTCTTTCTCTTATAGCAGCTACAGTAGTAGTCCCAGAACCTAGGAAAGGGTCTAATATTATAGAAGAATTTTCTGTTAGCAAAGAAATTAATCTTACGGGTAATTCATCAGGAAACATAGCGGGATGTGGTAAATCCTTACCAATACTTCCACTTCTTCTATTCATATTCCAAACATTAATAACATTAGAAAATTCTTCTTCAAATAAATAATCTTTAAATGAAACATCATTAATTTTCAACTTCCTCAGATTTGATTTAGTAAACCCTAGAATATATTCAAACCTATCAGTGAAATTTTTACTGCTTACAGGGATCCCACTGGATTTATGCCAGATAATAATTTCTATAAGCTTAAACCCTAAGTTATTCATATTTTTGATTATATCATATTGTATACCAAAATATTCTCCCTTTGATTTTCTAGAGTTTATGTTTATCCATATAGTACCATCATCCTCTAAAACCCTCATGCACTCTTTCCACACCTTATTCATTCTCTTATGATAGTCTCCATAAGTTTCTTTATACCCTATTTGTTTTTCATTTTCATAATCTTTTAAATCCCAATACGGGGGAGATGTAACAATTAATCTTATAGATTTGTCTTTAACTTGTTTCATTTCTTCTGAAGAATTAAAGCATATCTTATGTTTTTTCTTAGAACTATCATGCTTAGGAATAACTTTTTCTATTTTAAAATCATTAAAACTATCTTCAAAAGAATTAGAATTATCATATTTTATAAAATCTACAACCACTTTTTTTTCATTAGCCATCTTTGAAAAATAACTCTTTTCTTTATTAGAAATTGAACAAAAAGAATCCCTCTCTTTCGTAGAACATAAAAATATTCTTTCGTCTTTTTGCTCTTCAGATAATATCCTATGTTTTATTATATTCCCTTTACCATCGTCTTCAGTAGGTAGCCAAACATTACCAGGGTCTTTACCCTTCTCATTATATCTAAATTTTCTATTACCCCACTCCACATTTGCCCAGATATGTTTTTCTCTTATAGCATTTTTATCAAGATAGTATTCTTTATCCTCTAATGTTAAAAATAAAATATGTTTATAATAATTGGATAACAAATGTTTGTCTTTTGTTTTAGTAACCCATACAATTATATTCTGAACTTTAAAACCCTCTTTTTTAAATTCTTCCGCTAAAATAAAAGGAGTGGGTATTATCTTATCCTTAGCTATGGAATTTTCAACTGTTACCCAAAGTGTACCTTTTCTTTTTAACGAAGATTTAATTTTTTTTATTAAATTAGGAATATATTTAACTTCATACCTGCTTCTTATTTTCGGAAAGTCAAAGGCAATAACATCGTATTCTTTATTTTTTATGTTTTCAGTTAATTCTGATATAGTTGATTTAGAATCATACCACTTATTAATTTCATTATCATATTCAAAATTATCTTCTAAAACCTTTATTACGTTTATTTTACCATTATCTTTAATCACTCCTTTTTCAAGAAGATTAGGAATTAGCAAACTAAATATTTTTTCGGTTGACAATTCTCTCTCAACCTGAATTATTTTTCTTAGTTGATTTATCATATATTGTTCAGAATCCCCTATGTTGTTTAATGATACTCTTTTAGGGTTTTTGGTTTTTTGAAATGTTATCACCATTTGACCGCTTAATACTCTTAAGGGATTTTTTATTTTATGAAAAGATTTATAGTAAGAAGGATAATAAGTAGTGTTTATATATTCAAATCCTACTTCTTCACACCCATTCAATATTTCATACCATAATTTTAAATCTTTATGGGAAAAAGCTATACTAAGAAATTTATCATTTTTTAAAACTCTATACATTTCTTTAAATGATTCTTTTAAAAGTCGTATATAATCTTCTTTAGTATGAGATATGCCTCCACCTTCAATAACCTCTAAATTTTTATCCTTCTCGTTTAAAGGTAATTCCAACCAAGCACACCACATTGTAGATAAGTCAAGATAATTGATATTCGCTCCATAAGGAGGGTCTGTGTAAATATAATCTATTGAATTAGATTTAATACTAGACATATTTGTAGCAGATTCGTTAAATATCTTGGGTTCATTTCCTTCAGGTATTTTTTTATTTAATGATTTTATTAAAGAAGATATCCTTTTGTATCTTATCTCAAATAATTCCCATACGTTTCTTTCATCTGGATTTGGGGGTATCCAGTATCTATATTTTGTAAATATCCCACTATTCCCACCACCCCATTTTAATTTATCATAAAAGAAAGTTTTACTAGCTCTATGTAAGATTCCAGAAAATATACCTCTAAAGAAATCTTTTATTTCTTCATCTTTAATTTCATCTATATTTATTTTTAATAACAATAAAGCTTTTAGATTCTTATCTGTAAACAAATCTTTGACTCTATTTGCATCGGAATTGCTGGGTAAAGGAATGTCTAAAAAATAGAAATTTTTTGAAGTCTCTAGTGAATCATCTTTTTTATTTAATTCATAGAAAGAGCTTATTTTGTCAAATACTTTCTTTTTCAAAGAATTAAATGTTTCATCTATCTTATCTAGATTTTTATATTTTATATTAGAAACTTTAGAAATGAAGCAAGCGAAAGAGGACAAATCTATCCCTATAGATTTTCTATTAGCAAATTGTGATTCCAGCAAGGTTACACCACTACCTATGAAAGGGTCTAAAACCATCTCATTTTCCTTAGAAAAAGTTTTGATATACTCACTAACGATGTTATGTGGTTGGCTTGTAAAGTAAGGATGAAAAACTCTTTTTTTCTTAGGAGTTACCTCTTTCAGCGATTGCCAAATATTCTCTTCTTTTTTCATTTCTTTTCATATAATAAAATGTATTTTGTATATAAATTTATATTGAAATTTGACCATATTATCTCTTTAGACATCAGACAGCCATAATTTTACCTAAATCTGTTAATTTAATTCCATTTTCTTTTTCAATATATCCCTCTTTACTCAATTCATTAATATTTTGATAAATAGCACTTTGTTTTATCTTTAATTGAGATGTTAATTTGTTTATGTCCGTAACCCCCCTCTCAATTAATTTTAATAAATTCTTTTTTGTATGATTTAATTCAAAATTTAAAATTGGAAGTTTTATAAGATTATGTTCTTCTTCAGTTATATAGTAAGCTCCTTCTATCTTTTCCTTTTTTATATAAGCTGCAAATAAAACAGCTAAAGAGGTAGTCTTCCTTCCTTCCGTTATGTGTACCAAAATTTTATTTCCTTTTGAAGATTCTATGTCTATTTTTTTTATAACTTGACTTATTATTTTAGGGATATCATATGAAGAGATTTTTAATGTTTCAATTTCAACAGCTCCTTTAAAGAACTCTTTTATAGAGGTTAATGTATTTTCCATTTTCTTCTTTTTTTCATTATCTTTCGGTTCGTCTATTAAAATTACTAATTTATCAGGAGAAAGCTTAGGAATGATGTGCTTTATAGCAAAACCTTCATAAAAAGTAGATATAACAACCCTTTCACCTCTTTTCATGTTATTAATATGGAAAGATAGTTTATAAAAGTTTGGAATTCTATTTTAAAATTGTAAATTCCATTTATTAGGAGGATTTAAAAACCCTCTTTCATTGGAGAAGCCAATGCTCTACAGAGCTGGGTTTGAAAAAGAGAATGAAATATATAATCCCTGTAATAAGATTAGACAACCTTTCAAGCTTACTTCCAGCAAGAGCTATGAATTGTGATAAAATTGTTGTAAGGGCACAAGATTTACTTTCAAAGAAGAAGGCATTATCAAACTATCTTTTCTATAGAATCAAACATTGTGGAGGAATACATAATTTTCTACGAAAATTTGGATATGGGGGTTGTATTATTTTATCGTTTATTATGAAAGATGAACTCTTAGAGAAGATTAACGAAACTATTCTTTGCGACCTGATTGAAGGATTAAAGCCAGATTATTATACAACTGTTGATTGCGAATCTTATGATAAAGATATGCCACATAGCAAAAGACAAATTGTTGAAGCTTGTAGAAAAACTATAAATTTGATGCGTTTATGTCCCGAATACAAAATTATTGGGCATGTAAAAGGATGTAATGAAAGGCAGATAATCAGTCATTTTCATCTTTTGGAAAAATTAGGCATTAAGATTTTTTTATTACATTCAGGTGATTTTCTCAGACATGGAGATAAAAACCAAATTCAAAAAGTAAAATATTATGCTGGTTTAATAAAAAAGAAAGATAATATAGTCTTATTATATGGTTTTGGTTCACAAAAAAGATTTGAGGAATTTTCATTTGTAGATGGATATATTACTTATTCTCACATAGTAAATGCTAGAAAAGGAATAATATTTATTGGAAGAAAAAGACAGAAATATTCAGGAATGAAACCTATACAAGCAGCAACTCACAATTTGAAACAAATGTTTTTTAATCTTAAAGAAAGTCAGAAACAAATTAAATTATTTGGAGGAGAAAAATCATGGGTGGAGGAGTATCCAGAGTTACTTATAGAAAAGCGGTAACTCAGAATCGAAATCTTAGTGGACAAAAACAAACTCAAATAGACAGGTCTAGCTTACCTAAAAGAAGAGTTTTTATTAGCTTTCACATGGAGAACGAAGCCCAGGTAGGCCTGTTAAGACATCAAGCTACAAGTGATAAATTTAATTTAGAATTTACAGATTATTCTGTTAAAGAACCATTTGATGGAAATTGGAAAAGAAAATGTGAAGAAAGAATAAATCAATCTTCTGTTTTCTTATGTATGATTGGAGCAGAAACTTATAAACGACCTTCAGTATTGTGGGAAATAAATAAAGCATATGAATTGGGTAAAAAAGTAATTGGAGTACGAATTCATAAAGACAGAAAGGATCCCATACCCGGACCTTTATTAAGAAATAAGGCAAAAATTATAAACTGGAAGATAGAGGAAATACAAAATGCAATTGATGAGGAATAATATGGAATTAATAAATAAAAATTATGGAACCAAATTTCAGGACCATTTGTTAAAACAATATGAAATTTTTGTTGCAAGTGCTGAAGAAAATAGTACTAAGAGAATGCAGTCAAATAGATTTTATCTTTTATTAAACACGGTTTTATTTAGTCTATCAAGTTATCTATCTTTTATCTCAAATAAAATAGTTGTAACCGCATTATCAGGCATAGGCATCATTTTATGCTTATCTTGGATGTCAAATATATCTTCCTATAAAAAACTGAATAGTGCAAAATTTAAAATCATAAATGAGCTTGAAGATTATCTGCCATCTAAACCTTTTAATAAAGAAGATAAGTATCTAAATAGCCACTATACAATCTCTAATTTAGAGAAACTTATACCTATAATATTCATATTTTCATATGCTATTATTATAATATTTGTTTTGCTTGGCTGGATTTTTCAAATATAAAAATGGACAATAAAAATAATAAAATGATAAATGAAAAAGAAGAAAGAAAAAGGATTTTGAAAGGTTTAGAAGATGAAATCAGAACTTTAGAGAAGAATAAAGACAAAATTCCTGATTATGATAATCGAGTTGTAGAATTAAAAAAAGAGATAAGTAAGCTTAAGGAAGAAATTAAAAAAGAAATGTAATAAATTATTCTACCTTAATCTTCCCCCTTTCATCTATTCTGGCTACTTGCCAATCATATTTCTTTTTTTCAATGCTACCCTTTACCTGTACTCTTAAATTATTTAAAATTGGATTATTGCATATTTTTGAAAGAAAAATAATATCATTAACCTGCTCTTTTTTATTCATATCTTTAAATACAATAAAATCTATCGGATTTAAAATAGGTTTAATGTCAAAAGGGTCAAATTTTAATTCTCTAAATGTAGGATTTATCACTTGATTAAACATCTTTTCTGCTTCTTTTCTTCCTTTTTTGACAGCTATTTCTCTTAATTTATCCTTTATTTCTTCAAATTTTTCTTCTTTATTATCCATCAATCTAGATTTAGCTTCATATTCATCCAACCAAGTTTTTATAGATACTCCTTTAACCTTTAATTTTAAATCAGAAACTCTTACAATCATTCCGCAATCAGGACACACGCAGAGTATTTTCCTGAACTCTTGAAATTCTTCAAATAATTTCATTTAAACTCCTTATAAGAAATTTTTTTATCTCCTATAGCATCTTTAATCATTTTTTGGTGGTCATTTAAACGAGCTGCACCACTTTTTATTTCTATGAAACTTATAGAATCAATTTTATTTATTGAAAGACCATTAAATGTAATTAAATCAAGAGGGTCTCCAATAAACCTACAATCTGGTAACTCCCATTTAAAATCCTTAAGTGTTGGTAAAATCTTTTCTAAATTTTTCCCTATATTGATTGCTTTAGATGTAATTTCTGCTTTCTTTGTAACCAATTTTTTCTGCTTAATCAAATCTTCTTCTCTATTTGTTAATTCATCTATAAATGCTTGTTTACTTTCTAAAGCTTCTTTTGGAAATGTTTTTGTTCCATCAAATAATATTGCTTTGGATAATTGAAACTCATGCCCACAAGGACTTTCAGCCCATAAATTGGATTGTTTTAATTGTTGTATTATTTCCTCTGTTTCCATTTTTAGAATAATAATCATATCCTTTTATTTATTTCTATTTTTACATCAATAAATATAAAGTTTTAAAAAATCTTTGATGTGATATATATAAATGGAAACTAACAAATGTCCTTATTGTAAAAAGAAATTAGAAAAAATACCTTTGAAAAAAAATATGTGTGAATTTTGTGGAAAATGTATTTATCCCAGAAGTCATCCTAATAGTAAGGGGAAAGTATTAGTTACTGAGAATGAACTAAAAAAAATTGAAGCTGAATGGATTAAATATGCTTTGTTACATAAATGGTTTAAAAGATTAAACAAATGGGGAGTTACTAAAGAAGATTATTTAAAGGAATTAGAAATACTTCGCCAAAGATTTAGTATGTTTCCTTTTATGAATGATGTCTTTTGGTCATTATTTAATAAGTTATTGATAGAGTGTTATAAAAAAGGAGATTTAAAAAAAGCAACTCTAATTCAAAATGCTATGAAAGAATTTCGAGAGGAAGAAGAAAAGAAAAGAAGAAAAAAGAAATAAAATGAATTATCCTATTTTAACCCTCTTATATCTAACAAACTCTATTCTACCCTCATTTTTAAAATCTTTCAATAAAAGTCTTATATCTGCTTTTTTAATTGAAAAAAGAGGACCTAAACGCATATAAATCGTATCATAAATTATTGTGCCTCTCTTATTCTTTTTGCATCTTTTTAATACCTCAAATGCTTTTTGATTTAGGTCTAATAGCTTTTTCTTTCTCATTCTTAGTAGCTTGTTCTCTCCAAAACATTATTGCAGAATTATACTCTTCCCATACATCAGGCAGAGTTTTCTTCATTCCATCTTCAAATTCTTTAAGCCACTTAGCCTTTTTGTTTCCTCTCAATCCACATCGTCTAAGAAAACCCAATACAAACCAAACCCTCTGACAGTTCTTTATAGTTTCATCAAGACTATTTACCAAATCTCTTTCAGTTTTAGCTCCACAATAAGTACAAAATCTATCTTTAGGGTTTATTTCTTTTTCACACTTTTTACAATTCATGCATAAGTACGTGAAAATAGAATTATAAAAAAATTATGATGTTTCAAAAGATATATTATTTAGATTTTTTCAATTTATCTAACAACTCCAATCCTTTTTTAGTTATCTTTATCTTATTATCTTTTGTGATAGTTATGGCTTCAAACAATTCTAAGTCCCAACAGTGGTCTCTAATTGTCTTCCAGTTAGTATTTGCCTTTCTCTCCAAATTCCCATAAGCATGAAGTTTACCATCACTTAATATTTTCAATATAACTTTTCTTAGTTCTTTATGTGTTCTCTTCATTCCACAATATTGTAGAAAATTATATAAAGTACTATTCCACAATATTGTTGTGTTAAAATGAGCAACTCAAAATATATCTATATGGGGATTATCGTAATCCTGCTTGCTTTATTGTTTTATTTTGGTTATTATAAAAATTCATCCTCTTCTGCTGGTTCTGTAATCTCTAATAGTAAAGTCTCTCAATCAGATATTTCCTTCTCTAATTTTAAATATGAAAGACAAGGGGATTTATTTTTTGATTATGTTCCTATACATTACAATATAAATAACGGACAACTCGAAGCAGAGTTTTCTTTGATTATTTCTACTCTTAGGGATGATTTATATTATAGAGTTTATGATGCAAAGAGAAATACAAAAATAAATCCCAATTTAGTAGACTATCCTCAAAAATTATCTGTTGGAGATAACAAATATTATGGTTATGAAGGCCTTTATATGAATGATTTAAAAGATTCGCCACAAATAAAGGTTTGTGTTTCTAAAGACTTCCAGTTTACAATAGACTCTCAAGGAGTAGTTTGTAAAACCCAAATATTTAGCTCTCCAGAATTTAAAATTGAAATAACTCCTAATCCTTTAGTATTTACAGTTACCAAACCACAGGAAAATGCTTATAATAGTTTTGAAAGTGTGAATAAGATAATTACTATTAAAAATGTTGGCAATATTGTCGCTCCATCTAACTTTTTTGTTCTTAATTATCAAGTCCAAGACCCCGCTTATCAAACCCCAAAAAATTATCCCCAATATTTTTCAAAAAGTACAGTGCAATACTCTTGGCTTAAACCTGGAGAAGTTTATGAAGAAGATTTAGAAGTTACAGTTGGTAATAATTTTGAATTTAATACTTCCCTAGGAACCTATGAAACAAAAGGATATGTTTGGGGTATAAGTAAAGATGATACAATAAGTAACGCTTTATTTAAACAAGAGTTCATAGTGAAGACAATTGTAAATCCATAAGTAAATGGTAGAATTAGTTGTAAATGATATCCCCCCGAAGAAACATGGAGAGAAATCTATGTGGGATAATAAAACTGAAGCAAAAAGGATAGTATCTTTAAGAAAAGAATTTTTTAATCAGTTCAAAACAATTTTAAGGGGCTACCTTCAATTAGAATTCACTTTATATGTTCCTAAAAAAAGATTAGAGAATATAGGAGATTTAGATAATTTCATAACAGGTGTATGTGATGCTTTACAGAAATCTCATTTTAGAATAAAAAAGTTTGATGGAATATTTTCTAAACAAGAAAATAAAAATATACACCCTGAAAAGAGAAACTTCATAGAAAATGATTCAAAAATACTTTCCATAATAGCAAAAAAGAAAATAACCACTAAAGAAAAACCTTACTATACACTTGTTTTAAATCCTATCAAAGAAATAAACTATTATAGTGTATCATAACAAAACATATCAATAAATCAAAATTTAATTAAATAAAAAGGAGGTAAAAATGAATTTTGACGAATATAATAAGGTTCTTGAAAGATATAAGACAGCAGCATTTGTAGGTATTGTAATCTTTACAATAATCTATGTTTATAATCAATTAGTTCTTAACAATGAATCTATAAAGCTAATTGTATACGCTGGACTTATAGGATATGCTATCTCTATAATAGTATGTGGTATTATCTTAAAAAAAGTTGTGTCTGTGAAGAAAAAATAATCCATTATAATATACTAAAGTATACATTCTTAAGAATATACTTAAGTATATGCATGGTTGCTGGGGAGTCCGGTTATGATTTAATCTAAATATATTAACTAAAAACCTGCTTAGGCAGAAGGTGGATTGGTTGGTTTCAAATGTATATCTTTTTAATAATCAATCGTAAAATAATTTAATACTTTCTTTAAGACCAAGTTGCAATACAAATAGGTTAAGATTTTTCACTCTGGTATTTCTTTACGATATTAAAAGCGGTTTGATGAGAGATGAAAGGTTTATGGTTTTGATTATACTCTTTAGCTATCTGAGAGTATGATAAACCTTTATTATGCAACTCTATGACCTCTTTCTCATCTATGCTCTTAGCTTTTCTTCCTTGTTTCTTTTTGCTCCTCTTCTTTCCTAAGGTTACTCTCTCAATAATCATTTCTCTTTCAAACTCTGCAAACGCTGAAATGATTTGCATAAGTAATCTTCCACTTGCGGAGGTAGTATCTATGGGCTGAGATATCGCAACTAAACCTATTCCTTTGTTTTGCAGTTCAGTAAAGATTTGTAGAAAGTGTTGCATACTTCTGCTTAGTCTATCTATCTTATAACAAACTACCAAATCTATCTTTCTTAATCTTACATCTTCCATTAACCTATTAAACTCTGGTCTGGACTCTTTAACTCCACTAATTCCTTTATCAACATACAACTTATAATCATAGCTGTGCCGCTTGCAATAATCTATTAGCTCTTGGACTTGCTTGTCTATATCCTGCTCTTTTGTTGAAACTCTTGCGTATATTCCTGCTTTCATTTTTTAAATATTTAATTTTGTTTGACTAATATCAATAATACAGATAATATCAATACCTCAATATCCCAGTATACAATTTATACAATATCCCCTTAACGATATTATCCGTATTATCTATATTTTAATTTTTGTCCTCCCTTTCTTTTATTTTCCAAGTTAATCCTAAAATACAATTTTTAGTTGTAAGAATCCCCATATCATCTCTCACAGTTTTATTTTTCCTATTAAATTTCCTCTTAGTTAAGTCTCTCCCTAAACCTACCTTAGAAGGTATACGATATTTTTCAGCTTTACAATAATTCAAAAACTCTTCATAAAAATCCTCAAAAAATATTTCCCCATTAACATCTCTTTTACAATAATTATCTATGAAATGTCCAAGCGGGTCTGAGTGTGATTCGTATGATTCTTTTCTTTGTTCAATACTCCCCTCTTTCCAGTAGGTTCCTCTTTTTTCTAAACCTTTTATTAAATCGGGAATCTGTGCACAGAAATTTTCAAACTCATAATCAGGGATATTTTTTACTGGTGATGGTTTTTCTTCAAACTGATTAGGAAAATCCACAATGCACCAACGACTGAAAAATCCATCTGTTGTATCGCTTGTCTGTGGTAGTGTGTTAGTTAAAATAATTGGTGTAGCATAATTAATAAAATCTATAGAATCTTTTCCTTTGTATTCTGCACTTGACATAGTTTCACCACTTAGTGCTTTTAATGCTCTGGTCTGATTGAAGACTCCTCTGTCTATTTCTCCAATTACGACTACTAGCTTCTTATACAATTTTATAACCTCAAATCTGCTATTCAGTAGTTTTGGTAAATCCGTAGAAGTTACATTTTTAAACTTCTTATTTGATTCACTTTCTAATATAACTCCTTCTAACATTTTAGTGATTAACTTAACAAAGGTATCCTTCCCATTTCTCCCACCTCCAATTAGACATATTATTCTGTGCAATGGTAAATGATTAAGTGAAGATGAAGCTATTATTTCTTTTAAAGTAAGAACCCTATCTTTTCCTACCCACTCTTCCAAGAGTTTATCAATTATGGGAGTTTCTTTATCTTCTCCCATTTTCCAAGGAATCGGATTACTAAAGAAATATTCATATGTGATAGGGAACTTTTCTCCTGTTTCTAAATCATAAATTTCGTCTTTAAATTGTATCCAGTTTCTTTTTGGTATTTTTGGTATCTTTCTTCTCCCAAATTGTCTCAGAGCTTCTAAAATTTCATTTTTCTCCTTTGAATTAATTGTATTAATATTAGAACTATTACTGTCCACAAAATTCAAGACAGAAGTATCATCAACTCTCAGATAACACTTTTCTTCATTATTCCAAAACCAAAAGTTTCTCCCTTCATCATAAAAATAAGGTTGATTATTATACAATTGTTTAGCCAAATCTAATTTATCAAGAATAGAACTGATTATATTTTTATTAACAATTTCTTCAAACTTATTAACTATTCTTTTAAAACCATATTTAATCTCAGCTAGTTTCAATACATTTTTATATGTCTTTTTATCAAGCTTACCTTTAAGTTCAGGACAACTTTTCAATCCTTCTTTTAATGCAATAGCAGAAGCAATACCTCCTCCGCTTCCACACCTATGACAATACCAGATATTTTTAGATGCATCTATATGAAAATTCTGTCCTGTTGTGCTTCCGTGTACAGGATGAGAACCATAATAATAAGAAGTTCCTTTTAATTTCAAATCTTTAATATTAAAAATATTCACCAAATTCAAAATATTTTCTATATCCCTATCTTCAAACTTTTTTCCAACATATTTATTTTTTTCAGCATTTAAAATCACTTTACTACAAAACCTTTCCTTTAATCTTTTCAAATCTTCTTCATTTAGGTTTGTTATATTCAAATCCTTAATAATTCTGTAAGGATTTCCACTAGGGTGAATAGAATTAGGACCAACAACAAAACTTCCTTTTCCCTGTATTTCTCCATAGTGAATTTCCTCTCCATTTTCTTTTATAATACTCAATACCTGTTTCTTATCATTATCAGAAAGATAATAATAATGTTTCTTGTAAGGTTCACTACTACCTGTTTTAACAGTCAAGGTTTCTGCTAATTCTTTTTCTACCCATTCACAAAGTTCAAAGGTATCTGAATCTATTACTATTAACTTTCCTTCACCACAAAGAAGACCATAATTGCCTCCAGATTTTATATAGTTGATTAGTCTTATATCATTATACGGATAGTTTGCTTTTGTCGTCCATTCCTTTTCAAAAGCAGCTTTATCTTTAGAAGTTACTTTAACAAATCTAAAGTCCTTTCGTTCTAATTGTTTTGGGATTTCAATTACCATTATTTATTTTCTCCTCTCCAACTCCAAGATATCACCTTATTTTTACTTAGGAAAATACCTCTCCGTGTAACTGGATAGTTTTCTATAGCAGTAGTAAGTACCCCTCTCCATATATACAAATCTTCAGGAGTTTCTATTAAGTTAAAAATAGCCTTGACTGCTACCAAATCCTCCGTAGTAATATTTTTTTGCTCAATTCTCTCAGCAATATACTTTTCAGTAATGTATTCTTTTATTTTCCTAAATTCTTTTATTTTGTCTTCTTCTGTTGTCATTTTTCTTGTTATATCCTTTTTATTTTATATTGAAATTCTTCAATATCTGGAAAATTTCCCTATTTTCTCTCCTTAGTTTGTCTTTTATGTTGTCCTTCTTCTATCATCAGGTTATTTTCCAGTTTTAGTTTTGTTTCTAGTATTTTAATAGCACCATCATCCTTTTCCTGCTGGAACTCTTGTATTAACTCCTTTATAGCCTGAATCCGAGCAGTCCTTCTAAGAGTTTCATACAATTGTTTCTGATTCATTTTTTCTTACCTTCTTTATCTTTATCCCAACCCATTCTTTTGCAATTTGGACATTGTACAGGTTTTCGTCCCAATCTAGAGTACCATTGGTAGCTACACAACCTGCACCCATACAAAATGGGTTTGGTAATTTTTTGTTTCATAATATTATTAATAATATTTATATAAGAAAGACTTTTCTTATCGTAAAACAACTTAAGCATGCTATAAGAAAAGTTTAAATAGCGTAATAAAAATGGATACATCTATAAATCTAATAACTGGAGAAGGTTACAACGATAGGGAGAAAGAAAAATGTTTAAAATTATCTTGGTTAGTTTTTTTGGAAGACACAAATACACATCAATCCCAGAAGAAATTAAATCCTAAAAGTACTTCTCCTACTGACGAATTAATTAATAAGTGTTTTCAGGAATGGAAGACTACAGAACCTGAATTTTTGAACACGATACATAAATTTATAAAAAAACCCATTAAAGAAAGTAAAGGAATAGGGAAGAAATTAAAATTTAAGTACTCTCCTACAACAACCTACATCTTTAATCTGAATCCTTTATTTGTATATATTAATAGGTGCTTATCTCCCAACGAAAAACTTACAGATACTGAAAAAAACTTTTTACGTGCTCTATTTGATGTAAATAGTATGATAGAGAAGGATAATCTTATAGTAAGAAAATTTTTATATCATAAATATAAAAAAAGAAAGAGTTTTGTTGAAGCAATACCTCATTTTTATTATAGATATTTTTATCAGAGATACTTGGAAGAAGAGTCAGGATTAAGAAAGAAAACCGAATATGATAAAGATATCTTAGAAATTATTAAAATGAGAATCCATTCAATAATTAATTCTCCAATTCCAAATATTACAATACAGAAACGCGAAAAAGATATAGAGGAAGAAAACGATTTAAGAAAACTAACAACACCTACTAAAAGATGGACTAAAGCAGATGAAATCCTAGAAAAATATTTAGAAAAATTACAAAAATATGAAAAAAATCTAGAATTTAATAATGACTTTTACTATTCCCATTATTTAGCATTACATAAATATTTTCCTGATATTGCAAAAAATTTGGACTTAAAAATAAAGAGAGTTAATGCTTAAAATATTAGTAATATTTTTACTTCTTCTTACTCAATTCCTCTTTCAATTCTTCTCTTAATTTCTTTTTTTCCTTTTCAATGAACTTCCTGAACATACTTTCAAAATCACCTTTTACCTTTTCTTTTTGAGTATGTTCTGTTATTTCTACTCTTTCATCCAAACTCATTCCACATTTCCCGCAGAACTTAGATTTATTATAATCAACCATTTCATCACATCTTGGGCATGGTTTTAAGTTTTCCATAGCTATCTTTTTTTGCTCTGGCTTTATTCTTCCAATACTTTCTAACCTCTTTTCATTAACATCATCAGAAGTAACATGAGTGTATCTTGCTATAATCTGAGAGGTCTTAGCCCATCCCCCAAATATCCTTAATTCTGCGTCTGTAAGGATTTTAGCCATATCGCTTGCCTGGGAGTGCCTAAATAGGTGTGGATGAAGGGATTTTTTAAAGCCACTTTCTTCTTTTAATCTCTGTAACATAGCATAGGTTTTTGTATATAATAATCGTTTTCCTCTTTTATCAACAAACAAAGCTATGTCTTTCTTTTTGTTAAAATCAGCTTTTAATGGGTGGTCTCTTAGCCAGTGCTGCAAGTAGTAGTAAGTGTCAATTAAAACCATCTCCCTATAATTCTTGACCCTATTCCTTTGTTTTGATATTAACAACTTTATATATGCCCTATCACTTTCTATTCGTACATCGCCAACATTCGCAGCCAAAATCTCGTTTATTCTAGCTCCTGTTTCCCTCATTAACATAATTAAACACTTATCCCTAAAATTATGACAGGCAGGGATTAGGATGTTCTTTACCTCTTCAAAAGATATTAAATCACTATCCCTTATTTCAGACTGCTGTGGGGGTTTTATCTTTATCCAATCAACAACCTCAGGATATTTTCCATTCTCTTCAACCTTATATAACCACTTGAAGAATACTTTAAACACGCTTAATATATTATTTAAGGCACCAAGTTTCAAATCTCTTTTTAAATCCCTGTATTCCTTAATATCCTCTTTTGTTATCTCTTTGAAATCTTTCTTAATATGATAAGCAAAACTCTTTATTATGTTCAATCTGCTTTTTATTGTATTTGGTGAAAATCCTTCATTAAGACCATCTTTGGTATAATCAAGTAAGACTTCCTTTTGGCTTTTAGTTAGTTCTTCTTGCTTGCCCTTTATTTCTCTCTTTCTTAATATGAATTTTTTAAAAGGATTAATCTTATCGTCGTTAATCATCTAATTTTAAAATGTTTGTTGTATATAAATTTTTGTGAAAAAGTGAGTATAATATTTGCGATTTTCATAAGATTTAAATATAATCATTTTTTATCTTCATTATGGTAAAAAAAGGAAAAGGGTTATTTACATTTTTATATATTCTTTTTGCGCTTTATTTCTTAAATGCTCCCTTTCAATTTGTTAAAATACCAGAATCAATGTCTGTTGTAAACTCATGGATAATTTTTATTGGCGGAATTCTTCTTGTTATAGGTGGTTTTAGCTTTTTTAAAAAAAGGCGTTTTCAGTGATTTTATAACAAGGAAATAATCCTCTAGTTTATATCTAATTTATGCTATTTTTTATCAATAAATTTATATACATAATTTCTCTATTTCTTCTATAAGGTTTTTATCCTAAAAAAAAGGAAAAAAAATGGAAAAAAGGGGACAAATTACAATTTTTATTATTATTGCAATAGTTATTGTTGCAGGTGCTCTTGTTTATCTTGCTTTAAGTGGTTCTTTTAGTGCTACAAAAATTCCTGCAAATCTTGAGCCTGTTTATACTACGTTTCTGGAATGTATAAAACAAGACACTTTAACAGGAATAAGTGTTTTAGAAAGTCAGGCAGGATACATAGAACTACCTGATTTTGAACCTGGTTCTTCATATATGCCTTTTTCATCTCAGTTAAATTTCTTGGGAAATCCTGTTCCTTACTGGTATTATGTGTCTGGAAACAATATACAAAAAGAACAGGTGCCGACAAAAAGCACAATGGAAAAACAGCTTGGGGAATATATTGAAAACAAGATATCTAATTGTAATTTTCAAGCTTATTATGAACAAGGATTTGAAATTTCACTAGCAGAACCAAGCGCAGACATAAACATAAATGATAATAATGTGGAAATTGACATTAATGCAAATTTAAATATATTAAAGGCAGATGAAAGTGTTGTAGTGAAAAATCATAAAACTTCTGTTGATTCAAAACTTGGCTCTTTATATGATTCTGCAAAAGAAGTTTATGATACAGAACAGAAAAATTTATTTTTGGAAGAATATGCTATTGATACTTTAAGACTTTATGCTCCTGTTGATGGAACAGAACTTACATGCTCTCCTCTTATCTGGAATGCAAACAATGTTTTTAATGAGCTGCAGGAAGCCATTGAGGTGAATACCATTGCTCTTAGAACAACAGGAGATGCAAAGAATTATTTTCATATTGACGTTCCAGTAGATGAAGAAGTAAGGTTTTTGAATTCAAAAGCCTGGCCTAATAGTTTTGAAGTAAGTCCTGCAGAAGGAAGCCTTTTAGTTGCAAAACCTGTTGGAAATCAGGTTGGACTTGGAATTCTTGGATTTTGTTATGTTCCATATCATTTTGTATACAGCGTTAAGTATCCTGTTCTTGTTCAGGTTTATTCAGGAGATGAAATCTTTCAGTTTCCAATGGCTGTTATTATTCAGAATAATAATCCGCGTGTATCCTTAAACGTAAGTGCTGTTGAAGATATTGTTCCTGAAATATGCCAATATAAAAATACAGAAATTACGGTTAATGTCAAAGACATGATTGGAAATCCAATAAAAGCAGATATTTCCTATGAGTGCCTTCAAAATGAGTGTTTAATAGGAGAAACTTCTGAATCAGGCATTCTTTCTGATAACTTTCCGCAATGTGTTAATGGGTATGTCATTGCAAAAGCAGAAGGTTTTGTAAATACAAGATATTTATTTTCAAGTGTTTCTTCAGGAAAAATTGACATAGTAATGGAAAAACTTCATACTAAAAATATTAGACTTACACTTAATGGAGCAATTTATAATGGAGAAGCAATGATTTACTTCTTATCAAATGATTCTTCACAGACAGCTGCTTATCCTTATCAAAAAACAGTTGAACTTGCACAAGGACAATATGAAATTCAGGTTTATATTTATAGAAATTCATCAATAAATATTGGAGCAACTACTTCTGAACAGTGCATAGATGTTTCTAAACCAGGAATTTTGGGGGTATTTGGAATGACAGAACAAAGATGCTTTGAAATAGAAATGCCTGAGCAGTTAGTCTCTTCTGCTCTTGCAGGAGGAGGAAAACAAAATTACTTTATTTTAGAATCAGAATTAACAGGCTCATCATCTCTAGAAATAAATGCTGAAAGTCTTCCTGTTCCAGATACATTAGAAAAACTGCAGAATAATTATTTATTATTTGAAGAGAAGGAACTTATAATTAATTTCATATGAAAGGAGATAATGTAAAATGATAAAAAATAAAAAACTAGAGAGTAAAAAGATTAGAAAAATAATGAATGTTAATAGTAAGTCTTTTATTAAATTAAATTATCTGATATTAATTGGTTTTTTGTTAATGATAATTTTATGTTCTAGTTATTTATTAGCTGCCGGATATTACTCAGAGTCTAATATATTTACTTCTGAGGGCACAACAATTTATAGTACTGGATTTGATAGAAGTAAGTGTGAAGCAGGACAGGATTTTGTATTACAAATAGATCCAACAGGATGTATTCCGTCTGTTGTTCGAAGTGATTTGCTTGAAGAAGAAAATGTTCCTGTTTTTTGTCCTGTAATTGCAACACAATTAAATCCTTTAATAGATATTGAAGCAATAAATCAAATTTCTTTTTCAGGACAGTATCCAAAAGAAATTTCTGGAAGTGGATATTATCCTGCAAGAGCTGCTTTAGGAAGATCAGGATTAAAAATTGTTACACCAATAGCTAATACAATTGGTTATGCTGTTATTGTTTTAAAGAAAAATACAAATGAAGCTTCAATGCCTGATTTTGTTGAAGGAAATTTAACAGCCAAAATAAAATATGATATTAAAAATGCTTTTGGAGTTGGACAATCTATTTATTATCTCCCTCAATTATCTGAGTCAGACTGGAATAATAATTATAAAGCATATAGTTTTTGGGATGGAAGAGGTTATTTAAGAGTAAATTCTGTATTAGATGATTCTGCTTCTATTACAATTTATTCAGATAGAGAAACATATAGTTCTGCAAAATCAGGAGAAAAAAGAGAAATTACAACTGTTAATCTTGAAAAAGGAGAAACTTCGAGAGAAATTTACATGCCTGGTTTTGATTATTGTTTAGGAGGTATGCAACTTAAATTAAATGGAATTGAAAATCCAGATACAACTTCACGATTAAACATAAATGGAGATTATCAAGAATTTATAGAGGGTGAAAAATTTTTGAATGATAAATGTACAATTAAAGATATAGTTAAGCAAGGAATTGTTGAAAAAACAACAATAAGATGTGCTGAAGATGAGAAAACAACAGAATTTCCTTTAATTACAAGTCCTAAAATAAAAATTGCAATATCTGGTGAAGGAGAATCAGCTACTGAAAAAGATTATTCTATTGGAGATAGATTATATATACACAAGACAACAGATGAAACAAGAACAGTTTGGCTTGCTTATATATTTTCTAAAGATGGTTCAAAAAATGAAGAAAGTTTAGTTGCGAAAATTATTGAAACTCCTGGAGTTTCAGATAAAGATAAACTTAGTGCAGAAGAATTAAACGCTTTTGCAAATTATTATAATGATATCGGTGGTGAAACACTTATTGGGATAATAGGTTCTATTGCAGAAAATAGTTTTAATGCTTTAAAAAAAATATTTGTAGGACTTGTTTATGGAAAGTTTGATAGAGAGCTTCCTTATGGGGAAACACAAGATATTTTTGGAAAAAGTGTAAAACTTACTGGGTATGCAGATTCAGTTGATGCTGATTTTTCAAATACAAATTATTATCCTTCTGATTTTAAAGAATATTATGAAAAAGCAATGGAAGATTATGATAGTATCTTAAGCAGTTTTTCAGGTGAAAAATATCCTGAAACAGAGATTAGAACACTTGGCAATCAAGCTTTAAGAGCTAAAATAGAACTTGCTTCTAGAGCAAATCAAAAAAGAACAGTTATAGATTTGTGTAAAGAATTTATAGAACAGTACTCTATTGAAGAAGCTCCTTCAATATGCACTAATCCTAGTCAACTTGCAAGTTCTGAAATAAATTTCATGGAAGTTGTTATTGGTGGAAAAGTTTATAGTATTTCTCCAGACGGAATAAGAGAACCGACTTTTGAAGATTATGGAGCAAAAATTTTGGTAAATATTCCAGGCAAAGGAGTTATTCCTGCTAATTTAAGAAAAAATCAAATTTTTACAATTGATTCATCAACAGGAGAATATATACAATTAGTTGAAATTCCTAATACAAATTCTGTAAGGTTAAATGTTATACATCTTAAAGCAAGTGGAATTGCAGCAGGTATTGAACAATTTTTAGACACAGGAGTTCAATCATTAACAAAAGGAATTCCTGAGGGTTTTAAAAGCGACTATACATTTACACTTGAAGAAGTTCATCTGAAAAAAGTTGCAAAAGTTTCTGTTATTCCAAATATACATTATTCAGAAACAAAATCAACATTTAGTTTTAGAATAGGAATTGAAAAAAGAGCAATACAACTTTCTCCTGAAAAAACAAAAGAAAGAATAGATTCTTTAGAAAAAACAATTAAACAATGGAACAACATTAATTCTAAACTTGGAAATGTAGTTTCTGGATTAAAAGCAGCTTGTCTTGTTACAGGAACAACTCTTATTATCAAAAACTTTGTTGCAAATGTTGGTGGACAAGGACTTGCAAGAGCAAAAGTTATGAGAGGTTCTGGAGGTTGGTATGAAATCTGCAAAAAGGAAGCTGCTGCAGGAAAATATGGTGGTTCTGTTGATAAATGTCTGCTTGAAAATTCAGATAAAATAGAAACAGCTATTGATGAATATTCAAAACAAATGAATATTCAGAACGAACAAATTAAAAAAATTCAAAAAGGTGTTACAGAAACTAGTTTCTTTAAAGAAGATGTTGTTGATACAGCAAAAGCAAAAGAATTGTATATTAATGATGCTTACAAAAATGAATTGCAAGAAGATTTGAATACAGCTAAAATAACAAGCATTACTTCAAGTGGTGAAGATGTTCCGATTTCTAAAGTAATGAAAGGAATAGATACAAAAAGTATGTCTTTAACAGAAGCAAGAGACTTGCAGTTAAATGCAAGACTTTTGAGTTCAACTGATGCAACTGTAAGAGAAATTGCATCAAAAGAAATAAAATCAATATTAGAAGATGTTTATTTGAATTCAAAGGCAGAAGTTGCAAAACAGACATTCTTAAGCGGTTTACCAAATGGTTTTAATAATCTTGGATATTCTGTTCTTTCAGGACCAAATACTCAAACTGCTTATTATTCTGGCGGAACAATGACAATAGCTAATGGAAAAGTTCCTGCTCAGGGAATTCTTTATAAGCAAACAGAATATGTTGTGCAACTTGAAAAAGTTGGAACAGAAGATTATAGAATTATTGAAATATATGATAAATCTGGAAATAAGATAACAGAAAAAGGACCAGGAACAGATTATGAAAAAATAATCAATGGATTTGTTTTTAAATATTATGACAGAACAACTTTTGAAAATCCTTATACTCAACCTTATCCTAAATTGAAATATTATGAAACAGGAAATTACAAAGGTGTTCCTGCACTTGTTCCTTTTGATTCAAAAAATGGATGGTATGTTGCAATAGAACCTGTTATTCCTATTGGTGGATCTGTTAAAAGTGTTTCTGACTCTGGAATTGTTACTAGTTATTATTTATGCAATGTAGGCGTAAACGGACAAGCAGAGTTTAATTCTGGAATAGCTGATGATAAATGTATGGGTATTAATAGAGCAACAGGAAAGCTTGATAATGTATATCCAGGACTTAGTGAGAGTGAAGCAGCTTCTTTAATTAACAAAGCAAATTCTGCAATTGCAGAAGCATCAAGAAAATATCCCTTAAAAGCAGGAGATAAAATAGATTTATTTGGAGAAAAATTCGAAATAGGTGAACCTGCAACAGGAACACCTGCTATATCATGTCAAGATTTTATGAGTGCTGTTGAATGCAATATTCTTTTTAACATATGTGACCCTGTTATATGTCCTTCAAGCAGATGTAATTTAGGAGGAAATTATCCTGTTTCAAATGTTATTCAATCAGGAATAATAGGAAGTCTTGCACTTTGTCTTCCAAATTTCCCAGAAATAAAAGTTCCAATATGTCTTACAGGAGTACATGCAGGATTAGAGAATTATATAACTGTTTTGGATTCATATAAACAATGTTTGCAAACTAGTTTAGATACAGGAGAAACAGTTGGAATATGTGATGAATTAAATTCGATTTATATGTGTGACTTTTTCTGGAGACAAACTCTTCCAATTGTCCAATATGCTGCTCCAAAAATAATTGGTTCTGTTCTTGGAACAAGTAGTGCAAGAGGAGGAGGAGAATATCTTGGATTTAATGATGCTTGGCAAAAAGTAGGAGATTCTGTAGATTATTTTACACAATACTATGCAGAGAATTCTTTTGCTGCATTTAAAGCACGTTCACTTGAAAGTGTTGGAACAGAAATATGTAAAAATTGGGTTTCACTTACAGCACCTAACTCTGGAAATGTTTTTGATGCACTTGTTTCACCTGATTCACCTCCACAATTTTATGGTAATTTTGATGAAATACCTTATACAACAGCAACAACTACTCCTATGTCTCAATACAAAGTATTTTATCATATTTATTCTGGAAAAGATTTACCTACCTATTATCAGGTTTATTTGAAAGGAACAGTTAGTTCTTATTATCAAGATGCATCTTATAGAAAGATTGTTGCAACTGGTTTTATAGAAGCTGGAAAATATTCAACAGCTACAGAAGACTTTTTAGCACCATCTGGTTATAATCAAATGTGTATTGTTGTTAATAATCAAGAAGAGTGTGGTTTTAAACAGATTTCAACAGATTTTGCTGTAAATTATCTTAAAGACCAATATGTTGCATCTCAGGCAAATCAGACAGATATAACAACACAGACAGATTGTATATCTGGAACAGTTAGTCTTTATTCTATTCTTAATACTAATTTACAAGCAGGAGCTGAAGATGTAATAAATCCTGCAATTTACAATAGTGGAATTACAAGAGTTTGTTCAACAGATAATCCTGGAATAGGAACAGATACTTTAGTAGAAACAGCTAAGTCAAGATGGCAAGAAGTTGGTTATTGTGGAAATACAAAAATAAAATGCTGGATAGATACTCAAAGCGTTAGAGATGCAATAAAAATGACAAATATTGAAAATGAGATTCTTGGAGAGGTTAGCGATAATTATCTTGAAATTCTTCAAAAAGAAGGTGGTTATATAACTGACTTTAATGGACTTGTTAAACAAATTGATGCTGAACCTAATTATTTAAAGAAAATAGAAATAATAAACACGAATTTTGCTAAAGTTTTTTTCAATTCTGAAAAAGGATATCTTTATTTGCTAAGAGCAAATGCTTTTAAGAGTTTAGCAAATGATATTTATAAAAAATCCAAAATTTGTGGAAATGGTGTTATTAATAATGGAGAAACTTGTGATGATGGAAACAAAATTTCAGGTGATGGTTGCTCAAATACATGTTTAATAGAAGGTAAAATAACAGGTTCTGAAAATATTGAAACTTTTGCTAGTACTTATGGTTCTCCTGTTTTTAAATTTAAATATGGGGGAGGATTGGGTTTATTTAAAAGTAGTATATACTATCGATATATAAAAGATAAATGGTATTGGTCATTAACTGGAGATATAACTAAATCAGAAGATTGGAAACAAGCATCGCTTTCTCCGCAAATATCTAATGATGCTGTAAAAATACTTACATTAGAATTAAGTAAAAAAACTTTTTATACAGAAGGATTAAAAATTTTAATGGACGCTAAAGATAATGATGAAGGATTATCTGGATTTTTGTCTGATACAGAATTAATTACAAATAATGTTAAATATTCAGATAGTGCTAAAGGAAGATTTACTTATAGTGAAGTTACAGGTATAAGTAGATTTTTTGAATTTGATATATCCTCTCAAAAATGGAAATGGTCTGGAGGGACACAACAATGGTTTGATGTTCCAAAAATTCCAAGTCAGTATGAAAGAATAGAAGTAGAAGTTTTAGAAGCTGTTAAGGCTCTTGAAGGAAAAAATCTTTATGAGGGTGCTGCAATAATCTTTGATATAGAATATAATGCAGGTTCTTCAACAGCTGTTACTCCAAGCGATATTACATCAACAAATTTGCTTCCAATTGAAATTAGAATGGTATTAGGTGGAGGTTTTTTAGGTGATATTGGTAATACTGATTTTTATTATATTTGGGACGGAAAACAGTGGAAAGCAGAAACAAGAGATATTTTTGGAGCAAAAGAGGTAGCTTCTAATCCAATACCTACTGCATGGCAAGATGGATTAAATTATATTAAAGAACAAGTAGCAAAACAAAATTCAGAAGGAGATTTTATTAGATTAAGAATGAGTTGTAGTACTAAAGACGTATCTATACTTGAGTCAACTGGTTTATCTTCTGTAAATGTTGCCGATTTTATTTCTCAAAAATCAAGAGATATCTGTGGATATACTTTTTCAGGAATAATTACACCAACAACTTTAACCTGCTCAACTACAACAGAATGCCAAAAAGTTCTTGGACAAAAAATAATTGAAATAGCAAAAGAAATACAAAATGAAAAATCAGTAGATATTAGCGAGATAAAAACACAAACAGGAGTTGCTAATTTTGAGTGTCTTGTTTTACTTGTTGCAAATAAAGAGAGCAGTCTTAAACATTGCAAGGAATATCAGCAAAATAATAATCCTCTTTATTGTAATGGAAATCTTAATGAGGTTAAAAAATCAACAGTACCAGGAGAACCAAGTTATGGAATTATGCAAATTAACACAGATTGGCATAAAGATGTAAATGTTGCTAATTTTGAAGAAAATGTTAGAAAAGGAGTAAATTTACTTTTAGATAATTACCGTTCTGCAAGCCAACTTTATAGTTGTTATAAACAGGCTGATGGAAAATTTGTTAATGTTCGGTATTCTGGATGGCAACGTTCTTTAAGAGCTTATAATGGCTGGAATTCTCCTCCTTGTACAAATACTAGAAATTATGTTGATGATGTTTTAAGTGATTCAAATAAAAATGTTGTGCTTAATTTGTTTCCTGAATGT
>JBDRNV010000022.1:0-2493 GCA_043810695.1 Nanobdellota archaeon | reverse complement strand
CTTTATAAGAAATTTCAGGAGGTTTATCTAATTCATCTAAACATTTTTTAGAATCTTCTTCCCTTATTTCGTTTAATCTATTAATATTCATTCCTTCTCTTCGAATGAAGTTTATCATTTTTCCTGTGTGGAATCTATTCTGTGATGTCCCGTAATTACTTTACACCTTGAGGTCTCTTGTGAAGACCTCGTAAGGTGTGCAATAGTTGAGAGACATATGGCGTCTCTCAAAATTGTAATGGCAAATAAATTCTTTCAAAGAATTAAAGTTCCATCTCTCATCATTATGGGTTCTCCAAAATCTTTCTAACTTCCCGCAAGTAGTTGGTTTCTTTATTGACGCATAGATGTGATTAACTCCTTTGCTTTTCAAATAAGAGAAAAACTGTTCTTTGAATTGTGTTCCTCTATCACTCAAAGTTTCTCTTGGCAAACCATATCTTTTTGCAGATTCATTAAATAAATTTATGGCGATTTCAGTCGTCGCTAATTTTGTATAATTAATACCGACGACAAATCGCGAATGGTCATCAAGATATGCGATAATCCAGCACTGCAATTTTTCCTGCCAGCAAAAATCTGTCTGCCATAAACTGTTGCTGTGTTTTCTCTCCCATCTCACATATTTTCTTCTTTTTGCTTTTTTTGGTTCTGGTTTTACAAGTTTTTCTTCTCTCAAAAACCTATGTATTTTGTTATGGCTTACCTTTATACCGTCGAGAGAAAGCAATCCTTCAATCTTTCTTATCCCAAATCTTTGTTTTCTTTTTTCAAGGATTGCTTGTTTTATCGTCGATGGAATTTCATCAACTTTTCTTCCAAGATGTTTTTCTTTTAGAACTTCTAAACCATTTTGCTTGTAAGAATTCCATAAATTGCTAACAGTCATCCGACTTACATTTTGAGAATCTGCAATCTTTTTATCTGTAAGACTCCCTTTTTCTTTTTGTTTTACAATCCACACCCTTTTCTTGAAGTTTAACATTTTACACCTCCTTTGTAAAATTAAACAAAGTGTAAAATGTAAACCTATTTCAGGACATCACATGAATATTTTATAACATAAATTATTATAAATACTAACCCAATAAATAAATCATGTCAGAACAATCAACAGAAATTGAAAAGCCCTGGTGTGTGTATAGTTTTGGTTTGGGGCTTTCTGGTTTTGGAAAAATTACAAAAGATGATAAAATTCATGTATTTATAAGATATAGTGAAAGTCAAATGTATCCTTTAGAATGTTGGGATCCAAATTATGTAACGAGATTTAGGAGTTTGGATGACGCAGTAGAATATTATATAGAACATCGTCCAGGTGTTGATATTAGATGCAGACAATCAACTCCAGATGAAGTAAGAGAACAGGCAAGAAGAAGTTTTCCTTCATATTTCAAAAATAAATTAAAAAATAAATAGAATGGATAATAAAAACACTTTATTGAAATATACCAAATATGCTTTAGGGCTTGGTTCTTTCTTAGAACCATATATTAATGATAAAATAATTCCTCTAAATTCAAGAGATTTAAAAGCAATAAGGGGGATTGATTATTTTGTCCAACAAATCATAAATGAATATAAAATGCTAAAGGGTAAGGATTCTTCTCATTTATTTATCCATAATGACCCAGATTTGGGGCCTGTGCAAGCGTTTAATATTCTAAGAGCAGTGAGAGGATATAATTTTGGGGGGAAGATAGCTAAAATAGCAGGTTTTGTTGGAGTTCGAAACATGAAAGAATTTCTAGACATAGAAGAATTTCAGGGATATAAACTAGTATTAGACAAAATTAAAAAAGGAGAATTATTAAATGAAGAAGAGAAAGAATCTTCAAAAAATCTCCTCAATTTGCTCGATGGTATTTCTAATCTGTGTGATAAAGTTTTCTCAGCTGCGTAATTTTATTTCCAAGATACTGTGATGTCGTCTGTCCTCTGCCTTGGTTTTATATCTGTATCTCTGTCACGAATTCCCGCCTTAAACATAATTTCTCCGAGAAAGGCTATCATTGCTCCATTATCGACGAGCAATGAATTTTCAGGACAAAAGAATTTTGCCCCTCTTTCTCTGCACATGATTCTACACATTTCCTGAAGCCTTGTATTGCATGCAACTCCTCCGCCTAATAATAATTCTTTTTTTCCTGTATGTGCCAAAGCTCTTTCAGCTGTTTCAACTAACATTGCAAAAACAGTTTCCTGAAGAGAATATGCTAAATCTTCGAGAGTGTAATTAACATTCGCTCTGGATTTATTAAAATTTTTAACCGCACCAGGAGTGGGAATTGAACCCACATGCCCCGAAGGGCGCCGAGTATCAATCGACTGTGTTAACCATTCCGCCATCCTGGCACGGTTACATTCAGAATTAATAGAAACATTTAAATATTTCTTTTTATTATCATTATTATAACCGAGTATCAATCTATTGGGTTCCATTCCGTTTGAACCCTTTTTCTTTTTTTTATTAATTAATTTATCTTCACTCTG
>JBDRNV010000021.1:0-27687 GCA_043810695.1 Nanobdellota archaeon | reverse complement strand
GGGCACATGGCAGCAGATTGCAGTCCTAGATTTTGACACACGCCCGAGGAGCAGGGAAGTCATAATACAGATCATTGGATAATGAATTAATTTTAACTGAGCCGAACAAATCATTCTTATGACAAAACATGAACCTACACTGGAGAAGAGCCTCGGACTTTTCGAGATGACGATGTATGGTGTAGGCATAATTCTCGGAGCCGGGATATACGCGCTTCTTGGCGAAGGCGCGGGAATTGCGGGCAATGCTGTATGGATATCTTTCATAATAGCCGCTATAGTATCAGCTTTCACAGGCCTTAGCTACTGCGAGCTAAATTCAATGATGCCCAAGGACGCGGCAGAGTACACTTACACCAAGAGGGCATTCAACAAGAAGGTGGCGTTCATCGTAGGATGGGTTCTTGTGCTCGCGCTTGTGGTATCTGCCTCAGCGGTCTCTCTGGGATTCGCCGGATATTTCCAGAAGGTGCTTACAATAGCACCTATAATACCTGTCGCTATTGCAATAATAGCATTGTTCTCAATACTGAACTTCTGGGGAATAGAGGAATCCAGCAATTTCAACATAATAGCAACGCTCATCGAGGCCGGTGGCCTGATATTCATAATTGCACTGGGTTTCATGTTCATGGATACAACTATTGACTTCGCATTCTCTCCAGCAGGCTTCACAGGAATAATGAGCGGCGCTGCGCTGATGTTCTTTGCTTTCATAGGATTCCAGGACATAGCAAACATGTCCGAAGAGACGAAAGACCCAAGAAACGTGGTTCCAAAGGCCATGCTATTGTCTCTTGGAATATCGACCATCCTCTACATACTTGTTGCAATAGCTGCAATAGGCATAGTCGGATGGGAGGCTCTTTCACAGTCCAATGCTCCGTTGTCGCTCATAGTGGACCACACGCTTGGATCAGGTGCGGCCTTCTGGATGAGTATAGTCGCGCTTTTCGCAACAGGCAACACCATACTCATATGCCTGATAGTTGCATCAAGGATGATGTACGGCATATCAAGAGACGGAAGCATGCCGGAGTTCCTTTCGAAGGTTCATAAGAGGACCAGAACGCCTTACATAGCGATACTGGTAACAATGTTCGCTTCCATAGCATTCCTCTTCGCAGGCGACCTTGCATTCATAGCAAATGTGACAACGACAAGCATATTCGTGGCTTTCGTCTTCGTAAACCTGTCAGTAATAGTGCTAAGGTACAGGGAACCGCGTGAGAAGCGCCCGTTCAGGATACCTCTCAGCATCGGCAAGGTGCCGCTGACAGCAATGCTTGGTCTCATTGTGAGCCTTCTCATGCTGTTCTTCGTGGACGTGTATATATTGATATTCGAGACCCTTCTGATATTCGCAGGAGTGATAGTGTACAACGTATTCAAGAGAACTTACAGATTAACCACCGGAGAGTGTTCAAGCATAGACTAATAAAGAAATTCAGGAAGTTCCAGGAAGATTTGGAGTTTGTTTTATTGCATTACGAAAGACTTAACCTTAAAGCAGACAAGATAATAGACATAAATCAATTAACAAAATTGCTGGAATTATACGGAAATCTTTCAAAATTACAGAATATGTAAATTTTTAGGATTTGTCTTCGGAAAAGTATAAAAACAGAGAGAGCTTTAATTTTACAGAAATTAAAAAATGTCCCAAATAGAAGAAGATAAAAGAAGCACAGAAATAAAAGAGGAAGTTGATTACTTAGGAGGAATTTTTAATCTTTCACAATTTTGGTTATTGTCTTATCCTGAAAAACCTTCTGAAAATGATTTCCTTGATGAAACAAGAAAAGAAACAGAAAATAAAACATATCAAAATATTGTTTCTGGTTTGGAGTCTGATTTAAAAAATCTCGGGATGGATATAACTTATGCATCAAAGATAATAATTAGAGAGATTGCAATGAACTTACTATTTTTACAAAGAGTAAAAGCCAGTTTAATCTGCAAAGATTTGCTTGTGGAAAAAATGTTATTAAAACCTTCTTATAGTTCTTCTAAAAAAGAGAACGATTATTCACATTATAAATCTTCTTCAAGAAGCATTTCTTATGATTATTTACCCTCTAACAATAACTCTGTCCATCCATTATTTGAGAAATTAGTTCCGCAATTGCAGAAACAGATTAATGACGGACTTAAAGCATTGGCCCTACTGCCCTGCCAGCAAATAGAAAGACAGAAGTTAACTATAATAAAAAAATTAAGACAGAGATGTGAGTCTCTTGATAAAGAGTATACTATCAAAGCTGAATCTCAAAAAAGTCTGCTTAATCAAGGAAAACCTCAGGTCCAAGAAATAAAAACGGCATAATCTGAGGACCACATGTTTTTCTTTATTCCTATTTTTCCTTCAATGTTTGCTGGAACATCGAAAATTATCTGCCCCTTTTTTGTTAGTCCAGGATTCAGTTTTTCAAACACTAAATTATCTTTCAAATAGATCCAAGCACCATCATCCTGAGCAAATTCTCTCCCCTGATTATCAATAATGTAAATCTTATCATTTATGTATTCTGCTTGATTTCCTATATTCTCAACTTCAACATCAAAAATTAAAAAAATTCCATTTGCTTTATCTCCAAAATGATCATTTCCTATCTCATATTGTTTTCTAAGATTCGAAAATTTATAAGCAAAATTCCCTACAATTACCTTTTCATTTAAACCATAAACGGTTTGCTCTTCATTTGAAGATCCAGGATTTTCTTTTGGCATAATTAATCCAACAATAATTGACATAACAATGATTGTTCCGACAATGATTAATATTGTTCCAAGGATTTTATGCCTTTCAAACCAACTTTCTTGTTTCATTTTAATCTTTTTTCTTGAATATTCCCATTAATCCTGCTATTAAAAGAAGGATGAAAGATATGGAATAAAAAAAGCTGATTGAGATTACTCCTCCAATTGCACTTATTACCATAAAAATCCCCCCTAACTTGGCTTTATGTTTTACTACAACAGATCCAACGATTCCAAGAATCGAAAATAGCAGTGCGAGCCATCCTAATGAGGAGATGGTTATAGCACCTTCTGCACCAAGTGCTCCTCCTAAACCACCAACAGCAAGTGCGATTAAAGCACCAATAAATCCAAAGATTCCTCCAATAAGGCCAAGTACAAACTCAGTAGTTCTTTTTCCCATGATTTCTATAAATCTCAAGCTTTTTTAAATCATTTGGTAACCCATAAGGTAACCCCTAAATAAAAATATTGGTAACTGATTTAAGGCATGACTGAGGCACATTTAATCAGTTTTGTTGCAAGAAGTAAACGGAGAAAAGAAACTTTAAAACTACTTTCCAAAGCAATCAGATTGAGCCAGCCAGAGATAATGAGGGAATTAAAACAGTATAAATCCCATAATTCAAGGACGTTGGGGGAACTATCTAATAAAGGGCTTATAATCTGCATTAATCCAAGGGATCGGGCATTTAAATTTTATAAGATAACTAAGAAGGGCAGAGAAGTATTGAAAGAAGTTCAAAGGATTATGAAAGATAAGTAGTATTTAGAATGAAGATTTAAAAGAAAAAGATTTATAAGATGCAAAACACATACAAAAAAAGCTAAAAGAAAATGAAAAAAGAATATATTTTAATATTAATTTTTCTTATTTTGATAATCTTAACTTCTCTTTTAATCTTTAATTATAATAATAAAAATAAAGTTTCTAATAATTCTCAAATTCCTAATCCGGCTGCAGTTTACTGCACTGAACAAGGATACAATTATGAAATAAGAGAAAATCCTGATGGGAGTCAATATGGCATATGTATTTTTCCAGATGGTTCTGAGTGTGAAGAGTGGGCTTTTTATAGTGGAGAATGTGAAAAATGAAAAGAACCTTTCTTTTATTGGCAGCAATAGCTGTTTTGTTAATCCTGCCTCTTTGTTCTGCTATTAACAATCCAGCAGCTGAGTTTTGTATAAACGAGGGTAATTCCTACGGAATTAAATATGATACTGGGGGTAATCAATATGGTGTTTGCATTTCAGGTGATAAAGAAGAAGATGCCTGGAAGTTATATGGACAAAGTAACAAATTCAATAACCAACTCAATATAAAAAGATCTCCTTCTACAGATAAAAAAGATAATGAACTAATAAAAGAAACATCATTGGATAAACTCAAAATTACAGGTTCTGATAAAGCAGAAACTTTGCCTTACACAGAAAGTTACCCCTCTAATTTTGACTGGAGAAATTATAACAGTAAAAACTGGTTGACTCCTATTAAAGATCAAGGGGGGTGTGGGAGTTGCTGGGCTTTTTCTGCAGTCGGCATTACTGAATCAAAGGTAGATATTGGCCTAAATGACAGCAATTATAACATTGATTTGTCAGAACAAGATTTGGTTTCCTGCTCAGGTGCCGGAGATTGTGGCGGGGGTGCATATAGCACAGCTCTTAGCTACATGAAAAATAATGGAATTGTTAGGGAATCTTGTTTTGGATACACAGCCACAAATAATGTTTGTTCAAACAAATGCACTAACTGGGATAATGAATTGGTAAAGGTAAATTATGCAAACATTAATGGTGATGCTAATTCCATCAAAGAAGCGATAGCCAACCACGGACCTATTACTGCTTATATGGTTGTGTGTTATAATTTTGATGGTGTTGGTATTGACAATCATGGAGGAGATGTTTATTGGGATTATTCTTGTTGGAATTCTGATCATACCAGCTTAAATTGGCATGCAATAGATGTTGTTGGATATGATGATTCAGGGCAATATTGGATTGGAAGAAATAGCTGGGGTTCTACTTGGGGAAATCAAGGAGGATACTTCAAAATTGTCTATCAAGATACTGTTTATGATTATTCTTCTTGGTTTTATAATGTATTTTATACTTCTGGTGGAGATGACAGGATTTTTTTCTTAGACGATAGTTATGTTGTAAGTAGCACAGACATCGATAATGATGGCATTGATGATTCTCGAGACAATTGCCCAACTATTTTTAACCCAAATCAAGAAGATACGGATAATTCTTCTTTAGAAAACTGTAATTTAATTACTGGAAAATGTGGTAATATTTGTGACTCGGATGATGATAATGATGGAATTTTAGATATAAATGATAATTGTCCAATACAAGCGGGTCCTATCTGTAATAATGGTTGTCCAGATACAACTGCTCCAGTAATAACAATTAGCTCACCTTTAGCGATTAGATACTTCAATCCACAAATATTAATAGCCTTAATAGCAAACGATAATATTCTTGGAATATCTTCAAATATGCAATCTAAAGAAGAATTAATAAAAAATAAATTAGAACAATTAAAGGGTAAAGAATTGTCCTCTACAAGTTCAAGTGTAGGAATTTCTGGTTGTTTACAAAGTGTATGGATGAATAATGGCACATCAAACATAATGATAAATTCACCATATTATCAATATTATAATTTTAGTATAGGACAAAATAATATTATCTTTTATGCAAATGATACATCTGGGAATACTGGGGTTAATAATGTAAGTTTTGTTATTAATACATCAAGACAACAAATTCAATGTCAAGAAAATAATTTTATTGTTCATAATTGTAGCTTAGTAAATAGTGTAAGTTCTATTGATGGAATCGCCCTTAATCCGACATTATATAAAAAAGTTAATTATACTATCCAGATAAACTGGACTGGTTGGCATTTTTGGGATGAAAATTATTGGACATTTTTCTTAAATGATTCTTTAGTTCCAATTAAGACATGCACTTCTTATGAGAATGATTACAATATTGGAAATCTTTATACTATGAACTGTATCTTTTCTATTCCTGAAAATATATCTTTAGGAAATTATACATTAAAGCTTACTGCAAATGACTTTTTAGGTTATTGTACTCCTGAAGAAAACGGTACTGATGCGCAATACTCTTTTCCAATTGCTTTTGATTGTTTTGATAATTGGATTATAAATGATACATGGTCAAATTGTGATATTAATGATACCCAATACAAAAATTATTATGATATAAATGATTGCCATAAAAATGTAACCCCAACATCTTTAAATCAATCTTGTGATTATTGTACCCCAAATTGGAAAGCTAATTCAGTATGTAAGCCAGACGATTCTCTAACTGTTTGGTACAATGATTCAAATGTTTGCTTTTCAAAGACAGGTTTAAGCTCAGATTTGCAAGGTAAACCAGATAATCAAACCTCATCATTCTCCTGTGATTTTGATAAAGATGGATTTATCGGAGACCTAACCAATGTAAATTCCTTAATTAACTTATCTTTAGGAAACTTAAATGGAACAATAATCTTTAAGGAAGAAAATAGAACCTTGTTTGAGTTTAATTCTTCAAATGTAACTATAAATTTTGCAAATCTTTTTATTGAAAAACAACCAACTAATAATAGTTTTGCTTATTTAATTATAAATGGATTAGATTTAACTTCCCAGAATAAAACTAAAATTGCTTATATCAATAAAATTTTAAATGGAACTGGAATTTGCATTAAAGATGCGGAAATTACTTCAATTACTGAGGTTAGTGCTTCCTGCACAGGTTCTAATGAATTTTGGTTAAGATGTCCTGGAATAAATGGGGCTTATTCTTGCAATTTAACAGAAAATAATACAGTTTACCAAATAAGTGGTTTAAAGCATTCGGGTGTTAAAGAACAGCCTACTTTCTGCGGAGATGGAACTTGTAATGGCGCTGAAACCTGTTCTTCTTGTTCTTCTGATTGTGGTACTTGCCCAGTTCCTCCTTCTGGAGGCGGAGGAGGTGGAGGTGGAGGTAGTGGAGGTTCAGGAGGCGGAAGTGGGGGAAGATATGTTCTTCCAGCAACTCCAAACACAACACAAAGTATTAAATCAGATACAAATCAAACAAACAAAACTACAAATGAATCAGAAACAGACAAAGGAGGAGCTCCTATTACTGGAGGAGTAATTGGTATAATTAAAGGAAAAGGGGGATATTTTGTAGTAGGATTTATAGTCATTATTGTTTTGGCAGTCATTATAATATTTAATAGGTCAAAGATTAAATCAATAATGAAAAAAATAAAATTTAAATCTAAGAAAATAGCAAAAAAGAAAAGGAAAAAGAAGAAAATTTAAAAGAATTGAAAAAAACACAGAAGCGCTATAAGTAGAGTCCTATTGGATATGGAAAAAGAAGGTTTTGTTAAATGTGTTAATCCAGAAGATGATAAATTTAGGCATTACGTCAAAAGGTAGTTTTTTAAAATAGTTAAGTAATGGTTATCTTATGCCATTACCACCCACAACAAAACTTCCAATACCTAAATCTTGGGATGAGTTTGAAGATATTATTTCGGATATTGTAAAATTTGAATATGAAGATCCTTTCGCCACGAGATATGGAAGAACGGGGCAAAGACAAAATGGGATAGATATTTTTGGGAATTCTAAAAAGTTGCCAAAATTTGGTGTTCAGTGTAGAAATAAAGAAAATATTAACAAAAAAGAGATTTTAGAGGAAATAAAAAAGGCCGAGCAATTCAGACCACCATTAAAATACCTAATTTTCGCCACTACCTCTAAGAGAAACGCAACTCTACAGACTAAAATCGCAGAAATATCAGAAAAAAGATTGGCTGAAGAGAAATTTGAAGTAAGAACTCTTTTTTGGGAAGACATTTCCTTGATTCTTTCTGGAAACAGGAATCTTCTGGAAAAATATTTTCCTCAATTTGGGAATTCTGCAATTTCTTTTGATAAAATAAAAGAAATGATTTTACATTCAAAAAAAGAAGATTGGATTTTCAGTGACGAAGATGGAATATATACTTACAAAAACGATGTAAATTTAACTATAAAAAGAGAATCTTTTGATGAATCTCATGAATTTGAGGAGGAATGGGTAAGTGGCAAGTTTCTCCTTCATAAAGCGCATACCTCTCATCATAACATCTTCTATGGGAATTCTTTCATAAAACGTATCTATATGGTTTCTGTAGATGGATATAGGGCATATATTCCTTATCCCCACATGCCCGACTTAAATATAACCCTTTTTGAGTATAGATTTGGTAGAATAATTAACGACTGCTATAATTATTCAGATTCCTTTGGAGAAAATCACTTTGATAAATATCTAAAAAGATTAAATATTTCCATGATTGAGTGATAATCTTGTATAAAAATACAGAAAAGTATAAAATTATATAATCCTTTCGGGAGAGAACGGAAAAGAAAATGAATAAAGAAGAATTAAGAAAGTGGCTCGATAAAAAGATTCAAGAGTTTGTTTTGAATTATTTGAAAGAGAATGCAAGAGATAGATATGTAACAGAAAAAGAACTTATTTCAACTTTATGTCAGCAAGATTTTATAGATGATGATAGAGTTAAAGAATTAATTAAAGAAACAGGAAAGAAAGAATTTATCAGAAAATATTTTGAAAATGAAAACAATACTTAATTTTTGGGCTGTTTTGACGTTAGCAGTTTCAGGAGTAGTTTTATTTTGGTTTATGAATATAATCTTGTTTGGAGAAGTTCGCTATTACGAACAAAATGTAGTCATTCTAATTGCAGAGTATCTTCTTGCTTTGTTTATGTTTGGAGTGAGCTTGTATGTTGCTTGGAGTATTTTGTTTAGAGGAAAGAAAATTGAATTAAAATGAAAAAAGAATATAGTCAATTAAAATGAAAATAATCGATTTTGATATAAATAAATTTAACAATTTGAAAGATAAAAAATGGATGCTTGGAAATAATATCTTATATAAGATGTGTTCAGATTATCCAAGCCATACAGATTCTGAAGAAATCCGTGCAAAAATATGGCTGATTGGAAGATCTTATGCGGCATCAATTGAGAGACGAGCGAATAAAAAAAAGATAAATGATGATTTCTATGATTATGTTGTTCAAGAGTTTATCAAATTTAATAATAAAAATAAGTTTGATGAAAAATTAACTAAATTAAAAAATCAAGAATTAAATAAAGATACTTTAAAAGAAATTTTATCAATTCATGAAGAACTCACTCAATTCTTTAAAGAATTGACTGGAAAGGAAAAGAGATCATTGGCTTCTAAATATTTACATTTTCATATACCTCTCTTTCCAATCTATGATTTGAGAGCTAACAGTTCTATAAAGAAAATAGTTAAAGGAACAATAGAAGATACCAACTTAGCGAATGATGAAGAATATTCTAAATTCTGCAATAAAATTCTTTTTCTTTATGATTCTATCAAAGATAAAACTGGAAAAGCTCCAACATTGAGGGAGATAGATACATTTTTAATTAAAAATGCAAATGATAGATTAAATAAAAGAAAGGATTTGGAGGATGAATGATAACTTTAGAGGAAGTTAATAAGTTAGTTCAAAAATGTTTAAATGAACGAAGGATATTTCATAGCGAAGCAGATTTTCAACATTCTTTGGCATGGAAAATCCATGAAGAATTTGGTAAAAAATTCGAAATAAGACTGGAATTTGTTATTGAATCTAAACATATAGATCTTGTGTTAATAGATTCTTCTAAAAATAAAATTGGAATAGAGTTAAAGTATAAAACAAAAGAAATTTCTGAAGAGATAGATGGAGAACAATATTCTCTCAAGCCCCATGGGGCTCAAGATTGTGGCAGATATGACGTAATAAAGGATATAGAAAGATTAGAAGAACTTATAAGAGCAGACAAAATTAAATTGGGTTTTGTCATCTTTTTAACAAATGATATGTCTTATTTAAATAAGTGCAAAGGAAATGCGTGTAACTTTTCTTTAGAAGAAGGAAGAGTAATTACTGGTGAACTGAATTGGGGTGGAAATACTGGCCCAGGAACAATGAAAGATAGAGAGAAGACATTAAAATTGAATGGAGACTATAAGATTAATTGGATTAATGGTTCAAATATCTCAGAAAAAACTATTTTCAAGTATTTTATATTAGAAGTTTATAATCAAGATTTAAATAAGAGGAAAAATGTGGAGGAAGAAATAGTATAAAATTATTTACATCTTTTATGAATCCTAACAATATATTCCATAAAATCTAAAGTTTCATCCAAAGAATGATCTGTCATAGCAACATTACACCATCTATGACCATAACGAACATTTTTAGAATTATGCCTTAATTCATTTTCAACTAATGGAACAACATGCATAATCTGAATGCTTGAATCTTCCCCTTCTCCCCTCTTTTGATTTCTCCATGCAGGTTGCCAGGTCCCAATTCGCACTCTGTTTGGAAGATTGGAAGGGTTTTTTAGAATCGAAGTTTTACACATTGGGCAATTCAGTAATTCAGACTCTTTTTTAGGGAAATTTTTTGAAGGTAGTTTTATCTTGTTATCAACATCTTGATTCTTTAATATACCAATAATTTCCGAGTAAGTTTTATCAAAATTAGAATGATAAATAGCACAAGACATTATTATCCCTAACAAAGCATAAGTTTCAACAGAATCATACCACTCGCATGCTTCTAAAGTTGGAATAACACATGAATTTTGAGTCCATAAAGTATCGTTCCAATTTTTTAATTTTTCTATATGGGGAATCCAGTTTTCCGGTAAAACGACATATCTTTCAGGTAATTCGTGAACCTTATCTGATGGATACTTTATTTCGTTTCCCTTTTTATCTTTAATTACAAATACTAAAACTTGACTTTCATCTTCTCCAGAAATTTCAATTCTTTCTATATTTTTTGCATAATCAAATTTATGTTCAGCAACAACCAAAGGATGCCACCTTAAATTTCTATTTGAAAAGGGAGCTTTACCCTGTCTTCCACGAGTACAAATTGCATCTCTTTGTAACTTTCCAGAACCTAAACCAAGACCAGCATCTCGAGTATAACTTATTTTCGCAAATTCTTTAAGAAATTCCCTCTTTTCATCTGTTGGAACATTTTCAATAATCTTTTTAGATATTTTTTCACATAAAGAAATTATTTTTTTATCTTTTCCAGTCAAAAAACTTGCACTTATTGTTCTACCTGTTGCCATTTCTTATTAATAATAATGTCTTACTTTAAAAAGTTTCATATTTAAAAATCATTATTTTTATAGAAAAGTATATAAATAAGTGCTGTTTTACACCGCATGTGGTGATAAAATGGGTCAATTAATTTCTTCAAAAGAACAACTTATATTAGGACAATCCATAAAAGATAAAAATATTAATGGATATAAAAAGGTTTCTCTAAAACAAATTTTCTTAAAAATTCACAATCATTTGTATGCAAATAGCAATATTTCCAGAAATGAGAGGTTGGGTTCAGAAGTTATAAAGATTGTTCTCACAAAGCATTTTGATGAAAAATGGAAAACAAAAATCTTTGATATAAATAACTATACTAATTTTGGCGAACAATTTCCAAATAAACTGAAAATATTTTTTAATGAGAAAGTTTTACCGATTTTAATAAAAAATAGCATCTTAACTGAAAAAGATGAACTTTCTATTGATGACAAATCTTTAATTTTTTTAGGTTTAGAATTAAGTGAGATAGATTTTAGTTCAAATCCTATTGATTCTTTGGGTGCAGCTTTTGAGGTTTTTGCAGAGGGAAAACTCGCAGGAGACCAAGGGCAGTTTTTTACACCATTTTTTATGGTAAAGCTATGTGTAGAAATGTTACAACCTAATTCTGAAATGAAAATACTTGACCCTGCGTGTGGTTCAGGAGGATTCTTGAATTATACCATACGGTGGTTATCAAAAAAAGAGAATGGTTTATCTAATAAATTTTTTAAAAATAATTTAGTAGGAATAGATAAAGATATGGATTTAGCAAAAATCGCAAAAAGCTTTACTTTATTTATGGATGGAAATCCCCATAATATTCATAATTTTGACTCTTTGAAGGTTCTCTCCGAAGATAAAAGATTAAAGGAATTTGTTTTCAGAGAAAATTACTTGAATAAAATAGATTTAATTCTAACAAACCCCCCATTTGGTGCAAAAATAAAAATAAAAAATGAAGAAATTTTAAATTATTATGATTTGGGGCATATTTGGAAATATGATTCCTCTTTAAAAAGATGGACTAAGACAAGAAACATACAAGAAACTGAACCACAGATATTATTTATAGAACTATGTATTAAACTTTTAAAGAATGGTGGGAAGATGGCGATTGTGCTACCTGAAGGTATTTTTGGAAATCCCTCGCAGAGTTATGTTAGAGATTACATTCTTTCTAAAGGAAAAGTATTAGCAGTTATAGATTGTCCTGCTGATGCATTTATGCCACACACACATACTAAAACGAGTATTCTGTTTTTTGAAAAATGCGAACCCAAAAACGATTATGAAATATTTATGGGAAAAATAATTAATTGTGGTCATGATTCAAGAGGCACCCTAATAATTGATAATAAAGGAAATATTAAAGAAGATTTTTCTGAGATGATTAAAAAATATCAAGAATATTGTAAAAATAAATTAAAAGAAGACAATAATACTTTTATAATAAATCGTAAAGATTTGATAGATTCTGTTCTTATACCTAATTACTATGATATTGAATTATTAAGATATTCTAAGAAAAATGAGAGAAATAAAAATTATGAATTTATTTCTTTAGGTGAACTTGAAGAAAAGGGTCATATTACTATAAAAAACGTGCCCTCATCCATTTCAAAAAATGTTTATGGATCAGGAGCAATTCCTTTTATCAGGACAACTGATATAGCAAACGGAGAAATATTATCTTCAACAATACATACTATCTCACAAGAAGATTTTGAAGAGTATAAAGATAAACAAGGGCTAAGAGAATATGATATTTTATTGGTAAAAGATGGTACTTACAGAATTGGAGATTCAGTTATACTTTTTAAAAAAGATTTAAATTGCCTTGTTCAGAGTCATTTTAAGTTAATTAGAGTTAATAAAGATGAATTAATTAACCCATTTTTATTATTTTTCTTATTACAACAAGAAATAGTGCAAAAACAAATTCAAAACAATGTTTTTACACAAGCAACTTTATCTTCTATAGGAAATAGAATATATGATATAAAAATACCTTTACCAAGAAATAAACAAGAAAAAGAAAAAATTTCCAAATTAGCACAAGAAACATTAACTTTAAGAAATAAATTAAAACATGAATTTTTCGGTTATAAACTTCAAATCTAAAAGTTACATAAATAGCAACTTTTAAAAAACAAGTAAAGATTGTAAATTTTGTGAATGTAGAAGGAAAATGAAAACAAATGAAGAAATAAACGAAAGAATTCTAACACTTTGGGAAAATCATTCTACAGAAAGTGGGGAAAATTCACCTTTACTTTATCCAGAGTTTATACAGAACGGAATCCTTTTTATAGGTTTAAACCCATCAAAAAGTAGGAAAGCATTTGATACCATCTTCAAAGATAATGAATACAAAAAAATAGGTTTTAAGGAATTCTTTAAAAAGGAAAATATTAACAAATATTATCCAGAATTTAAAAAAACATTAAAAGAAATTCATATTGAAGGGGAAGAACTTGCAAAAAGAAAATATTCTTACTTTAAAAAATTCAGAGATAACTGGAAAGAATTTAATCATATAGATTTATTTGTTTATAGGTTAACTAATCAAAAAGAGTTTAAATCAAAAATTGGATTAGATAAAAATAAAAAAGGCGATATTATAAATAACAATTTTAAAGAGTTTGGTAGGGAGCAATTAAAACTTGCTTCTGATTTAATTCAATTACTTAAGCCAAAAACTATTGTAGTTGCCAATGCCTTTGCTTCTGATATAATAGATAAGTATTCAGATATTTTTAAGATTAATAAAAAGCATTTTAATGAAAAGGGCTATGATACAATAAAAATTGGAAATGATGAAGTTCCCATCCTTTTTACTTCTATGTTAACTCAACAGAGGGCATTGGATAATCATACCTTTAGACGGTTGAAATGGCAGATTAATAAGATATTGGAGGATTCTGTGTAAAAAATAAAATGTACCCTAAACATTTTTTTGAAAGATTTTGGAAAGGGGAACAGAAAAACGAGTTATTTGTTTGTATGCCTTTTAATGACTCCTTTGACAAAAAGTTTGAAATAATAAACAGAGTAACAAAAAACACAAATCTTCATAGAGCAAGACGTGTAAAAGAAGGAGTGGGAACTACCATAATAACTGACGAAATTTTGGAGGGAATAGCTAATTCTAAATTTTTATTATTTGATTTATCAAATGACCCAAAATATGACAAAAAATGTCCAAACCCTAATGTTATGTATGAATTGGGTATTGCGATTGCGATGAGAGAACCCAGCGATATTTTGGTAATAAAAGATTCATCAGAAGAAATAGAAAAACTCCCTTTTGATGTGAGAACAATACGGATTCATCAACATCCACAAGAAATAGATGAGGAATTTTTTAAAAGAGAATTGGAAAAGGCCATCGAACATCAGGAATGGCATAAAAGTAAAAGAGTTAAAGCAGCGGCAGAATCTATTGATGAATTTGGTTTAGGTCTAATGTTAGAGACCGGTATCAGGCCTGATGAGTGGGATCATTTTAGTTTCGGAGGTTTTGGTCTTGACTCAATTCCAAAAAGAACAGCAGCCCACAGATTAATGGATTTGGGTATCTTATTTTTTGATACTGGAAAAGAAAGAAATCCAGCAGAATACGCTTATCATTGGACATCTTTTGGCCGCGAAGTAATGAAGCATCTGGGTATAAAACGAATGACTAAAGAAGAATTTGAAAAAAGTCCTTTATATCCTGAAGCACTCAAACTCTTAGAAGAATATAGAAGAGCTAATGAGAATGCCTTGAGTAATAAAAAGAAATAGCCACTTATGGTGAGTAAGACTATCACCACAATAATTCTTAAAAGGATGGATTTAAGGGGTTCTTTTATGGAGTGTAAAAAGTGTGGTTCTCTAATCTCGGGGGATAGTAAATTCTGCGGCAATTGCGGAGCCGAGATTAAAAAGGATCTTAACAACAGTTTAAGTGAAACCGTTGATATCTGTTCTAAGGTGTGGTTTATGGTCGGGTTTATTAGAGGATCTTTTTCAAGAAACAAAAAAGACATGAAAGGATTAGAGGAATTTGAAGATCATTTAAAGAATGGACATCCCGGGATGTGGGATGATTACAAGAGGGTATTCAATTATATGGTGGATTTTGTAAATGAAAATCATGGAAAAAGCAAAGAAACTATTCGATCTAAACGAAAAAGCATTCCAGATGTTAAAACAGTGCAGAAAGAATAAGAAAGGAACTATCTCTTATAAAACACTATATGTGAGATTATGCCCTATTTTTTGCGTTAAAAAAGCTGAATTACGGCTGCTGTTAAAAGATTTCAAGAAAGAAAGGAAAATAGAACTTGTAGGGTTTAAAGGAGTAAGAATAATCCCCCCATTATTCTGAATCTTCTTCCTCTTTCTTTATCTCTACCACTCTTACATTTTCTTTATCTTGCTTGAGATGATCCTTAGCTAATCTCATTAATCTTATTTTATTTTGATATTCAATATCAGATATTTCTCCTCTTGCAAATCTTTCTTCTAAAATTTCAAGTGGAGCTTTTTCTCTTTTTGCAATTTCTGGAATTGCATAATTAACTGCATTCATTGGGTTCTTTTCAAACAGCTGAGTTTTAATTGGCATATTAAATGCAAAGTCAATTGTTTCTTTCATTTGCTTATCTGAAACTTTTGCATATATTTGAGTGGTTGTAACTTGATTGTGTCCGAGAAGATTAGCCACAGCATAAAGGTCTCTTGTTTTTTCGTAAACATAGGTCGCATAAAAATGTCTAAAATGATGAAATCTGAACTTGTAGATTGCAGTTTCTTCTCTGTATTTTGTTTTTTTCTTGTATTTTATTTTGTAATCTATCTCATTTAACTTTGCCCTTTCTCTTGCTTCTGCAAACCAAATATGGAGAGTTTTGGTCCTTAATTGAATGTCTGGGGATTTGGCAGATGGTAAAAACCATCTTCCACCTTCCATAATATCCAGCCATTTTTTTATTGGAGAGATTGCTATTTCTGGGATAGGCACAATTCTATCTTTTCCATAATTGCCTTGCTTTTTTCTGTTAGGGTTTTTACTATCTCTAATTTTTATGATCCTTCTTTCCAGGTTCATATCTGAGATTTGGAGATTACATACTTCTCTAACTCTTAAACCACACATTAGGGCTGTAAAGCACGCTATAACGCATTTGGGCCTGATCATGGATTCAAATAACTTAATTAATTCTTCCTTAGTCAGAATGTCTGGAAGTTTGTTTTTATTTCCCATTATAAGCTCCTTACGATATTATTTACTTCTTCAATCATCATTAAACCTATATTGCTCTCTTTGACTCTTTTCCTGTTGGCAGAGATTTGCATAGCTTTTCTGAAAGAGACTTGGCATTTGGCAAGTTTTTCTTTAATGTCGGCTGGAACCCTTGTTGCAATCATCCAACGGTATGTAGTGGAAGGATTGAGGTTATTTTTCAGCATATAATCATAAAGAACTGTTTCAGCTTGGGTAAGCTTTCTTTTTCTTTTTTTATTTTCAGGAACATTATGTCTGCCGTAATGTAGATTTCCATAGAAAAAATTTCTAACATGAGAGAACATAGGGATGATTCTATCTTCCTCGATTTCTGGAAAAAGAGTCTTTAAGTCTTGTTTAATCCGGTTTACTTTGTCAAAGATATTGACCTTTTTTCCTTCTTCCCTTATATTTACGTTGATAAAGATCTTGCCTTTATTTTTTGCCATGTACATTTTAAGCTTTCTCCTTTTTTATATTCGGTATCCATTTTGTGTACCAAATTAAAGAATTAGCTATTTTCGCATGGTGTTAACGGGTCAGAGGCCTGTAAATGTGCCTGCAACAATTCCAAACACAAGAGCTAATAAAAATTCAATTAGCATCTATATTTTAATTAACTGATTTTTAAAAGAATTTATGTTGTAAATTTATTCTACTGTAAAATGATATTTTTGAGGACAGACAAAACCTTCAATAATAGGAGAAATCTCTATAAGATCTCCTGAATTAAATTCTAAGTCTATCTCTTTCATTCCCATATTAAAGGACCCTACATTCACTTCTGTTTTTTCTTGTGCATTGATATATATTTTTATTTTATTAATCTCTGTTGTTCCAGGTGTTCTTGAGATTATTAATTTATCTGTATTAGCATAAGCAGTCATAATCTTTAATTCTGTTGCTGAACATGCTTGCATAAGTTCAATTTGTTTACTACCTTGTTGCACAGTTCCTCTTACTTGCAACCAGCTTAAACCAATGATAATTAAAACACTTGTTATAAGAACATATACAGAACCAATAACTATTGCTGCAATAGCTAAACCTTTTAATGCTTCTGGATCATCTTTTGCTTTTTTATAAGCAATAATCCCAAGAATTAAACCAACTACAGGAATAATCAAACTAAAAACAAAAGCAGTTATTGTTAATCCTTTTCCCATCTTAATTTTTTGAAGAAAAATCTTTTTATAAATTTAATCTTTATTTATGCCACCAAAGAAAGGTTTAATAATTATTAAGAATTTGTGTGGTAATGGATAAAGTTGAATTAATTAAAAGAAATACCAAAGAAATAATTAACGAAAAAAAGATTAAGGATTTTTTAAGTAAAGGGGTTGCTTATTGTGGTTATGAATGTTCTGGAGAGATTCATCTTGGGCATCTTGTGACAATCATTAAACTCTTGGATTTGCAGAAAGCAGGCATAAAAATAAAAATTTTGCTTGCAGACTGGCATACCTGGCTTAATCAAAAAGGAGACTGGAATTTTGTTAATTCACAGGTTAAACACTGGGAAAAGGGAATGAAGTCCACGGATCTTAAAGCTGAATTTATTAAAGGGACAGATTATCAGCAAAAACCTAATTATATAGAAGATATTTTGAGAATGTCTTTAAAGACAACAATTAACAGAGGAGTAAGAGCTATGCAAACTGTTGCAAGAGACATTGAAAATGCAAAAATTAGCCAGGTAATTTATCCTCTTATGCAAATCGCAGACGTCAAGGCTCTTGGAGTTAATTTTGTAGTTGCTGGAACAGACCAAAGAAAAATTTACATGCTTGGAATGGAAATTGGAAAAGAAGCTGGAATTCAAGAAGCTGTTTATCTTTACACACCAATTATTCCGAGTTTAAAAGGGTCAGGAGGAAAAATGTCCAGTTCTGTTCCTGAAAGCCTTATTTCAATAAGAGACAAAAAAGAAGATATTTTTAGAAAAGTGAATAAAGCTTATTGTGTGGTTGGAGATATTGAAAATAATCCTATTCTCGCAATTGCAAAACTAATTATTTTTCCTTTTGAGGAAAAAATGAAAATAAACAGGGATAAAAAATATGGCGGCATTATAATTTTTGAAAGTTATAAAGAACTGGAACATTCTTTTGAATCAGGCAAGATTCATGCTTCTGATTTAAAAAATGCTGTTTCAGAATATCTTGAAAAAATAATTGCTCCTATAAGAAAAGCGTGGAGATGAAAATTATCTTGTCTTAAACTCGACAACATCTAAATCCTTTAATTTATGATTTAATCCAACAACTTGTCCTGGGAATTTCGAACTAGGGCCCCAAATTCTTGTTTCCTTTATTTTTGTAAAATCTCTAAGGATTTTTTCAGCAACCTCTTTTACAGTTACTCCTTTTTTTAGAATTAGGGGGTTCTCTGATTTTTCTTTTCCTGGTTCTTTTGTATAAACTCTTATTTTGTCAAAGCTATGAAAAATTTTTTCTTTTAATTCCTCTAATTCTTGATTTGATTCTGTATTAATAATAATATAATTTAATTTTTTACTTTTTAGAGTAGATTCAAGCTTTCTTTCGTCTAAATTATTTTTATTATTAAATACTATAATTTTTTCTCCAAACGTTCTGTTTAATTCAGGCATTATTTTTTCCAATTGCAAAAGTTCTGTTATAATTATTAAAATTACATCTGCTGAATTTACAATCCCTTTGTCATAATACTCAGAATTTAAAGCAGGAATTTCTATAATCTGAATTTGCACGCCTTGAAAGTTCATCATTCCTACAACAGGATGTTTTGTAGTGAAATCATATGGAGCAATTTCTGGAGCAGCATTTGTTAATAATTTAAGAAGAGAAGATTTTCCAGTGTTTGTAAAACCAATTATAACAGCTTGCATATCTTCTTTTTTTATGCCTGCTTTGCTTCCCTTGCTTTTCTTTTTTCCTTTTTCAATTTTTTCTAGAAGTTTTTTTCGTCTTGTTTTTAACTGAGCAAGCATTTTTTCAGCGGATTTATGCTTTGGACATTCTCTAATCATCTCTTCAAGATAAATCAATTTTTCTTCGTCTGTTCTTGCACCTAAAAATTTTGCTTCTGCTTTTTGATATTGAGGAGACTGGTTTGTTGATGCCATTGTATGAGTGTGTAAGACAATCTTTTAAACTTTGAAAGATTATAAGATTTATGGATAAGAATATTTATGGCTTGATTATTTCAAAACGCGAATTTTCAAAGCTTCCTGAAAAAGATGTAGAACTTGCATTTTCCCATTTTGAAAAAAGGCAGGTTAGTGACGAAGAAAAAATAAGATTAACAAGAGAACTTCTTCATAAGGTTTTTGGAGCTTTTGGAAGCAGAAAATTATTAAATTTAAAATATAAAAGCCCTGACTGGGTTTTGAAGAAACATTTGTCAACAAGAGAAAGAATTGGTTTTTATGAAGACTTTTATTCAAGAATTATTAAAAATCAAAGAGTTATTTTCGATTTAGGTGCAGGTGTTAACGGCTTTAGCTATAATTATTTTAAAAATAAACCAAAATATATTGCTATTGAAGCTGTTGGCCAATGGGTTGATTTGATGAATTATTATTTTAAAAAAGAAAAAATTAATGGAAGAGCAATTAATCTGAGTTTGTTTGAATTAAAAAAAGTTAAAGAAATTATTAAGAAAGAGCAAGGCAAGAAAATTATTTTTTTGTTCAAGACTCTTGATGTTTTAGAGATGCTTCAGAGAGATTATTCAAAGAAGCTTCTTATAGAACTTGTTCCTTTGGTTGATAAAGTTGTTCTTAGTTTTTCTACAGAGAGTATGATAAAAAGAAAAAAATTTAAAGCTGGAAGAAAATGGATTTTGAATTTTATTGAAGAGAATTTTGTAATTCTTGATGATTTTGAGTTGAGAGGAGAAAAATTTATTGTTTTTCACAAACGATAAAATTTATAATACATTATTTCTTTGATTTGCTATGCCTAAACCACCTATACAAAATATACCCCCATTACCAACACAACCTTTGCCGGTGCAAACCACAAAAAAACCAGCAACTAGACAAATAAGGCCCAGACCAGTAAAAGTTACTCCTAGATTAAGAACAGAACAACCAATAGCACAATCAGTACAGTCTCAACCAATACAAAGTACACAACCATCAACATCAGTACAGCCTCAACCAGTAAAAGTTACTCCTAGATTAAGAACAGAACAACCAATAGCGCAGCCAGTACAAACCACTTATACACCAGAAACAGAACAACCAATAGCGCAGCCAGTACAACCTCAACCAGAAAAACCTACTTCTACACCAGAAACAGAACAAACAGAAACTCAACAAATAGAACCTGCACCTAAAAAAAAGTTTAAGTGGTGGATGTGGCTTATTCTTGGCTTGATATTGGTATTAGTAGGTGCTGCTGTTTATTATCTCTTCTTTATATAAAAGAATTAAAATTTATATACTCTCGTTGATTTTTTAAAATAATCATAAAAATTATGTCAAATGAAACCTAAATTTTATAGAAAAGTTTTGAAAAATGGGATGACTGTAATTTTTGAAAAAAGAGAAAATCCCATTGTAAGTGTAGCTATTGCAGTTCGAAGCGGAGGAATTAATGAAGAAGAGCATGAAAAAGGAATATCTCATTTTATTGAGCATATGCTATACAAAGGAACAAAGAAAAGAACTGCTAAACAAATAGCAGAAGAAATTGAAAACAAGGGTGGTGATTTAAATGGGTTTACAGATAATATGTTGACTGCTTTCTGGTGCAAACTCCCATCTAAACATCTTAATGTTGCTTTGGAAGTACTAACAGACATTATAAAAAACTCTTTATTTGATGAAAAAGAGCTTGAAAAAGAAAGAAAAGTGATTTTTGAGGAAATAAAAATGAGAAAAGATTCTCCAGGCACTTATGTTATTGACCAGATTCATTCTTTTTTATATGAAAAACCTTTTGGAATAGATCTTATAGGAACTTACAAAAGCATGAATTCTATAACAAGAGAAAAAATATTAAAAAGGTTCGATGAAGTTTACAATACTTGCAATATTATTCTGGTGGTTGTTGGAAATGCTAATTTTTCAAAAATAATCAAATTTGCAGAAAAAAATTTCAAAGGCAAAAAAACAGAAATTAAAATACCAAAAGTAATCATAAAAAATAATATAAAAATAGAAAAAAGAAAAGGGATAGACCAAGCTAATCTTGTTTTTGCCTACCATGTTCCTCTTTCTAAAGATAAGAGAAGTTATGCTGCATATCTTCTTAATGTTTTAATGGCTGGCGGAATGTCCTCTAAATTATTTTCAGAGATAAGAGAAAAAAGAAACTTAGCATATGCTGTCAGAGGATATTCTGAAATAAGAAAAAATTTTGCGTATAATATGATTTATATAGGAACAACTAAGGATAAAATTGAAGAAGTTAAAAAAATTATTTTAGAAGAATTTGATAAGGTTTCAAAGACGCTAGAAGAAAAAGAATTAAAACAGATTAAAGAGCAGATGATTGGAAATTATCAAATATCAAGTGAAGATTCCCAAATTCAGCTTGTAAATCTCTTAATGTATGAATCAGATGGAAATGCAAAGGAATTTTATAATTTTGAGAAAAATATTAATGCTGTAAAATTAAAAGATGTGAAGGATTTGGCTAAAATGAAGAATTATAGTTTATTTGTTCTTGTTCCGGAGTAGAATTAATATTTTAAAATAGTTAATATAGTATCAGAAAATTAAATTATATAGGATAAAGAGTGGTTTTTATTGTTAACTTTTCATCAATCGAATTCTTATAAACAATTTTATAAACACCTCTTTCCCCTCAAAATCATGTTTGTTGTTAAGGTTCCCGGTATTAATGGATTGGGAAAAACAAAAGGCTGCGAAAAAGCAGGCAATGCTATTCTTGAATCTCTGAACGATATATATTCAAATGAACAAGGAAAACCTATAAATGTTAATCTTCTTGATTTAGAAGAAATACATGTTGATAATTCAAATCTGAAAACAGCAAATGAACTCATATATAAAAATTCACTTGAAATATTTGAGAGTAAGCAAAAAAATATTTTTCTTGGGGGAGACCATTCAATAAGTTATTCAATAACAAAAGCATTTTTGAAATATTGTTTGAATTCAGAGAAAGAACCATGCCTGATTATTTTTGATGCACATGCTGATTGCATGAAACCTGTTGATTATGAATTTCCAACACATGAAGAGTGGCTAAGAGCTTTGATTGAATCTGGTTTCCCTTCAGAAAATATATTTTTAATTGGAGCTAGAAATTTAGAGAGCTCTGAAATAGCATTTTTAAAAAAATGTAATATTAAAATGATGGGTATGAATTCACTTTTAGAGAATCTTGAAGATTCATGCGATATACTTATGGAATTTTCAAGGAATAAGGAGCTTTATATTTCAATTGATATAGATGTCATTGATCCTGCTTTTGCTCCTGGAACAGGATATAAAGAGCCAGGAGGCATGATAAGCAGACAGTTTCTTTATTTAATCCAGCGGCTTAATAGGGTTAAAAATCTTAAAGCTGTTGACATTGTTGAAATAAATCCAGATATTGATATTGAAGGCATGACTTCAAAACTTGGCGCAAAGATTCTTTCTGAGATAATATAAATTTATAAATTATCAAGACTCTTTATCTAGCATGAATAAAAAACTTTTATTGCTTATACTTTCAGATGTCTTAATTTTAAGCAGTTTTGGATTAATAGGACCTATTTTTGCTATTTTTATAACAGGTAACCTTGAAGGAGGAACTATAGTTGCTGCAGGGCTTTGCACAACAATATTTCTTATTGTAAAGGCTAGTGCACAATTGCCTCTTGCAAAATATTTTATTGATAAACAAAAACATAAAACTCATTCACTTCTTATTGGAACTCTGTTGATTATAACTGTTCCATTTATATACATCTTTGCTAAAAGTGTTTATACTATTTTTATTGCGCAAGCAGTATATGGTTTCGGAGCTGCACTTGCATATCCAGCATGGTTTAGTTTGTTTACAGTTTATATGGATAAGAGACATAGGGGTTTTGAATATACGTTATGGAGCACAGGAGTAGGGGTTGGTGGTGCTCTTGCAGCATATTTTGGAGCAGAGTTAGCTAATTTCTTTGGATTTCAAGTCTTATTTTTTATTGTTGGACTTGTTGCTTTTTGTGGTTTTTTACTTCTGATTGTTTTAGACAGGCTTGAAATAAAAAAAAGAAAATGAATCTTAGGACATTTATTGCTATAGATATCCCCGACAGCATTAAAAATGAAATAACCAAAATACAGAATTTTCTTCCTGAATTTACAGGAAAAAAAACAGAAAGAGAAAATTTACACCTTACTCTTAAATTTTTGGGAGAAATTGATGAAGAAAAAATTGAATTAATAAAAGAAAAACTAAGAGAGATTAAAATAAAGAAGTTTGAGACTATTATCGATAAGATAGGTTTTTTTGATAATAGAAGCTCAAATGTATATAGTAGAAATATTATTGTTTGGTTACATTTAACAAATTGTGCAGAACTGCAGAAACAAGTTGATAAATTTTTAGAAGGATTATTTCAAACTGAAAAGAGATTTATGAGTCATATGACTATTGCGCGCGTTAAAAAAATAAAAGATAAAACAAGTTTTATAAAAGATTTGGAAAGCATAAAATTCCCTGAGATTAGATTTATGGTTAAAAATTTCAAACTGAAAAAATCTGTCTTAAAACCAAAAAGCCCGAAATATGAAGATTTAGAAACCTATAATTTAATATAATAAATTTTATAAAAAAGATTTCTTAATGGTTTTTTGATGATATTTTTAATAAAGTTCATATTTTCATATTAAATCAAATGCAATAATACTTATTAATTGTTTTAGAAGTTTATTTAGATGAGGGAAGAAATAGATGAGAAAAAGAAGGTTGAGGAATATAGGAAAAAAATAAGGCATAATTACAATCCTCAATTTTATGATAATGCTAATAAAATAATAAAATTTTTAAGGATGCCCAAGTGGTTTTTTGGGAATATTATTGTTGAAGGAGTTGAAAATGTTAATGAAGTTAAAGATAAACAATTGATATATATGTCTAATCATGTTAGTTTAGCAGATTTTTTAGTACAAGGACATGTTTTTTGGAAATATGCTCTGCCTATTCCAAGAATTTTAGCTGGAGAAAATTTAAATAGATTTCTTGTAGGCAGATTTTTTAAGAAATGCGGGGCTATTTTTATTGATAGAAATTCAAAGGATAAATCTTATTGGAGAGTTGAAGACGAGGAAATTAAAAATATTTTATCTAATAAAGAAAATTTACTTATTTATCCAGAAGGAACAAGGAATGACAAATTATCAGAAAAATTAAAAACAGGAAGTCTTGGACAATTAGTTGATTTTGTTGATGAAGCTAAAGATTTGTATATTGTCCCTATTTGGATTAATTATGATAAAAGGGTTGAAGAACGGTTTATAAATAAAGTTAGAGAAAATAAGGAAAAGAGAGATAATTTAAAGAAAAAAGCAAAAAATTTCAGAGAAAATGGAAAAAATTTCAGAGCAAAAATTACTAATTTCAGAGCAATTATAAAAGATAATACTTATTTTACTTTAGATTTGACTGCTTACATCATTAGACCTTTTTCCAAAGAAAAAGGAAATGCTTATCTGAATTTTGGGAAAGCTTTCTCTTTGAAAAATTCTTTAGAAAATATTGATAAACAAAAAAAGTTTATTTTAGCAGATATCATTAGAGGAGAATTAGAAAAATTAGGAAGCAGGAATTAATTTAATATTCTTCTTCAATAATTTTCTTGATATTTTCTGCTTTTTTTCCGAGAATCTCCCTGAGTTTTTCTTCTGGCGCATTTATTATATTTTTTATAGTTTTAAATTTTTTAAGAAGTTTTTTTGCAGTTTTAGGGCCTATTCCTGGAAAACCTTCAATAAGGAATTGTAGCCTTTCTTTTTTATTGAGTGTTTTTTTATTTGCTTTTAGAGGAGTCTCTTTTGTTTTTCTTCTTGCAAGAACCAAAAGAAATTTTGCAGTATCCTGGTAGTTTTTTGTAAAAATTATTGGAACTTTATATTTAAGAAGAATTGAAAGCAAAAAACCACGGATAGAATTCGGATGCATCCCCATTCTTTCTTCTGAATCATTATATAATTCCTGTTCGTCAATTCCTTCAATAATTAATAATTTTTCTGGATATTGGTTAATTTCTTCAAGCTGATTTATTAGCCGATGGTTTATCATAGATGAGATAAAATCAGATACTGTTTTCCTCTCAATAGCAACATTATTTACAATATAATCTGCAACTTTTAATTCTTTAATCTCTACTTCTATTCCCAAAGAAATTAATTCTGAAATTACAAGCGAATTCTTTTCCCTATAATCAATAATAATCTTCGGTTTTTCTATAGGTTTAATTTTTTTCTCAGAAAATATATTAAAAATAGGTTTTAATTTAATCATTTTAATTTTTTATTTAATATTCTAATGTCTTTTGTTTTTCTATTTTTATTTTATCTATAAGATGTTCTTTTACCGTATTGATTGCAGAATGCATTTTTCTTTCCTTTAGTCTTGAGACATAAAAATGCATTTCATCCCTTGTATTTTTTGTGATAAGAATTATTAACTTTCCTTTTGCCAGTCGTGCTGTTCTGCCTGCTCTCTGTATTGCTCTTATTGCAGAGGGAACTGGCTCGTAAAAAATAACAACATTAACTTCGGGTATATCAAGCCCTTCTTCTCCTATGCTTGTTGCACAAAGAACGTTTATTTTTCCAGATGAGAAATCTTCTATTATTTTTTTCTGTTCTTTTTGGCTCATTCCTGGAACTTTTCCTGATTTTTCAGGTTTTTTCGAGTTGATTTGCCCTCCCTGCCCAACAAAAACCTCTGCCTTTATTCCATGCAGATTTCCTATTTCTTTTGAAATCAAACTTGCTGTTTCTCTAAATTGTGCAAAAACAATAATTTTTGTTTTCTCATTTTCTTTTTTTTCCTTTTCTATTAATTTTTTCACTCTAAGAATTTTTGGATGCTCTATCCCTTTTGCGAGCATTTCATTTGATTTCATAAACGCATAATTAAATTCTGGTTTTGAGACAAGTTTTATAACTCCTTTATTTTCTTTTGCAGCTGCTTTTCTAAAAAGCTCCTTTAGATATTTGTTAAATCCTACGAGAGTCTGTGTTTCAAGAAGTTCAAGAGCATGTTGAATTTTTATTGCTTGTGCGCATACGCTTGATGCAAGAAGCATATTATAATTTTTATTTCCTTTTGATATACTAAGCATTATTTTTTTTTGAGTTTTTATTAATTCTGTTTTGCTTGGAGGACCCCAAAGAACCTTTCTGTTTCTTAATTCACCTATATATGCATGAAAAAGTCTAAGCAAAGAATCTTTAATTTTTAAAAAATCAACAGGAAGTTCTAACATTATCTTTTCAAATTTTAATTCCTGGAGGTATTGTTTTACATCAGAACTTTCTCTTGTTCTTACTTCAACAGCTTCTATTGAAAGATTCTCGCATATTTCTTTTATTTTTGAGGATTCGCTTCCTGGCGAAGCAGTAAGTCCTAAAATTCTTGAATTAACAGAATGCTCTTTGTAGTTACTAGCTACATAATTATAATCATAATTTTTTATGCATCTATGTGCTTCATCCTCAATAAGAAGGCAGACGTCTCTTAAATCATAAAGTTTTTTTCTTAAATCATTTGCAACACATTGTGGAGTTGAAAAAATTATGTCTGCTGTCTGCCATATCTCTTTTCTTTGTTCAGGCTTTACACTTCCTGTAAACAGCTGCATATCTCCAAATAATTCAGGAAGATTTTTTTTAAAGTAGTTCAGGTGCTGTTCTGCAAGCGGTTTTGTAGGAGCAAGAAAAACAACCTTTTCTCCTGGAAATTTTTTCATTCGTTCAATCGTAAGCATAAGCGCAATTAGGGTTTTTCCAAGTCCTGTTGGAATTACAACCAAGCAATTTTTATTTGTACATGTTTCAAGAATTTTTTTCTGGTATTCCCTTGGAATTATATCTTTAAGAAAATCTGACATTTTTTACTGAAATAGATAGGGTATAAATAATTTTAGATTGAATATGAATATAATTAATGTTCAAAACTATATTAATAATATACTAATAAATAAAATTATTATTTTCTATTATCTTTTTTGATAACATATACTGTAAGAACAGCTGCACAAAGAACAATAATTAATCCTATTAAAGATAAAGGATTCAAAGTATATCCACCATCTAAAATCACGTTTCCTGAAATCCCTTTATCCAGAAGGAAAAAACCAGTAACTAGTAGAACAACTGCAAAAAAACCTACAATCTTTTTTGGATTAAACCATGATTTTTCCATGTTATATACTGGGAAGATGTGTTTAAATGTTTTTTCATA
>JBDRNV010000020.1:0-3542 GCA_043810695.1 Nanobdellota archaeon | reverse complement strand
TGCTAATGACTTTTATTCTTTTGAAGTATCTAAATCTTTAAAATATTGTTTTGATGTTGATACCAAAGAAGATATGGAAAAATTATCAAATATAAAATGAGGAAACCATTTAAGATGTTTACAGCAGGCCCTGTTAATGTCTCTCCTGCTGTTAAGCAGTCATTAATTTACCCTGAAATAGGACACAGAGAATCAGAATTTTCAGAGCTTTATGCACAAGTAAGAGATAGACTAACAAAGGTTTTTGATGTTTCTATATCTGGATATAGTCCTGTAGTAATAAATGGTTCTGGTACATCTGCAATGGAAACAGTTATTTCATCAACAACTCATAAAGGAAAAAGTATGCTGGTTATCAACAATGGCGCTTTTGGAGATAAAATAGCTGAAATTGCTGAGACTTACAATATTCCTTTTACTGCAACAAATTATGAATGGGGAGAGTATCCCAACTTACCTAATATAGAAAGATTATTAATTAATGATCCAAAAATAGAAACAGTTTCAATGGTATTTATGGAAACAAGCACAGGAATGGTTAATCCTGTTAATGATGTAGGTAATCTTTGTAAAAAATATGATAAAACTTTTATTGTAGATGCTATTAGTGGATTAGCTGTGGATCCATTAGACATTAAAGAATCAAACATTGATTTTTGTTTTTCTAATACTAATAAAGGTCTTTCGGGTTTGCCAGTGATTTCTTTTGCATTAGCAAAAAGAAGTGCAATAGAAAAAATTAAAGATATTAAACCAAGAAATTATTCTTTAAATTTTTTAAAATATCACAAGTATGCAGAAAATGGCAATGAGACTCCTTTTACCCCACAAATTCCTTTATTTTATATGCTTAACCAAACATTAGATGAGTTACTTGAAGAAGGAGTTGAAAATCGGCAAAAAAGATATAAAGAAAATAGCAGCCTTATGAGAAACCGACTTAAGCAATTAGGCTTTAGATTTCAACTGCCAGAGATGCATATGTCAAATGGGATGACAAATGTTCTCATTCCTACTAATTACAAGTATGAAGAATTTCATACTCGTTTAAAAGAAAAAGGAAGCATTATCTATCCTGGAAAAGGCCCCCTTGAAAATATAATTATGCATATTGCAAATGTCGGAACTCATACAAAAAAAGAGATAAATGAATTTTGTGATGCCTTTGCAGAAATTGTAAAAGAAAAAAAACCCGAATATTAACTTATCTATTTTTATTAATGTTTTTCTGGAAATAATCTCCTTATTTCTTCTTCAGATGCTTTACAAATTCCTCGCTCTGTTATTAATCCCGTAATATATTTAGCAGGAGTTACATCAAAACTGAAATTCATAGCAGGACTCTCTTTTGGAGTTATTAAAATCTTTTTTATTTTATCATCACTCCATCCTTCAATATATTTCACTTCATCCGAATTTCTTTCTTCAATAGGTATTTCTTTCACTCCATCTTTTATATTCCAATCAAAAGACGAAGAAGGTAACGCTACATAAAAAGGAATTTTATTATCATTTGCTGCTAATGCTTTTAAATATGTTCCAATTTTGTTTGCAACATCGCCAGTGTAAGTGGTTCTATCTGTTCCAACAATACACATATCAATCATTTCATGTTGCATTAGATGTCCACCAGAATTATCTGTAATAATAGAATGAGACACGCCATGATTAAGCAATTCCCATGCTGTCAATTTAGCCCCCTGATTTCTCGGCCTTGTTTCATCAACAAATACATGAACTTTAATTCCAGAGTCATATGCCGCGTAAATAGGAGCTGTTGCAGAACCATAATCTACAAACGCAAGCCAACCTGCATTACAATGTGTTAATATGTTAACCGGTTCTCTGTTTTTCTTTTTGCTTATTTCTTGAATTATTTTTAATCCATGCTGGCCGATTCTTCTGCAGTATTCTACATCTTCATCAGCGATATTATTTGCTGTATTTAAAGCAATCTTAATTTTTTCATCAAGACTATTTGCTTTTTTTATTGTATCTAGTTGCTTTTCAACAGCCCATTCAAGATTAACAGCTGTTGGTCTTGTTTCTTTTAATTTATTTCCTGCATTTATCATAAAAGAATCAAAATTATCCTTAGGAGCTTCAAGAGCTGCAATATACATTCCATATCCGCCAGTTGCTCCGATTAATCCAGCTCCTCTAACATGCATATCTTTTATAGCTCTTACAAAATTCTCAACTGTTTTCAAATCTTCTATCACAAATTTATGCGGAAGGAATCTCTGATCTATTATTTGAATAATAGAACTATCTTTTTTTGACAGCCAAATTGTTCTATAAGGAACTCCATTCACATTCATATTATTAAAATTAATAAAGAATATTTAAAACTCTTATGATAGAAAAATTCAGTATTTTCTATTATGTATCTCTCTTTAATAATCTTTAATAAGGATGTTTTTAAAGATATTTTAAGATAAAATGATATTTTATTTTGATAATCGAATCTCAAATGTTCGTTTGTTTCCAGAGATATATACAGAATTAGATATCATAAGAGAATCTAATTCTAACTACAAGTTTCAGAATAGACTAGATGTTACAATGTATACTCTTGCAAGTTATGCTCAAATAAAATGGAGCAAGGTTATAATAAAATACGAGCTTGTTCCAGAAGATAAGAAAAAACAAAAAATCTTTGAAAAATTTGTTAAAAAATTATGGCCCAAAGCAATAATTATTTACGGTCAGAGTGTAAAAATAAATCAGTACAGAGAAGTAGCTAAACTGATAAACAACTCAAAAGATAATTGGGTATTTTATTTAGGAAATAATGATCACCCTTTTATAGCTTCAGACAAAGAAATTTTATATAAATGCCTGAAAAAAGCAGAAGAATTAGCTAAAAAAAATAAATATGTTTCAATAATTTATTCCCATTTTCCAGAACCTTTGCATATGGCAAGAAAAGGAACAACTATCCATGATATTGGATTTCCAACTTCTAAAATTCTTGAAGAAAATGAAGATTTAATTGTTTCAGAATATCTAAAAGGATATTTCTCTTCTATGCAAATAGCTAATAAAAATTTGTTTAATTACTGGGTTTATTCCAAAATTCCAGAATCAGCGCCAATATGGAGACTAGAAGATGTTCACAAGTATATTCCACAGAAGAAAAGGGAAAGACAGGTGCTTGTCCTTCCAAAAAAAGACATTTGTGCTCATTTTGATGGATATAGCCACAATAAAGGAAAGGGTTACCTTGTTCCATCTTCATTAATTCCCCCATTATTTATTCCGCCTGGATTTTTTAATAAAAAAATAAAAATAGCCTATGGATATAATGCATATCGAAAAGATTGGGTAAATATTAATCCCTTAAAAGAAAAATATGCGTTTGAAAATCCTGAAAATGGAACAGATTTAATGATAACTCCTGAGCAAATTCCTATTTTTTGGAGAAATAGGATTCAAAAAATAGATATAAATCCAAAAGCGAATCTGAAAAAATTAACAGAAGCTGCAGAAAATAGACAAGAAAAAATAAGAAATGCTTATTTTAGCAGAACTATCTGGAA
>JBDRNV010000019.1:0-6639 GCA_043810695.1 Nanobdellota archaeon | reverse complement strand
ACTAATCTGTCGTCTGTCTTTAATGTAGAAATACCTGCACCTATTTTTGTTCTTATTGCACTTTGCCTTAGAATTTCTTCTGCCTGCTCTCTTAGTGTAAGCAGGTTTTTCTTTGCTCTTTTCTCTATTATTTTCTTTACTTTTTCATCAAGAAAAATTGATATTGTTGGCATTTTGCATGCTAAGAAAAATAATAAATTCTATTTAAAAGTTCCTTTAAATTACCAGAAAAGCTCGAGTAATGTCCAGACTAACAATATTACCCAGATAATTATTGGAAGCCATGCTTTTCTCAATAAGTTTTTTGCTTTTAGAATTTTTGATGCCCAATCGATTGTTTCTTTTCCATAAGCTGCAAAAGACATTCCTGTAAGCAAAGCACCGAGTGCAATCACTGCCATTATCTGAACAATTGTAAATTGCTGAATCACATAATAGAACAAAATTAGTGCAAGGATTAGTTCAACAATAAACAGTGCTACAGAATTTCTATAAAGGAATTTCACAACTTTCATCCATACTCCTGCATTAAAGGACACGATAAAAATCTTGGTAAGTCCTATAACAACAAGTAAAAGCGCTGCAATTTCTAATGCATTAAAAGCCACTTTTTATTATTTCAACCCCCTTTCAACTCTTTTTTGATGATATATTTACTAAATAATTAGGTAATTTTGTTTTAAATAAGTTTCTAATTAAAACTATTAAATTTAAATACTACTTGGTATTACTTAGTATTACCATGAAAAACATCAGTTTAAAGCTTGAAAAAGAATTTCTAAAAGAGCTGGAAAAGATTATGAAAAAACATAATTACATGACAAAAACAGAGTTTATTCGTGAATCAATAAGAGATAAAATGAGAAAACTTGAAGAAAAAGAAATGCCTGAAAAGAAAGAAAAAGAATACATCAAAAGCAAAGAACCTTTAGATCTTTCTTATGTTAGATGAATTTAAGCTGACAGCTTCTTCTGAAGTGAAATATGCAACACTTTTAACACCTTTGACTAAAACAGGTCCTTCAAATGGTAGATCTAAACTAATATCTGTTTCTTTTTTTGGGGATTTCTCAATTTGTTCAGCAATCTTTTCTAAAATACCTTTTTGAATCATTTCCCTGTTTAATTTCAAGGCTCCTGAACTGCTATTGTAATGAAACATATTTTGATCGTTTATAGCTGCTGAAATTGGAGTAATATTTGCAGGAACTCTTTTTCCATTTCTCGTGCAATATATGGTACCATCAGCGCTTTCAATTATTCCCATATTTTTCTTTGACTCTTTGTATTTTTAAATATTACTGTAGTAGAATTATTAATTTTAATTTCTTAAAAAACTGTTAATACATAACTCGCTTTTTAACATGGGTTTTATGATTAATAAGTGAGCGACTGAAAGAAGCGAACGTAATTACTTCTTCTTTTTCTTTATCTTTTTGATAATAAATCCGATTAATACTCCCCATAAAAAGAAAGTCAATGCACTTCCAACATAAAATAAAGGGTGAATAGCACCAAAGATTGTAAAAGCCCCTCCTATAAATCCTACTAGACCAATAATTGAAAATATATTTTGTTGAAAAGGTGTATGACAATAAGTTATACTTTTAATCATAGGGTTATTTGGTTCTGCTATACATGGATTAATTCCTATTTTTGCTCCAACTAAAAACAGTATAAATAAAACTAACCAAATTACTAATCCGATTAATCCATATTTTAAGCAAATTTTCATTTCTTCCTCACATAAACCTTCTGGACATTAAAGGATTTGTAAATTCCCTCGAGGATATCTGTGCCTGCATATCCTGCAAGAAGAGACAAGCGCGTGTCAAAATCAAATATGATTCCTACAAAAATACCAATTACAACCGCGATTGCAACAGTGATTGCATAATATCCCCATAATATTTTTCTTTTCAGGGATAGCGCCTTGAGCAATCCCACAAAACCACGAGTCAAGCCTCCGATTGCTCCAAGCAAACCTGCGAGAAAAATTCCTTCGAGTGCCATTATTAGTATAAGTTAAAGGGATTTATAAAATTGTCCTAATTGTAGTAAGATAAAGTATTAATATTAAAATACATAATCCAATTGCTAACCAAGTTAATATTTTTCCTTTAATATTCTTTTGATTTTTAATTTTAGTTAATGTAAATATGCTACAGGATATTGCTAAAATCGTACCTATCCAAAAAAAACTATATGCTCTAAAATATAATAGACCTTGAATTATTGCTAAAACAAAAGATATTATTGGAAGTATCCAATATTTTTGTTCAAAAAACTTCTTATCTTTATTACCTATTTTAACAAAAAAGACAATGAAAGCAATGACAGCTAAAATAAGGGTAAATAAATTTCGATAATCTATTTGTGTTATCGCTATCACCTCTACCATGGATTCTAAAAGTAAAGGAATTATTTAAGAGTTTCTAGTATTGTTTTTCCATCTACTTTTATGTCTGCTAGTTCTCCTCTTATATATTCCATCTCTTTATCTTCCTGTTTTATGTATCCTGCTATAGGTACATTATTATAAACAAGAGCGTGAACTTTTTTGAATTTTTTTATTACTGGATTTTCAAATTCAACTTCTACAATACTAAAATCTTCAAGCCAATTGTATGGTTCATAAGTTATTTTTACACTTTTTGAATAATTTCCATTTGCAATCATCTCAAAATTATTTATCTTGTTTCCATTTAATATTTCAAAAGCAGCTGATAGTGGATTATGAATAAGATTTTTGCTTGAAACAATATCTTTGGAGTCTAATTTAACTGTCTTTTGTACTAATTCATATTCAAGTGGTGTTGTTTTCGGATTTCCTTTGATGGGTATTCCTTCTCTGTAATGCTTCCACACAAAATTCTCATCAAATTCAAGAAAATTTCTTATATCTTCTAAATCATATAAAGCCTTACATTTTTTGGAAGAGCCAAATATGCTTCCCAAAAAAGAGCTTCCTAAAAAAAGAAGAATATCTGTTATAAATTCAAAATTATCTATACCCAAATCCATTACACGCTTATCTTTGTTAAAATTCATAGAACCAGTTCCCACCTCACTGTTAGACGTGTTCTCAAATATGTTATAAATAAGAGAGATGTTTTGTTCTCTGAAAAGCTTTAATGATTTAATCTGCTGAAGAGCATAGGGAGTAATATTCACAGAACGATATACTTTTTCCCGGACTTTTGCCTCTAAATCGCTGTCTGGAAGACTTGCTGCAATCACTAAATAGGTTAAGAATTCCCTTCTGTTCATCTGTGCTTTCATTCTCAAAAAACGAAATAACCTCTTTTAAGGATTTGTGCAGGGAAGAAAGGATTAAAAGTTGGGGTTTAGAAAGAAAAGAAGAAAGATTTATAAATAAGTCTAACTTAGTTCAAATAAGTTAAAATGGTAAACGCATTAATCAAGCTTGATGAGAATGTTAATAGAATTTTAAATCTTATCAAAGCGAAATATAGTTTTAAGGACAAATCAGAAGCAATTGCATTTGTAGTTAATAATTACATTGATGAAGAGGGCGAGCCTGAATTGAAGCCAGAATTTATAGAAAAAATGAAAAGAATACAAAAACAAAAATCTATCAGGGTTAATAATTTTGCTGAAAGGTATGGCCTTATAGAATAAAATGTATTCTTTAGAAATAAAAGAAGAGGCCGACAAGATTTTTAAAAAATTATCAAAGAAAAATCTTAAGCAATTGTCGATAATTAATAAAAAGACTGAAGAAATAAGAAAAAATCCAAATCACATATATAAATTCTTAAGAAAACCCCTGCAGTCATTTAATAGGGTTTATATTGATGGGTCATTTGTTTTAATCTTTAAAATTGAACATGGAAGAAAAATAGTTGTTATATATTATTATGACCATCACGATAATGTTTACAAATGGCGTCCGAGATGATTAAAGCTTCTTAAATTTGCAAAGGATATTTTGGAAATAAATCTTGCCTTTGGAGCTTTTTCACACATTCTAAAACTCTTATGTCAGGAGAAAGAATCTTGACTTTGTCGTGTGGAGACCTTAATGCACGATAAATCCTTTGCAAGAATCCTCGCCATGCTTTGTCTTTGTAAAATTCCCAATAATAATTTGGATGAGTCTTTTGTAAGACTTTCCAGAATGTATCGCTTACATTTGGGTTTGGATACTTAGTGAAGATTATTGAGTTGCACATCTCTCCAGGAAAGTCAATTCCTCTGCTGCATTTTGTAGTAAACAAAGATTTTGATAGGCCTTTTTTGAAATTAGAGATTATTAATCCTTCTTTATCTTCTCTTTGATCTGCTTTTATTTTTTCTGCACTCATGAGATTATCCACGCCTAACTTTTCAATTTCGTCTTCTGTTGGCAAATCTTTGAATGCGTTTACATGTATTAGCACAGGGGTTTGTGCTTTTTCCATGCATTTTGAAAGGGCAGTCAGATAATCCTCTCTTGAATGTGTATTTGAAGAAAAATTAGAATACTTGCAGTCAAATTCTTTTCCAGTAGCCACAATTTCTGTTGAGCCAAAATTTAATTCTTCTGCCTGAACAATCTTAAAATCATTTATTTCAAAAATATTTTTTATGATGTTATCTGAGTGTAAAGTTCCTGACATAAAAATCAATACTTTTGCTTTACTCAACAAGTCTTTGAATTTTCCAGAGATGTCTGTACTGACTAATTTTATTAAAAGGTTGCCTTCTTCATTTTTCCTATAAGTAAGATATAATTTGTCTAGTGAGTGCTCAAAAGTCTTCGCGGTTTCAACAGCTTTGTTTAGATAATTAAGCTCATCCAAAGTAATTTCTGATTCTAAGTCTAAGCTTGAGTTAAATTCCTGTAAAATCTCTTGTATTTTTGTTTCTGATATTTGAAAAACATCATCTTCTCTGATTCCTGTAGCTTTCTTATTTTGTTCTTCTAACTCAATCAATTTTTTGATTTTTTCCAGAGATTTTTGTGAAAGGTTTGATTCTGGATAAAAACCTCTTGCAGAAGCCAAGAGTCTTGTAAGGTTTAATTCATCTTGCTGAAAAAATTCATCCAAAAACTCATCTGCTTCATCAATTATGTCTACTTCTGTTAATGGTTTTCTTCCTAAAGAAATTTCTGCCCTGTATTTAGCAGAATTAAAGATTGTTACATCAGCATTCATATAAGCGAGGTATTGGTCATAGTAAGAACAACCTTTCTTTCTATGATAAAAAATATGTTCCTGGCCATTTACTCCTTTATATCTTATTTTTTTCGCGTCTGTTAAGGATTTTAATTCAAAAGTTGAGGGCAGAATCGGGCTCCAATATGGGTTAGCTGCTGCTATAGTAAACCTCCTCACGTTTTCTAAAGTTAAATTACTGGGATTGCTAATGAATGGATTCTGCCGGACATATTCTAAAATCTTCTCGGAATTTTTCTCTACTATTTTTATATTCTCTGGGAGAGAAGGGTCTGCACAAGAAACTCCTGGATTAATTATTGAATCATGATTATCTCTTCCAGTTATCATGGCTATTTTCATTTTCCTTCCGTCTGCTTTGCGAAGATATTTTTTAGTTATGTAATCTTCTTCGTATTGTTTTTGCAGGGCTTTTACCGGAACAACTATTGACGATTTACCCAAAACCCGGGCAATATTCAAGGCGATGGCACTCTTGCCAGAGCCGCATGTTCCGTGAATAAAAATTACTTTATGCTCTTTTGAAAGTTCTACAACTTCCCGGACAATGTCCTCTTGAGTTTTGTTGTTTGTGAACTTTAATGGCACTAAAGGTTTTTCTCCTTCATAGAGGCTCCAGTAATTGTTAATATCTAAACCGCTTGTTTCTATATTATTATCTAATGAGTTTTCTAATTCTTCTTTTAGAAATTGAAGTGATGCTGTGGTTTTTAGTGGTTCTTTTTCAACAGCAATGCCTGTTTTTCTCTTTCCCCCTAATGTATAATCACCAATCTTTAAGTTCTTCATGTTAGCTTGCCTGATTGGCCTGCCATTAACATCAAAAAACAATTTCCCCATAAATTAGACTTAGAATTCTCGGTTTAAAAATCTTCTAAAGATTTTTTTTGGGGGGTGGGGGATGAGGGAATTGTTTAAAAGTTGTGGTTGTTTGAAAGGGGGATAGAAGATGATAAAAGCAATTCTATTTGATATTGATAATACCCTTATAGATTTTATGCGTATGAAGAAGAAAAGTTGTGAGGCAGCTGTTGAAGCAATGATTGCTGCTGGATTGGACATGAAAAAAGAAGATGTTATAGGAACACTTTATGAACTTTATGACAAATACGGAATTGAATATGATAAAATATTCCAAAAACTTCTAAAAAAATTGAAAGGGAAGATTAATTACAAAATTCTAGCTTCAGGGGTTATTGAATATAGAAAAGTTCAAGAAACTTATCTCATTCCTTATGCCGGAGTAATTCCTGTTTTAACTAAACTAAAGAAAAAATATAAGCTGGGTATTGTAAGTGATGCTCCCAGCATGCAGGCTTGGATGAGATTGATTACAATGAAAATTGATTGTTTTTTTGATGTGGTTGTAACCAAAGGGGATGTCAAGAAGCAAAAAAACCACTCTGCCCCATTTAATTCAGCATTAAAACAATTAAATATGAAACCAGAAGAAGTT
>JBDRNV010000018.1:0-48464 GCA_043810695.1 Nanobdellota archaeon | reverse complement strand
AATCCTACAGTTTTTCAAGAGGTATTCCTCCACACTATATCTCATAAATTTGAACAAAAGTTCAAAAATAGAAAAGATATATAAATGTCTCTTATTTTATCTAATAGTAAAGTAAATATTCAAAACCCCCATCTATAATTCTATGCTCGGTCGGGGCGTTTAGTATTACGACAACACTCTTGTTTATTTCATGAGCTTCTTTAGCTCTTTAGTGTTCTTAGCAATTTCTCCTATCTTCTTTTCAAATCGGTCAAGATAGTATGATGGCTCTTCATACACTTCTTGCTTGTATATTTTCTTTTGATAAGCTGATAAGCTAAGACTATAATCCTTCTTAATAATCTCTTCAATTGGAATAAAGAAATGTTTCTTGCTTCTATCTTCATTATCCTCTTTTTTTCTTTTTTCAAATCTCTCAAGAATCTCTGGAATATCATTTTGTTTAATTTTAGTTCTTTTATCATCCAAAGTGAACCCATCTGCCTCCATTTCGTAAAACCAAACATTCTTTGTAGATTCTCCTTTTGTAAAAAATAAAACTGCTGTTGAAACTCCTGCATAAGGCTTGAATACTCCTGAGGGCATGGAGATTACTGCATCAAGTCTACATCTCTCTAAGATTAATTTTCTTATTGCCTTATGTGCATTAGAGCCGCCAAATAAAACTCCATCAGGAATTATTACTGCACATCTCCCTCCATTTGCAAGAGAGTTATACATTAATTCTAAGAATAATAATTCTGTTTTCTTAGTTTTAATCCTAAAATTATCACTCATTTCAGATTCATCAATTGAACCTTTGAAGGGAGGGTTAGCTAGGATAAGATTATAGGTATTCTCCTCATTGTATCTTTTTGAGAGTGTATTAAGCTGTTTTAAATTTGGTTTTGTTATTCCATGCATCATTAAATTCATTAAAGCAATTCTTGTAAGAACAGGGTCTATATCATTACCATAAATTGTTTCTTCATCTAAAAATCTCTTTTGTTGCGGTTTTAATTTATCTGCCTTGAAATTATATTGATTTCCTTCATCATCAATCTTAATTAAAGACTTAGAGGTATTTTCTTTTAGGATATACTCATAGGCATTAACTAAAAATCCTGCAGTCCCGCATGTAGGGTCAAGTATCCTATCATTAAGTTCAGGTTTTGTAAGCTCAACCATCATTTGAATAATATGTCTTGGAGTTCTAAATTGCCCATTCTTCCCTGCAGTTTGTAATTCAGATAAAAGATATTCATAAATATCTCCTTGAGCATCCTGATTTTGTTCTTTAATATGTAAATCATTAATTATGCTTACTGCTTCAATAATTAATGATGCCGTTGGAATTTCAAAATTGGCACTTGCCATATACTTGGCATATAATCCACCATCATCTCCAAGACCTTGCATAAACTTGAATACTTTATATCTTACATGGTCAAGAATTTTTTCTGCAGGATATTCACTCCACTCGCTCCATCTACAATCTTCATGTCCCTCAAAGATAGATTTATATTTTATTCCTTTAAGAATTGCTTCTTGCTCTCTTTGAACTTCCTTATCCTCTAACCTTTTCATATAAATTAAATAAGATATTTGTTCAATTGCTTGAAGAGGGTTACTAATTCCTCCACTCCAAAACTTATCCCATAATTTCCTAATTTTTGATTTTAATTCTGGGTGTAACATATTTACTCAATTCCTCCTTGCTTTTTATTAATTTGTTTCATATTCTTTTTGTATGTAGATGTAAATCAGGTAGTTTTAATTTATCTTTAAAAAATAGGTTCCAAAAAGTCCTATTCTCTTTTTTATAATTATTATTGGCTTTTATTACAGCTATTCTAAAGTCATTAGATAGTTGATTTATTAAAGTTAATTTATTTTTTACCTTATCTTGATAAAAGAACTTATAGGCCCATTCGTCTATAAACATCATAGATATATCATAACATTGTTGATTGTCATAAGCTTGCTTTTGAATATCCTTGCATTTTAATTCCCATCTCTTTACAAAATCTATTAAATTTTGATAATCATCTTTTGATTTTACTAATTTTCCCTCCACAATATGCATTTTATCACAATCATGTTTGTATTCTTTATTCATTTTACTAATTCTCCTGTAAATGTTTTTTGTGATAATGAATTAAATATGTCTTCCGTCTCTTCTTCAATTTGAAATTGCTTAGCATAATTTATTATTGATAGAAATTTTTCTTGGAGTTCTTTTGGAGGTAAAGGTATTTTAATTTTTCTCACTTCTGTCAAACTTAAATTTGCCTGCGCGACTTTGACAATTACGTTTTGTATTTGATTTTTAATAAATGAAGTATTTAGAACAGTAGATAAAAATCTTGAATTGATAATTTTTTTTGGCCTAATAATAGCAATTGCTTGGTTAAGATTCATCTTTTTGTCTGTATTTACCACTGCAGACCTTCCAATTGCTCCTGCAATTGAGAATAAAACATCTCCTCTTCTTAGCTGAGACCGCTTAAGAAACTCATGCGTTTCTTCATCAATATATCTGGAATTCACAGAAAAATTTATTTCCCCAGAAGTAATGTTTTCTACTTTTAAAAAAGGGATTCCTGATTCTTGATATTTGTACCCATATGTTGTAGGTGTTGTTCCTTTTGTTATCAATTCAGAAATTTCGCTTAACTCAACTTCCTCAAACTTCTCCTTATGCTTCAAAAACATATTATAAAAAACCGCCTTTAAATATTCATCAAGGATTTCTTCAGCTTCTTTTCTTTTATTCTTTAATGCTTCTGCCTTTTCAAGAATTGAAACAATTTCTTCTTGTTTTTTTCGGTCTGGAGTTCCATCTGAGAGAATTGGAATTGGAATCTCTACTTTAGAAAACTCTGTTTTATTTAGTAACTGAACTACTGCTTTTGTTGCTTTATCTTCTAATCTTTTTTGAAACTTTTTTATTGCATAATACAAAAACTCACCACTAATATTATTATTTGGAACTATGCTATTGATTTGTTGATTAGTGCACATTTTCCTACCTGCTATAGCTATTTTACCAATATTTCCAATGCACGAAACAAGAACTGTTCCTTTAGGCAATATTCTTGCTTTTTTTGTTCCAATTTCCGAGAGATAATCTTCAGTCTCAAAAAGATACTTTTCAATATCTAAATTAGGTGGTTTGACCCAGGGAGTTTTGTCGCCGTAATTTTCAGGCTCAGATTTTGAAGGAGTATTTCCAGTAATAATCTCTCCTAAATCCTCAATTTTAAAATCCTTCCACTTACTTACCATTTCCACTCTCCAATATTTTATTCTCCAACGTATTCAATATCCAGATAGATTTAATTAATATTTTCTCAAAAGTTTTTGAAAAATCACCCTCATCAAATTTTTTATAAATTTCATGATAATCGCTTCCTTTTCTATGAGCACTTCCTCTAGACCTTAAAATTTGTAAACTTCTTAGAAAATTAAACATCTCAATATTGCTAAGTCGATATTTCTGTTTTAAATATCTCTCAAGGACTGAAATTGATTTCTCTTCTTCTTTAGAATCTAAGTGTTTCTTCATTTCGGCAACGTTTAAAGAATCTATAATAATTTTGTTAAGAGACAAAATAATCTCATCAAATTCTTTTTGTTCATTCTTTGGAATTTTTAATGATTTTAGGTGATGTTCATCTTCATTATTTAAGGGTTTGAACAAATCCCATTCAAACTTTTCATTCCATTTTTTATTAAAATTATTAAGTTTTTGTTTAAAAACTAATGAGGGTTCTTGGGCCGGAGTAAATTCTGCCATAAAATCTCTTTTAAGAGATACATTACTAAGTGACCCTTGAGTAATGTTATGGAATTTCCAATGTAATTGTTCTTTATGTGGCAAGTCTCCTAAATCCCCAAGATAGACAGTTATACAATCTCTAGAATTATTATCTAATCTCACCATCCATTTTATTCCGAAGAATAATGCCCCATCTTGGATAGAATATTCTGAAGGCTTGTTGTAATATCTATCTAGAACTTCTTTATCAAAAAATACAGGAGTTAAGAATTGAGGTGCATTTGGATTAGCACCATGTAAATTTGCTAATTTTGATTTATCACAATTATGTTTGGTTTTATTTCCAGAACTGTCTAAAAACTCGAACTCTTCGAATTGATTCATTTCTTATTTCCTCCTGTAAATGAAGAAACGATTTGACCTGCAATGTCCCCAATTATTACTCCTGGCAAAATATTAGTAAACCATGTTGTAATCCTAAGAACGTTATTTACGACATCTTCCGGATTAAAAACTGTAGGAAGATAGGCAATTGTTAAAGAGGCAATAATACTTATTGTTCCAAACTTTACCCAGTATTCTGCAGGATTGAAATCAAAAATTTTGTTGACAACATACCCTGATATTCCAAAGATTACAAGAAATAATAAATTTGATTCTAAACTCACTTTTTTACTAACCTCCGTGGTATTGTTACAGACTCTTTTGATTTCTTTCCAATCAAATCCCTTCTCTTATTTATTTGAAATTTAATCTCTCTTGATAAATCCTCTAAAAGCTCAATGCCAATATTTTTCATTATTTCATAGTTTTGACCATCATCTCCCACAACCTTCCAAACAAAACTATCCTTTTGAAGGTCATATTCAATTTTATTGGAGCCTGCAAGATGAGAGATTGGTGATTCATTCATCTTTTCATGAACAATGTCTCGAATAAACTCTGAAGGCGAAACCCCATTTCTTTTACAGTGAAATTTTAATTTAACAGCATCGACAGAGGGAAGTCTTGTAGACATAGAAACATAGTCTTTTGGTTGTTTAATTTCGTCTTGCATAAAAGGTTAGAATATTTATCCTTTTTAAATCTTACTATAATCAAGTCTACAATTGTAGACTTATTTCCATCTTAACTCGTTACATTTTTCAGTAATAATCTTAAGCTGTTTAGGAGTAAATAAATCAAGTGGCCTCTCTTCTGTAAGAGGGTGCTCTGCAAAACTCTTCAATTCAATGTGCTTTGAACTTATAAATATTCTACTAAGAAACTTTAAGAATTTTAACTGGTCAGAATTATAATGTTCATTCTTATCAGCAACGTGTTTATCAAATTCCCATTTAATCATTTGTTGAGGGTCTGGTAAATCTTTAATTTCAATTAATTCCCTTAAAAATAAAACAAAATCTTGGCTCCTTTGGATATTTTCAATAGTGTATGCAGGGTTAAGTTCAGATAACTTTTTTTCTATTTTTAATAGTTCTTTAGAAGTTACCCCATCCCCATCTTTTATTTTTTTCAATAAAGGATTCTTATTTAGAAATTCTACAAAATCTGGATTCTCTTTTTTTTCTTTTTTAATTTCTTCTTTACTAATTATTGTGTCAGGTGCATCAATTCTCAATATTTTCTTCCTGTCAGTTTCATAATAAATCATCAAAGGAGAAATATCTCTTATGAGGAAGTCTACATCTTCGAATGTTAAATCACTCCAAAAGTCATCTCCGAGAATTAACTTAATTTCTTTATCCTTTTCCCTTACAACCTCTAGCCCACTACCCCAAATATTTTCTAATCGTTCTTTAGCATAGTCTTGAATTTTCCCTATGGCTTCACCATCCTTCTTTTTAATTGAATCAAAAAGCCTTACACATTTTAAAACAAAACTATAAACTTTTGAATTTTCTGATTTAGAATATATTAGAAGAGGTGCTATTTCTTCTTTTAATTCTTTAATATGTTTTTCTAAATCAAATTTTGCAGAAACAATTTTTTTAATAATATTCTTCTTCTCTAATACCATTGGAGATTCATCATCTATATTTTTTACAGTTTCAAGAATCTCTTTAGTTATGATTTCCTTTTCTTTTCCTTTGAGCCCTTTTTCTAATAATTCAACTTGTTCTAAGAAAATTTTTGTTTTTGCACTAATAGTAACCGCTCTTGCCTTTGTTCTATCAAGGTCATGCTCCTTTACATTAGAATGATTTCCAAACATAAAATCTAATATCAAGAAATCTTCTTTTACAGGAATATCTCCTTTATGGGATAACCAAGACTTATTTTTACATGTTTCAAAGTTTCTAGTTCCTCTTCCAAGCATTTGCCAAAATCTAATGTAAGAGAATACTGGTTTTACAAATACTAGATTGCAAAGTTCTGGAATATCTATCCCAGTATCAAGAACTCCAACAGAGAATACTATCCGAGGGTCAGAATCTTTTTTAAATCTCCTTACTTCATCCATATATCTAGTTCTATCAGAAGTAATTACCCTCGCTGTTTTTGCTAATAAAGGGTATAGTTCATCAAATAATCTTTTTAATGATTCTGCATGTTTCACACTTGCACAAAAAAACAACGTTTTACATGGGGTTCCATTAGGAGTTTTATAACATCTGTCCATAAATTCTTTTAGAATTAATTCATTTGTTCTTCTATCAGTAAAATACTTTTCAAATCTTGAACCGGGAAGTTCTAATTCTTCAGGATTTTCTTCTTGCTCTGCAAGGGATTGCTTTAATTTTTTATTCAATTTTGCACCTTCAATTCCTAAAGTTAAAACTTTTGTTCCAATAACCTCTGCAACGTAAGGAACAAGAACTTTTTCTTCTACTGCTTCATCATAACTATATTCTACTGTTGGTTTCCCAAGTTCACAATTAAATAATTTGTAAGTATTTCTCTCTTCTTTAGTAGATGGTGTTGCTGTCAAGCCCATAACAAGTGCATCAAAATATTCCATAATATCATTATTTCTATCATAATAAGAACGATGAGCCTCATCAAATACTATTAAGTCAAATGCTCCGACTCCAAACTTCTCATAAAATTTTCCTCGAGGTTTTATTTCACTCATTAAAGTTTGAACTGTGGAAACATAAAGTCTCTGAGAATCTGAAAATCCTTCAGAATTGAGCTCACAAACAGGTTCCTTAAAAAATGCTTTAAATCCATTTTCTTTAGCTTGATTAGCAAGAGATATTCTATCAACTACAAATAAAACTTTTTGAACATGTCCTGATTGAATAAGCCCATCAATAATTGCCATAGCAACTCTTGTCTTCCCAGTTCCTGTAGCCATATTTACAAGAGCTTTTCTATGTCCTTTTTCAAAGTGCTCTAAGACTTGTTTAACTGCCAAAACACTTCTATCCCTATCAACAATATTTGAATTAATTTTGACTTTTGAAGGTGCTCTCTTCCTTGTATCTAAACTTTGTCTTCTTGTGAGGTCCTTTTGACTTAACGGCAATAAAACTTTTCTTTTAATATCTTCAGAATCAATAAAATACCAAGTTTTACCATTGGTTAAGAAGATTGGAATCTTCCTTCCAATCTGTTTCTCTATATCTAATTGGTAAGATTTTGACTGTATCATACCCTTCTCAACACTTACAGAAGTCTTCTTTGCCTCAATTAAGGCTAAGGGTTTCTTTTGTTCATCAAGTAATAAATAGTCAATAAACCTATCCACTCCCTTCTCCACATTTCCATTGAATGGAGCATATTCTTTTGTTCTAAAATCAGATTTAACAGAATTAATCTCCTCTTTTATATACTCTTTTCTCCAGCCAACTTTTTCTAAATCCTTGTCAATCTTTTGTTGCCTTGTCTCCGCTTCACTAAGATTATCATTTTGAGCCATAATATAATTATTTGATATAAGTTAAAAAATGTATCTAAATATATTGAAATCCCGAAACGAACCCAATTTATAATTTATAATTTATAATCATTTCTGACAGCATTCAACATCTTAATTGCCTTATAAAATTTATTATCAGCCTCAATCTTATATCTCTGCAATGTCTCAATAAGATTATAAGTGTCGCCAAATCTAATTGTATAATTAGATTTTTGTTCGGTATCCAATATCTTTTGAGATTCCCATAATGAAATTGCCATTTTTTCTAGGATTCTAAACTCAATTATTGATTTGGGCAAAAATTCTATTACTATTTCATCTAGAATCATCTCATATTCATTCATGTCTGATTTTTCAACAAATTTCTTAGAAAAAATCCCATGTTTTACTGCATTAAATCTGGTTTTTGAAGTATCTGTTGGACCAGTAGATTTTTCAGAATTTTCTTTATTTGCATTAATTTGTAATTCACTTACCATATCATCAATAAGAACTTTATTCATTATTTATAGGTCGTCTAATCCCTCTTCCAGTTTTTTAAGAAATTCAATTCCTAATAAATTATTTCGTGGATTTGTAAGCTCCAATTCTTCATTCCCTTGAGAACGGTCCATTGCAATATTCTTCCCTTCATAAGTTATACTGTTCAAATCAAATCTCTTTGCAAAATTAGAATTAATAACAGCTATATGGGATGTTTGTATCCTTGCAGGTTTATGTGATTCCACTTTAATGCCCTTAAATGTAGATTCTAGTAATTGAATAACATCTGGAACTTGAGAAGCAATAGCAGAAGAAATATCTTCGTCAGTTTCTCCAAAAATATCTTTTAAAACACAAACAATTTTCTTTCGGCTATAAAACATAATAGAAATAATTCCATAAGGTGTTTTTACTTCTCCATTCAATCCCATAAACTTCTTATTCGTAAATACAGTAAAAACTTTATCTGAATACCTTTTAACAAATTCTACTGGACAAGAGGATAAATAAAAAATTATTTGAATGTTATGGGCTCTTAACAATTTAACATCCTTCATTTCCCATAAAAATTTGAATAGTTTATTCCCTCTAGAAGTAAATTCTAGTTGTTTATTGATTAATCCCTCCTGTTTAAATTTAGTAATCCAATAGTGGAGAGAGGTATATTTTATTTTAGTATGTCTTGATAGTATTGAAATATACAATAAATGTTCGTCTTGATGAGTTCCAATATAAAAAAAGGCCCGATAAGCTATAGACTTAGGATTACGAAAAATTTTACGAATCTTTTCATTCATTTTCGATGACCTTAAAATTTAATTTAACTCCTCTTTTTTGAAGTGTTACATATTCTAAGTCTACAAATATTCTCAAAATTTCCATTGCTTCCTGTTTAGTAATTTGGAAGCTGCGAGAAATTGCTAATCTAAATTCTGGATATGGAAGATAATCTTTTCTTGAAGATATTGGTATCTTATGCCAAGCAAAAAATAATCTCTCTAAGAACCTTGAGTAAAGACCCGGTCGTCCTTTAAGTATTTCTAATTCTTTTCCCATGTGTCTTGTTCGGAGTCCTCTTTTGAGGGCTCCTTTTCATTTTCTTTTTTTAATTCGAGTAACTTTTCTACCCATTCCATAACAAACAAAAGTAAGAATTGTATCTATAATTTTATCTACAAAACGTATACGTTTTTAAATAACCCTTTCCAAGTTCGTATATGGGAACAAGACGCCCAAGAACAAGACGAATTACTATTAAGTCTGACCGAGTTCTCTATCCATTAAACAAGAAATTAATTAATCATATGAATTGGAAGAATAAAGATGTGGTTGAACAAGTCCCAAATGGATACTTCTCGATAACACTAATAAACAAAAGAATATCTGAAAACTTATTTGGAGATTATGTTAGAGCAAAAGATTCTCTAGAGATTATTTCTGGAAATGAACAAAAAAATCAGATAGAATATCTAAAAATTTGTAAGAAATATCCTAACAAGGGAAGTAAGGCATACAAACAGGCATTAGCAAAATTTAATAGATACCGAAGAACAGAGGAAGAAGCAACAGGGAAGAAGAAAATTCCAATAAAAAAATTAAGAGCTAAACTTAAATCATTAGAATATCAAAAGATAATTCTTAATGAGGAAATCACATATTTAAGGGGAGAAATAAAGAGGAAAATTAGGTTTTTGAAGAAATCTTCATCTGAATAAGGTTAAGAATTTCAGGGTCATTAAATAATTGATTCATTAAATTATCTGCCTTCTGTCTTTTAGAGTCTTCTTCAATAACCTTTGTTGCAGTTCCTTCATTTAAAGGCATAGAGCAAATCTTGCAAAAATTATCTGAAAAGCCATTGAGACTATGGCACCTGAAGCATTTCTTAGGTTTCATTGGTGAATCAGTCTCACTTTTTTTAATTATTATTCCGTTCTGTTGAAGAATTGCATCATCAGTATCTTTTCCACTAAAATGAATGTATATTGCAGCCATGTTACTTCCTTGGGTCCATCCTAAATAATGTTTCATAGTAGCTTCTGTTGCTGTTTTCGCCATCAAAGTTGCTCTGCTGTGCCTTAGAAGATGTGGATGGACTCGTTTTCTAATCCTTGCTTTGATTGAACTCTCTTTGAGAATATTAACTATCCTAGCATAGCTAAGACATTCTCCTGAAGGGCCTGGCCAAAGAGGAGATTCCCTATTCTCTAAATTGGAATGAAGATTTATCCAGTTTCGAAGGTGTGGTGCAGATTTAACAACTAATATTTTTCTCATTCCAGTTTTTCCCTTTAATGTAATCCTTGCCCCATATTCTTCAAATAAAACATGTTTTATTTGCATTGAACCAGCCTCTCCTATTCTACAACCAGACTCACACATCAAGGACATTAAAGCTCTATCTCTATCATTCTTACAAAACTTTATTATATCCGCCATTTCATTTTCAGTCAACAATTCTTCTGGAATTTTCTTGTTACTATTTGAGATTGTTAGTGTATACCAATTGACTTCTGGAGGGTATTTTCCTTTTCCATCAACTCCTCGAAGAAATTTGTAAAGTTTTCTAAGCATAACCTTAATTCCCTTCTTTGTAGATTCTGCTAATTCTGAGACATTCATTTTGGCCACTAATTTTTTAATATCTGCTTTTGTTGCCTCTTCAAAATCCATTCCATCAAAATTTCTATTAAGCCAAATTATATCTTGCAAATATCGTCCAGTCTTAGCAAGGCCTATATTCTGTGACAAGAGTTCATCCTTAAACTTTAATGCAGTATTCTTATTAGCTTTAGAAAAGTTTTCTTCAAAAGTTATTCTCTCGATGAGTCTGTCTAAAATTCTTTTGTAGTTATGTATGTCTTGTGTCTTGTTCATATTACTCCTTAGCTCGTCAAATATTTAAATGACGAACTCAGAGTGTTGTCGTAATACTAATCGTCCGGTCGGGGCGTTGATATTTAATATACGGTTTAAGAAAACAAAGAAAGATAGTAAATTTATTTTAACTTAATACTTGTATATGGTCTGCCGGTTTTATCACTTTTCTTATGTTTTATTATTTCTATTCTATCAAAAAACTCTAACTCTTTAATATGAGATAAGATAGTTAAATTATTGGTGTTTGTTTTTCTTTCTAATTCTCCTAAAGACATTTCACCATTTTCTTTTAAGACTTGTAAAATTCTCTTTTTTATAGATAAGCTGTCTCTTCTTTTCATTCCATAAATATGTGGTAAGATTTAAAAGAAACATTCCATTAATTCGTGGAATGAAAGAATTATTAAAAAAAGCGTTTGTAAGATTCCGTTGGTCTAAACCCATCTACTGGCTTAGAAATCTCGTCCTTTATAGCTCTTCTGAAGAAATTCTTAGGAGAATTATGGGATTTGTTCATCTTGGAAAAATAGATGGAGATTATGCTGAATTTGGTGTTTATGAAGGACATTCTTTTATTGCTGCTTACAAATTTGCAGAGTTTTTTGGAATAAAAAATATGAACTTCTGGGCTTTTGATAGTTTTGAAGGCTTACCAGAAATAAAAGGAATAGATAAAGAAGCAATATGGAAAAGGGGAGAATATTCTTGTTCTTTAGAAGATTTTATGAAAAATCTTAAAGGAAATGGGATTGATTTAAATAAAGTTTTTGCTGTGAAAGGGTTTTATTCTGAAACCTTAAAGAAAAAACACAAAATCAAAAAGTTAGCTGTTGCTTATATAGATTGTGATTTATATGAGTCTGCAAAAGAAGTATTTGAGTTCATAGAACCTTACTTACAAGAGGGGACAATTATCCACTTTGATGATTGGAATGCCTTTAAAGGAAATCCAAATAAAGGAGAACAGAAAGCTTTTTACGATTTTGTTAAGAAATGTAAAAAATTCAAGTTTATTGAATATTACAATAGCGGATATAATAAGACTTTTCTGACATTAAAAAAATAACCCTAACCCGTAAACTTTTATACTGGTTACGGTCGGGGCGTGCCTAGGGCGTAGGATATCTTTCACAAGTTTTTTAAAGGAGTAATTTAATCTAAAATCATGTTTAATGAAGATCATCAAAGATTCAGAATAGCTGCTCTTGAGCATGTAGTTGCAATGACTAGTTATAAGGAAGCCGATGTTAGTTGTTTAACTTCTCTATTTAAACTAAAAGAAGATTCTAGGGTTTTAAATTTTAAATGGGATGCTGATTTAGAGGATCGGGGGCAAGGTAAATATGCCTCTGCTAGATACTTTACAGTTACCTTAAAATCTCCTATGGAAAATGATGCTGTTAAAAATATGTTAAGAGAATATGGCTTAGAATCCTATTATCATAAACCATTTCATGAGGTTGGACCATTGGGAAGTCAAGAAGTCGCTTTTTCTCTGACTTTTCTTCCAGTGGTATCAGGTAGTGAAGCCATGGAAAGAAAATCGAGTCATGGGACAGCTTATGAAAGGCCAAATGATTCTATAATGTTTGCGCACGATCTTACCTCAAGAAGATAATTCTCCTACGCCCTGTCGTAGTTCGGTCGAGGCGTGTCTTAACTAAAAAACAAACATTTAAATATAAGTAAGATTAATCTTATTTATGATAATTGATACAACCAAGATGAGTTCAAGGGGACAAATAGTAATTCCCTTAGATTTGCGTAAAGGAATTAATGAAGGAGATAAGCTAATCGTAATCAGAAAAGATGACGAAATAATTCTGAAGAAGTCTATTCCAGAAACGGCTTTAATGTCAGAGAAATCTTTGGCAAAGACATGGTTGAATAAAGAGGAAGATGAGATATGGAAAGACTTGTGAAAGGTGATGTAATTGTTATAGATTTCCCTTTCTCAAATTTAGTGCAAGTTAAACGAAGACCTGTTTTAATTATTAAGATTCCAAAAGGCGATGATATTATAGTTAACCAAATAACCGGTAAATCATATGAATCTTCTGTTGAAATTCCAGTTATTAAAAAAGACTTTATTAGAGGTGGATTAAAAGTTGATAGCTATCTTAGATTAGATAAAATCTTCTCTATAGAAAAATCGTTAATCAAATATAAAATTGGTTCTTTAAAGTCAGAAAAATTTAACGGGATCTTGAACAAAATAATTTCTTTTTTAAAAGATTAATCTAACTAACATCCCTCATAAACCCTAACCCGTAAACTTTTATACTGGTTTCGGTCGGGGCGTGTCCCTACATATTAATCAGAAACAGAAAAGTATATAAATGTGTAGGGGTATATTATTCTATGATTATAAGAAAAAAAACTAAGGGCAAGAAAGAATACTATTACTTAGAACATAGCATAAGAAAAGGCAATAAAGTAGTAAAAAAAGAAAAATATTTGGGCTCTTTAATACCTAAAGATATTAGTAAAATAAAAGAAGAATTTAACAGGGAGTTAAAAACAGACCTCTATAACAAGTTTGAAAGAATAAAGGAAAATTTTCAAATCGAGTGGAAAAGAATTCCAGAAAGTGTGAAGGAAAAAGAACTTGAAGAGATATCCATTGCCTTCACTTATAACACAAATGCCATAGAGGGCTCCACAATCACCTTAGAAGAAACAAGGGAAATTATTCATGATAAAATTTCTCCAAATAAACCCTTAAGAGATGTTAAAGAAACAGAATCCCACAATAAAGTATTTTTAAAGATGTTAAAAAAGAATGAAAAAATTACTAAAGAGTTATTATTAAAATGGCATAAAGATATATTTGGTGAAACAAAGCCGGATATTGCGGGGATGTTTAGAGATTATCTTGTCAGAGTTGGTCCACATTTAGCTCCAGATTGGCAGGACATTGAGAATCTAACGAAAAGATTTATAGAATTCATTGAAAAAAATAAAAAAATGAACTCCGTGGAACTATCAGGAAGGGCACATTATCAATTTGAAAAAATACATCCTTTTGGAGACGGTAATGGAAGAGTTGGGAGACTTTTAATGAATTCTATATTATGGCATAATAAATATCCTATGCTTATCATAGAATATAAAAAAAGAAAGTCATATTATAAGGCATTAGAAAAAGACGAAGACAGTTTTGTTTCTTATTTTCTGAGACGATATCTTTCTGTTCATAAGAAGAAAGCTAAGTGACCACACCCTTAAATTTGTGGGCACCTACACCCTGTCTACTTTCGGTCGGGGCGATATTTTTTAATTATTCTATAGGAAATGGCTGCTCGCCTGTAGGCTTAGAACAAATTCCAGATGATTTGCATATCATATCTCCCGAACATCCACATCTTGAACAATCATTAACAAGAAAACCATTACTACAATATCCTGGTTTGTTTATAGAACACATGTCAGATATAGTACCATCAGAGCATTTGGATGAAACTAAAGTGAAATAAGGAGAATATCCCTTCAAATTTATCCATTCATAATTATTGTTTTTGTCAAAAACCTGGCAATTCCATGCAAATGTTCCATTTGTAGTTATAGTAGTTGTAAACGTGACAGTTGCTGCTGTTCCATCTATATATTTTGTTTCAATTTCCTTATAAGTTCTGCTTGGATTATTAGATATTGGCCAGTCACCCCATAAGATAACTTTTGAAAGACCGTAATTATCATAAGCAGAACAAGTAAATGTAACTGTCTGAGGCACTCCATAAATCGTATTATTTGTCCTAGGTGAAAAAGATAGTATTGCTGGTTTTATTGTATCTTTTGCAAGAATTTCTATGGGATATTTACTAACAATTGTATTTGTCCCGTCAAATAAAGAAACAGTTATATTATACAATCCTGGAGATTCCCATATATGTGTTATAGAAACATTCCAGCATTTATCATCAAGACATATATCTGGCGACAAACTATTAGTTTCATCACCCCAGCTTATATTCCAAGTCAGGCTGTCATCAGCTTCATCATATGCCTGCCACTTGAAGACTCCTGTTTGATTTGCTATTAGTACAGAAGGTATTGTTGAATTTATTATTTCAGGCTTTGTGAGGCATACAGGTGACTCAGGCCATTTTCCCGGAGAATAAGATTGATTGTAAGGACAGTTATCGTATATGCCTGAATTTAGAGTATCAGCTTTTGGACAACCAGCACCTATTTGTCTGCAAAAGTAAGGAAGTGTTGAATGTCCCCAAAAATTCCCTTGACGACCAAAGGAAATGTACAAATCTGTTATATCAGAAGATATAAAAGTACCAATACCAGGCCAAATTGCAACAATATTATATTGAGTACTATTAAATATTGAATTATGATATATCTTATTTTTTTCTATTATTTGTCCACCATACATAAGGAAAAAAATTCCATATGTATTATTTTGCATTAAATTGTCTCTAATAGTAAGGTTACTGTAAGCGTCTAAAAATATACCACTACCACTTTCATAAATCTGATTTTCAGCTACTTCTGAATTTATCAGACTAAGCGCATATAAACCAGGACCACCGGATTTTATTGTGTTATTTATTATTTTGTTTTTGTCTGCATAAAATGTTAAAATTCCTATTCCATTCTCATCAATAAATTCATTATTTTTTATTATATTTTCAGAAGATCTGATTAACCTAATGCCATATTTATTTCTGCTTGACTCACTATCTAATATTGTAATGTTTGAGGATTCAGATATTGTTATTGTATCTGCATCACTTACATTTATATTTTTAAAAGTTAAATTATTAGAATTTGTAACTATTAAACTTCCTAAATCAAGATTTTCAAATGTAGTATTATTTAATCCATCCAGGTAAAGAACAGGTTTGTCATTTACTTTATTTGATTTATCTATTGAATATCCTGAATAAGAATCCTGAAATGTAAAAGCAGATGTACCTGTACCATATATTTTATTTTTTATAAAAGTAGCATTTGATACAGAAACAAAATGAAAGCCTGACGGAGAATTGTAAATAATATTGTCAACAAAAACTAAATTATTGGCATTTTCCGCATGAACAAATTCCTGTGCATTCTCAACAACACAATTCTTTATTGTTGTGTAGTTTGCATATACATATATGTAACTGTTAGGGCTATCAAAGACTATTTTATTGCCATGACAATCTAAAGTAGTATTTGGCTGATTTATAAAAAATGAGTCACCCTTACCAAAAATGTCTTTATCTGTATTTATAATAACATTAGGAATAAATGATAAAAGTCTGCATTCATTAAAATCAGAGCAAACCATATTATTGCTATTTTTAACTGCGATAATTGAATCTTCTATTACTTTATCACCATTATTGGTAACAGCTTCAAGTCTTAGCGTGTAGATTGAATTAGAAAGTTTTTCAGTATTAAAATTAGTGTAAAGATTTCCATTTATAATTGGATTAAAAGATTTACCAATATTTTTCCATCTAGTTGGATTTAAACCACGCCCATATTTTAATTTATAATAAACAAAATCATTTCCATAAGCAGAACCTGTTATATTTATTTTTCCACTAACACTACCAGATGTTGTGATTTCTGTAATTGGTATTGAATTTATTTCTATTGAAACATTTGATTGTATTCTTCCTACACCTTGTCTAAATTTATCATAACCGACATCTTTTGCACTAAGCTTCAGTGCATTTTTTACCTCATAATTTGTCCAGTCAGGATTTTTCTGTTTCAAAAGTGCAGCTGTTCCAGATACATGAGGAGCAGCCATGCTTGTTCCTGCCAAATTTACGTGATAATTATCAAGGCATTTTTTATATGTTGTATCCTCATACCATGGAACAAAACCAGGACGAAGGGCAGAACATATTACAGCTCCAGGTGCTGTAATATCTGGTTTTATTAAATAATCAGCACCATTTTCTGTTGTCCAAGCAACAGGACCAAAAGAACTAAAACCAGTTATTTGATCTGTTACAACATTTCCATCCCATCCTATCCATGCGTAATCTTTTTTGTAAGATGCAGCCACAGTTATTGCTTTTCTTGATGTAGCAGGACTGCATATAGAATTAAATCTACCGTCATCATCATTTCTACAATAATCATTTCCTTCAGGCCCTGAATTTCCCGCAGCTACAACAGCTATTACTCCTGCATCAACAGCATTATTTATAGCTTTTGAAACAGAATCGTCTGGATTACCATATCCTCCTATGCTTATTGATATTATATCAAGATGATCTGATGTGTCACCATCTTGGTTGGGATCAACAGATCTCTCTATGCCTGCAGCTATTATGCTCATGTGGCCTGTTGCACGCTTGTCCAGGACTTTATAGGCAACCAACGTTGCATCAGGCGCAACACCCCATGACTCATTAATATCAAAAACATTGTTATCATTGTAGTCCCCTTTACCAGCAGCTATTCCAGCAACATGAGTACCATGTCCATGATCATCTAAAGGATTATTATCATTATTTATAAAATCCCAGCCATCTATTACTTTAGAACATGATTTTGAAAGAAATTGCTCTTCTGTACAATTACCAAGATCTCTGTGTGTGTAGTCAATGCCTGTGTCTATAATTCCTATTGTCACACCTTTTCCAGTCAAGCATTCAAAAGTACTGGATGAGCAGTTGTTACCCTCTGCATCCATTTGCCATATCAAATCAGCACCTATTAAAGGAACAGATTCATTCAAAAGTGCATGGGTTTCGTAATCAGGTTCTATATTTTTTATTCCAGGTAAATTTTCAAGAAGTTTTGCTTCTTCATCGCTTATATCAAGTGCAATTCCATTAAAAGTCAAAAAAAATTCATTTGTTATAATTTCGGTTAGAGATTTTCCAAGCTGATTTTCTATTAAAGTCTTAGTATCTAAGTGTTCTAAATTTAATTGAGCCCGATAAGAAACTGATTGAATTAAAGATGTTTTTTCGTTCTGTTCATTTTCTTTATTCATTTGATACTCTATTAAAGAAGGATTATCAAATTCTATAACATATCCTGAATAAGGATGATTTATTTTTTTACTAGTTGTTTCTAAACTTTCAATTATTTCAGAATTTGCTTTTAAATTTGTTTCAAAATCAATTATTTCATCATCAATCTCATCCATATTTATTTTCTTATTTTTTTCATTTTTCTCAGCAATAATATCAATATCTTCTAAAGAAGCATTTTTCAAGAAATTTTCATTTATTAACTTTAATTCTCCACTTTGGGAATTTGTTATAAGAGTATTACTAAATGCAAAAATAGTGAAAATAAGCGAGACTAGAAAAACCAGTATTAAAATTAAAACAAGGTTCTTATCAGAAACTTTCATTTAAAAAAAATATAGGATGTGTATTTAAACCTTTATATGTTTAATTTCATAGAATTCTATCTTAATTTTTACTTCTTCTCCCAGACATCAAATAAAGGCCCTATAACCTCTTTTCCTTGGTGTGTGAGTGCAACAGGATAAATCTCTATTTTTACTATTGGAGCTGTCAAATCTGTTTCAGTAAGATCAAATTCAAAAGTTTCTGTTTCTAAAGGAGCAGGCACATCAATCTTTGATATAAGAGAATTTCCCACACTATCATAAAAAATTATTTTTAGATAAATAAACTTATAAAAAGAACGGGATGTTTGTATAATTTCATCTTTTACAGACTCATAAATCTCAATTAAATCATCAATATTTTCAGAATGATAATAAATTCCATGTCCACAATCAGCTATGGCCTGCATTGTATCATCATCTACATCATTTCCCAAACCAACAGCATAAATAATAAGATTAGTTAACTCTTCATATGCATCACATGCAGCATCTATTGCATCTTGTTTTGAATGCTCACCATAACGACTAGGACATTCTCTATTTGCTTCCCCATCACTCATAACAATAATTGCTTTTTGTTTTTCACCAATAATACCTGAAAGCTTATCTTTTGCATCATTTATACCACAACATATACAGGTATATTCTTCAGCTTCCCATGAATTTATTATTGTTATTAAACTAGAATCATCTTCTGTAAGTTCAGATGAAAATTCTTCAACTATCTCTGAATTATAAGCTACTAACCCAACCCTATTATTATCTTTATCATTTAAAAGAGTATCAATAAGTTGTTTGTTTGCATTTTGAGAAGAAGTTAATCCATCATAAAGAGTTCCTCCACATGAAGTTTCACACAGATTTATATATTCAAATGGAACACCATAACAATGGGGAGAAGATGAAAGCCACCCATGAAGAACATTATGACAACAATTATAATTTGCTCCTAAACAATCTCTCATACTTCCTGATAAGTCAACAACAGAAACAACACTTATCTCAGCAGGTGGAGCAGGTAGGCTTTCTGTGTGTATTTTCATACTTCCTGAAGAAGTTCTTATGCTTGTGCTTAATATTAAGCCATTATTAGGATCTGCATTAACACTTACAAAACTAATATCCTCACCAAAAAACTCGCTTTGAACTCGTGTTATCTCTAACTTTTCAGAAATTATTTTTGATACAACAACCCACACAATACCAATGATTATAAGAACAAGAAGAATTATCAGCAAAGTCGCTATTACTGTGGACATTCCCTTTTTTTCCATTTATTTTAATAAAATAAGGATTATTTATATATTTCACTGAAGCCAGATATAGTTAATTCTTATTTTTGTCAGCGCTTTGTTACTTCTATTTACTTCACTCTTTTTATTAAATCAAACAAAGACTTCTTTTCCATAAAAAGAACACTTTTGCTTTCATCTTCAATATGCGACTGAAGAAGCCCTAATCCTTTCAAAAAAGCAGTACAGTTCCATACTGTTTCATCATCTGTTATATTTAGAAAAGCGAGAATTTTATCTATTTCATAAGTCATCTCCCTATTTTTCATTTCGTCCATAAGAATTGCTTTTAATTCATCAACATCCATTTTTGGATTTTCATTAAGGGTTTTAGGAACAAATTTCTTGTGTGTAATAGTCTCTGCTTTCTTGTTAATAGGAATTCTTTGAACTTTCTTTTCTACTTTAAAACTAATCATTGCCTTTTTCTTTGGAGAATAAAAATCAACCTGTGTTTCGTTGTGGTTTTCTGTAAAATCTCTTACAAAAAACACAGAGCATAAATATGCATCAGGGTCTTCTTTAATAAACTCCTTATATGGTTCTGATTCCTTAACCTTCTTGATATAATGCATAGCTTTCATTTAACACTCCCATGGCGAATGAATGAAAATTTTTGATTTGCTTTCATGTAATATTAATTTCTAATCTTGTTTTTATATTTAATGGTATTTTTAATTTAACTATCTCCTTTGTTCAATCTCTTTTTTTAATAATTCTGCAAATTCTTCTGTTTTTATAATCTTTATCTTTTTGTCTCCTCTTATTCTTAGGGCAATGTTTTTTGCTTTTTCTTCATTATCTCCTGCAACAATTGTATAAGGAATTCTCATTAATTCTGCATCCTTAACTTTTGAAGGAATTGGTATTGACTGAAAATCAGCGTCAATCCTTAATTCTGGAATTTTTTCTTTAAGTATTTTTATAATTTTTTCTCCATATGCTTTATTTCTGTCTGTAAAGCTCAGTACTCTTACCTGAATAGGAGCAAGCCAGGTTGGAAGCCTTCCTTTTGTATGCTCAAGAAGAATTGCTATAAATCTTTCCAAACTTCCATAAATAGCTATATGAATCATAATTGGTCTTTTTTTGCTATTATCTTTATCTGTATATTCTAAATCAAATCTTTCAGGCATTGAAAAATCCAATTGAATTGTTCCACATTGCCAAGTTCTTCCAAGAGAATCTTTTAAATGAAAATCAATCTTTGGTCCATAAAAAGCACCTTCTCCTTTATTTAATTTAAATTTGACTTTTTTCTTTTCAAGAACTTTTTTTAAAATATTTTCAGCTACATCCCAGAAATTTTCAGCCCCAATTCTTTTTTCAGGGCGGGTAGAAAGCTCAATATCATAATTAAAATCAAATTGTTTATAGAACAAATCTACTAAATCAAGTGTTTTTGATATCTCTTCCTCAATTTGTTTTTCATTGCAGTAAATATGTGCATCATCCTGGGTAAATTGTATTAATCTAAATAAACCTCCTAAAACTCCTGACAATTCCTGCCTATGAACAACTCCAAGTTCTCCAACTCTTAAAGGTAAATCTTTATAAGATTTTGGAGAATTTTTAAAAATTAATATTCCTCCTGGACAATTCATTGGTTTAACAGCAAAAATTCTTTTTTCATATTCTGTCAAGAAAATATTTTCTCTATATTTTTCCCAATGCCCTGAAATCTGCCACAATTTTTTATCTAATATCTGGGGAGTAGAAATTTCTTGATAGCCTGCTTTTCTATGTTCTTCTCTCCAAAAATCAATTAATTCGTTGTAGATAATTAAACCTTTATTATGCCAAAAAACCATTCCCGGCGCAACCTCGCTAAAAGAAAACAAATCCATTTGTTTTCCAAGAATTCTATGGTCATTTTCCTTGAGTTTTGAAGTATCTAGTTTTGTCTTGGAAATTTCTTTTAACAATTGGCTAAAATCATATTTTTCTTTGCTCTGTATTTGTTTAGTGTTTATTCTTATCTCCCTGCTTTGGCCAAACTTGGACGAAGCTTCTCCTGCTTTTATTTCCCTGCTCAATTCACTCAAAGGATGCCCTTTTACTTTTAATTCAAATTCCTTGTAATATCCAAATGGTGCTTTTACAACATTAAATGTTTTTTTTAGTTCTTTTCCAGCTTTATCAATTATTTCCATAGCAATTTCAGAAGATGCAAGATTATTTGAAAGATGAGCATAAGGATAAAGAACAATGCTTTTAGCTTTTACTTGTTGTGCAATATCTTTTACATTTTTTACAAGCTCTTTTGCTGTTTCGTCAATCAAATCTCCTTTTTCAATTGCAGTTAAAACAACCAGCGCCTCTTCTATCTTGGTGCCTTTTTTCTCTTTCTCAGTTAGTTCTGCAATTCCTTTAAGCGCTTTTTTCAGAGGCTTGAAGTTTATATAATCAACATGAAGAGTTAGGATTTTCATAAAAGAGTAAGGTAAAGTCAGTTTAAAAAATTAATTAATTAATTTTTTAGAATTTAACCTCCAAAATAGCCGGAATAGGTGTTATTAGCTTTAATAAAACTTCTTTTTAGTTTTGGATTTATATATTCATTTTTTAATATTTTTTTCATTATTTTATAAAACTCCCTATAATGTTTAGTATTTGCAATATCACTATACAGAAGAATTCCACCAAGAGTTAAAGTGTAAGTAAAAAAATTACCTAATAATGTATACTTAAGTCCATCAACAATTTTTTCAGTAAATATTCTTTCAGAATCAAAAATATTGTGTGTAGAAAGAGGATCCCAAAAATATCCCATCGAAAAAAAAGTTAAAGAGGTAGCCGTAGGAAAAATAGATGGACCTATATAACCTCTTATAAATGCACAATTTTTTATTTTCTTATATATTCCTTTATTTTCAACAATATCCACATTTTTTATGAAATCTTCTAATTTTTCTTTATTCTTAATGCTTCCAATAAAATTTGCTGTATTCATTTTACATTTTTTAATATATTTAATTAATTTTTTAGAATTTGTCTTGCATAACCAATATGTTTTTTTAATTCTTCTTTTTTCTTTTTTTCTATTTCTAATTCTTTTGCTATTTTTTTCAGATTCTCCTTTTTTTGCTTTTCTTGATAGGGTTTTTCAAGTTCATTGTATCTTTTTTCAATTTTTTCAATTAAATCATGATCCATATAACATCCTAAATCAAATTCTCCTCTTTTAGCAGAGATAAAATAAAAAGTCACATCACTGCGAGCTTTCTCTATTGAAATTTCTATATTATCAATTTTCGTTTTAAATGTTATTCTAGTTGTGGAAGATCCATATGTATCTCCAAGTATATCTTTTTGACGATGTTCTTCATGTTCTTCTGACCTATTCCAATTTAGACTTTTTTTACTTAATTGTATTATTTCTTCTAATGATAATGCTTCATCATTTTCCATTTTATTTAATTACTCTTGATTTTCTGTAATTCTTTGTATCATATCCTTATAGTCAAAATTAGTTCTATAAAAGTGGGTTGTTGTTGGATCCATTTCTTTTTGGCACATAGGTTCATGAGGCATGTACCCACATTGATCTAACGTAACCGATAAGGCTGCGGTGAAAATAACTGCCAAAATTAATCCGTGTCTAAGTCCGTAAGGATGCATTCCATATCTTGTCGCAACTTCTTCACGAGATATTCCTTTTTCTTTGGCCAAATCTGCAGCTAATCTCTCTGCATAAGGACCACTTCCAAAATCTCCACCAAAACCTCTTTTTAATAGTTGTCCAAATAAACCATATCCAAAGGAATAATTTGGATCATCACGATCTAACTTCAAATCTAAAAAATTAATATCGATGAATCTAAGTAATTTCTTATTCTTGATTGCTTTTTTAACTATTTTTTCTAACATTCTAATTTTTCTCCCTTATTTTAGCATATTTTTCTGTAATCTTTTTTGTAGTTAATTTATATTTTTTTACAATTTTCCCGTAATCTTTTTTCATAATTCGTTTTTGGTATTTATACATACCACAATATTCTGTATAATGTTCATCAGATATATTTGAAGTATCATGACCTGCACAATAACCTTTTTCTAGTAATCCTTTAGAAGTTAGAAAAATTTTACAATGATCACTACTAACTTCTTCCGTCCGTGCAATAAATAAAGATTTAATAATATCCTTTGTTTCAGTTGATTCTAACAAGTCTTCCAATGCATGAACAGTTTTATCTAGCTTCTTTTCTTGCAGCGCTTTGAGTTCTTTTTGTCGCGCATCGTGTATTTCTCGTTGTTTTCTAGTATAATATTGTACCATTTTATTTTTATTGCAAAATAGAAGTATTTAATATTTATAGCGAAATATTTCGTGTCTAAGACTTAGAAACGATATAGGGTAATAATTTTCTTTCAGCTTTTCTCAAATGAGCTTGGTATGTAGAAAGAGCTAGATTAGATAATTTTGCTAATTTTTCAAGGTGAATTTTTCTTGGATATTCATAATAGCCACTTCTAATTGCTAACTCAATTGCTTTTTTCTGTTTATCTGTTAATTCAGGAAGTATGGTCAAATAGCCTAAATTTTTTATTTTATTCTGTTTAAATTCCAGTAATTTAAGTTTATATTTTGTTTCACCGATTTTAACCAGTTTTTCTATATCTTTTCTTTCCATAGAAGCAACATTAAACTCTTCCCAACCATCTTCATGCCAAACAACAGGTTTATAATGTATTAAAGAAGGATTATAAGCTACATTAACAAACAATCTATTTTCTGTATTAATAGTATGAGAAGATATCAAAGTAAAGAAATTACCTTCAATTTCTAATAAATCTACTCTTCTTCCTTCTTTTGCATTTTTTAACGATTTTAATTCTTTGAAATAATTACTTATATTTTTTTTATTACCTTGAATAATTCCAGTAGCAATGAAATAATATCTATTTTCTTTAATATAATAATTAATCGGATAATAATAAATTTTAACTTTGTTTTTTCTTAAAATTTTGTTTAAAACATTATTTTCATCAAAAACTTTAAATTTTACAGTCCACATAAAAGGCGTAATACTTCGCTACTTATAAATTTTACTTAGTCTTTCTTTTCACTTAATAGAAATTGATAATTTATTTTTATCTTCAGGGTATATAATAACTCCTGTTTCTTTTTTTAAATTCATGAATTTCGCCAGTTCCTTTGGGATTCTTATTATAAGAGAATTCCCAGAATAGCTTATCTTCGTTTCTCTTGATAAACCAAAAAGCTTAAGTTTTTTCTCTTTTTCCTGAATTTTTTTTGAGGTTTCTTCATCAAACCATTGCTCTCCGCAGGAATCACAGACCAAAGCAAGAAATTTCCCAATACTCTTCCCATATATCTTATAATCCACTATCTTTTTATTCAGTTTTCCTTCGCACAAGACACATTTGTTTGCCATTTTTATTTTCTTATCATTACAGTTATTATATAATATTTATCTTCCATTTTTTTAAACACTATCCTCATATGTCTATAATCAGACACTATCTTCTTTTCTTTTTCATCCTGAATAAATTTTGCTCCTTTCTGAATCGCTTCTTTAATCTCATTAACACTTATTCCCCTTTCTCTTGCCTGATCCAAAGCATGTTTAGTAATGAAAAGATTCATGTAAGTCCCTTCACTTACAAAGAAGTGATTATAAGTATTTAAATGTTACTGTTTATTTTTGTATGTTTATTTATACAAAAATCTATTAATCTCCTTTTTAGCCCTTTCTCTTTTTTTCTGATGTTCGCTCAGAAAAGCATTTATTTTTTTTATTAGATATTCCTTGAGCTCACTTGTAAGAAGCTTTCCACTTCTATAATCTTCCTCGATTTTTTTTAGCTTTGTATCATCTGGCTCAAAAAACATCTTCAGATACTGAAATGAAACATCAACATTTGGATTTCCTCCTTTTTTTCTGTGTTCATCAACAGTGTCCTGTCCTCCTGAAAAGGCGTATTTCCTTATTTTCTGCTCAACTTCTTTAAGAGAGTCTGTCATTGCAATATATGAATTCTCATCGCTACTTGACATTTTTCCACCTTTCAACCCCGGCATAAACAAATGATATGTTGAACTAAGCTGTATAAACTTGTGGTCCTTGTATCTACCACCAATATCTCTAGCAATTCTCAAATGAGGATCTTGATCAACACCAACAGGAACAACAACGGGAATAGTCCCTTCAAATTCAGGTAGTTGAGCATGAAACATATCTGCAGCTTGCAAAAGAGAAGCATTCATTTTACCAGGAGAAATTTCTCCATAAACTGCTTTGAATTCATTAAATGTTAGATATCTTGAGAAGTTAGAAGCAAGCCGGTAATAGGCATTTGATTTTCTTGTATCTGAAGAACGCTCACTCTGAAAATAAAAATCACAATTCTCTGGTTTTAATCCTAAGGCGACGTAATTAACAAGATATTCGTCAATAGCAATTTTTTTCAATTCTTCAAGGCTTTTTCCCCGGGAATTATATGCCTCTAAATCTGCAACTGCAATATAAAGTTTAGCTCCTAGTTTCTGGTAAAATATCATCTGCTGAACAAGAATCATATGTCCTAAATGAAATTTTCCAGAAGGCATAAGCCCTGTCATCATTACAAATGGTTTTTTGTTTTTTATAGCCTCAAGAATCCTTCCAAAATCACGATGGGCAAAAACAACTTTCCTTCTAAATAAAACATTCTTATTAAAAACTTCAGGAAGAGTTGAAAGGGTATTTATTCCAAATTCTCTTGCAAGTCTGTTATAATCTATTTCTCCAGAAACTTCCCATGGAGTTACCCTCATTTTTTTATCCATTATATATTTAAATCAATCTCTCTTTTAAAATTATCTCATAGTATATTCATATAAATATTTATAAAGAATATTTAACTTTAAGTTTTATGAAAAAAATAGTGGTGGTATTAATCTTTTTTCTTCTATTTCCTTTAATATCTGCAGAAATAACAATCAACCAGCAACCAGATAGTATTTATAATTTTGGTGATGTAATTTCAGTCCCTATAACAGTAAGAACAACAACAAATGTCGCTGGATTTTTTAATATGGATATTATTTGCGGGGATAATGAAATAAATTTCTACAAGAATTCTTTTTACATTTTTGCGGGAGAAGAAAAAACATTTGAATCTTCTCTTTTACTTACAGAGAACATTATAGGAGAATTAAGTGGATCATGTGAAATAAAAGCTTTTTTAAATTCTGATTCTGTGCTGACAACTTCATTTAAAATTTCAGATGTGATAATCATAAATTCCTATTTTGAAAAAACAGAGTTTTCTCCTGGAGAAATTGTTTCAATTAGCGGAGAAGTAACAAAAGAAAATGGTAAGTTAGCTAATGGTTTTATAGAACTATCTGTTATTGAAAATGACGCAATTATTTTAAGCAAAACTCAATCTGTAAATAATGGTTTTTTCTCAATTAATTTAGCTTTTCCAGAAAAAATGAAAGCAGGAGATTATCTTATAAAATTAAATGCGTATGAAAAAGATGAGCAAGATAGGATAACAAATAATGGTTTTTTAAATAAAAACATAAGAATAATTCAAATACCCACAAGCCTTGAAATAGTCTTTGAAACTCGAGATGTAGAACCAGGTACAAATCTTAAAGTTAAATCTGTTCTGCATGATCAAACAGGAGAGAAAATATTTTCATCTTCTTCTTTAACAATAAAAAATCAAAGTAATAAAACAGTTAGTGAAATAAACATAGCAACAGATGAATTTTTTGAATTTCCTATTGCAAAAAATGAATTTCCATCTATATGGCAGATAACAGCTTATTCTGAAGAACTTACAGCTGAATCATCATTTACAATACTTGAAAAAGAATATATAGAAATTCAGATTGCAAATAAAACACTTATAATTACAAATATTGGAAATATACTCTACAATAAAACAGCTGTTGTTAAAATAGGCGATACTCTATTAAATATTGATGTATATCTTGAAGTTGGAGAAAGCCAGAAATATATTTTAACAGCACCAGATGGAGAGTATAATGTAGAAGTTATAAGCGGAGAAGAATCTATTTCAGAAAAAGTTGCACTGACAGGAAAGACAATAGATGTAAAGGCTACTCCTGGAAAAATAGGCAGCATTGTAAAACAGCCGTTTGTATGGATTTTTATTCTTTTAATATTAGGCTTTATTACTTTTATTGTATTTAAAAGAGGCTATCAAAAAAGTTTTATAGCATATATCAAATCTGGAAGTCCTAAAGCGCGTGTTGATGATAAGTTTCTTCCAATTAAAGAAGGAGCTGTTGTTCGTACAGGAAATAAAGCAGAGCTCTCACTTTCTTTGAAAGGAGATAAACAAGAGGTAAGTGTTGTTGGAGTTAACATAAAAAATCTTACAGAAATTCAATCAAAGAAAAGCAATGCAGAAGAAACAATTCAAAAAATAATAAGTCTAGCAGAAGAAAATAAAGCAGTAACTTATGAGAACTACAATGTTCTTTTCTTCATAATCGCACCAATAAAAACAAAAACGTTCAAAAATGAAAAAACAGCTCTTGATATTGCATTAAAAATAAAAGAAATACTTTCGCATCATAATAAAATGTTCAAACAAAAAATAATTTTTGGGATTTCGCTTACTTCCGGAACAATAATTGCTAAACAAGACATAAATTCATTCAAATTTATGAGTCTTGGAAATCTTATATCTTCTGCCAAAAAAGTATCCTCTCTTGCAGATGAAGAAATCCTATTGGATGAAAGAATAAATGATCTCTTAAGAGCCAATATAAAAACAATAAAAAGTACAAAAGATAAGATGAATATATATTATATAAAAGATGTTAGAATGGATAACGAAGAACATAAGAGATTCATAAATAAATTTTTAGAGAGAAATAAAGGAGAGAGGTAGTTACTTCTTTTTCTTTACCTTCTTCTTTTCCTCTGTTTTTTTGCTCTGTGATTTTTCTTTATTTACTTCTTCTTTAACTATCTCTTTAACATCTTTTTTTGAGAATTTTTTCTTTAGGAAATCTCCTAATAATAATCTTAAAGATATTCCTATTATAACAAGAACAATTCCTAAAATAAGTAAAATCAAGAACACAGTTGGTATTTTACTAAAGAATACCTCTACAAATTGAGAATAAGACTCTCCTATAAGAAATGCAGGGAGTTTTTCAAGTCTTAATAAAATAAGAGATGATACTACAAAAATACCACCGATTATTATAAAAGTATTTTGTTTTTGTTCAACTAATAAGAAAACCAAAACAGCAAGAATTGCAAAAATAATAAGAGAAAAATAAAACTTTTCTTGCCAATAATTCTTTGCTTTTTCAGAAATTAAAAATAATGGAAGTTTTGTTTTTGTGAAGCAATTCCAAAAATTACAATTATAATCATCATAATAAATATCATATATAATGTTATCAATTCCAGCATCGATAAATTCTTCTGTACTTTGAGTTCCAGTTATTAGCAAACTGCAAGGAAGATCAAAAGTATATCCTCCTGATTCAAAAACATATGATTTTTCGTTTTGACAGTGTTCTATCATAAAATCTCTTGCCCTTTCCATCTCTATTGTAAGATTAAAATCTCCTTCTACAAGCAATTTATTTTCTGTAAGATTTTTAACAACACCACCAAATTCACTCTGTACATTTTCATATTCAAGAGAGAGTGATAAAACAGAAAAAATACTTCCTAAAAGAACAACTATAAAAAGAATAACAGAAACAACAATAAGAAGACTTCCTCTAATTACTCCCATTTTATAAAAATAACCTCTTATAAAGAATTAAGAAAAAAGTGTTTATAAAACTTAATAGTACTAATTAGATGCAGGTGGTGGTACTACACATGCCGATTGTGCAAGAGTAGTTGTTGAAATTCCTCCATTGGCATCAGCAAGTTTAACTTGAAGTTTTGTTCTAACTTGATTACTAGAACAATCAAACTGTGCTTTCTCTACATAGATTCTAGCTGTGTTTGCAGAGGGATTAGAAGGAGCTGCCATATTGTTTAATTCAATTGCTCCTGATTCAAGATCTAGTTTTGTACCAGGATAGCTTGTTCCTATCCCCATATTCCCTGAAGAATCAATTGTTACAAATTCAACTCCATCTTGACGACGAATTTGAAAGTAAGTATTGCTGTTAACTGTTTTCTTTCCAATTGAGTAATCATAACCAGGAAGAGAACCAAATGCCAATCCTCCATAAACAATATTTGAACCTGTTGCAGAGGTATCAAATATTTCTGCAATAGCACCAACACTACCTCTTCCTATCACAGTTGGAGCAGGAGCATTAACCATAAAAGTAGCACGAGGTGAATCTGTTCCAATACCAAGACTGTTAGTTAAACTATCCCAATAAAGATTGCTATTTGAACTCAAAGTTTTTTCTGAATCCCAAAATGCTATTGTGTTTAGAATTCCTGTTCCAGATATATCACTTCCAGATACTCCTGAAACACTCTTGCAAATAAGTAATCCTGTGCTTGTTGTTGAAAGTACTTGTCCACTTGAACATATCGAATTTGGAAAAAATGCCTGTCCTGTAACATTAAAACTTCCCATAACATTTAATGTTTGTTTAGGATTATTTGTACCTATTCCAACCCATCCATTATTATAATAAATAACATTTCCTCCTTGAGCTGATACAAAATCTCCTGTAAAAAAATCACTAAAAAGACCTTCACGATCACTATTATTATATCTGTAATAGCCTGTTAAAAACAAACATTCTCCCTCTGAACAATAAGAATCCTCACCAAAATCAGAATTAGAAATACAATCCTGGTCTGTTGAGCAAGTAAAATTTGGATTAGGACCTTCATTATTAATTAGATAAAAAAAGATAATAACAACTATCAAAATAAAAACAGCGATAATTCCTACAAAAAGATTAGAATTAAGTTTTCTTCTATCTATTTTTCTCATCTCTTTTTCCTCTTATTTTAATAAAGAACATTAGTGCTTATAAATATTTCGTGGAACATTTTTGAAAATTAACAAAAACCTTTATTAATATCAATTAATTTTATACTTTATGGATGCAAAAAAAGAGGGAAAAGATAGTGAAACTGGTTTTATCAAATGGTTCTCTGAATTAAATAAAAATTCAGGAAACATAGCAGGAGGTAAAGGTGCAAATCTTGGAGAAATGTATAATATTGGAGTTCCTGTTCCCCCTGGTTTTGCAATTACAGCACAAGCATATGATTATTTTATAAAAAAAGCAGGAATTAATGAAAAAATAAAAGAACTTTTAAGTAAAATAAAATATGAGGACACAGAACAGCTAGATAAAATAACAGCTGAAATTCGTGAACTTATAGTGAAAGCAAAATTCCCTGAAGAGATGAAAGAAGAAATTCTTGATTCTTATGAAGAATTGGGAGCAGAAGAATCAGGTATAAAAAATAAAAAAGCAGAGGAAATTTTTGATAAAGCAGAACTTCCTTTTGTTGCTGTAAGAAGCAGCGCGACAACAGAAGATCTTGCAGAAGCAAGTTTTGCAGGACAGCAGGAAACTTTTCTTAATGTTAAGGGAAATGACTCTCTTCTTGAGAATATAAAAAAATGTTTTGCCTCTCTTTTTACTCCAAGAGCAACTTATTATAGAAACAAGAAAGGTTTCAAACATGAGCAAGCAAGTCTTTCTGTAATTATTCAAAAAATGGTGGATTCTGATAAATCAGGCGTAATTTTCTCAAAAGATCCTTCTTTAAGAAAAGAAGAGGTTATAATAGAAGCTGTTTTTGGTCTTGGTGAAGGTATTGTATCAGGGCAGATTACTCCTGATAGATATATTCTTTCATTAAAATTAGAAATTCTAAAAAAAGAAATAGCCAAAAAAAAGATTGCACTTATTCGAGGGGCTACTGGAGATAAAGAAACCATAAAATTAAAAGAAGAAAAATCACAACAGCAAGTTCTTACAGAGTATGAGATTAAAAAACTTGCAGACATTGCACTAAAACTAGAAGCTCATTATAAAAAACCACAAGATATTGAGTTTGCAATTGAAGAAGATAAAATATATATTGTTCAGACAAGACCGATAACAACACTTGAAAAAAGAGAAGGAGCAGATATAAGTCATGAATTGCAGGGAGAAGTTATTCTAACAGGACTTGCAGCTTCTCCTGGAATAGGTTCTGGAAAAATAAGAATTATAAAAAATCTTGATGATTTGAAAAAAATAAAAACAGGAGATGTTCTTGTAACAAAAATGACAAATCCAGATATGGTTGTGATAATGCAGAAATCAGCAGCGATTGTAACAGATGAGGGTGGATTAACAGCTCATGCATCAATTGTATCAAGAGAAATGGGCATTCCAGCTGTTGTTGGAACAGAACACGCAACAACAAAGCTAAAAGAGGGGGAGATAATAACTGTCAATGGATTTACTGGAAAAATATACAGAGGAAAAGTTGCAGAAAATGTTGTAAAAGAAATTAGGCCGGTGACTGCAAAAACAAGGACAAAAATAAAAGTAATAGTTGATCTTCCTAGTTTTGCAGAGCGTGCAGCAAGAACAAAAATAAAAGGTGTTGGATTAGCTAGAATAGAAGGGATAATTGCAGAGTCAGGTAAACATCCATTATATTTTCTTGAAAAAAATAATATAAAAGAGTATGAAGACATAATTTTCAAAGGAATTAATGAAATAGCAGGACATTTTGATGAAATATGGGTAAGAACATCTGATATAAGAAGTGATGAATTTCATGAACTTCAAGGCTCTCCGAAAGAAAAAGAAGCGAATCCAATGTTAGGAATGCATGGAATAAGATTTTCAATACAAAATCCTGAAATACTAAAAGCAGAATTAAGAGCAATGAAACGGGTTGCGGAACACGGAAAAAAAATAGGAGTAATGGCTCCCCAGATAATTTCTGTTGAAGAGGTAAAAAAGCTAAAGGATTTTTTAGCAGAAATTGATTTTCAAAAAGCAAAAGTAGGAGTAATGATTGAAACACCAGCATCTGTTGAGATTATCGAAGATTTATGTAATGAAGGAATTAATTTTATTTCTTTTGGAACAAATGACTTAACTCAATATACCCTTGCTCTTGACAGAGGAAATAGAGAAGTACAAAGCCTTTACAATGAAATGCATCCTGCTATACTTTACCAAATTGAGCATGTAATAAAAGTATGCAGAGAAAAAGGAGTTGAATCAAGTATATGTGGACAGGCTGGAAGTAAAAAAGAAATGGTAAAATTTCTCGTTGAAAAAGGAATAAACAGCATAAGTGTAAATGCAGATATTGCAGCAGAAATTGCAAATTATATTGAAGAACTTGAAGGAAAAAGTAGTGGCAAACATGCTGAAGATAAAGAACCAGAATCAGCTGAGATAATTAGAACTACTAAAAAAATAAACAAAGAAGATATTGAATATAGTCCAAAAATAAAAGGTGCAGAACCTATTAAAGAAACAGAAAACGACAAAGAAAATGACAATCAAAATGAAGTTCTGGATATTTTCTAAATATTTATAAACAAAAAATACTCTCATAATATATGGTAAGAGTTTCCAAAAAAAAGATTAAAAAAAGCGGTTCAAAGGAAAAAGTTACTAAAATTGTTCATGAATCCACAAAGGAAATAAAAGTAGAAAAAGCTCTTATTGAAAATTTTATTGCTTTTCAAAAGGTAATGATTAATCTTTCTGTAAAATTTGATAATCTTTCAGAACAGATAAAAAAACTTCTTGAAATATTTGATATAGCTGCAAAATCACTTGCTAAAAAAGACTTTGAGCCTGAAAAAGATAACAAAGATAGGAGTCTTGTTATGAAAAAACTAGATACTATCTCTGAACAAGCGGGATTAATAGGAAAAGGGCTTGCGTTAATACATGAAACAAATCCTGGAAGATATGAAAAAGAACCTGCTGAAGTAAAACCATTAGTGACTGATTCTAGAAGATATGGAAGAGAACCTGTTGAAGTAAGACCATTATTAAATGAACCTGCCCCTGTATTTAAAAAAACAGCTCCAGAGGTTCAGGGTTATCAAAAATCAATTGGAAGCGATACAATACAATCTAGTCAACCAATTAATAAAAAAACAAGGGAAAATCGGTAAATATTTTTAAGATAGTTTATCAAAAGAGGTATGTTAAATCTATTATTTAATGCTCTTATCAAGATCTATTAACTAATAATCAAAAAATTCAGAAAACTCTATTAATCACCTACCATCTCCGAAAAGTTTATTTATTAAGAAATTTTTACATAAATAACATTTAATAACAAATAGAATTAAGGTATTATCTAATAATATTAATCAAGCTCCATTAAAATGATAAATACAAATTAAATTATCATAAAGCTTATATTAAAATTAAATATAATTTCATACAATTAACAATAAAATAAAATGTCCGAACAAACATCAAAAAATTTCAGAGCCCATATTATTCTTGAATTAACTAAAGAGCTTATAAGAAATACAGAAGTGTATAAAAAAACAGTAATAAATCAAGAAACAGAAAAAATTCTTCAACAAAAAGAAGAAACAGAAAAAAAGGTTCAAAAAGAAGAAATAAAAAATATTCCTCAAAAAATAGATATACCATTAATTGTTCATAAAAAAATAAAGGAAGAGAAAAAGAGAGTTTTAGAGCTTAAAAAAGAAGATAAACAAAAAGAATTAAGATTAAATCAAGAATCAGCAATAAAATTTATTCCTCGTGTTCCACTTCAAAGACATCTAAAAAGAATAAGAATTCCAGAACTAAGACTTCCAGAAACAGTAAGTCATTTTAGGCCTATACCAACTTCTCAATATATAGATTTAGAAAAATTAGAGCCTCTTATAAGAGATCCATTGGTGAAAACAATAGAATGCAATGGGTCAACTGAAAAAATTATTGTAACAGGAATGATGGGAAGAAAAAATACAAATATTACACTAAGCAAAGATGAAATAGATGATATAATAGCAAAATTTTCAGAGGCAGCACGAATTCCTGTTTTTGAAGGAGTTTTTAAAGTTGTTTTTGGCAGACTGGTTCTTTCAGCTGTAGTTTCAAGTGTTGTTGAATCTAAATTTATTATCAGAAAAATGTCAGATATGCCGATTCCTCCTATGCCTTCATGGAGCTGGAGTTAATTTTAAAATTTCTGATGTTTTCAACATTCTTTAACAAAATTTTCAGAAACTTTTTTCACCAAACTTTCTTAAAATTGTTTTAATCTCATCAATAACTCTCTGCTGTTCTTTTTTATTAGACATTCTTACAAATTTAATCAGCAGCTCAATTAACTTTGATTCATCCATCAATTTCAGTTTATATCCGTCTGTAATAAAATAAAATCTGTAAGATTTATATTTTAGTTCTTTAATAACAATCCCACCCACCTGTCCGACCAGCTTTCCTTTATTTGGATTTTCCTTTAATGAATACATTTGTCTAAATATCATTTTAGACTCTTCCTTAAATTTTTTTAGAATTTTATCTTTTAAATCCTCTGCTATACTTACCTCGACCATTTTTTATCTGCCTCTTTTATGGCCTCTTCAATTGGAACAAATCCTTTATCAGACATTAAAAACTCTCTTAATTGCTCCTTTATAGCAATAGAATAAATCCTTTGAATGATATCATCATAACTTTCTCCTTTAGCTCCAAGAGAAGAAATTTTCTCTTTGGTTTCTTTGCTTAATTGTATTGTTGTTATGTCCATTCTAATCCTATAGTTGCTATAGGGACTATAGTTTATAAATTTTTCTATTTATTTAAATTTATCAAAAAATCAAACAGAAGAGTTCCCTAAAAATTCTTCAAGATTCTGTCCTGCTTCTTCTTCCTGAGAAAGACTCTTTGCAATATCCTTAAGCCATTTAACTTTATCTTTTTCCATAAATAAATCAAGTGTCTCTCTTCTTAAATTAGAGTTATAAGAATATTCTGCCCAATAGCCTCCTATTTCATATCTTATTGTTATAAAACCTCTTTGTTCTGTTGCTTCTGTAACTTTTACAATAATATTACCAAATTTTTGAATAAGCACTGCTCTTTCTGCTTCTGTAAGTTCAAAAACTTCTGGCAAGAAAGTTGTTTCTGGTATTGTCATATTTGTTTGTATTTCTGAAATATTTTCGTTAATTTCAGGAATAGGTTTTTCAATAATTTCTTCAGAAACAGGTTGTTCAACAGTTTCATTTGCACTTACTTCACCTTGTTCAAGAATTGTTGTTAATGAAAGAATTTCCTTGTCAGAATCAACAAGGCTTACTTTCAAACTACCTTTATTTAAAATCAGCCCAAGATCAGAAATATCAATAACTATTTCCTTTGTATTATTTCCAAGATAATCTTTTCCAAAACCATTTTCTGTTTCATAATATTCAGTTGTAACAACAACTTCATTGTCTTTTACTTCAAGATTAATATCACTATCTGAGAGTTGTTCTGAATCTGTTCTAACACTTCTTGGTTTAATTTCTACTCTTTCTCCTTCCTGTAGCGTATAACTAAAAATTTCTTCTCCAGAGACTTCTCCTGTAATTTCTCTTTCAAATTCAACAACAGCATTTCCTGTTATTTTAAAAAGTTTAGAGATAACACCTCCTGTTATGGGAGCTGTTTCTTCAGTTGTTGACTCTGGCTGAGTTTCAGTTGTTGTTTTCTGTTGCGTTGTATTTTCTGTTGTCTGCTCTTCCTGTGCTGATTCAGTGATTTCAGTAGATTCTGAATCTTTTTCCTGCTCAGACAAAATGCTTAATATAAAATAAACTTTTAGGTAAATCTTTTTTTCTCCTTCAATTCCATAACCTTCACCTGTTCCTGAAATTCCAGTGCCTTGAACATAAAAATCCCCTGAAATAGGTTCTTCTGAAACCAGATTTTTTAAATTATATTCATAAGAATTTCCATTATTATTAAAAATTAGTGTTGATGTTGCTGGAATCAGCTCTCCTTCTTGCAAAGATAATTTTAATTTTCCATCCATAGGAGCTCCTTCTGTATAATCTGCATTCAAATCAAAAACAGCTCTCCCTGTAATTTCTTTTTCTGAAAAAAACAAAACATAGATAATGGCAATTAAAAAGAATATTCCGCAGACAATTAAAAGAGTTTTTTTATAATTTAGTTTTTTAGAGCCGTGATATTCAGAAATAACTCTTCCATCAATTCTTTTACTATGATATATGTATGGTCCGTAAACCTTGTCTCCTTTTTTTATAAATTTTTCATAAGCCATTGTAGGGTAACTCGTTTATTATTAAAACGAGGTTAGAATATATTTAAAACTTTCTTACTCAGTCTGAAGTATGCAAGAAGTGCTTGAAAAAGTTGCTGTAACTGTTTTAACAGAATTCATTGTTATAATACAAGGATTAGTATGTTGTCCATAACAATCTACTTCCCACCCTCCAGGACCACCAGAATCTGGACAAAAATACCAACCTGATGCAGCTGTAGCTGTCAAATAAACAGTTTGGCCAGCAGGATAATTTTCATTGCAATCAGGATAACAAGAAATTCCATATGGTGCACTAGCTACACTACCAGAACCACTAATTTGAACATTTAATAAATAAGATGTAGCAGAAGATACAAATGTTGCTGTTACTGTTTTAGCAGCATCCATTGTTACAGTACATGATCCTGTTCCAGGACAAGAAATTCCTGTTCCACTCCAGGTAGCAAAGGTATAACCTGTTCCAGCTAAAGCTGATAATATTACACTGGTTCCGCTAATATAATTATTATTACAATCAGCACCACAATAAATTCCAACAGGATCACTTGTTACAGTGCTTACACTTGCTCCTGCTCCTATTTTTGAAACAGTTAATAAATATTCTATAGTTGTAGTTGTAAATGTTGCTGTTACTGTTTTGGCAGCATTCATTGTTAATACACAAGTATTAGTAGGTTCTCCAACACAATCTCCTCCCCAACTTACAAAAGCATAACCAACTTCAGGTGTAGCTATTAATGTAACAGGTTCTCCAGATTCATAATTCTGCTCACAATCTACTCCACAAGAAATTCCACCAGGTGAACTTGCTACACTTCCACCAGTACTTAAAAGATCAACATGTAACGAATATGAAATAATATTTATACTTGTATCTATTTCTATTTCAGATGTATCTGTTATCTGCCCCATTTTTTCTACATTTCCTGCTTTGTAAATTGGTGCAATAGAAACTTCAAGCAAAGTAGCAACATCTACTCCCAACTCTTCAGAATTAAATCTAAATGTCTGTTTTCCAAGTTTAGATATAGGAGTTTTTCTATCAATAGAATAACTATTTTCATTATCTGAAAAAATAAATCTAACTCCTGTTAAATTGCCTTCACCAGAATCTCTACTTACACTTACCTTTGCTGTTCCTATATTATTTTCAAGAATAACTTGTGCATTATCTATACTTAAAAGAATTCTAGTTGAACCCATTTCAATATCTTCTACATTACTTCCAACTAAATTTTTAACTATAACCCAGATTATTCCAGCAACAGCAAGAACAAGAAGGATTATTAGCAAAGTAGCAAGAATTTCAGATATTCCTTTTTTTGATATCCTCTTTTTCTTCTTCATAAAGAAAAGAAAACTTTGTTATTTATAAAATTATCATTATTTATAATCCGCAGTTTGTGGCTTTCCAAACAGCATAGTTTTCATTAGGATTTATATCTGCAATATCTGAAATTCTTAAATAACTTCTATCAACATTATAAAGATATTCTGCAAGAGTTATCCTAAAGCAATTTGTTTCAATTGAATTACTAAAATTAATATAAGCACCAATATATGTCGTTGCAAGAACAACAGAATCTTTTGGAAGATCATTGCTATCAAAATATTTTACAGAACCTGTTGGCCAAACAGAGAGGATTATTCCTGTGTTAATAGGAGGATTTAGTGTACATACATTATTTCCTATTGAAGTAAATCCTGTTTTACATTTACAAGTGGAACTACATCCATATGGAAGAGGTGTTCCATCACATTCAACTCCTGCATCTTCAGGAGGACTCCATATTCCATCACAAGAAAGAGGAGTTTCTTCTACACAAGATAAAGTATCAAACCCACAAATTTCATTGCAGTCAAGGGTTCCATCTACAAATCCTTGACTAATACATGTCTGTCCATTAAGATCTATTCCATCACACTCTTCTCCAACTTCTGCAATATTATTTCCACAAACAGATGGATTTTCTCCTGTACATTGAGAAATATCAAATTGACATAATGTACAGCTCAATATTCCTCCTGTATATCCTAAAGTAATACATGTTTGTCCATTAAGATTTGTTCCTTCACACTGTTCTCCTGTTTCAATAACATTATTTCCACAAATAGGAGTTTCTCCTCCATCATCTCCACCTTGATTATTAATTATTTCAACAGTATCTGTTATCTGTCCTGTTTTTTCTGCACCAGATGTTCTGTAAATAGGTGCAACAGAAACCTTTCTTAAAAGAGCTATATTTCCTCCTAATTGAGTAAATTCAGTAGAATTAAATCTAAATGTTTGTTTTCCAAGTTCTGTAATAGGGGTTTTTCTTTCTATAGAATAACTACGTTCATTATCTAAAAAAATAAATTTCACACCTGTTAAATTTCCTTCTCCAGAATCCCTTCCCACACTAACTTTAACTACAGGTAGATTATTTTCAGTCACAAGCTGTGCACTTTCAATACTCAGATAAATTCTAATTCCAGCTAAATCAATATCTTCTGTACTACTACTTATTAAAGTTCTAACTACAACCCATATTATTGCAGCAGTTGCAATAACAAGAAGAATTATCAGTAAAGTTGCAATAATCTCTGACATTCCTTTTTTTGATTGAAAAAAGGCTTTAAAATTTAAAGAATTAATACCTCTTTTTTTATTCATTAAGAGAAGAAAACTCTATTATTTATAAAACTTAATATATAATTGATTAATAATAAAATCTGTAGATATTAAGATGACTATTCAACAGGCGCTTCTGGCTGCTGTTGTTGCTGAATTTGTGAGCACATTTCTGGTTGAATTAAAGTTAAAACTTGATCCTCTCCGAGAGGAATCTGAACAGCTCCATATTGCTGAATCTGCGTTAAGATTGCAGTCAAGCATTGTGTAATTCCTTCTGACTGTTGTTTAACAACATATCCTTGTATTGTTGGTTTTATCAAAAAAGAGTATGTAATAAAAGAAGCAAGGGCGAGAATAATCACAACTAAAACAATCATCACTGTTTTTGTTTTATCTGCCATAGTTAATTAAGACAAAATCTATTTAAAAATATTTGGTTTGTTGAAAATAATGTTTTTTGAGCCATAAGTGATTAAAAATATTTTAAATTAAAACTAATTTGTTGTTGTTATCTCAAGAATTGTTATCACATCTCCCCAGACAGCCTCTCCATTTGATTTTAGATAAACAGAAATAACATCTCCTGCCTTAAAATTAACAATGCCTTTTGATTGAACATCATAATCTTTTTTCACTTCTGCAGTTTCTGTGCTTAAAAGATTTCCAAATCCAACCTGATTTCCATTTACATAAACAATTATTTCTATGTCCCCTGGATTGCTTTTTAAAACTTCAAGATTTGTTGAAACAGCGGTAATGCTTCCATCTCTTACCATGACATATCCCTTCTCAAGATTTGTTTCAACTTCTGTTGCTGTTTTTAAGAAACCCGAACTATTCATCATTCCTGAAAATCCAAAATTCAAAAATTGCCTTTTATCTTGCGCAATAATCAAATCACCCTGTGAACTAAGCTTTTCAACAGAGTAGGTTACAACATAAACCTTATCTTCTATTCCTTGATTATCATAAGATACCTCATATATAGCAAGATTATTATCTCCTACATTTTCAATATTAACTTCTTTAGGAAGAGCATCAAAATCAACCTCTTTTACAAATGAAATTTCAGATGGAAAAATTCCTCTTTTTTCTGCAAAATTTAAAACATATTCCTGGGCTTGGGTTGAAACCGGTTTTTCAAAAACTTCAGCAGAAAGATTTTCAGATAAATCAGAAGATTGTGCAGCATTTGCCTCATTCGTTTCTAATTGGGCTGATACAAAAAATCCTACAATAAGCAGAGATAATACAACTCCTAAAATCCAAAATGTTTTCCTCATTTTTACAGAATAATAAAAAGGAGATTATATTTAAACATTTCCAAACTCCAGGCAAATTTAAAAATCAATAATCCATAAAAATATATGAAAACACAGCCCACAAACAAAATAACCAAAGATAAAATAGAAAAGTATAGAGCTCTCACTTTAACAGCATTAAAAATCGCAGAAAAAGAAATAATAAAGGGGAAAGAATCAGAGGCGAAAGAAATAATTTCAATGGTAAAAAACTATGCATCAGACTCTGAATATTTCCAAAATAAAGGAGATTTTGTAAACTCTTTTGCAGCTCTTAACTATGCACATGGTTGGCTTGATTCAGGAGCAAGACTTGGAATTTTTAATGTTAAAGATAACAGATTTTTTACAATAAAATAAGTTGGAGATAGTGGTGAACAAATTTATAAACAATTTCTTCTTAATTAATTTATGCAAAAAAAGGTGGTAGTTTTAAGTCTTGGAGGCAGTCTTATAATTCCGGATGAAGTTGATGCAGATTTCTTAAAAAAATTCAAAAAAATAATAAAAAAGAATACAAAAAGATACAAATTTGTTATTGTATGTGGAGGGGGAATTATCGCAAGAAAATACATAAAAGGACTTGAAAAAGCAGGTATTTTAGAACATCTTCAAGGGCTTATCGGAATAGCATCAACAAGAATAAATGCTAGATTTATGAATTATTTTTTTAATCAAGACTCTGAAAAAGGAATACCACATGATGTAAAAGATATAAAAAGAATTCTTTTAAAAAAGAATTTTGTATTTTGTGGTGCTCTTACATACAAGATTGGCGCAACAACAGATGCGCAGGCAGCAGAACTTGCAATATCTTTTAAATCTCCTTTTATAAATCTCACAAATGTTTCAGGATTGCATGACAAAAATCCCTTAAAACATAAAGATGCAAAACTTATTCCAGAAATATCATGGAAGAATTTTAATAAAATGGCTAATCTCATAAAATTTAAACCAGGACAGCATTTTGTTCTTGACCAGCGAGCTTCTGGAATTATAATGAAAAATAAAATAAAAACATATATTCTTGGCGAGGATTTAAAACAATTTGAAAATGTTCTTCAAAACAAAAAGTTTAAAGGAACTGTTATTGAAGGATAATTATGGAAAGATATGTAATAATTAATGAAGATGATTTTCTGAAAGCAAGAAAAAAAATAAGAGAAGCTCAGAAAGAAAGAAAAGAGATTGTTTTTTCAGGCAAGGATGACGGGTTAAACAGGAAAATTTTGGAGAAAGAAAAAATAAATGTCCTTCTTCTATCTTTATCCAGCAGAAAAGACTGGATAAAACAAAGAAACTCTGGCTTTAATCAAGTTCTTGCAAAACTAGCAAAAAAAAATAAAGTTTCAATAGGCATTAATCTTGATGAAATTCTTAAAGCTGAAAAAAAAGAAAAATCAGAAATTCTTGCAAGAATAAAGCAGAACATAAAACTATGCAATAAGAATAAATTAAAAATGCAATTTATTTCAGAAGAAAAAAGGGATAAATATAATTTAAAGTCTCTCGGCTTGGTTCTTGGAATGCCCACCTGGATGACAAAATATTTGTAATATTTATAACCAAGGGATTTTGCATTAACAAAACAAAATCCTTTTAACCTCAATCTTATTAATATTAACATGAAATCAGATACAGAAAAAATTCTGGAATCTCTAAGCCCAAATGAGAAAAAAATACTTCCCTATTTGGAAGAAAAGAAAATATCTGAAATTTGCAAAAAATCAAATCTTGATAGAGTTTCTGTTTTAAGATCTCTTGAATATCTTAAAAATAAGGGGATGGTTGAAATTTTCACAGACAAAAAGAAAATAATTGAGATAGGAGTAAATGGTGCATTATATAGGAAAAAAGGTTTGCCTGAAAGAAGATTATTAAATATTCTAAATGAAAAGAGAATATTAAGACTTAATGAAGCTCAAAAGCAGAGCGGACTTTCAGATGATGAGTTTAAAGCTTCAATAGGTGCACTGAAAAAAAACAATCTTATTGAATTAAAAAAAGAAAAAATAATATTCAGTGCAAATAAAGAGGAAATTGCAAAAAAAAGCCGTGAAGAATTATTTCTTGAAACTCTTCCTCTTGAATATGAATTTCTAAATGAAGATCAGCTTTCAATATTAGATTCTCTTAAAAAAAGAAAGGACCTTGTTCAGATAAATGAAAAGAAGATTATTAGTATAAAAATAACCAATTTAGGAAAAAAAATAATTGAAGCAGATACTGGAAGAAAAGATTTAATTGAACAGATAACCTCTGAAATTCTTAAAAAAGATATAGCATGGAAAGGCAAAAAATTTAGGAGGTATGATGTTTCTCTTCCTGTTTCCTCAATAAGTGGAGGAAAAAGGCATTTTGTGAATCAAGCAATTGATTATGCAAGAAAAGCATGGACAGAGATGGGTTTTCAAGAAATGAATGGAAATTTAATCCAAAGTTCTTTCTGGAATTTTGATGCATTATTCACTGCTCAAGATCACCCTGTAAGAGAAATGCAGGACACTTTCTTTATTAATAAAAAAATACTTCTTCCAGATAAAAAAATAATAGAAAAAGTCAAAAAAAGCCATGAAAAAGGAGTTAATGGAAGCAGAGGTTGGCAATATGAATGGAATGAAGAAGAAGCAAAAAAAGCTGTTTTAAGAACACATACTACTTGTTTGTCTGCACAAACACTTGCAAGTTTAAAAAAAGAAGATATTCCAGCTAAATTCTTCGCAGTTGGAAAATGCTTTCGAAATGAAACTCTGGATTGGAAGCATAGTTTTGAATTCAATCAAACAGAAGGAATTGTAGTTGATGAAAATGCAAATCTTAGAAATCTTCTTGGATATCTAAAGCAGTTCGCAGAGAAAATGGGTTTTAAAAAGGTAAGATTCCGTCCTAGTTATTTTCCTTACACAGAACCAAGTGTTGAAGGAGAAGTTTGGAATGAGGAAAAGAAACAATGGGTAGAAGTTTTTGCAGCAGGTATTTTCCGTCCAGAAGTCACAGAACCGCTTTTAGGAAAACCAATTCCTGTTCTTGCCTGGGGTCCTGGATTTGACAGGATGATAATGAATATGTTTAATATAAAAGATATAAGGGATTTATATAAAAACGATTTAACTAAATTAAGAAAAATGAAATTTTTGATGAAATGAAAAACTGTATTTTTTGTAAAATTGCAAACGGAGAAATTCCAGCTGTTAAAATTTGGGAAGATGAAAAACATCTTGCAATATTAGATAAAAATCCAAATGTTGAAGGAATGACTTTGATTTTAACAAAAGAGCATTATGATAGTGATGCTACTGATATGCCTGATAGTAATTATCAAGAACTAATGATTGTTGCAAAAAAAGTTTCAAAACTACTTGAAAAAAAATTAAATGTAAAAAGAGTGGCAATAGTCATGGAAGGTCTTGGAGTTAATCATGTTCACATTAAACTTTATCCATTGCATGGACTAGATGAAAAATTCAAAGAAATCTGGGCACAAAAAAGAATATATTTCAAAAGATACAAAGGATATATCTCAACACAACTTGGCCCTGAAAAAACACTCGAAGAATTAAAAAAAATCGCAGATAAAATAAAGGGCTAAAATGGCACTAGTAACTTTTAACCGAAAACAGTTTGAAAGAGACTTTAAAAAACTTGATGAAGAAATGCAAAACAGAATTTCAATGTTTGGTGCTCCTGTTGAAACTGTTACAGAAAATGAGTTTTCTTTGGAAATTTTTCCTAATCGACCTGATCTTTTATCTTATCAGGGATTTAAAAGAGCTTTTCGTTCATTTACTGGAAAAGAAGAAGGATTAAAGGAATATCCAATAAATAAACCTGAAAAAGACTATGAAGTTATAATTGACAGTTCTGTAAATGATATAAGACCTTATACTGCATGTGCAATTGTTAGAAATTTAAAATTAGATGATGAAAAAATAAAAGAATTAATTGAAACACAAGAAAAGCTTCATATTACAATAGGAAGAAAAAGAAAAAAAGTTGCGTTAGGAATATATCCTCTTGAAAAGATTAAGCTGCCTATAACTTTTAAGGCAATGGAACCCGATCAGATAAAATTCATTCCTTTAGAAATGGATAAGAAACTTTCTGGCTTAGAAATTCTTCAAAGACATCCTGCAGGAAAAGAGTATGCTCATCTTCTAGCTGGAAAAGCAAAATTCCCTGTTTTTATAGATGCGGATAATAAAATATTAAGCATGCCTCCAATAATTAATTCTCAATTAACAGGACGAATAACTTCTGAAACTAAAGATGTTTTTGTTGAATGTTCTGGATTTGATTTTGAAGTATTAAAAATCTGTCTAAATATAATTGTAACAAGTCTTGCTGAAATGGGCGGGAAAATTTATCAAATGAATTTAAAATACAAAAAGAAAGAGACACTTCCCGACTTAACTCCTAAAAAAATAAAAATCTCTTTAGAGAATACAAATAAACTTTTGGGTTTGGAACTTAAAGAAAAAGAGCTTAAAAAATTAATTGAAAAAATGGGATATAATTATAAAAATAATTTTATAGAAATTCCTGCATGGAGAATTGATATCCTTCATGAAGTTGATATTATTGAAGATGTTGCAATAGCATATGGATATGAAAATCTTGTTCCAGAAATTTCAAAAATTTCAACAATAGGAAAAGAAAATCCAAAAGAAATTCTAAAAAGAAAAATAGCTGAAATTCTTTCTGGATTAAACATGCTTGAAATCTCTAATTATCATCTAACAAACAAAGAAGATCAATTTACTAAAATGGGAATTCCTGAAAAGCAGGAAAAAGGTTTTCTTGAATTGGAAAATTCAAAAACAGAGTATACTATTCTAAGAAAAGATTTGTCTTCTTATTTATTAAAGATTTTTTCAGAAAATGTTGATTCAGAGTATCCACAGCAGATTTTTGAAATTGGCAGGGTTTTCAATCAGGAAAAAGCAGAAGAAAAGATAAGAGAAAAAGAGACTCTGGCTGCAGCTGTATCTCCGGGAAATTTTACAAGAATTAAACAGATTCTTGAATATCTTTTCAATATGATAGATAAAGAAGTAGTTATAAAAGAAACAGAAAATATCCCTTCTTACTTTATTGAAGGAAGAACAGCAGAAATAATGATTAATGGGAAATCTATTGGTTTTCTAGGGGAAATTCATCCAAAAATACTGAAAAACTGGAAAATAAAAATGCCTGTTGCTCTTTTTGAAATTGATATTGATGAAATTCTAGAAGACTTAATCAAGAATAATTAGTAATAGAATAAACTTATTTAAGCCTACCCCTTTAATTTAAAATTTATTTTTTAATATTAATAATTTAAAATATTCAGCCAAAATATCCCTTGCTGTTTGCCTCTGATTTATCATCCCACCTTGAATTTATCTTTCTCATAATCTCCAAAAGATCTTTTTTTATTCCCTGCCAGAATTCATAAGAATCCTTAATAAATTCTGCTTCTTTTTCCTCATCAAATTCAAGATCAAGCTCTATAAATTTGATTTCTTTCTTCATAAGCTCCTTATAAATTTCAGAAAGCTTCTTTTTTTCTTCAGCATCAAGAAGTTTTATAATTGAAAACACAAACATTGGCGCGTTTACAGGATTTATGAAATTCTCTATAAATCTCATATAATTAATTATCTTATCTCCTACAAATTTCCTTACTTCCCTTATCAGAATCTCTGTTTCAAATTCCACAGCCTTTTCTATGCAAAAATCTTCGTTAAGTTTTTCAAAATCAGGAAGGGAATGTTTTTTCTGTATAATTTCGTAATCTTTCTTAAGTTTCTCAAGCGTTTGTTCTTCTTTTGCCATTTATTAATTTGAGGCGTATATTTTATAAATGTTAGTAAAGCCTCAGCGGAGAGTTGAACTCCGGACCTCAACATTACCAATGTTGCGCTCTAACCGACTGAGCTACTGAGGCTTATTGTGAAGGCGGTTTAGCTTTAGCTTCTAACCGACCAGCTACTGTGGCTTATTCTTAGTAATAATAAAAATAAAAAAGGGTATAAAAGTTTAATGGGTATAAGGAGGTTACTAATAGAACTAAATTAATTAAAAAATTATTTATTTCTTTCCTGATTTAAGAATAACTAACACAATAAAGGCAATTAAAATAGCAAAAGCTAGAAATCCAAGAATTATTGAAAGTATACCAAAGAAATTTTGGAGAAGTTCGCTTGAAGAAAATGTCCACAAAATGAAAGATAACAAAAATAATACAAGAAATAAAATAAAATTCTTCCACGCCAAATCACTTCTGTTTCTAAGCAGAGATGGTTTTTTGTTTACAGATTCTTTTTTTGCTCTTTTTTTTGTTACCATGTTATACTAAAAGTATATTCTCTATTAGGATATATAGTTTTTAAAACTTATGTTGGGTATTTTATTTTTCTAGATAAATTATAAAAATTATTGTGGAAAATTCTAGCCAGCACTATTATTATTTGCAGGTTCTCCTTTCCAATCCTGTTTGAATACATAGCTTGATGCCTTAGCAATATTTGAACCTGCATTTCCAAGCCATGCTACATAAGTCTTTGCTGCAGAAGATACCCCTTCTATTGATGTTAAATTAACTTCCTTTCCTGAAAAAATTAAATAACCTGTTAAAAGCAGAAAAATCATTCCAAGAGCGATAAAAAGAAATGCCATTTTTGTCCTAGCGTTATTCATCTTAAAAAATAAAAAAAGAACAATTATAGCAATTATCCCAATTATCCAAAAATTCACCATTTTTATTAATATTTCTATAAAACTCCTAAATATATTAACAATAAGCCATATAAAAATTTTTCTAATTCCAAAAAAGAGACACTTCCTGACTTAACTCCTAAAAAATAACAAGTTTTTAATACCTGTTTTTTATAAGATTTATAAGGGAAGTTGAACACACAGCCCTGTAGTATAGTGGTCAAATATGAAGGCCTCTGGCGCCTTAGACCCAGGTTCGAATCCTGGCAGGGCTATTTTTATATTTTAACTTTAGAAAAAATTATAGCTTAATCCTTAATTCTTCTGCTGTTTTTGGATTTTTATCATGCTGATCCATTTTTCCGTCGGCAAGGCAATCAAAACAAGTATGAATAGTTCCGTCTTTGTCTTTAATCCTTCCGGTCCCATTGCACTTCTTGCATCTGTTTTCTTCATTTTCCATGTATTTTAAAGTAAATAGCAATATTTAAGCATTATTAGGGCAGAGAATAATCACTAAATTTAAATATCCTTAATTCTTATAAAAAATATGAAAAAAGCACAGGACAAAGAAATAGGAAGAATTTCTAGTTATTTTAGTCATGTCGGTGTGGCTGCAATAAAACTTTCAGGAAAATTAAAGGTGGGGGACAAAATTCACATAAAAGGACATACAACTGATTTTGAACTTCCAGTAAAAAGCATGCAGATAGAAAGAAAAGAAGTGAAAGAAGCAAAAAAAGGTGACCACATTGGAATAAAAGTTCCGGAGAAAGTAAGGCCGAATGATCAAGTTTTTCTTGCAAAATAAATTATTACGAAGTTAATAAAATAGACTTTTAGGAATAATAAGAGAATTCTTAATTTAATAATTTCTTAAAGTTATTATAATTAAAAATATTAAATTTATATATGTATTTTTACTTATAAGATAATAAAAATTAGATGAAAATGGTGTATCCAGAGCATACTCACGAGCATATACATAAAGTAATAAGAAAACACGCTCCTAAAAGTGTTCGTAAGATAAAAA
>JBDRNV010000017.1:0-8713 GCA_043810695.1 Nanobdellota archaeon | reverse complement strand
AAATGCGGGAGATAGGATTCGAACCTATGCAAGCACTAAGCTACTGCGTCCTAAGCGCAGCCCGTTTGACCACTCCGGCACTCCCGCTTCTAATAAAGACATATATTGCTCTTTAAAAGATATTCCATAATACTCTTTTTTATATTTTTTGTGTACCCATTTATCTTTTGATATGGGAATTCCGACATCGTTGAAGATTAATTCTAAATCTTTCCACATTTGTTTACTTGCAGTTGATAAACCAAAACATCTTCTTCTTTTGCCCCCTTCTGTTGCCATAATTCCCTTTAAAAAAGCTATTTTAATTTTTCTATTAGATTTTATTATATATTTTGGAACTCTTACAATATTACTTTTTTTTCCTGATGGAATTTCAAAGACCGCTTTTAATAAATTATAAATTGATTTACTATCCATACACATATTAAATGTTTGAATTTTCCCTTTTCTTATTTTTACTGGAATAATATTAAATTCTCTTTGAAAGATATTTTTGCATATATCTCTTAAATATTTAATTAGATTTTTATTTGATAATTCTATGCTTATCTGTAATTTACTTTTTTTAAGATGACCATCTCCTATAATTGCTCCAACAAAAAATGCTAATTCTTCATTAATATTCAGAGGAATTCTTGTTATTTTTGACGGACCAAACTTTGCTTTAGTAAAAAATTCTTTATTATTTTTTGAGATTATTTTTAACTCTTTCTGAGAATCAAACACATTTCTTTTGTACATATTAATTTAAATAAAATAGACTTATTAAATGTTTTGTTGCCTGTCCTATTTAACAGGAGTTATTAATTCATGTTTAATAAATTTTGTTATTGAAGTCAGAATTAATTTGCTTATTTATGGCGTAATCCATAATGCTGAAATGGTGAATCTTGATCTACCCATTTGTTAAATATCCCGCTAATATAATAGATTATTTTTAAAGGAAATGCTAATCTTTTCCCAAATTTATCTTTATCAACGGCTTCTTCATCAGGCTGATTTTTTACAGATTCTCTTGCTAATTCTTCCAATTTATTATACATTTTTTCTATTTCTTATTCTTAACTTTTGTCTCGTTTTCTTTTGCCTTGATTTTATCTTCTAAATCAAGTTTTTCTATTAACTCTTTATACCTATTTCTTATTGTTACCTCTGTTATTCCTGCAATATCTGCAACCTCTCTTTGCGTTTTTTTCTCGTCGTTAATAAGAGCTGCAACATACAATGCAGCTGCTGCAATGCCTGCAGGGCCTCTTCCAGATGTTAATTCGACCTCCTCTGCCCTTTTCAGCACTTTGAGGGCATCATTCTGTGTTTTTGGAGAAAGCTTGAGAACAGAAGAAAATCTTGAGATATAATCTTTTGGAGAGCTCTGATTCACTTTTATTCCTAATTTTCTTATAATAAATCTGTATGTTCTTCCAATCTCTTTTCTTTCTACATCAGAAGCTGTCGCCATCTCATCAAGTGTTCTTGGAATATTATAACTTCTGCAGGCAGCATACAAACAGGCTGCTATTACAGATTCCATGCTTCTTCCACGAACTAATCCACGTTGCAAAACATAATTGTAAATTCGTGCAGCATCATCTCTTATTACATTTGGAAGATTTAAATATGAAGCAATAACTCTTAATTCAGCCATTGCTAATCTAAGATTTCTTTCAATGCTTGTTGAAACTCTTTCCTGCCATTTTTTTAGCCTGAGGAACTTTCTTGTCTGTTTTGGTTCAAGCCTGTATATATCTGAAATTTCTCCTACATTTGTTGTAAGTCCTTTATCAAATTTCTGTATGCTTGTAGGAGCACCTCCACGCCCTTTTTTCTCTCCTTTATCAAATTTCCCCTGCAAATCAATACCAGTGTCTACCATTTTTTCCTCGACGACTAAACCACAGTCATTGCATATTATTTCTCCTAGGTGCGGGTCGTAAGTTAGATGTATGCTTCCGCATTCAGGACATTTTTTTATGAAAACCATTTTTTGTTGTTTTAAAGAAATTTAAGTTTTGTTACTCTTGGGTTGGATAAGAACCTTTAAAAGGCTTTTAAGCATTTACTTTATAAACTTTTCCTCTTTATAAAACTTTCTACCTTTATAGACGATAAATTTTTCTAAATCTTTATTCTATTAGAATTCCGTTTACTATTCCTTCTTGACTAGGACGGTTTGTTATTCGAACTTTTCCAAGTTCTGTTTCAACAATAGAGCCTTTTGTAAGCACATTTTGTCTTGCAAGGAACCTATTTGAAGGAGTTTCAAGAACGTTTTTTATCTCTACTTTCTTATTTTTACCACTTATTCTAACATTTATGAATTTTGTTTTGAGAAAAAATGTCTTTTTATGTCCGCCTCTTATTCTGACTATTTTTCTTTTTTCTTCTCCAAGCCTTACTGCTCTTTCCTGCCCTGGCCTTTCATAGAGTTTTTTCTTTCTTGATTGATGGTATCTTCCACCTGAAATTTTTCTTCCCTTCTTCATAATTAAAAGACTAGAATTTTAGTTTAAATAAGTTTCTACACATCAAAAGGAAATGTTTATAAATAAACTATACAGAAGAAATATATTAAGCTGTTTTCACATAAATTGCTTATTAAAATAAAAATGGTTAATGGAATTGAAAGACCTCTGGATCTTTTGAATAATTCAAAAGGAAAAGAAGTTCTTGTGCATTTGAAAGGAGATAAACAGTTTGTAGGAACTTTGCTTGCTTTTGATATTCATATTAATCTTGTTCTTGATAATATAAAAGAAATAGAAAAGGGAGAGATAAAAAGAAATCTTGGACTAACCTTTTTGAGGGGAGACACAATAATATATATTTCTCCGGCTTCTACTGCTTTGAAGAAAGATTAATTCTTTATTTAGTTACTTTTATTAATTAGTTTTTCTTATTTTAATTATGATAAAAATAGTTTTTTTAGGAACATCTGATTCTGTCCCAAGTGCTGCGAGAAATCACCCTGCAGTATTATTGACTTATCAAGGGGAAAATATCCTTATTGATTGTGGAGAAGGAACTCAGAGGCAATTTAGAAAAGCAAAGTTAAATCCATGCAAAGTAAATCGGATTTTAATTACTCATTGGCATACAGATCATATTCTTGGAATTCCTGGATTGATTAAAACTCTTGCTTTAAGTGGATATAAAAAAACCCTTTATATTTATGGACCTAAAGGAACTAAATTTTTTATGAGAATTTTTTTGAAATTATTTGCATTTAGACAAGAATATCCTATAAACATACAAGAAGTTGAAGGAAAGTTTTTTGAAACTAAAGATTTTTACCTTGAAGCTGAGAAAATGACTCATGGAATTCCTTGTAATGCTTATTCTTTTGTTAAAAAAGGCCAAATACGAATTGATAAAAAAAAGTTAGAAAAATTAAAAATTCCTTCTGGAAAACATCTGCAAAACTTAAAACAAGGAAAAAATATAACTTACAAAGGTAAAAGCTATCTAGCAAAGAATTTGACTTATGCACAAGAAGAAAAAAAGATATCTGTTGTTCTTGATACATCTTTTAATGAAAAGATAATACCCTTTGTTAAAAATTCTGATGTCTTAATTTGTGAATCTACTTTTAGCTCTTCTTTTAAAGATATGGCTAGGGAACGCGGTCATCTGACTACAAAACAAGTAGCAGAGATAGCTAAGAAATCAAAATCAAAAAAACTTTTTTTGATGCATATAAGTCAAAGATATTCAAAAAATCCAGAAGTTCTATTACATGAAGCCAAGAAGATATTCAAAAATACTTTTATCCCAAAAGATATGGATGTTGTAGAAGTCTAATGGAAAGATTTTAAATATAACTATTTCTTAGCTTTTTTAGTGTGAGCCTTAAGCTGGCCCAAGCTTGGACAGTTTAGGGTGAAGTGCGAAGCACTGAGCCCCTGTAGCTCAGCCTGGATAGAGCATCAGGTTTCTAACCTGAGTGTCGCAGGTTCAAATCCTGTCGGGGGCATTCAGCTTTGCTGAATGAAGAACGCCCCAGATGTTAAATCTTTGTTTGACATCGCGAAGCCGAAGCCGGCTTCTGAGGCGTGGTCGTTCTAGGGCATTTATAATTTTGATTATAATTATCTTTTTAAAGGACATAATTTTACATACATTATGGGCATATCATTATTAACAGCCTTAACAATTCAAGAAAATAGAACGGAAATTGCAGTATATAATGAAGGAGGAAAATTTGGTTTCTATATTTATAGTGTAATTCGTAGTAACCATCGCCCACAAATAACTTCTAAGCCTGTTTATGATTCAAGCGAAATAGCAAAAAAAGAAGGGGAAAAATTATTAGATGAGATTAAATCTTTAGATTTGGATAAAAATAGAACAGAACTTTCTAATTTATTGGGTGATGCTGCTGGGGCTGTTGAAAAAATTGTGTCTGCTTCTAAAAGCAGAGGATAATTTTATTTCTTCTATAAATACTTTTAAATAAGGAATTCTTTAGATGATTATATGTGGGGATGGCGAAGTGGTTAACGCGTTCGGCTGCAACCCGAATATCCGTGGGTTCAATTCCCACTCCCCACTTTTACATAAAAATGAAAAAAGTATATTTAGTGCACGGATGGGATGCGACTGCAAAAAGCGATTTCTTTCCGTGGCTAAAAAAAGAATTAGAAAAAAGAAAAATAGAAAGTTATTTCCCAGATATGCCTAATACAGAAGAACCTAAAATTAATGAATGGATATCTTTTTTGAAGAAAAATTTTAATGATATAAATAAGGAAAGTATCTTAATTGGACATAGTATTGGCTCTAATGCCTTATTAAGATTTTTAGAAAATCTGCCTAAGGAAGTTAAGATTAATAGATGCATATTTGTCGCACCTTGGATTTATCTCGATGAAGAAACAATCAAAGAAGAAGGAGAAGAAGTTTTTGAAATAACAAAACCATGGACAGAAACACCTATAAACTGGAAGAAAATCAGAAGCCATTGTGATAATTTTATATGTATTTTTTCAGGTAATGACCCTTATGTTCCTTTGTCCAACAAAGAAATTTTTAAAAAAGAATTAAACGCTAAAATACTAATTTTAAAGAACAAATATCATTTTAATGAAGGCAAGGGAATATTTAAACTTCCAGAAATCCTGCAGTTTTTGAAATAAGAAATAAATAATTACCTTAATTTTTTTGCCTTATTTACAAGTGCGATTGCTTTTTTTTCTTTTCCTATTTTATCTTTTATATATCTTTCTTTATCTCTAATTTTTTTAAGCTCATCCTCCACATAATTTTTTGATTTTTGAATTAAGGCGAGCTTTCCCTCAAATCTTTTTAAACGGATTGTTTTTACCTCTTTTTTGGATTCCATATCTATTGTTGTATTTTTTGGTTTTAATATTTTGCTATTTAATTATTTTTCTTCCTAAATTTTTTTTATAATCCTTAAAATTTTCACTAGCACTTCTCCTTGAATTCCCCACTTTTTTCAAGTTTTTATAAAAAATAAATATCGCTATGAAAAATATCACTGAAAATATTAATGTAGAAAATTCTATAAAGTAAGGTATTGCTTTCATTATTTCTGTTTCAATAAAAATCTGCTGAAGTCTTATAATTATAAGCAAAACTAATGCTATTATTATATACACAAAAGTTATTCCAACTTCTTTTGTGAGTTTTCTTTTTATATTAATTGACAAAAAAATAGCCATTAAATAAAAACTAAATATAACCAAGCTTATTCCGATAGTTACATAATCTAAGACCATATTATCTTCTCATTAAACTCCTCAATTGAATTTTTGATTTTCTTTTTTTCACTTCTTTCTTTTTGGTTGCGAAATAATAAATCATAAAGCTTAAGATTATTATTAAAATAATTATTACCACTATATATGTCTTTTCTCTATACGAAATCTCTTCTTCTGTAATCTCAAAGAATAAGCTGGAAATGGCAACATGTTCATCATAATTTATACTGGCAGAAATTATATATTTTCCAAAAGGAGTGTTCCTTGGAATATTAATTGTTTTAGTGAAACTTGCCTGGGTTTCTATAGCAAAAGTATCTTCTGAAGATGTTATGAAATTGTCTTCTTTGTCCTTTATCAAATATACTATACGTGCATCAACCTTGCCCACTTCTCCAAGATTATAAACTTTTACGTCGAGCAGAATATCTTCTCCAGGAGCTACTTGTTCATATCCAGAAGGTATTTTTATTTCTATATCAAATAATTTTATTTTAGATTCAATGTTTACTGCAACTAGAACCTCTTTTTTAATACCATCTCCATTTACTATTATTTTTCCTATATACAAGCCAGGAAGCACATCTTCGCTTGCTAAAAAGTCCAGAATAATTGTTTCTGTTTCTCCAGGATTTAAGGAAAAAGAAGATTTACTTATTTTTATAATCTCTGTTAGTTTGCTTTCTGCTATATTCATTTTTAATTCAGATGTTCCTGTGTTTTTAATAGTCAGGGTACTTCTCTTTGTTTCTCCTTGCTTTAGTTTTATGTTTATTTCTTCAGGACCAATCTCAAATTTTTTTATTCCACCTCCCCCACCTCCTGTTGTAACACTTCCTGTTATTGGTGGAATTATCACTGCTTCACTAATTTCTTCGTATTGAGAGGTGAAGGTATATTCTCCAGAATAAGAAGTGTCATTGAAAGAGCCTATTGGTTGCTGGTAAAAAAATGCGCTGTCTCCTTGATAATCAGTATCTGACAGATTTCCTATTGAAGCTCCTGAAGTAAAATAACCAGAATAATCTGAAGAATTAATTTCTAAGTTTGCAGAAAGAAATGAAATAACAACAATTAGGAAAACTATGCTTATTATTGAATTCTTTATTATATTCATTTTAAAACTGTTCTTTGCTCTTAAGCTGCCTTAAAGCATCCTCCTTTGAAACATCTTACTATGCATTTATTTGAGGTGTCTGTTCCTTTTATTGTTAAATTAGTATATTGTGTTATGTTTGCTTCTGTTGTAAAAGTTCCTGTTCCTGTTATTGTTATATTATTCCCGCCTAAAGCAACATTGGATGTTATGTTACAATTATCAGCACAATCCACATTCCAATCTCCAGATGAATAAGTGCATGAATCCGAAACACCACCGGTATAATAAATGGTCATCTTAATATGGTCAATATAATGTGTTGAAGGAGTACCTACTATATTAGTTGCTACAACAACACCAAAATCAGCATCATTTATATCTACATCTGTTAAAGTTTCACCCCAATCATCTACAATCCCCCCAAATGTATAAACCACATCGGAATCAGTTAACGAACCTGTTGCTTTATTTGTAGAAGCAATAGAACCATTTGCTAAAACAAGTTTAACAACATCAAAATTCCCTTCACCTAGAGCATCACGTTTTGCCTCTACTTCAACTTTAATTCCATCTATTGTTGCAGAAGGTAAACTAAAACCAAAATTAGTAGCCTTAAGATAGTGTGAGGGCTTAGATCTTGGACCAATAAGAGCTGATGCATAATTATTATCAGACGTTTGAGCGTTACTAGGATTGACCCAAATACCTTTTCCATAACTTGAATCATCTGCAAGTGTCCCTGGATTATTAGGGCCAGATGTGGGTGCCTGAATTGTTTTTAAAAGTAATATTGATATAATAATTGCTAATAATATTACAATAAATAAATATTTTTTATTTTTATTCAATAAACTTTCTATTTTTCTATTTTTCATTACATCCACGGCGAGGATACCCAATCTTTTAAGTTTTGGGAGGAATCGCCGTCCTCAAAATTTAATATTTCTAAATGAATAGAATCAGAAGGGCTGGATTCTAGACCTCCTGAAATAAACCCATGAACATAGTTAGAACTGTGTTTAGGAGATGAAAAATGGATTTGAAATCTAGAAAACATAGCTTTGGACAAAATGTTTTCCACTTCGTGTGGAAATGCAAATATGCCATGGATCCGATGAAATTCTATGGTGTTAGAATGGATTGTGAATTCTTCATCAGACAAGTTGCTTACAGAAAAGGGTTTAAGATTTACAAACTTCACGTCGCTGTTGATCACATCCACTTGTTTGTTGAAATGCCAACCACTATGAGCGTCAGCAAAGCCCTTTAGCTGTTTAAAGGTTATAGTGCCTTTAAACTTTTGCAAAAACATCCTTGGCTGTGAAACTATTTCCGAAAAGGACACTTCTGAAGTCCTGGAAAATTCTTTCGTAGCGTCGGAAATACCACTAGCGGAGCTGTTGCTCACTACATCAATTCGTCGCAACCATGGGTTTCTTTGTGATAACATTTTTATTGAATACCTCGGGCTTTAGGACGGGGTGTGTTCATTTTAACATATCTCCAATCTTGAAGTTGGCCCCCAGATGCTTATGCACGTTGTATTTGATGTTATATTTTGAGTTCCATAAAAGCTAATATTTTGGGTAAATGTTCCGTTTGTTAAAGTCCTATATGAAGTGTTTGTAGCATTCCATTTATCCACCATTAAATATGATGTATTTGTCGTTGTCAAGAAATTCGTCCACATATCTGTTAATGTTTGATTTAATGCGTAACTTGCATTTGTTGCATTCCAGTTTCCTATACCAAAATATAAAGTATCTGCAAATGTTTTATTAAATGTAGCAAAAGTATTATTCCAGTAATTATTTGTATTAGGAAGATTTCCTATTGTAGTTGAATTATAATAAGCATAAGGATTGCTTAATAGATAATAAGAAGTATTTGTTAC
>JBDRNV010000016.1:0-2044 GCA_043810695.1 Nanobdellota archaeon | reverse complement strand
AATTCTTTACATTAAAATTATTCAATGAGCAGCTATGCCTGATAAACAGTAACTATATCATCATACTGATATAATATCGTAAAAACTATATCATCATACTGATATAATAGTAAGATTTAAATACTAGCTTATACTAGCTCTTTCTATGGCAAGCGAAAAAGAAAACAGAAAAATAAGCAAAGATGCCATCTTTGAAATCCTTAGAGACCAGAACTGCTGGTTCAAAGATATTAAGCTGGACTACATTCAAAGACCAGCTTACCTAAAACAGCTCAATAAGCTAATAGCCTCAAAATCAATAATAGCAATAAAGGGAGCAAGAAGAGCTGGAAAAACTGTGCTTTTAAAACTTTTGATTCAAAATTTAATAAAAAAAATAAGCAAAGAACAAATTCTTTATGTCAACCTGGAAGATTACAGGCTTTATCCTTATTACTCATTAGAACTTCTTGAAAGGATCCTGGAAACCTATAAAGAAAACATAAACCCTGGCAAAAAAGTTTTTTTCATTATGGATGAAATACAAAACATTAGGGGATTTGAGCATTTCTTAAGAACATTATACGACAAAGAAGAAAATATAAAATTGATAATTACGGGCTCAAACTCAAAACTGCTGTCAAAGGAATTAGGGACTCTGCTTACAGGAAGAATATCTGCAATAACTGTATTTCCATTCTCTTTTGAGGAATTTTTAGCATTTAACAGAATTGTACTGGAAAAAAAGGAATATTTTAATCTTGAAGAAAAAAAGGGTGTAATAAAGAAGCATTTCAATAAATACCTCCAATTTGGTGCAATACCAGAATTCTTAAAAGATAAAGAGCCTTTTTTTAGATTAAGGGAATATCTTGACAATATTTTATTCAAAGATATAGTTGAAAGGTTTAGCATAAGGAATATAAAGCTGATAAAAGAATTAAGCCTGTATCTGATGGCTAACTCATCAAAAATTTTCTCAATAAATCAAATCAGCAGAATTTTCAAAGTCTCGATAAATACAATACAGGAGTATCTTTCTAATTTAAACATGGCTTATTTATTTTTCTATTTGGATAAATTCTCTTTTTCAGCAAAAGAAAGAATAACAGCGCAATCAAAGGTGTACTGTATTGACTCGGGACTGGTAAATTCAATACAATCTAAATTTTCTAAAGATTATGGCAGGCTTTTGGAAAATATAGTTTTCCTGGAGCTATTAAGGGGCAATAAGGAAATATATTATCATTCGGATTCAGAAAGAGAATGTGATTTTGTAATAAAAGAAAATTTAAAAGTAACAGAAGCGATACAAGTAACAAAAAGTTTAGAAGACGAAAAAACAAAAGAAAGGGAGATTGAAGGCCTAGCCAAAGCATTAGAAAAATTTAAGCTAAGCAAAGGGCTTATTCTAACAGAAGATGAATTTAAAAACATAAGTTATAAAGGGCTAAAAATATTAGTAAGGCCTGTTTGGTTTTGGCTGTTAAACAAAAAAGGATAAAAAACATTCTTTTTTTGGCATTATTATCTTAATATGCTTTGCAATTAGTTTACATAAAGCTTTTTTATGCTTTGCCTGGTTTTTAGAATTAGCGATGAATTTCGAAAAATAAGGCAATTAAAATCAAAAGAAAAATCTTCAGAAAGTCCGGAAAAACGCCTTATTTTAAGCCACAATATTTAAATATCTGAATGGTATTATAAACTAATATATTATAAACTAATAGATTATGAACTAATGTGTTATGAACTAATGTGTTATGAACTAATATATTATAAACTAGTATATTATAAACTAATAGGGTGAAAGAAAATGGGAAAAACTACATCAAGAACTGAAAAAGAGAGTTTTTTTGAAGAACGTATATTTGGAGATGACCATTACAAAACTACAATTTCAGATGGTAAGAATAGAAGAGAAGGCAGAGGAAACACATCTGAAGAATCTCAAAAAGTAGCAAGTGATAAATGGGACAAAAGCGGTGGCGGAAGCGGCAGTGGTGGAAGCGGTGGTGGAAGCGGCAGTGGTGGCTGTTATCTGACTACAGCTTGTGTAAGAGGT
>JBDRNV010000015.1:0-4517 GCA_043810695.1 Nanobdellota archaeon | reverse complement strand
AATGGCGGTTGTAGTATAATGGCAGTACATGCGGTTGTGGTCCGCAAAACGAGAGTTCGATTCTCTCCTTCCGCCCTTACGACGACCACGCTTTGGCGAAGTCAAAGGAGGAAATTACTAAAATGAAAATCTTATTTATATGTAAATATAACAGATTTAGAAGCAAATTTGCAGAAGCTTATTTTAAAAGTAAAAATAAGAATAAAGGAATAAAGGTAGCAAGTACAGCGATAATAAAAATGGATGTGCCTTTAACTAAAGAAGAGAAAAGAAGAAATTTATATCTTAAGAAAAAATTTGGAATTAGTTTTGATATAGTTTCTAGAGGAATAAGTTCTAAATTATTACAAAAATCAGATAAAATAATTCTTGTTGCAAATGATGTTCCAAAAAAATTATTTAATGGAAGATTGTGGAGAAATAAAATTGAAGTCTGGAATGTTCCTGATGTAAAAGATGCTAATAAAAGAAACATTGATAAAAGTGTAAGAATTATCATAAATAAAGTAAATAATTTGTTAAATAAATTAAAATGACAAGTGAATTTAATTTAGTTAAGGGCTTTAGAGATTTTTCAGGAAAAGAAGCTATAAAATTAGCAGAGTTGAAGAAAATAATAGTTGGAACTTTTGATAAATATGGGTTTGAACCTGCAGAAACTCCAATAGTGGAGTATGAAGAATTTGTTAAAGGAGAAAACAAGCAGGATGAAGCTGTTTCTGACATATTTAAACTTGAAGACAGAGGAAAGAGAAAACTTGCTTTAAGATATGAATTTACATTTCAGCTTAAGAGGTTGATGAAAAATAAGAAAATTCCATACAAAAGATACCAAATAGGTCCTGTCTTTAGAGATGAACCTGTTTCTTCAAATAGATTAAGACAGTTTAGTCAAGCAGATGTTGATGTTATTGGAAGCAGTATTAAAGAGGAAGCAGAAATACTTGCATTGTCAGATGAAATATTAAGAAATCTGCAAATAAAACCTTTAATATTTATTAATAATAGAAAATTATTAAATGAAATTCTTGATGACAACAAAGTTAAAGAAAAGAATAAATTACAAGTTTTGAGAGAAATAGATAAGTATGATAAAATACCTGAAAAAGATTTAAGGAACAACCTCAAAAAATTAAACGCTGAAAGTGTTTTAAGTTCATTAAAAAAAGGAGAAAAATATTTCAACAAATTTGAAAGTTATAAAGAAATTATTTCTTTAATTGAATACTGCAAGATTTATGGATTAAAAGTTCAATTTTCTCCAAGTGTTGTTCGCGGGCTTTCTTATTACAATGGAAGTGTTTTTGAGATAAAAACAGAGAATATTAAAGAAACATTAATTGCAGGAGGAAGTTATAAATTTGAGAATGTTCAGTGCACAGGAATATCTTTTGGACTAGAGAGAATTTCCTTGATTGCAAAATTAGATGATGAGTGTGAGAAATATCTTATTGTTTCATTAAACCAGGATAAAGAAGCAATAAACCTAGCGCAGAAACTGAGAAAAAAAGGAGAAATAGTTTTTGTTTATTATGGAAAACCTTCAAAAGCGCTTGATTATGCTAACTCATATGGTTTTGTCAAAGTAATTTTTGTCGGGCAAAAAGAAATTGAATCTGGAAAGTTTAAGGTTAAGGATATGAAGACAGGGAAGGAAAGTTTAATGAAGAGTTTTTAACAGTCGGCCTGTCCATCACCACTTTCTTAATAAATGATGAGAGATGGACGGACAGGGACTTTACATCGCATTCGCACCACCCAGTTATCAGCCTAAACTATGTTGCAAACAGATACTATTAATGTATTATACACCTAAAGAACATCATATAATGCATAGTAATCTAGGTAGGACTTGATAATTCATCCTGGTATTTGCGATATTTTGAATTTAGGAAAATTTTTAAACTTTAGATATATATCTATATTCATGTGGATATTAAAATTTACTATGTCGGATCCTGAAGGAATATTTAGCAAAAGAAATAAAAAATTCAAAGTTAAATCATTTGCTTATAGGGCTACTTACTATTATGAGAATAATTACACATTCCTCTCAGGAATTCTTCTTGTAGAAGGAAAGGAAAAAAATATTAAAGAATTTATAAAAAGTTTGAAAGAGGATAAATATATTTCGCGATTAGAGGTTAAAGGTAATTTAATTAATTGTGTTGTAAAAAAACAAAAAACCGTCTCTGACAAGCGGCAGGAGGGCTTATTCTTTTCCCTCGAGACAATTTACATCAAACCAATATTTACTGACACTGATGGTACAGAACACTGGGAATTAGGATCTTGGGATAGAAAAGCATTAGAAAACATATTGCACGTTATTCAAACCAATTATAATGGTAAACTCCAATCATTTAGAGACACAAAAATATCAGAATCTGATTTCTTATTTTTCTCTTTGTATCCAAAACTAACCCAAAAACAGAAAGAAGCGTTCTTGCTAGCTCTACACAACGGATATTACAATTTTCCAAGAGATATTGAATTAAAAAAACTTGCAGGTATGTCTAAAATCAGTTATACAACATTTCAGTTTCATCTAAGAAATGCAGAAAAGAAGATAATGAATTCTGTAGGAATAAAAATATAGATATATATCTAGAAAAAAAAGATATAGTTGGTTTGTTTCTCTATTGTAATGTTATCTGAAGAAATAATAAAAAATACCCTGGCCTGTATAATTGATAAAACAACCAAAGACTATGAATGTAAGGCTAAAGATTGGCATGTAGATGTGTATAATCAGTTAAACATGGCAAAGAAGAAAAAGTTAATCGCTTTGTTAGAGAAAAATGCCTCTGTACCACAAAAAATTCTGACAGAAGAATTTACTTACACAGTACATAGCTTGAAAGAAAAAGGCTACGACTTTCATGTTTACCTTAAGGACAACATTAACTTGGACTCACTGCTATTTATACCAACAGTGTCATATCTAGCGGAAGTGACGGACCTTTGCTTCCGAGATCCGCCTAATAAAGTGGCATATAAGTGGAGTAAAGGCGAATCTTCCTTTAGTACAGGATTCGATGATTTTCCAAGCATACCTGATGAAATTATTACATACTTTCCAATGTCGTTTGTTGAAAAAGAAGGCATTGTAATGTATTTGTCTAAATCGGACTTAAAAGAACGTTTGAAAGAAAACATACAAAAATTCAAGAACGACTTAAAAGAAAAATTCTTACGATTCGATCCGTCACCTTTAGATTACCAAATAAAATCTATACTTAAAAAAGAGTATCTTTCTTTAAAGAAAAAAGTGGAAGAAATGGAAGAACAAAAAGAAAAGAGAAACTTAATTAATCTTATCGGGAAAAGATTCTGAAATGCATATTTAACCGCCTCAGATTCATGCAACAAATGCTATCTCAAAAAGAACTTGAGGCAGTATTCTTATTAAATTTTAAAATATGTCATAATAGTCCTATCTATATATACAGCAAAATTCAATAGCGTCCACAAGTAGCACAGTAAGGGTATTGGTCTCGCCTAGAGACAAATTATAATTTTCTCGGAGTTCCCTTTATATATTATGGAATCTCGTGCTAAGAATATTTTTCTTGTGTCATCCTTTATTAAACGTTCTCCGAGAAAAATCGCATATTTTCCGGTTTCTACGGATTTTTTCCGATGTTGTTTTTTCTCTGATCTTTCTGCTATAAAATTTCGTTAGAATATACTCATCAGGCTACAGGACTACTGTCCCTTGTTTATGGCGCACTGCCCCTCACAGTCGGCCTGTGCATCATTACCACTTCTTAACTTACCTCCAATTCCATTCTCCAGGAATTTCCTTCTCCTGTGAAATTAGCTCCTGTAACACTCAGAGGCTTTTCAAAAAGAGGGCAATCGAGAACAAATGTTTCAAACTCTCCTCCTTCTCCAGCAGGATGTATCTTGTGCTTTTCATGCAGTTCTTTAACATCTTCAATAAATTTGTTGTCTATTTCACGCCCAAGCCACGAGGCATTTAGAGGATAAGCAGAGACACCTGTTATTATAACTCTGAATTTATTTTCTATTAGCTCATTCAGGTGCTGAAATTCATCTTTATTCCAAAGCGGATTTATGCATTTAATTTTAAGATTATCACATATTTTCCCAATTCGTGAAGCCTGATATTCTGAATGCAATGCTCCTGTAACAATTCCTCTTATATTATATTTCTTGACAGCTGTTTTAATTGCATCTTCAAGATCCTTAAGCTCTTCTTCTTTCACACCTTTTGTTTGTTTAATTATTAAAGGCAGACCCATTGCTTCTGCTTGGTGTTCTGTTTTCTTTATTGATGGAGTATGAAACATGTAACTATCAGGGTTTTCAGAATGCAGAGTTATTAGACATGCTATTTCGTGCTTTTCTTTTTTGGCGAGATATGCTGCCATTGTAGAATCTTTTCCGCCAGAGAATAAAACTCCTAATTTCATGAGGATAATAGAAGATAGAGCTTTTTAAGATGTTTCGTTGTGATATAGGTAAGGATATAATGTATAGTATGGAAAGTA
>JBDRNV010000014.1:0-8826 GCA_043810695.1 Nanobdellota archaeon | reverse complement strand
TGAAGAAAACAGAAGGTGTTGCCGGTAGTATTGAACTTTTCCCAGCTGTTGGCAGTAGCACAGTTCGTACTGGGACAGCACTTTGTCAAACCATCTCATCTTCAGCACTTTGTATGGGTCAATGGACTTCTACTGGATCTCTTAGTGCTTGCGGCACAAGCATAACAAATGGTAGATCATTATGTGCTGATTTCGGCGATTAAGAAGAATCAAGATAAAGATTTTTGTAATTGATGAATACAAATACTTTTAATATTAAGTTTATTGTATAAAATATGTATAATAATATTGGTAATGATGATTATATTATAATAAAGAATTCTGCATTAAAATCTTTATTTCTTATATTTATATCAATTGTTTTAGCAACTTTTTCTATAAATTTTTTATCAGCAGATGTTATATCATTAAATTCAGGAGGAAGTACAAATCTTTCAGTAAGTCCTAATGAATATATTGAAGGATTTTTCTTTGGAATTGAAGAATTAGCTACAACTCCTGTTTGTGGAAATAGTGTGATTGAAACAGGAGAAACATGTGATGATGGGAACACTGTTTCAGGAGATGGTTGTTCAAGCACTTGTCAGATAGAAGTTCCTGGTGGCGGAGGAGGCGGAGGAGGGGGTACTACAATAAATATTAAAGTTGAGCCAGCAGAACTTAATGTAAATCTTGAAGTAAATACAAATGTTGAAAAAATCATTACAATTACAAATCTTGGTAGTTCTTCTGCTACAGTTAAGATTAGTCAGGAAGGACTTGATAACCTAGTTATTTTAAGCAACACCTCTTTAACTATTCCTGCAAGAGGAAATGTTGAGCTGAAAGTAATTTTTGTTGGTCCAAGTGAGCCTGGAATATATACTGGAAAAATAAAAATAGGAACCTTATCAGTTCTTGTTTCATTAAATATAAAGACTAAATTTCTTTTGTTTGACTCTAATATTGTTGTTCTTAATGCAAATTATACTGTAAGGCAAGGAGAGCAATTAAAAACACTCATTAATATAATCCCTATTGGAGATCCTGAAAGGCTTGATGTAACTCTTAACTTTATAATAAAAGATTATGCTAACAAAATTTATCTGACAAAAACAGAGACACTTCTTGTTGAAAATCAGACAAATCTTAAAAGAAACTTTGATACAGGAAATCTTCCTACAGGAGATTATGTAGTAGGACTTGAACTTGTATATCCTAATGGAGTAGCTCCTTCAAGTGCTAATTTTAAGGTTACTGGAAGAGCAATAACTTCTGTATTGGGAAGAATTGTTCTTTTCTTAATTATTATGATACTTATAATATTAATAATGATATTAATAATTTTAATAATAAAGAAACTGAGACAAAAAAGGCGAGAAAGAATGATTGGGATATCTTCAGAGCAAAACATTTAAACTTATTTCTTAATTCAATATTATGTTAATAGGGATTGTAGGGAAACCTTCATGTGGGAAAAGCACTTTTTTTAAAGCAGCTACTCTTGCAGAAGTTGCTATTGCAAGCTATCCCTTCACAACAATAAAACCTAATAGAGGTGTTGGTTATGTTAAAGTTGATTGTATTGATAAGGAATTTAACACAAAGTGTAATCCAAGTCATGGTTTTTGTATTCAAAATAAAAGATTTGTTCCTGTTGAAATAATGGATGTTGCTGGTTTGGTTCCAGGTGCAAGCGAAGGAAAAGGGCTTGGAAATCAGTTTTTAGATGATTTGAGACAGGCAGATGTTTTTATTCATATTGTAGACGCCTCTGGAACAACTGATTCAGAAGGGAAACAAACAGAAAATTCAGACCCCTTAAAAGACATTGAATTTTTAGAAGATGAATTGGACAAGTGGTTTTTTAATTTACTTATGAAAGCATGGAAAAGTTTTGCAAGAAAAGTTGAAACAGAAGGTAATTTTGTTAATTCTGTTGCAAAACAATTTTCAGGACTAAAAGTAAATGAACAACAGGTAAAAAATGTTTTAAGTAAGAATAATTTTCCAGAAAAAGTGGTTTATTGGAATGATAAAGATTTAATGAAATTTGCTTCTGCTCTTAGAAAAGAAAGCAAGCCAACAATAATTGCTGCAAATAAAATAGATATGGAAAAAAGCAAGGAAAATTATGAAAAAATGAAAAAAAAATTTCCAGAGGTGATTATTGTTCCGTGTTCTGCAGATTCAGAGCTTGCTCTTAGGGAAGCTGCAAAATTAGAATTAATTGAATATATTCCAGGTGAAAAAGATTTTAAAATTATTGGAAAATTAAGTGATAAACAAAAAAATGCCCTTGAGAAAATAAAGAAGAACGTAATGAATAAGTTTGAAGGAACAGGAGTTCAAACTGTTTTGAATTGTGCTGTATTTGAACTTCTAAGATATATTGCTGTTTTCCCTGCAAGCGCAAATAAATTATCAGATAGCAAAGGAAATATTTTACCAGACTGTTTTTTGCTTCCTCCTCGCTCAACAGCCCTTGATTTTGCATATTTTCTTCATACAGATTTCGGGAAAAATTTTATTCGAGCAATAGACACAAGAACCCAAAGAGCCCTTGGAAAAAATTATATTTTAAAGCATAGAGATGCACTTGAAATAGTCACGAGATAAAAAATTCTAAATAAAATTTATAAGTATAACATTATTTATTAATAATTATGGAAAAGAGTAAAAAAGAGAAAAAAGTTGCAACAAGAAAAGGAAGTTTTGTTCTTAATCTTACAAAGAAAATTATTAATTGGATTAGTCCATATTCAAAGAAAATTGAAATAGTGGGGAGCATAAGACGAAAAGAAAAAAATCCTATTGATATAGATATTGTTCTGATTCCAAAAAATAAAGAAAAAATAGAGCAGATTTTGGAAAAAAAAGGAAAAAAAATTCTAGGTGGAGAAAAAAAGGCATATTTTAAAATAGAAAGAGTTAAAGTGGAGCTGTATTATACAATTCCAGAAGAATGGGGAGCTGCATTGCTCGCATATTCCAGCAAAGTTGGCTCTGGAATTGGATTAAGAGTTGTTGCAAGAAAAAAAGGTTTTAAGCTAAGCCAGCACGGGCTTTTTAGAAAAGGAAAAAGAATTGCCGGAAAAACAGAAGAAGAAATTTACTCTGCTCTGGGAAGGCCTTGGAAAAAACCAGAGAATAGATAAAAAAGAAAGATTTAAATATACTCTGGTATACCATAATATACTATGGAAACGACAATAAAAATCTCTCGGGATGTAAAGGCTCATTTGAATAAAATGAAAATTTTTGAGCGAGAAACTTATAACGATGTTATAGAGGTTCTTATAGAGGATAATCTTGAATTGAATGAAAAGACTAAGAAGGAATTAACAGAAAGAATGAAAAATCCTAAGCTCATTTCTCATGAAGAAGTCAAAAAAAGACTTGGATTATAATGTTTGAAATAAAATGGGATGAAAGAGCTTTAAATGAATTATCTAAACTAGAAAATCAAATTTCTTCAAGAATTCATAAAAAGGTTGATGAGTTAAAATACGGATTTAAATCAAAAGATATCAAAAGACTTAAAGGAAAGGATGAATTCAGGCTAAGAATAGGGGATTACAGAATCCTTTTTTCTTTGGAAAATAATTTAATAATTATCTGGAAAGTTGGGCATAGAAAGAATATATACAAAAGACTAACATGATAATTAAACTTAAAGCACATCCAAATGCAAAAAAACAAGCATTGAAGAAGCTTGATGATAATAATTATGAAATTTGGATAAAGAAAAAACCAATTGAGAATAAAGCGAATATAGAACTTATTAAGTTATTACAAAAGTATTTTAAAAAACAAGTTAATATAAAGTCAGGTTTAACTTCAAGAAATAAAATTATCGAGATAATTGATTAAAATGAAATATGAATTTGCTCAGGATATACAGATTAAAGCAGAGGAAATATCAAAACTTTTATTTCCGCATGTAAAAATTGATAGAATTAGATGCTTTAAAAGCTATGGTTCATCATCAAGGAGAACAATTGCGAGATGTCATACTATAGGAAAACTTATTCAGAAAGCAATGAATGTTGATGCATTTTATGCTCTTGAATTTATTTCAGAAAGATTCGACAAGTTATCAGAAGAAGAAAAAATAAAAGTGATAATTCATGAACTTATGCATATTCCAGCAAGTTTTGGCGGTGGTTTTAGGCATCATAATTATGTATGCAATAGAAATATTGAAAAAAATTATAAGATATATAATCTCTATAAATTAAGAAAAACAGATGATGAAAAAAATAAAAGAAGTTTCTTTTAAATATAAAAATAAAAATTTTAGAGTTAACGTAAAAGTTTGCGATATTTATGATGAAATTTTTGGACTGATGTTTAAAACAAAAGAAAATGCAGATGCGCTTTTGTTTGACTTTAAAAAACCAATAAAAATGAAAATTCACTCAGTATTTGTATTTTTTCCTTTTTTAGCAATTTGGCTCAATAAAAAAAATAAAGTTCTTGAAATTAAGAAAATAAAACCATTTACTTTTATCGTCGAACCTCCAAAATTTTTTAATAAACTTATAGAAATACCTATGAATAATAAGTATAGCGATTATATTAGACTTCTCTTCCCTCGTCGGTAATTAGAAACATTTAAATATAGAATTATTTTATAACCTATATAATATTAAAAGGAGGTAAAAATGGGAAAAATTATTTTAAAAAAGGTTATTACGAGAAAGCCAGGACATCTATACTATGTTGATGGGATGGGAAATGTGTGTGAAGCTGTCATGGCTAGAGGAGGAAAAAAGAAGAAGAAAAAAAGAAAGTAATCCTAATATTTTTTTTCTTTTTTCTTTTTTATTTATAAATTTTAAATATTTTTATTTGAAAGGTTTTGATACGGGAAATAATTTTAAGAAAAATCCGATTTTAATATTAAAAATATAATTAATTTTATTTCTCAATCAGAATAAAATTTGCAATAGAAATTGCTAACTAGCTTTTCAAGTCTTTGGCTTAAACTTATCGGGGCAACCATATATCTTGAATTTCTATATATGTACTGATCATCTCTAATTTTTCTGTGATATATTGAAATTATATCTTTTTGATATTTTATCCAATGCAATTCCCCAACACTTATTTCTTCTGGAATAGGAAGCCTTTTTTTTCTTATTTTTCCTTTTTTAGCATCACGTATCTCAACAATAACAATTCTTGAATTTTTCTTGAAGGTCAATTTTACAGAATATATATTCATTATTTGATTTATCATTGAATTTTGGGGTGTTTTTTAGATACCTGCTAATTTTATAAATATACTACTATATTCAGAATATATGATAGTAATCTTTTTGAAAAAGATTAGACAAAACCAAGAGAGAAAATGGCAATAATCCTTGGAATAGAAAGCACAGCACATACATTCGGAGTAGCAATAGTTTGTGATGGGAAAATTCTGTCAAATGTTAAAAAAAGTTATATTACAGAGAAAGGCGGAATAATTCCTCTAGAAGCTGCAAAATATCATAGAGAAAACAGAAATTTACTTTATGAATCTGCTCTTAAAAATTCAGGAATAAATGAGAATAATATCGATGCATTAGCCATATCTCAAGGTCCAGGGCTTGCTCCGTGCCTTCTTCAGGGAATGGAATTTGCAAAAGAAATTTCAACAAAACTTGGAATTCCAATAATTCCAGTTAATCATTGTATTGCTCATCTTGAAATAGGAAGAACCACCGGTGCTAATGATCCTGTGATGTTATATGTCTCTGGAGCAAACACGCAGGTAATTGCATATGCATCTGGAAAATTCCGTGTATTTGGAGAGACTCTTGATATAGGAGTTGGAAATTTTATTGATACTTTTGCAAGGCATCTTGGAATAGGTTTTCCAGGCGGGCCAAAAATAGAAAAACTAGCTGAACAGGGAAAAAAATTTATAGAGCTGCCTTATAAAGTAAAGGGCATGGATATTTCTCTTTCAGGAATACTTACAAATTTAAAACAGAAAATTGAATCAGGAAATTATGATACTAAAAATATGGCTTATTCAATGCAGGAAACTGTTTTCTCAATGCTTGTTGAGATTGCTGAGAGAGCCTTAGCACATACTGGAAAGAAAGAGCTTCTTTTAGGAGGGGGTGTTGCGTGTAATTTAAGGCTTAAAGAAATGTGCAGAATTATGTGTGAAGAAAGAGGTGCAAAATTCTTTTGCCCTGCTCAGGAATTCTTAACTGACAATGGTGCCATGATAGCGTATTTAGGCGAGATTATTTATAAAAATGGAATGTATGAAGTAGAACCAGGAAAAATAGATATTTTGCCTCGTCAACGTACTGATGAGGTTGAAATAAAATATAGGTAAGGTCTATGTTTCCGGTTGCTTGAAATTAATTTTTCTTTTTCCAATTTAGATAAGAAGTGATTTAATGTTCTTTTACTTTTATTAAGATATTTAGAAAAATCAATTGCAGATACTTCTTTACCATATTCTTTTAATCTCTTTACATAAAAATCTCTATAGCTGCCTCTTGAAATCTGATTTCTTTTAAATCCCCTCATCATTTTTATCCATTTTTCTCTTTTTTTAGAGTGGTATAACTTTAGTCCTTTCTTTTCCAATTTTCTAAAATCTTCCCATCCTGATATATTTATTTCCCAGAGATCTCCTCTTTTTCTATATTTATTTCCTATGTCATGATTATTAAGTAATTTTGACCATTCTTCTAAATAATCTTTTGATTTCATTCTTATACTAAGCTCCCTTTTTAAACCGTACCAATTTATTGAGCCTTCGCAATCAATTAAAGCACTAAATGCCGAGATGAATAATTTTTCGCTCGAATTTATGATATCAGAAACATGCAAGAGTTTTTTATCTCCTCCATAAGTATCTAGAAATTCTAATAATTTTTTTACTGGAAACCTAAGATCCCCATATGCCCAAGATTGAACGTTTCCATTTATAATAAATTTATCTTTATTGGAATTAATTTTTATTTTATATTCTTTATTTTTAACAATTAAATCAATATTATATTTATTCTTAAAAGGTAGATTTATGACGGCTTTGACCTTTTTCTTATCAAATGGGTTTTTCTCTATGTGAAAATTAATTTCTTTATTGTCAATTAGTAATCTTACGTCTTCTTTTGGGGTTTCGTTCTCTAGTCTTATTTTCAATAGTATCCTTTTTGCTGGTTTGGTCCCTAATTCTTTTGCAATTTTTTCAATATGATTTAGTAATGGTAGATCTTTATTTTGGATTGTTAATGTATAACTGCAGGTTTTCCAATAACCTTCTACTTTCATTGCTTCCATTAAGTAAATAGTATCTTCATTTATTGGAATAGAAATATGATATGTCATCATAGTTATTATAGTCTAAAAGTATATAAATATTTGTTTTAATTTAAAAGTTAATATGCAGGCATGATTGCTTTTCTTGGAGAAATTATGTTTAAATCAGGCGTGAAAATACAAGGAAAAGACATTAAAAAATTAGATATAAAACCTAGACAGCGTACAGACGAGGTTATAGTTAAATGGAAGTAAACAGTACATGCGTAGCTGAACTAAAATATCAGCTCCGGAAGAACAGATGATGTTGAAATTCTTTGGAGATAGTTATATCGAATTAGAAATATCAATCAATTTTTTTAGATTTTCTATTAAATACTTTTCAACCTCCTTTTTAGAATGATTAACCTGACAATCTGAACAATCCCAAACTCTTCCAGCTGGAAGATTTTTATGATAGACATATTTTCCTCCTTTAGAATTTATATAGCATCCTCCTTCTAATATTTTTGAATTATAGTTTGGACATGCACATAATAAACAATTTAAATCTTTTATAGAATGACAAGGTGTTGGAGGGTTTTGTTTATAATATGGACATTTTTCAGGATTTCTCTTACTCCTTTTATCAAAACTCATGGCTTCAATTATTTTTGGAATATTTTCATAAGAAATTTCGATTTTTTCAAATTTTAACTCATTAATAATTTCTATAAAATGATTTTTCTCCCAAACTTCGAGAATATTTTCTTGCATTACTTTTTATATTAGTTTATTTTTTAATTTTTGTTGTAATCTGGAATAATAATAAGGTTTATAAATCATTTTTTTCTCACTAATTTATCCAATGACCTTATGGGAGGAATTAAATTCTTTCCTATATACAATAATAAAATGAAAGTAAATAAGAAATTTCCATTCATTCGCCACAGGAGTGTCAAATGACAGACATTTATTCAATAATTGAAAAAGCAAGAAAAACAGGCAAAGTAGAGAAAGGAACAAATGAAGTTACAAAAGCAATAGAAAGGGGTACTGCAAAACTTGTTGTATATGCTGCAGATGTTGAACCAAAAGAGATAGTAGCATATCTTCCTGCTTTATGCAAAGAAAAAAATATTTTATGTGAAGAGGTTGATAACAAACAGAAGCTTGGTATTGCAGTAGGAATCCCTGTGGCTGCTTCTTCTGTTGCTGTTATAGAATCAGGAGATGCTGAGCAAGAGATTAAATCCCTTGCTGCTGAAAAGAAAAAATAAATTCGTAAAATGGAAAAATAAAAATGGGCGGCAGTTCAAAACAACAAAAAACCCAACAGCAACAAAAACAAACAGGAACTAAAGGCAGTGATAAAATCCTTTCTGCAGAAGCAGTGCCTGCTCTTGTTCAGGAGATAATAGGAAGGACAGGTTTTCGTGGAGAAATTAGCCAGATTAAATGTTTGGTGATGGAAGGAAGAGATAAGGGAAGAGCAATGAGAAGGAATGTTAAAGGTCCTATAAGACCAGGAGATTATTTAATGCTTAGAGAAACAGAAATAGAGGCAAGAAGAATAAAATCAAAAGTAACAAA
>JBDRNV010000013.1:0-2992 GCA_043810695.1 Nanobdellota archaeon | reverse complement strand
ATCAGAATTATCCTCAATAATACTTTTCATTAAAGATGATTTCATAAACTAACTCCAATTCCCTGTAATGAAATCAATTGTTGGTTGGCTAAAATTATTTTCTTTTTCTATTTTATTTATAAATTCAATTGCACAAGATGGACACTGTTTTTTGACAAATCTTATAAAGTATTCTAATGCTGCCACTTTCATATCAATTCTATTTATATTATCTATTAAGTTGTATGCTTTGTGATAATTGTTTTGTTTAATTGTTACAAAAACCAATACAAGATTTAAATAATCCAAATATGGCATTGCATCTAATTCAAGATAATTATATACATCTTCTTCGTTGTATATGAAATTCTTATCATTTATTGATTTTTCAATACATGCCATAAAGTATTTTGTTGAAATATAGAATGCATTTAATGATGAAAATTTTATTGGTTGTTTTTCTACTTTTTCAAATTGATATACATTATATTTATTTGACATTAATATTTTATGCATTCTTGCAAAGTGATTTTCATAGATATGGAATGAATTTGCAGTATGATAGTATTTTCCAATTTTAACTTTTAATATACCTGCAATTATTTCTTGAATGAATGTCCATTCAGGAATATTAATACTAGAAAATCCAAATATAACATCATTGCTTCTTAAATTTGCAGAGCAACATAGTTCATTGTTTCTTATAAAAAATTGAACAAATATTGTACATGGCCTATCTTTAGTATTAAGGTTAACATCGTAATCCTGATTTGCTAACGGAATTAAGATTATTGCTTGACGGCTAAATGGATCTTTTTTAAGAGTTTTTATTATATTACTAATTTGATCAAATTTGGTATTATTATAATCCATTAACCTAGGTCCATATGCCCCTCGCCATACTTTTCCATTATCACTATAATTTTTAGCATTTGGCAGAAAATAGCTTAAAAAATTTAAGTCATCTCTTCCAGAAAATACCCAAAGCATTTCTGCTATGGTTGCAAATATGTTACTATATCTGTGGGGAATAGTCAATATTCTTCTAATGGGGTTTTTAATACAAATTCTATATAATAGAATTTCTTTTGTTTTTATTTTTTTTGGTGAATATTCCATTCCGTCAGTCGATAGTGTTTTTAATGAATTAATAAATGCATCGTTTATATCTTCATAAGTGTGCATTATTTATCCTCCTTATATTTTATTGGATTTCTAAGATTATTTTTAAAGATATCATATTCAGTCCATACTTTGAATTTAATATCTTTATTTTTACAAAATCTTTTAGCAGCTTTAAATTTTTTTATATTATTAGGATTTTTTAATAAAATGGATGGTTTAATTTCTATTAATTCTTTAGATTTATCTTTGTATGTTATGAATATATCTGGAAAATATGTTCTAACATCATCATAACCATTTCTGTATTGTATTTTAAGTGATTCAACTTCATATTTTGTAACCATTGGCATTTTTTCTAGAATATTAAAAGCTTTCTTTTCATATGATGATCTACAATTAATCCATGTTTTATTCTTTTTAGACCAAAATTTTGAAGAAATAAAACCTGCTAATGACATAGTTCCATTTTCAAATTTTTTTCTAATTGATTTCGATATTTTCTCTTTTGTTTCTTCAGATAATTTTTTGCCAATTCTAGATTTAGACATTTTTTCTTTAATTTCCTTAGGCCATTCTTTACCTTTATTCCATGGAATACATCCCCTTTTTGCCTTAGACATTTTTTTCTTAGATTTTTCAGAAACAATTTTCCCCTTATTTCCTTCAGATATCTTTTCCTTTGTTTCTTTTGAATGCTTATACCATTTTCTGCTTTCAATTCTTTTTTTAATTGTTTCTTTCGATTGTTTCTTGCCTTTCATTCCAGAGCTTTTACCCTTATGTGCTTCAGACATTCTTTTTCGTGTTTGTTCGGAAAGTTTATATTTTCTATTCATATTTTTTTCCAATTTGATCCAAATCAACTAATGATTCTCTAAACGCTTCATTTATATCTGGATAAATATGCATATTAATCTCCTTATGTTTTTTGAGAAAGAAGATAGGTTGTTTCAGCAAACCATGTGAAAACAATCAGAAGCAACATGGCTTGTTTCATTGAATCTACATTATGAGGACTTAGATTTCTTCCATTTTTTGGTGCCGTAATACCATTATCAAGATCTAATCCACATACATTTCCAGGTACGGTGATATGTTCTGGTCCCCATTTTCCCCATTGAACTCGAAGATCTTGATTTGGCCGATATAACTTTGATTTTTCTCCATCATATTCGAAATCGTGATCAAAACCACACCCATCAAGCCATGATCTTCCCATATTTTCTACTGCTCTATAAACAGCATCTTGCGTTATTTCAGATTTTGAAACTAATTCCTTAAATCCTGGAAATAATTTAATTCCAAAACCCCATTTATTTAAATCAATATCACTTCTTGCTGAACATAATCCTTCAATTTGATAATACATTTTAATCTCCTTATATTTCTATTTTATTATTAATATTTTCTCCTTATATTATATATAAATTTTTCTTTCCATGAAAAGTTATAAATTTACTTATTGTATCTTCTGTTCCTCCTTTTCTATTTTTTGCTACACAGGCTATTAGATATTCAGAAACTCTTGCTATTTTTGTATTTCTTATGAATCCAGCAGTTTTACCATATTTCTCCCATTCTGGAGGAAACCACAATCGTCTATCTGGCCGTATATATAATTTAGCCAAAAGAAAAGCAAATCTATCTCCTCCTTTTGGACATAATCCAGAACAAATAAAGTCACCATCTCTATATAATTCAAGAAACTTTGCTTTTATAATCTTGTAGTCTTTATTAGAATTTCTTCTTCTTGTTCCGACTATTCCTATAATTTTGGATATCTTTTTATTAGACATGATTTCCTTCTTTCTATGGTTGCAATTGTATCATGAATTGCCCCTCCATGAGACATTAGACATATCTGTTCTATATGAAATCCTCTTATTTT
>JBDRNV010000012.1:0-2683 GCA_043810695.1 Nanobdellota archaeon | reverse complement strand
TATTTCATGAAAATCCAACAAATTAAGCGTATTTAAGAGTTTTGAATTTTGTTCAGATAACCAGCTCATGAAACTTTTTTTCTGAATGATTGCTTTATTTTATTCATAACCAAACTTTCTGCCGTAGTCTTTATGTCGTGTAAACCATTCTAAAATAATTGCTAAAATTTCAACCTCATTTTCAGAAGTTAAAGAGTAGATTAACCGCCAACCCTTACCTTTACTAAGTTCTATCCAGAAAGCGTTATCAATACCTTCTCTCTTGTATTCTTTTGGGATTAATCTTTTTGCAATAGGCTGTCCAAATGCAGGATTTTCTTTTAATCTTGCAATGACAAAATCAATTTTCTTTTTCAAAGGATCATTACCCAAAAGGGAGAGATATTGTTTTTCTATTTTGTCATTGAGAAATTTAACCCTGACCGGCTTTGCCATACAATTTATTGAGAAATATAGTTAATAAGATTTTCTGGTCTTTACTTTGCCTGCAAGCTTTGGATTCCAAATATATGTAATTATGCCATTGTCAGAAATTACTATCTTGTTTATTTCTGTCAGGTAATCAAGAATTATCGTAAAAGTATGCCACATTACCTTTCTGGGGAGTTTCTCCCAGAGCTGTGTTCGCTTAAGTTCTCCACTATATTCTACAATTGTCTTTTCAACCATGTTTACAGTGTCTAAATTAGGAGATCTAAACAATCTTATAATCTTTTTAGCATTCCCTTCTTCCATTTCTTGTGCCATATATACCTATCAATTGATAGGTATTTAAATCCTTCTAATTAGTGCCCCCCAATGAAGTGCGAAGAGGGGCACATCTCACATAATTTTCATGATTAGTGCCCGTAACAAACCCAGATATCTCCCGTTGATATACAAGAGTATAAGCTATTCTGCTATTATAGTTATTTTACATAAAAATTATCATTTAGAAATCTTCTTTATCTGTGAAATTCCATGAAGGATCTGGTTGAAAATCAGATAAATTAAGCGTATTTAAGAGTTTTGAAAGAGCTAACTTCTTACTTACTTTACCAATTCTTGAAAATTCTTCCTGAAAATTTCAACATATTTTTCATTAGTCAGCAAATCTCTTATTAATCTTCTTAAGGTTGAATAGGATTATCTTTTGAAGATTTTGATATAGTTTTATGTCTTCTCTTTTCTTTGAGCCTTTTGTATAGCTTAGGTATTCATCTAGTAATCCAAGGGGAATATCAAGAATAGGAATATCTAAGGATTGCAACAAGTGAAAAGTAATTAGTCTTGTTATTCTGCTATTCCCATCTTCAAATGGATGAATATGCTGGAATTCATTATGGAAATAAACTGCAAATCTTAATACTTCATCCAAAGGAACATTTTTTCTTTTAGTAAACTCGTTATATTTATCAAATAGTTTTTCTAGCTCTTCTCTAATCTTCTCAGTGAGAGTAGTTTTAAAATTAGGATTTCCTTTAATATGCACAGGAATTGTTCTAATGCTACCAGCAAGATACGAACGATGCCTCATTGCTATTTTATGATAATCTAAAACTAATTGCAAACTTAGGGGCTTTCTTTCATTAGTATCTTTTAACATCTGAAATACAGCTTCCTGATAATTTTTTACTTCGTCAACGTCTGCAGTCTTTAAGTTTGCAGGAATTAATTTGTCTTTTAATATCTTAATTGTATCTGGAAGAGTTATAGGGTTTCCTTCTAATGAAAGACTATGATAAATAAAAGATATTCCAAATTCACCTACTATTCTTTGATATTTTGCTTCATCTTTATTTTTTAGTTTTCTATATCTTTCTAATTCTTTTTTTATTTCTTGAAGATAATTCTTCGAGCTTTCGGCAATAACTGAATGCTTATACCCAAAATAGATCAGCAAATTATTAAGTAAAACATTATAGAATATCTTAGCTCTTAATGGTTTTTCAGAAATTATTAGGATCATCCCATATTTATCCAAAATGTTCACATATTTCCTTACTGTTCTTGGATTGAGCCTTATATTTTTAGAGTTAATTTCTTCTTTTTGTAAAGACAAACTGATAAACTGTGCAAAGTTTCTATCTAAAATAAAATTATAGTTTATTCCATTCTTTATGCAATAAAAGACTAAGTTGTATAATAATTCAGATTTTTTTGAGATATCTGCCTGAAATCCATCTTTCTTTTTTATCAATAATTTTTCTTTTGCTAATTCTCTTAGGTATCTATGAATTATATGATATTCTCTTTCATTTTTATTTAACTTTTTAACTACCTCTATTGGTTTTAGCGATGCTCTGTTTTTGTAAACTATCTCAAAGACATCATACTTAGTAACCATAATATATCTAATGTTTTATAGTTTATAAATATTACTATTTTGTATTGTTTTTTACAGATTTTGTAACATCTTATACAAAATAGAATTATATAACCAAATTAATCTGCTTATTTTGTATCGTTTTATAAAGATTATGTAAGTTTTAGTGCAAAATAGACTTAAATTACTTTTTACCTTTGTTATATATCTTTGTATAAACTGCATTCTTCAAATCTTCAAAAATATCAGAGAGAAATGGAAATCGTTCTGTTGCTATATAAAAGTAACAAACAATAAGATTTATAAGTCTTATTGTGGATGTATTTTGCATAATAATTGACATGAAATTAGCCTTAAAATCTGTCAATTCCAGCACAA
>JBDRNV010000011.1:0-18233 GCA_043810695.1 Nanobdellota archaeon | reverse complement strand
CTTCTTAAGACATAACCTTGTCCTGTGTTGCTAGGATTAATCCTTTCAGCGATAAGAAAAACAGCTGCTTTTACATGATCTGCAATTATCCTCATTGCTTTCTCATTTCCCTTATATTTTTTACTAGAAAGTTCTTCAATTCTCTCTATTATTGGCTTCCAAACCTCTGTCATATAATTATCATCTAATCCATTTAAAATAGCCAGTGTTCGTTCAACACCCATTCCTGTATCTACATTTTTTTGTTTTAATGGAACATAATTTCCATCTTTACTTTTATTATATTCCATAAAGACATCATTCCAGATTTCAACTTTGTTGATAAATATCTCTGTATCTGGTCCACAAGGTCCTGTTTCTCCTGCAGGACACCACCAATTATCCTCTTTTCCAAGGAATTTTATTTTTTTTATTCCTAGAGATTTCCAGGTGTTCTCTGATTCAACATCTTTTGAAGCATCTTTATCTCCTTTAAAACAAGTTACACTTATCTTTTCTTTTGGTATCTTTAGGATTTTTGTAAGGAATTCAAATGACATTTCAATCGCTTCTTTTTTCCAATAATCTCCTAAGCTCCAGTTTCCCAGCATTTCAAAAAAAGTGTGATGAAAAGTGTTCCCTACATTATCGATGTCTGTTGTTCTTATGCATTTTTGAATTCCAACAAGTCTTTTTCCAAGAGGATGTTTTTGGCCAATAAGAAAAGGTACAAGAGGATGCATTCCAGCTGTTGTAAATAAAACAGTTGGGTCATTTGCTGGAATAAGAGAAGAAGATGGAATTATTTTATGGTTTTTTGACTGGAAAAATTCAATATACTTTTTAATAAGATCTTTTCTAGATATAAATTCAATATTCATTAATTATAATAGAATCTGACTTTTAAAAATTATTTGATTAAATGCCCCTATCTTGCAGCTGATTAAGTTTATTTTCTATTTCCTGCAATTGTTCTTCTAGGCTTCTATCGTAAGTTTTTACCTTGCTTTTTTTGAACTCTTTTTCTTCCTCTTCTACTTTTTTTAATATACTAGGAGTTTTTGGTTTTGGAAGATTCTTTTGCAATTGCCCTATATTTGTTTGAAGCTCTTTTATTTTTTTATACAATAATAATTTTAATTCAAGTTCTTTTGTTCTGTAGAAATTATATCCTCTTATTGCTTTTGCAATTCTTAATAAAATCATTTGGGATGATAAAATACCCCTCTTTGCTAAAATAGCTTCGCTATCTTCAAACTTTACATGTATCAAATTTTCTTCTACCATTTTACACCTTAGAAAAAATATCTTTATCTGCCTTTTCAATCTGTCCTTTCATAGACCTTACTTCAGCTTCCCACCTATTCAATTCTCCAGCTTCTTTTTCTTTTAATTTTTTTGTCTCTTCAAGAAGTCTTTCAATTTCAGATAGTTTTCTTTTTGTTTCTCTGAAAATTTTTAAAGCATCTTCAAATTTGTCTATTCTTACAAATATAGGCCCTATTTCTGATTTAATTGGTGAACGCACACCAATTTCTTCTAGACGTGATTTTCTTAATGGTTCCTGCATCATTTGCATCTCATCTTCATCTGCGAATTCATTTGCACCATCATCCTCCTCTTCTTCCCCAGCCACTGCCTCTTTTATTGTATTTTGAGAAAATGTCGTTCCTAAAGAATTATCAGGAAAACTGGGTAACCTAGGTATACGCTCCTCTTTTTCTTCTAGAGTTGGAAAATCAGGAAGTTTTGGTAAATCAGGTAGAGAAGGAATTTCATTAATCCTACTTCCTTTTTTATTTTTATTAAATAACCCCATTTTATTTATTAAATATATACTTTCTAATATATATAAAATATCCCACAGGTTTAAAAACCTTTATTTTTTATAAAGATGAGAAAAAAGATAAAATCTAAGTACATTAAATAATTTTTAACCTTAAAATGCTAAAAAAATTCCTGAAAGATGCAGTAACCCTTATTGCAGGAAAACAGACAGAAGAGATAGTAGATCTTCTTGATACTTCGAAATATATTAATGAGTTTATTATAGCAAAAAAATTAGGTGTCACAATTAATCAGGCAAGAAATATTCTATATAAAATTTCTGATTATGGTTTGGTTTCATCTATACGAAAAAAGGATAAAAAAAAGGGATGGTATACTTATTTCTGGAAAATTGAAATCTTAAAGTCCCTAGAATTCGTTAAAAATGATCTTCTTAAAAAAAAGGACCAATTTGAACATCAGATAAAGAGCAGGGAAACAAAAAGATTTTATGTTTGTGAAAAATGTGCTATAGAGCTTAACGAAGAAAATTCTCTTCTCCATAATTTTACCTGTCCAGAATGTGGTTTTGTTCTTACAATCAAAGATAATACAAAACTGATAAAAGAAATGAAAAAAAATCTTGAAAAATCGAAGAAAGATATTATTCTTGTGGAAGAGGAAATAAGAAAAGAAAGCGAGAAATATGAACAAAAAAGACTAAGAGATATAAAGAACGAAGAGAGAAAAAAGAAGAAGAATAAATTAAAAAAATTGGGAAAGGGGAGTAAAAAAACACGTCCAGGCGTGGCCATGTTAAAGAAACAAAAAGTTAGCAAAAAGAAAAAAAAGAAAATATTAAAGAAACAAATAAAAAAGAAGACACACCTAAGCAGGGTCATGTTTAAGAAAAAATTAAAGAAGAAAAAGAGGTAAATATGGTCAGGATTTATAATATATCCCCAAAAAAATCATTAAATATTTTTAGCTTCCTTAATGTTACAGTAATCTTAATTTTAATTAATGTTATTATGTTTCTTGTTTTATCTTTTTTCCCCCAAGAATTTGTTTTAAAAAATATTGCTATCTCATTAGAAAATATTTCAAATTTACGACTATGGACTTTTATTACAAGTATGTTTATGCATGGAGGCTTTTTTCATCTTTTTGCAAATATGTTTTCCCTTCTTTTTATAGGGAGTCTTGTTGAGAAATTATTAGGAAAAAAAAGATATTTGTGGTTTTATTTAATTTCAGGTTTATTCGCTGGTTTACTTTATATTCTAGTTGAATTATTTTTTCCATCAGGTCTTCCGGCTGTTGGTGCTTCAGGAGCTTTATTCGGGCTTGTTGGCTTGCTTGTTCTACTTACTCCAAATCTTCCTGTTTATGTTATGTTTATTCCTATTCCAATAAAGATGAAATATGCAGGTCCTGGAATGCTTGTTCTTTTATGGCTTATTTCACTGGCAGGAAATATTCCAATAGGAAACACTGCTCATTTTGGAGGACTTATTGTAGGAGTAGCTTATGGATTATATCTAAAGAATAAATATAAGAAAAAAACAAAATATATACGCCAGCATTTTAGCTGATAGGAAAAACAAATGAAAAATAAAAAAACAAAATCTTTTTTTAAACAAAACTATTTTAAAAGCTGGAATTATATTAAACAATCTCAAAATTTCATTTATGCCATTCTTATTATTTTCTTTTTATTTATCTTGATTGGTTCTCTTGTTCCTATTCCCGGAATTTTAGAAAAAAGAATTTTAGAGATTATTGAAGAAATGTTAAAAATAACACAGAATATGTCTTGTGGTGAATTAATACAGTATATCTTTTTTAATAATTTGCAGAGCAGTTTTTTAGGACTGTTTCTTGGAATTGCCTTCGGAATTTTTTCTTTAGTAGCAGCAATTACAAATGGTTATATTTTAGGCTTTGTTATGCTTAAATCAGTGCAGGCAGAAGGAGTTTTAGTTTTATGGAGACTTCTTCCTCATGGAATTTTTGAATTACCAGCATTGTTCATCTCGCTTGGACTTGGCCTTAAATTATCTACATTTATTTTTAAGAAAAATAAAATAAAATCTCTAAAAAACTATTTATTTGAGTCTATAAGGGTTTTTATTTTTGTAATACTTCCTCTTTTATTAGTTGCAGCTATTATAGAGGGAAGTTTTATTTTCTTATCTAGGTGATTAAATTTATATACTCTTTTTTCTTGATGGATATATCAAAATTTAATTTATAACTAAATTAATAAAGGAGGTAAAAATGGACGCTTGGAAAAAGTGGCTTGTTATTCTTGGAGGAGTTGTAGCTGTAATAGGTCAATTTTGGGGATTTGACTTTTATCTACCATTGATTGGTGGAGCTGTTGCAGCAATAGTTGGATTGCTTCTTGATTAAATTCCAACTTTTTTTATTTTTTTTAGAAATATTTATTCTCTTAAATCATTTATGCCCAAAACAATTAGAAGGAATGCTATCATAATTCCCAACCAGAAGACAGCTCCTTTTAGAAAAATCCATGCAGAATGTAAAAGATTAAAATCTTTTCCAAATAGAGTCCAAGAATATGCTGACGAAGCCCATGCAATAAAGATTATCCCTATAATTAAAGCTAAACCAATTATAAGTTCAAGCCATTTATTCATTTAATTTACTGGATTTTTTTATTTAAAAAGATTTTCGTGATAGAATAGTATCCTTAATTGAGATAGTTTTATAAATTCCTTATTTTTTTATTTTATATGAATGAAAATGATAGGCTGTTTGAAAGCATAGCTATTCCAATTTATTAATATCTTAGTTTTAATTATAATAAACTAATACTCTTTTAATGCAACTAATTTTAAGCATTAACTTAATATTAAACTAAAATTTTCATAAATAAACAATAATCAATAATAAAATGGATAAAATAAAATCAGTAAAAGTAAGCAAGGACATGAAAGTCTCAATGCTAGTTGAAAACTTGAAAGAAGCAGGATTTGGAGCTAGAAAAATAGGAATTGCTTCTGAAATAATGAAAAAAATGTTTTTTGGTGATGAATGTGGGATTTTTTTAGGAATCGCAGGAGCAATGGTTCCCGCAGGAATGAAAGACATTATACTAGATATGATTAAATCAGGAAAAATAAATGTCCTTGTAATTACAGGGGCAAATCTTACTCATGATTTGGTGGAAGCCCTTGGAGAGTTTCATTATCATTGTGATTCATGGGATGACCAAGAATTTCACGAAAAGGGCTTTGACAGAATGTATAATGTTCTTATGAAAAATGAAGTTTATGAAAAAATTGAAAAATTCTTTGAAGAAAACTGGCAGAGATTTCATGAATCAAAAAATATAACTGGTTTTTTGAAAAAAATAGGAGAGCTTCTTCCAGAAGGAAATAACAGCATTTTAAGAGTTTGTTATGAGAAAAATATTCCTATATTCTGCCCGGGAATTTCTGACTCTGGAATAGGGCTTATGGTTTGGGGTAGGCTTGCCTCAGGAAAAAAACTTAATATAGATGTTTTTGATGATTTGAAGGAAATTATAGATATTACTTGGACTTCAAAGAAAAAAGGAGTTATATATGTGGGAGGAGGGACATCAAAAAATTTTATCCAGCAGGCATTACAGTTTTCTGAAGGGGCTGATTACGGAATTCAGATAACAACAGACAGGCCAGAATTCGGAGGAAGTTCAGGAGCTCCTCTTGAAGAGGGAATATCTTGGGGCAAACTGAAAACAAGCGCCAAAAAAGAAGAAGATTTTGTAGATATTTTTTGTGATGCCACAATTGCTCTGCCTTTGTTGTGGGCTGCTGTTAAAAAATGATTAATTTTTTACTATTTTTATTTTTAGAAAAAAGTTTATATATTAAAGGTCTTTTTAAAACGCATGACTGATAAATTAATTAATGTTCAGGAGCATGTTTTTGAAAATAATTCTGTAAAGGAAACAACCAACGAAGCCTTTATTGAAAAAAAAGAGAACACGTCCAAGCTTAGCCATATTAAAGAAAAAAAGAGCATTGTAGATGTACTAAAATTTGTTTCTCCTGGAACAGCAATAAGAACAGCACTGGATGATATTCTTCATGCAGGACTTGGTGCTTTGATAGTCTTTGAAAAAGAAGGACTATCGAGCATTATTGATGGAGGTTTTAGAATCAATTGCAGATTTAGCCCACAAAAACTTGTTGAACTTACAAAAATGGATGGGGCAGTTATTATATCAGAAGACCTAAAAAAAATACTTTATGCAAATGCTCTCCTAAATCCAAGTGTTAAAATTAAAACAAAAGAAACAGGCACAAGACATAAGGCGGCTGAAAGAACATCAAAGCAATTCCAAACTATTGCAATTGCAGTATCTGAACGAAGAAATAAAATAACTCTTTATTATGGAGATGAAAATTTTTATATTGAAGAAACTTCTGAAATTTTAAGAAGAGCTGCAGAAACAATTCAGATTCTGGAAAAGCAAAAGGATATTTTTGACGAGCTTCTTTCTCATCTAAATGTCCTTGAGATTACAAATCTTACTACAATGAGCGATGTTTGTAGCGTCTTACAAACAATTGAAATAATAAGAAGAATATCTGAAAGTGTAAAAAGATATCTTATAGAACTTGGAAAAGAGGGGCTTATTATAAGTATGAGGCTAAAGGAGCTTACCAAAAACCTAAGTAAAAATCGAGAAAGCATACTTAATGATTATTTTGGTTCAGTCAGTTTAAAAAAAGATGAAATGCTGCATAATATGAATTTTGATTTTTTATTAGAAAATCTTAATGTATTAAGAATCCTATTTGACGAGCTTCATGATAATTCAATTTCTTCAAGAGGTATGAGAATTCTCGGAAAAACTAATCTGCTTGAAAAAGATATCAAAATTATATTAGATAATTTTAAGACATTAGATGAAATATTTAATCTTAATAGAGAGTCTTTAAGGCCTTTATTTAATAACGAGGATTTTATTGATTCTTTTTTAACTGAAATTAAAAATCTAAAAGAAAAAATTCTTATGGGTAAGAAAATCTGATTTTATAGTATTTTTAATGCGAGCGATTTAAATACCATAATGCTTTTTTAGTTTAATGCTAACTCCAAATCAAATAAACCAAATTAAAGAACATCTAAATAGAGCTCAAAATCCTATTTTCTTTTTTGATAATGATGCTGATGGGCTTTGTTCATTTCTTTTATTGCGACGATATATTGATAGAGGTAAGGGCGTTCCTGTTAGATCTTATCCTGGATTAACAGGAGAATTTTTTAGAAAAGTTAATGAATTAAATGCAGATTATATCTTTATTCTAGACAAACCAATTGTTAACAAAGATTTTTTTGAAGAAGCTGACAAAAACAATATCCCTGTTGTTTGGATAGATCATCATGAAATAGATAAAGAAAATATCCCCTCTTTTGTAAATTATTATAATCCTCTTTTTAATAAACCAAAAAACAATGAGCCTGTTACTTTTCTCTGCTATCAAATTTCGCAACGAAAAGAAGATTTGTGGTTGAATATTGCAGGATGTATTGCAGATGGCTTTGTTCCGGAAGATTATTCTGATTTTAGAGAAAAATATCCTGATCTTTCTATTGATTCAAAAAATGCTTTTAATATATTTTATCAATCAGATATAGGTAAAATAGCAAGAATTTTTAGTTTTGGACTTAAGGATAGAACTACAAATGTCATAAATATGATAAAATTTTTAATAAAAGTTAAAAATCCGAATGAAATTTTAGAAGAAAATTCTAGGAATTTTTCTATGCATAAAAGATTTGAACAAATAGAAAAAAAATACAAAAAATTTCTTGAAAAAGCAATGGTTCTTGAAAAAAAATCAGATAAAATATTCTTTTTCCAGTATAGTGGTGATTTAAGCATAAGCAGTGATTTAGCTAATGAATTAAGCTATAGATTTCCAGAAAAAATAATAGTTGTTATATATGTTACAGGGGTAAAAGCAAATATTTCTATTAGAGGAAAAAAAATACGTGAGTTTGTTCTTAAAGCCATAGAAAAACTTGAAGGTTCAAGGGGAGGAGGACATGAAGATGCAGTTGGAGCACAGATAAAAATTAATGATTTAGAAAAATTTAAGAGCAACTTAGAGAAAATTATAAACTCGCCCTAGCGATGTCGAGTTAAAGAAGATTTGATTAATTTGGTTAAATAAATATAATCTTAGTAACTCTTACCAATGTAAACAACTTCTTTTGCTGCCTGGTTGCATATAATACATTTTCCCGCTGGTTTTTCTTTTTTATCTGCTCTTATTCCTCTTACCTCTGCTTCTAGCTCCTTTTCAACATATTCTGCACATTTTATTCCATTTTTTTCAATTGAACAAAAATTAACTCTTGCTATCTTACCTGAATTTAATGCTTTTTTTATTTCTTCTTTTTTCTTGCAGTTTATTATTCTATTTTCAGAAAATTTTTCAGCCTTTTTTCTCAATCTTTCATCATATTTTTTTCCAAAATCCTTTATTTTAGAAAGAGATTTTATTGAAAGTTTTTCTTTTTTTTCAGTATCTCTTGTGAAAAGAGTTAAGGATTTACTTTTTATCTCTTTTTCTCCAATTTCTAATCTAAAGGGAACTCCTTTTAATTCCCATTCATGGAATTTTTCTCCAGGCCTTTTATCGCTATTATCTATCTCTGTTAGAATATCTAAATTTTTTAATTTATCTTTAATCTCGTTGCAATATTTTAAGACTTTATTTTTGTTTTTGATATCATATATTGGAACTATTATAACTTTTATTGGAGAGATGCAATAAGGAATTATAAGCCCTTTATCATCCCCATGCAAAGAGATTACAGAGACTAAAATTCTTGATATTGCAGGGCCATATGCTGTTGTGTATAGGTAATTCTCTTTTCCCTTTTCATCTTTGAATGTTGCATTAAATGCTTTTGAAAATCTCTGTCCCATTAAATGTGTTGAAGGCTGTTGGATTAATTTTCCATCAGGCATAAAAACATCGCTCCCAATGGTATATTCTGCTCCTGCAAACTTGTCCCATTCAGGTCTTTTCATTGGAAGAAAAGGAATTCCAAATTTTTGATGCATTACTTTTTCAGTTGTATCTATATCATCAGAAGTTTGTTTTATTGCTTCTTCTTTGGTTGCAAAGGCATCATGGGCTTCTATCCATTGAAATTCCCTACTGCGAATTAAAGGACGTGTTGCTTTTGTATCATATCTGAAAACAGAACCTTTTTGATAAAGTTTCATTGGCAAATCCCTATGGCTTCTTATCCACAAGGCAAACATTGGTGTGAAAACAGTTTCAGAAGTGGGACGTAATGCTAGTCTTTCTTCACCTCTTTTTGTTTCAAGCCAAAAAACCTCTGGAGTAAATCCCTGAATATGGCTGCTTTCTTTTCTTAAATTTGATTCTGGAATAACAGTAGGCATTATTACAGGAAGATGATTTTTTTTCTGCAATTCTTCCTCGTACATCCTAAACATGTTTTCCATAATTCTGGCGCCCCATGGCCTTATTATTACAAATCCTTTTATCTCAAGCCTTAAGTCAACTATCTCTGCTTTTTCAATAATCTGAGAATACCATTCTGAAAAATTATCTTGCTTTTTTATTGTAAGTCCTTCCTCGTTTTTTGTCATGATTATCTTAAATCAAAGTCTGATTTAAAGCTTTTTGCGAGATTGCATTCACTGCTATTTTAATATAATTTGATTCTAAAGCAAAACCAAGACTCTCGCTGCTTCCGGCTTTGAAATTATTTATTCCTATTACATTGCCCTGCTTATTTATTAATGGCCCGCCTGAATTTCCAGGATTTAGAGCAGCGTCTGTTTGTATGTAGGCAGAAAGTCCATTTGGCCCCTCTCTATGCACTCCGGAAACTATTCCTTTTGAAGCTGAAAACTGAAGCCCAAGTGGATTTCCTATAGCAATAACTTCTTCTCCAACCTGGACATTATTGGAATTTTCCAATTCTAAAACATTGTATTTCCCGGGAATTTTTAATAAGGCAATATCAAGATCAGAATGATATCCAATGAATTCTGCACTTATTGTATCCTGTTCATAATTTATTGCAATTACAGAACTTGCTCCTTCTAAGACATGCGCGTTTGTTACTATAAATCCTTCTTCATTAATTATAAAACCTGTCCCCTGACTTACATCTGTTCGAATTGTAACAACTGATTTGACTGCTTGGTCTATAATCCCTGAGAAATCAGCTCCTACAGATGCCTTTAATAAACCAAATTCTTCATTTATTATTCCCAGGTTTGAACTTAAACTCTCAATTTCTTCTTCTGATTGAATAATTTCATTTGCCAAAGAATTTATAGCTGTTTGGGTTTCTTTTCTTGAATCTGTTATTTTATTATTTAAAGAATTATAATTTAATTCTTGTTTTACAAACATCATATACAAAAATATGCTTGTTGTTATCATAAAAATGAAAACTAAAGAAGAACCACCTATAATCAATTTTTTGTGATGTGGCTTAAGAATTATGTGGTGATGCACTATTGGGCGCGAATTTGAAGTGTATTTTATAGCCATTTAATTATTAAAATATTAACATATAAAAACCTGTTTGTCTCTTTATTTTTTAGAATTGTGAGCCTATAGTTTAACGGATAGAATAACGGGTTTCGGCCCCGTTGATCCAGGTTCGAATCCTGGTAGGCTCATAAGAATGTTTTTATAGACTTTTAGGTTTCTTATAATATGGAAAAAACAAATGCCCAACCTGGAGATTATGTACAGGTTCATTTAACAAAAGAGATATATGAAGGAACTTTTCTTGAAGTTTCTGACAGCGAAAAAGGAATAATTCTTTTGAAATTGGATTCAGGATATAATATAGGCTTTAACAGAAAAGATGTTTTGAAAATAAAAGTTCTTAGAAAATTTAAAGAAACAGAAAAAGAAGATAAAGAAATAAAAAAAGACAGAGAAAAACCAAATATTGCTATGATAATAACAGGAGGAACAATTGCTGCTCGTTTAAATCCTAAAAAAGGGGGTGTTGATTGGCTTACAAATCCAGAAGAACTATTCAAATTTTATCCAGAATTATTTAAAATAGCAAATGTGACAAAGGTTGAGGTTCCATTCATGAAGGCTTCGGAAGATATGGATTATAAAGACTGGCAGAAAATTGCACGCATCGCTGAAAAACTTCTTAATGATTCAAATATTTCAGGAATTATTATTACTCATGGAACTGATTTTCTTCATTATACAGCTTCTGCTTTGAGTTTTTTCCTGAGGAACCTAAACAAACCAGTTGTGCTTACTTATTCACAAAGAAGCATTGACAGAGCAAGCAGCGATGCAAATTTAAATTTGCAATGTTCTGCTTTAGCTGCAATTTCTAATTTGGCAGAGGTTATGTTGGTTGGACATGCAACAACAAATGATGATTATTGTTATGCAATGCCTGGAACAAAAGTAAAAAAACTTCACACTTCAAGAAGAGATGCTTTTAAAGTTGTTAATGCAAAACCTTTTGCAAGAATTTATTCTGATAGAATCGAATTAATTTCAGAACATAAATTTCGAAACAAAAATAAAGTTAAGGCTGATGTCAAATTTGAAGAAAAAGTTGCTTTGATAAAATTTTTTCCAGGACAAGATCCATCTATTTTGGATTATTATTTAAAAGAGAAATATAAAGGAGTGGTTATTGAGATGGGGGCTTTGGGGCATGTTGCAACGAGCAGAGCAAGACAGAGCTGGATAAGAAAACTTAAAGAAGTTCAACAAAAAGGCCTTATTATATGTGCTGTTACTCAATGCATTTTTGGAAGAGTTGATCCTTTAGTTTATAGCAATGGACGCGAAATTCTTTCAACAGGTGTTATTTATCTTGAAGATATGCTTGCTGAAACAGCTTTTGTTAAATTAGGATGGGTTTTAGGGCATGATGAATGGGCAAAAAACAAGGAAAAAGTAAAGGAAAAAATGCTCGAGAATTTTGCAGGAGAATTTTCAGACAGGCTTGAGGAATAAAATGAAAAAGAGCTATTTAATCGTCGGAATTATTCTTTTATTAATAATTGGATGGCTTTTTATAAGATTTGTTATTGGCGGGAATGAAGATTCTTGGATTAAAGATGACAAAGGAATATGGGTTAAACATGAAAATCCTTCTGAAACTCCTGACAAAGTTTTTGAACAACAAGAAGCAATAAATTGTGCTCTTGAGAAATTTAGTAGTTTTACAGAAGATATTAATTCACAGTGTTTAGGTGTTTGTATGGATTATGCTGTTGATATTGTTCATGTTCCAAGAACCCAAGAAGATAACATTATTGAAAATCAGTGTGAGACTTATAGAAATAAGGAAGTAAATCATTTTATTGAATTAGATAAATATGGAAATATTGTAAGAATTTTTTGATTATCTGCTTTTTGAAATCTTATTTATGACTTTTAAGGAGTTACATTAGAAAGATTTATAAGAGATTAGTTTTGTTTAATGGTATGGTATGTTATCTAGAAAATATTTTTTCAGAAGAAAATATAGAATCTTACTCTAGAGCCTGTCTTGAATTAGCTACAGATGTTCCAGAGTATAGAAATAAGGAGGATTCTAGAAAATTTAATACTTTAGTTATACCAAGCCGGGGTGCTGTTCCATTTTTTTTAGGGATGGTTTATTCTATGAATAAATTTAAAGATTATGGAGGGGCCCAAGAAAGCTTTTATAATTCACTTTGCATACCAAATATAATTTCTTCTCTTTTATCTGAAGAAATTAAATATTTTAATAAACCAAATAAAGAAAGTATAAATGTTCTTCTTATTCCCTTCACTGCTGATTTAAATTTGTCTAAATTTGATAAAACACTTACTGATGAAGAATTTGTTCCAAAAACTAGAAAATACTGGTCTAATGTAACAAGAAGTTTTTTTAAAGAATCCTCTGAAAGAGTAAAAGACCCTTATTTCATTTCATTTGCTGATTGTATATTAAGTGATATTGAAGGAAGAAAAGATTTAGCTAGAATTTACGAAGAATTTCCAACAATTACTTCTTTTTCAATGATAGACACTGCTATTTCTGGAAGAGCTGCAACACATATTCTAGGTTCTTTTGACGAACTAGAATTAAAAAGTAAAAATTCTCTTTTACTTCCAAGTACTTTTTTAGTAATTGACGAAATGGGGAAAAAATTAAAAAAAGAATATTTTAAATATTTAGTTAGAAAGAGAGTTGATGGATTATTAAATTCATATCCTATTCCAAGAATAGTTTCAGAGGATGAAGGAGCTTCTTTGCTTGGAGTTGCTTCTGTAATTTATCCTTCTATTATGAGGGCCTCAAGACAATTTTATCTTAATGATGAAGAATTCTTTATAGGAGCTGGAACATGGCATAATAGTTATGATTTAATAGGAGATTATTTTAAAAATTTTCAGACTTTTATGAAAATGATTTACAAAGGTATTGACTTAGTGTTTAAAAAAGAACATCTTAGAGAAGATTCTTCTAAAGAATATGATTCATTTAAGGAGAATAGAACGTCATTCTTGGAAAGAGCAGAAGAGGTTAAACTATTAGCTCAGATGTCAGAAGATATACGTACATTAAAACCAGCTAAGAATTATTCTTTTGAGAATTGCTATGAAACAAGTTCCCATGTATTTCATGCCCCATTTACAGAAAAATCTGAAAGAAAATTCACTCATGATTTATTTACACGAAAAATACCTGGGTTGAGATATATTGGGCCTAAAAAGGAAGATAGTGATTTACCCAAATAATTTAATAAACTCTTATTCTTTTTTTAATTCATGCCTGAAATAGATTATAATAAACTAGGACTTAAATGCGGTTTGGAAATTCATCAGCAACTTGATACTAGAAAACTGTTTTGCAATTGTCCTTCTGTTTTAAGAAAAGACGAGCCTGATTTTGAAATAAAAAGAAAACTTCATGCTGTTGCAGGAGAGTCTGGGTCTGTTGATATTGCTGCAGCCTATCAAGTATCTCTTGGAAAAGAATTTGTTTATCAGGGTTATGAAACTACATGCCTTGTTGAACTTGATGAAGAACCCCCGCATGAAATAAATCAAGAAGCTGTGAGAATAGCCTTGCATATTTCTTTATTGATGAACTGCAGGATAGTTCCACTTACACAAATAATGAGAAAAACAGTTCTTGATGGAAGCAATACCTCTGGATTTCAGAGAAGCGTTTTAATTGCAAGAGACGGATTTATTGAGACAGCATCTGGAAGAGTAGGAATTTCATATGTTTATCTTGAAGAAGACGCTGCGAGAAAAGTTTCTGATGAAGAAGGAAAAAATATCTATAAGCTTGACAGACTTGGGATTCCTTTGGTTGAGATTGTAACATCTCCTGACATAAAAACCCCTGAACAGGCAAAAGAAGTTGCTCTTTATATTGGAGAAATACTTAGAGCCTGTAAAGTTAGAAGAGGAATAGGAACAATAAGGCAGGATATTAATGTAAGTATTAAAGGACATCCAAGAGCAGAGATTAAAGGATTTCAGGATCCAAAAATTTTCATTAAAGTTGTTGAAAAAGAGGTTGAGAGGCAATTTAAAGATTTACAGGATAAAAAAAAGAATCTTGTTCCAGAAGTAAGAGGATCAAATCTTGATGCAACTACAAAATATCTTAGACCTCTGCCTGGTGCAGCAAGAATGTATCCTGAAACAGATTTACCTCTAATGAAGATTTCTCTGAAAATGATTAATGAAGCTAAAAAAACCCTTCCTAAATTAAAGAAAGATTTAGAGAAAGAACTTGAAGGTAGAGGTTTGAGTAAAGAGATGATAAAATTATTATTAAAATATAATAAAATAAATGAATTTAAGGAGATGCTTCATATAATTAATAATCCTAATTTAATCGCTAAAATCCTCTTAATTTTTCCAAAAGAAATTGCAAGCCATGAAAAAATTTCATTAAAAGAAGTTGAAAAAATATTGAATAAAGATGCTCTTGGAAATGTTCTTGAAAATCTAAAAAAAGGGAAAATTTCTGAATCAAATATAAAGCATATACTTGAAAAAATTGTAAAAGGAAAAAGTCATAAAGAAGTCCTTGAAATTAAAAAAGAAGATACTACGCTTGTTGAAGAAAAAATAATGAAAATTATAAAGGAAAAACCAAGGCTTTCTATTAATGCTTATATGGGGCTTGTTATGAAGGAGTTTAAAGGAAAAATTTCTGGAAAAGAAGCAAGCGAAATAATTAGGAAATATCTGAAATAGGACTATTTTTTATCTTTATTAATAAGAACGAAACCTTTAAATAGCATTATGAATATATATTCATAACCAAATAAACACAATTGGAGGAAAACAAAAATGCCAGGACAAGATGGAACAGGACCAAATGCACTAGGACCTATGACTGGAAGAGGATTAGGGCCTTGTGGTTATGGAATGCGGAGAGGATTTGGAAGAGGATTTGGTCGAGGAAGAGGATTTGCATACAGACAAGTTGCTTTGACAGAGTCTGAAGAAAAGAAGATTCTTCAAGCAGAGTTGAAAGACATAGAAACTGAAAAGCAAGATATAGAGAAAAGACTGAAAGAGCTTAAATAATTCTTGCTTTTCTTTTTTATTTAATAAGGTTTATATATAATTATGAATAATAATTCATTATGGTAAGACCAAGATTATGCAGAAGAGTAAGATTTAATCCCAATGTTACTTATTTCAAGCCAAGAGGCATTCCTCTAGCAGAGTTAGAAGAAACTATACTTAATGTTGATGAATTTGAAGCTGTTAGATTAAAAGATTTAGAGGGATTAGAACAGGAACAGTGTGCAAAAAAGATGAATATCTCTCAGCCCACATTTCATAGATTAGTTTTATCTGCAAGAAAAAAGATATCTGATGCACTTGTTAATGGTAAAGCAATAAAAATAGAGGGCGGAACTTATAAAATATAATAATCTAAAAAAATTTCAAAAATCTAATTTATAGAAAGTCTTAAAAACTCTTTTTAAATAATTAGATAATAAAAATTTTGAAATGATTCCAAAAAAGATTTTTTTCACAAATGGGGTTGGAAGGCATAAAGAAAAACTTGCTAGTTTTGAACTGGCTTTAAGAGATGCTGGTATTGAAAAATTTAATCTTGTAAATGTTTCAAGTATTTTTCCTCCAAATTGCAAGGCAATTTCTAAAGAAGAAGGACTTAGATATCTAAAACCAGGTGAGGTTGTTCATTGTGTTATGGCTAGAAATGATACTAATGAAAATAACAGGCTTATTGCAACTTCTATTGGTGTTGCTATTCCTGCTGACGGAACTCAGTATGGTTATCTTTCAGAACATCATAGTCATGGGGAAACAGATGAGATAGCAGGAAATTATGCAGAAGATTTGGCTGCAAGTATGTTAGCAACAACGCTTGGAATAGAATTCGACGAGAATAAAGGATGGGATGAACGGGAACAAGTTTACAAAATGTCAGGGAAAATTATAAGAACAAGAAACATAACTCAATCAGCACAGGGGAAAACTGGAATCTGGACAACTGTTATTGCAGCAGCTGTCTTTGCTGAATATAATGGTATTGATAATCTTAATAATCCATAAATTAATAGAAAATTTTAAACTTTTAATCTAATCAAATAGACTCCAGCGAGTTCTATCATTAATAATCTTATCTTTCAACAATTAAAAGAATCTAAGCATTAAATTAATAAACTTATTTCCCGAATATTCATAATGGAAAGAACTTATATAAGAGACTTGAAGACTGGAAAAGAGGTTGTTTTGAAAGGATGGGTTTATGATTATAGAATTCTCTCTAACATGACTTTTATTCTTTTAAGGGATTTTTCAGGTTATGTTCAGTGTATTTCAAAAGATAAAAATTTGATTAAAAAGATGTCTAAATTAACAATTGAATCTGTTGTAGAGATTCATGGAAAAGTAAAAAAGGCAGAGGTGAAAGCAGAATTAGCAAGAAAAGATATTGAAGTTGAGGTATCTTCAATCAATTTGCTGAACAAAGCAGAAAAACTTCCAATTCAGGTAAATGAAAAATCAGTAAAAGCAGAGTTGCCTACTCGGTTAGATAATAGAAGTCTTGATATTCGAAAAGCGCAAATAGCAGCTATATTTAAAATACAAAGCACAATTGTTAACGCGTTTAGAGAATTTTTCTATAAAAAAGATTTTATTGAAATTCAACCTCCAGGAATTATTGCAACATCTACAGAAGGAGGAACAGACTTATTTCCTGTCAATTATTTTGAGAGAAAAGCATATTTAGCACAAAGTCCTCAATTATATAAGCAACTTGCAGCAATATCTTTAGAAAGAGTTTTTTCTACATCTGCTGTTTGGAGAGCTGAAAAACATGATACAAGCAAACATATCAATGAAATAAGACAGATGGACATAGAGGTTGCATTCGCTGATGATAAAGAAATAATGAAATATCTTGAGCAAACTGTTCAATTTATTGTAAAAAAAGTCATTTCTGATTGTAAAAAAGAAATTGAAATCTTAGATTTAAAATTAAAAGTCCCTAATATTAAATATCTTACTTATGATGATACAATATCTCTTTTAAATAAACATGGGTTTAAATTAAAAAAAGGAGATGATTTTGAGCCAGAAGCTGAAAAAAAATTATGTGAGATTTTTCCAGATACAATAATCTTTACATATGAATGGCCAATAGAAATTAAGCCATTTTATATCTGGCCTAAAGATATCAAAAAAGGATTTTCTGGAGGATTTGATGCTATTTATGGTGGAATAGAAATTTCATCAGGAGGACAAAGAGTACATGTTCCTGAAATTTTAATACAGCAGTTGAAATCAAAAAAATTAAATCCCAATGATTTCAAGTGGTATGTTGATGCTTTCAGATATGGGGCACCGGTTCATAGTGGATTTTCTATAGGGTTAGAACGTTTGACTCAGGCCATCTTAAAATTACCTAATATACGTGAAGGAACTTTGTTTCCAAGGGATAGAAGGAGACTGACTCCTTAAACATAATTTAAGAAGACTAATTTCTTAACTATTCAATTATTCTGTTACTTTTTTAAAAAGACAACAAAATAGAAGGATTTATAAATAACCTATTATAGTATTTTTTATCATAAACTACTATAAAGTAGTATAAAATACTCAAAAAATGACAACAAACGAACCAAACGAACAATATAGAATAAATCTGTTTAAAGAAAGACAGAGTAAATCAAATATAATCACAGATCCAGAAGAAATAAGAAAACTTGATGAACAACTGAAGAAAGAGTATTATGAAAAGCTGAAATCAGGGGCACAGACAAAAAAGAAAGAAAAACAGACAATACAGCCAATTCAGCAAAATCCAAATGTTGCTGAAAAAGAAAATATGATTTATATTCCAACTGCAAATATCTATTTCGCAAAGCAAAGAAGCCATCTAAATAAAAATTGGTATGATACTCACGAGGCTTTAAAGTCAGAAGGCTTAAGAAT
>JBDRNV010000010.1:0-16339 GCA_043810695.1 Nanobdellota archaeon | reverse complement strand
AATTGTTAAATTATTAATTCCTTCTGAATAAATTGTTCCTGTTGAATTTAAATTACCAACCCATGTTAAATTATATTTTGTTCTGTAAGTTGTATTAGTTGCTCCTAAGAATGAAGTCCACATATCTGTTAATGTTTGATTTAATGCGTAACTTGCATTTGTTGCATTCCATTTATCAATCATCAAATAACTCGTATTTGTTGTACTCAAGAAATTTGTCCACATATCTACTAAAGTTTGATTGAGTGCATAACTTGCATTTGTAGCATTAAACTTATCAATCATCAAATAACTTGCATTTGTTGTACTCAAGAAATTTGTCCACATATCTGTTAATGTTTGATTTAATGCGTAACTTGCATTTGTTGCATTGAATTGATCTATCAACAAATAAGATGTGTTCGTAACATTAAACTTATCAATCATCAAATAACTCGTGTTTGTCGTTGTCAAGAAATTTGTCCACATATCTGTTAATGTTTGATTTAATGCATAACTTGCATTTGTAGCATTCCATTTATCAATCATCAAATAACTCGTGTTTGTCGTTGTCAAGAAATTCGTCCACATATCTGTTAATGTTTGATTTAAAGCATAGGAAGTATTAGTTGCATTCCATTGTGCCTTTGTGAAATACAATTCAGCAGAAGCATAACTTTGATTCCAAGATGCATTTCCAGCAAATATATCACCCCAGATGTCTGTTAATGTTTGATTGAGTGCGTAACTTGCATTTGTTGCATTGAATTGATCTATCAACAAATAAGATGTGTTCGTAACATTCCATTGTGCCTTTGTGAAATATAATTCAGCAGAAGCATAACTTTGATTCCAAGATGCATTTCCAGCCGCACTAATTGCAGACATACAATTACCCCCTGCAACACAAATATCTGTTGTGAAGGTTCCATTTCCAATAAAAGTGACATTATCTAAAGTTCTATAAGATATGTTAGTTACATTCCAATTATCAATAAGCATGTATGATATATTAGTAACATTAAACTGATCAATTAAAAGATAAGATAAATTAGTTGTGTTTAAGAAACTATTCCACATGTCTGCTAATGTTTGATTAAGTGCATAAGAAGTGTTTGTTACATTCCACTGTGCCTTTGTAAAATAATTAGTAATATTTGCTGTCCATAAGGGGTCTGATTCTGTTCCTATAGTGTTTGAACTTAAGCATTTTCCACCAACAATACAAAAATCAAGATTGGATGTTACATTTCCAATAAAAGTAACATTACTAATTTTTCCAAAAAACCAATTAGATGTAATATTTCCAGAGGTTGTTATATTTGTTGATGCATTTATATATTCCCCACTAATATCCCCCAACGGCGAATAAAAGAATTGTCTATCAATATTTTGTCCTGTAAGATTTGTGAAATTTACATTTGCTCCATTAATTAAATAATCTTTATAGTAAATCTTTCCAAATTCAAGAGCTAATGGGTTTGATGAATTTTCACCAAGCATTATATTCCATGAACCATTACTAAATACATTTGTAAAAGTTTCATTATAAATTAAATTACCTCCACTTAATGAATCATAAATTAAAACTGTTAAATTTCCGGACGTTAAAAGTGCGCCAGTACTGTTCTTAATATTTGAACCATGATCTGATAATGATATATTCAAAAAAGCAGAAATCATATTTAAAAATAGTATAAATAATATAATTGAAATAATTATATTTATTCTAATTCTCATTTTTATTTTTCCCCCAATAATTTAATTTTGCTTTTCCAATAGGTCTTATGTATATTGAGTTCTCCCCCTTTAATTCAGCGAGAACAACTGCAACAGTATTCCTCGAAATTTTTAATAATTTAGAAATTTCTATGATTGTGAGTCCCATAGTATTTTTCTTAAGCAAATCTGTAACAAGCTCTTTTTTTGTTTTCATTTACCTTGCATTAATGCACAGCTATATAACTAATTACTATTACATAGTTATGTAACAAAGCTTTAACGCATTAATAATTTATAAACTTTTTCTTATGAGATTAAAACACCCAAATAGGTCAAAAAATGATAAGAAAGTATATTATGCACTTTGAAAAAGTTTTTAAACATAGAATTTCTATATTAGATAATGGAAAGAAAAGAGGTTTTGATATATTTTTATGTTGGAATATTTATTTTGGCTGCTATTTTTGCAGCATATTTATTTAATTTAAATCTTACTGGATTTGCTGTTTTTGAACAAAACACTAATGTAACATTCTCAGAGGGAACTTATTCTAATGTTGAATATAATGGAAGTGCGATTGTTTTAAGTGCAAATCAAACAACCGGGATTTACACTTCAAAGATTTTTAATGCAAATGAATCTGTCACATGGAATACTTTAACCTGGGAAGGGCAAGGAAATCTGACTTTTGAAATAAGAAGTTGTTCTGCAGTTTGTTCTAATGAAAGTTTTATAACTGCTAATTTAGCTAATCTTAATTTATCGTCACGATATTTCCAATATAAAGTTTCTTTTGTGGGCTATAGTTCATTTAATAATATTACTAATGTTACAACATTTTTCAGTCCTTCATTAAGCAGTGTTTCTCTCGATTATTCTATTCCAGTAGCACCTCCAGCACCTGTTAATACTACAATCACTCTTTTTCAACCTTCAGATACATTAACATCAAAAACAGATGTTCCAATTCAGTTTGGTGTTACAGGAGAAAATATCCAATGTTGGTATAATGTTAAAGATTCTGAGAGTGTGGAAGTTATAGGAAATACAACTCTCTCAGACTGTGCAAATTCAACATTGAGTGTTGATGGAGATGGAGATTATGTTTTTACTATTTATGCAAATGGTTCTTCTGGATCTGCATCACAAAGTTCTGCATTTTTGATAAGCACTCCTGCAGAAAAAAAGACAGAAAAGGAACCTGTTGAACAACTACCTATAGAAGAAGTTCCTGTACAACAAATCCCTAGTGTAGTTACTGAATTAAGTATACAGAATATAGAAACTTCTACATTACTCCCTTCTAATTCTAAAGATTTTAATTTGATTGTTAAAAACATAGGAACAGAACCTGTAAGTGCATGTAAGATTATTGCATCAGGCGAATTTGCATCATGGTTTAATATTCCAGAAGACAGCAAAAACTTTAATACAAATGATGAAAAGAATTTCTCTTTCAGTGTAACAGTTCCTGAAGATATGATAGATGGAGACCATATACTCTTATTGTCTTTGCAATGTACTGAAATTTCAAAGTACTTTGAATTTACAATCAATGTTCTAAAAAAGAGATTTGAATTTAGTTTAACAGATGTTCAAAGAACAAGAGCAGACATGGTAAGAGTTACTTATTCACTAGAAGAATTATTAAATGAAGAACAAACTCTTGATATGAAGTTCTCTTTACTTGATTCTGCTAATAATGAAGTTGCAACTGTTTCTGAGAATCAAAATCTTTCTGCAGGAGATATTAAAGAATTCAGAACAAATATTCCTGTGAATGAGTCACTTGAAGGAGATTTAACACTTACAGTTGATTTAAACTCTGCAACATATTCCTCATCTGTTAAAGAAATAATAACGCTTGGAGCTCCTATAGGCGGATTTGCGATATTTGGAGATAATGGGCTTGGTACAGGTGGTTTTATACTAATCCTTGTTGTTGTTGCTATTTTAGTTGGAATATTCTTTATTGTAAGAAAGATGAGAATTTCTGGAACAACATTTAAAGATTTGTTTAAGCACAAAGAATAATTATTTTATTAATCTTTTATAATCTCTGTACAAATTATTACTTCATCTTGATGTAGTGCCTGCAAAATATTTAAATACTCTTTTGTAGTGGGTAAGATATGAAGGCTTTATCTTTAAAACAACCGTGGGCAGAATTAATTCTTCAGGGAAAAAAGAAAATAGAATTAAGAAAATGGAGCACTAATCTTAGAGGAAAATTTTTGATTCATTCATCAAAAAATCCTGATAAGAAAAATATGAAAAAGTTTGGTTTTGAAAATCTACCTCTAGGGTTTATTGTTGGTGAAGCAGAGCTTGTTGATGTTAAAAAATATAGCAATCAAAAGGAATTTAATAAGGACAAAAGATTACATTTAGCAACAAAAAACTTTGGAAAGTATGGCTTTATACTTAAAAATGTTAAAAGAATTAAACTGATTCCTGTAAAAGGGCAATTAAATTTTTGGACTTGCTATAAATAATAAAATGGCCTTTATTGTTAAAAAAAAGATTCATGATAAAGATTACTTTTATCTTAATGAAAACAAAAGAATAGATGGGAAAGTTAAAACAAAGACTTTAGCTTATCTTGGCAAAACTAAAAAAGATGCTGAAAAAAGAATGCATGAATTTCTTGAAAATTTAGATAAACAAAAATCAAAAGAAGATATGAATAAAAATGTTCAAAAAACTTATAAAATAATGAAAGACTTAGAAAAAGCAGAGATTTCAGTAGAGGATTTAGCAGCTTTTTGCAAACGAAAAGGTTTTGTTTATCAATCAGGGGAAATTTATGGTGGGTTGGCTGGTTTCTGGGATTTTGGACCACTTGGAGTTGAAATGAAGAATAACATTAAGAAAGAATGGTGGAAATTTCATGTTATAGAAAGAAAAGATATTGTTGGAATTGATGGAAGCATAATAACTTCTCCAAAGACATGGGAGGCTTCAGGACATGTAGATAGTTTTTCAGATCTTTTTGTAATATGTAAAAAATGCAAAAGGCCAAGCAAAATAGACAAGAATGAGGTTGTGCGAGCTAAATGTGATTTGTGTGGAGGTGATTATAATCTTGCAGCTGCAAAAGAATTTAAATTAATGTTTGAAACAACTGTTGGAGAAAGTGGAAAAGCTTTTTTAAGACCAGAAACAGCTCAACTCATTTTTACTAATTTTAAAGCTGTTTATGATAATTCAAGACTTAAATTACCATGCGGAATTGCACAAATTGGAAAATCCTTTAGAAATGAAATTGCACCAAGAGATTTTCTATTTAGAAGCAGGGAATTTGAACAAATGGAAATTGAATATTTTATAAACTCTGATGAAGGCTCATGTCCCTATAAAATTCCTGATGCAGAAATTCTTGTTTATTCAAGAGAAGCACAGAAAAAAAATACAGAGCCTGTTAAAATGAAAATTTCAGAAGCTCTAAAAAAAGGACTAATAAAAAAAGATTGGCATGCTTATTGGCTTGCAACAGAATTCCTTTGGTTTGTTGGATTAGGGGCTAATCCTGATAATTTTAGAGTAAGACAGCATGCATCTGAAGAACTTTCTCATTATTCATCAGATACTTGGGATTTTGAGTATAAATTTCCTTTTGGCTGGAAAGAACTTGAAGGAATTGCAGATAGAGGAAATTATGATCTTAGCCAGCATGAAAAATCTTCACAAAAAGATTTAAAAATTTTTGATGAAAAAACTAAAAAGAAAATATTACCTTCTGTTATATGTGAACCAAGTCTTGGTGTTGAAAGAGCTTTTCTTGTTTTTATGTTTGATTCTTATTTTTATGATAAAGAAAGAGAAAATGTTGTTTTAAAACTGCATCCAAAACTATCTCCAATAAAAGCAGCTATCTTTCCTATTGTTAAGACAAATGAAAAAATTGTAAAAATTTCCGATGATATTTATAATGATTTGAAAAAAGATTTTCATGTTGTTTATGATGAAGGTGGAAGCGTTGGGAGAAGATATTCAAGGAATGATGAGATAGGAACTCCTTTTTGCATAACTATAGACGGAGAAAGCTTAAAAAATAAAGATATTACAATAAGAGATAGGGACACTAAAAAGCAAATAAGAGTAAAGATTTCAAATTTAAAAGAAATTTTACAAAAATTAATAAACAAAGAAATAAAATTTGAGAAAGCTGGAAAAATATTTTATAATAAAATTCAAGAAAATAACTAATGGAAAAAGAAGAATGCATTTTTTGCGAGATTGCAAACGGAAAAATAAAAGTAGAGAAGATATATGAAAATGAAGATTTTTTTGCTTTTTATGATGCTAATCCTATAGGAGAAGGACATACATTAATCATACCAAAAAAGCATTTTGATTCATTGATGGATTTAGATAAAGATATTTCTTTGGGATATATTCCTGTGATTAGGGAAGTTGCAGATATTTTAATGAAAAAATATAATGCAGCTGGTTTTAATATTCTTTTAAATAATGGTAAGGTTGCTGGACAGATTATAGGACATGTTCATTTTCATCTGCTTCCAAGAAAAAAAGGTAACAATAATAAAGGATTTTTATTTTTTTAATTTGAAAAATGTCTCTGGGTCCTCATCTAATTGCAGGCGATACATTTTTTAAAAAATTAAAATGACGCCGGGGAGATTTTAACTCCCGATCTCAGCCTCATGAGAGCTGCGCTTTAGAACGCTAAGCTACGGCGTCAATTCTAATAAAAATAGATTGTTTAAAAGTTTTGAGGTACGATAAAATTAAATTCAAGAGTATTGTTTTTGTTTTTCAAACTTTGACACAAAACCAGATATCTGATTTCTTATCTTTTTGCTTGGCATGGTTTTTCCTAAAATTTTCTTATTTTCCTCAAAATTATCACTAAATTTAATGCCTTTTTTTATTAATTCACGGGCTGTTCTCTTTATTATTTTGGTTTTTATCTTTCCCATAATTATGAAGATGAAAGGTGATTTTTAAAGGTTGTTATGTGTTCTTTTTAAAGATTAAAATTATTCAATTTTTCTGATTTTAGAAAGATTTTTAACAGCATCTATTAAATCATTCATTTTTTTTATTGGCTCGCCTAAACTCAAAATAGTGTACTTAAGATTTAATTCTCTTGCCTTTTTGTTGGCTTTTACTAAATCAGATTCTTCCAATCTTTTTTTGTTATAAGCAACTAAAAGGTGTTCCTCTTCATTATTTTTAACTTTCAATTGTAGTTCATTTTTGCTAAAACCCTCTATATTTATTATTTCTATTGAATTTGCAAAAGTCCACTCCTTTACTTTATTAAAAAAATTGTTATCTTTTTTCTGCAATTTTCTTACTTTTTTGATTTTTTTAGGTTCTTTTTTCTTTATTTGAATTTCTGGCTTAATTTCTTCTGTTCCCTCAAGTTTTTTCTCTCCTACTTCTATTAGTTTTATCTCTGCTGGTTTTATTTCTAATGGTGAATAAGCTTTAATTTCTGGCTTTTTTTGTTTTTCCTCTTTGATTTCTATTATAGGCAATGTAAATTCTGCCTCTGGAACAGTATGATATCTCCAAAAAATTTCATCATTTTTTTTAAAAGGAATCGCAAAATCTTTTATTGCTCTTAATGCCACACGAATTGCAGGAGCTTGTTCAGAATCTTTTAGAAATTTTTTTTCTTTTAGAATCATAAAAGCATCTTTTTCTTTGCTTTTCAGATGCTGAGAAAATCTTTCGAGCAAATGTTCCTGCCCTTGTATAAAATATAATGGAGAATTGCCCACTTTCATATTACTTATTTTTATTCTTTTTTCTGAAAAAAGTTCTGACAAAAAAGCAGAAGTAAAAAGTACATTTGATTCTATGTATTTTGCAATATGCACTGGAAGACTTGGCCCGTTTGTTTTTATAAAGAAAATAATTTTCTCTTTTAATTCTTGAGCATTCTGAGCCATAAACGAAAGAAAAATACAAAGGTTATAAATTTTCTTATAATGAAGAAGTTTTTTAAACTTAAAATGTATATCTCTTTTATGGAAAAATTACATCCTGGCGCAAGATGGTCTTTTAGAATGCGGGTATATTTAACAATGATATTTTTATCTTTCTTTTTAGTTTGGTTTTTAATTCCAATAATGTCTGTTTTATTTTCGTTTATCGAAGGGGAAAGCAGTGGGCTTTTTTTTAGTTCTATCTTTCTGTCCATTTTTGTTTATCTTATCTTTATTATAATTATTGGAGAGATTTATGCAAGGATGGCTTATAACAGATGGTTTTATGAATTTACTCCAACTAATTTAAAATTAGAAAGGGGAATTATTTGGAAAAGATATTCAAATATTCCTTACGAAAGAGTTCAAAATATCGATATTCATAGAGGAATTTTAGCAAGAATTCTTGGATTCTCAACAGTAGATATTCAAACAGCTGGTTTTCATATGGTTTCTTCAGGCAGGAGGGGAATGAGTGAAGGACATATTCCAGCATTAAGTATAGATAATGCTGAAAAAATTAGAGAATTTCTAATGAAAAAAATTGGAAGAAAACAAGGACTTTAATTTTAAAAAATCTTTTATGGTCTAATCCATCTTACTTCATAATAACTTACATCTCCTTCTTCGTCAACAATTGCAAGAAGAAGATTTTTCTTTGTACTATGAGCTACACGATTTTTTGCAGAGAATTCATGCCATGTTAGCCTTTTTGATTCATGATCCACAAATATAACCCATTTGGCATGTTTATCACCGGGTTTTGCACCTTTTTCATAAACCCTAAAATCTGCTCCAAATTTTAGAGCTGTTTTTGTTATATATCCTCTTTCTCTTAAATCTCTAAAAACCCTATATTTAATATATATCCTTTTATCAATACGTTGCGCCTTTTTCATTAAATCTCTTAAAGAAATTTTCTTTCGTCCTGATATTATATCCATTTTTCCTTTTTCAGCAAGAAAAATAGCTTCTGGTAAAGAATACTGAATTTTTTCCCCGAGCTGCTCTCCAAAATGACTTTTTTTATTAAGAGAAAATGCCTCTGTAGAATTGCTTGAAATATGTTCTCCAATAAAATAAGCCTGAATTTTTTCCATGTTTTAACAACGTTTTATTGATATTTAAATTTTAATTATATTAATATACTAAGAAAATAATCTTTAATAAATATTTACTTATATAATTAACAGCTCTAATTCTCCCTTATTAATAATTATCTAATTAAAATTATTTAGTAAATAATATAAACTTAATTTTTATTCTAGTAACATATAATATGGATAAATATAATGGAAAAATATAACTTTAAAAAAATAGAGAATAAATGGCAGAAGAAATGGGAAACCGCAAAAGTTTTTTGTACAAAAGAAAAAAAAGGAAAAAAGAAGTTTTATGTTTTAGATATGTTTCCATACCCATCTGCAGCAGGATTGCATATTGGTCACGCTTTTGTTTATAGTTTAGGAGATATTTTTGCGCGATTTAAAAGATTACAAGGATTTAATGTTCTTTATCCAATAGGTTATGACAGTCTTGGCCTTCCTGCAGAAAATGCCGCAATAAACGTTGGAATTCATCCAGAAGAATATACCAAAAAATCCATTGCAAATTTTATGAGGCAACAAAAAGCTATGGGTTGGAGCTATGATTGGTCACGAATGTTAAAGACATCTGATCCTTCTTATTACAAATGGGATCAATGGATTTTTTTGAAAATGCTTGAAAAAGGACTTGCATATAGAAAAAAATCTCCAGTAAATTGGTGTTCTAAATGTCAAACTGTTCTTGCAAATGAACAAGTTATTGGAGGAAAATGTTGGAGACATGAAAACTTTAATGTTGAAATAAAACATCTAGATCAATGGTTTTTCAAAATTACAGAATATGCAGAAGAATTGCTAAATGGCCTAGATAAACTCTCTTGGTCTGAAAGAGCAAAAATTATGCAAAGAAACTGGATAGGAAAAAGTTTAGGAACAGAAATTTTATTTGATATTGAAGGGGAGAAGTGGCCAATCTTTACTACTAGACCAGATACTATTTTTGGAGTAACTTTTATGGTTATCTCTTGCCAGCACCCTAGACTTTTTGAGTTAGTAAAAAATAAACAGAAAAAAGATGTTGAAAAATTTCTTAAAAAAATAAAATCTGTTAGCGAAAAAGAATTAGAAGAAGTTGAAAAAGAAGGAGTTTTTATCGGTTCTTATGCAACTAATCCAATTAATGGGGAAAAAATTCCGATTTATACAGGAAACTTTGTTGTTGCTGATTATGGTTCAGGTATGGTTATGGCTGTACCGGCTCACGATCAAAGAGATTTTGAATTTGCAAAAAAATATTCTTTACCAATAAAACAAGTTATCTCTGGAGAAAATGTCAAAGAGAGAGCTAATGAGGGAGTGGGAATTTTAATTAATTCAAAAGAATTTAATGGATTATCGAGCGATGAAGCAAAAGAGCATATAACAAAAAATCTTGAATTTAAAAAATTAGGAAGAACAAAAATTCAATATAAACTTAGAGATTGGTTAATTTCAAGGCAAAGATATTGGGGAACTCCAATACCAGTAATCTATTGTGAAAAATGTGGAATTGTTCCTTTATCTGAAAAAGACTTGCCAATAAAACTTCCAAAAAAAGTAAAATTTGGAGAAGGAAATCCACTAAAAACAAATGAGAAGTGGGTTAATGTTAAATGTCCAAAATGTAAAGGAAAAGCAAAAAGAGAAACAGATACAATGGATACGTTCGTTAATTCTTCTTGGTATTATCTTAGATATACAGATCCAAAAAATAAGAAAAAGATATTTGATATAAAAAAGGCTAATTATTGGACACCTATTGATCAATATATTGGAGGCCCAGAACACATAACAGCTCATTTAATTTATATTAGATTTTATACAAAATTTCTTAAGAATTTAGGTTTGTTAAAATTTGGTGAACCTGCTTTAAGATATTTTACTCAAGGTATTGTTCATGCAACAGATGGAGAAAAAATGTCTAAATCTAAAGGCAATGTTATAGAGCCCCTGGATATGATTGGTAAGTATGGTGCAGACACTTTAAGATTGGCCTTAGTTTCTTTTGCTTCTCCAGATAAAAATACTAATTGGGATGAAAATATTGTTTTAGGAAGCCATAAATTTCTAAATAATGTTTATAGTTATTTCTTTAATTTTAAGCCTGGAAAAAAAGACCCTAGGATGGAAAGCAAGATTAATTATTTTATAAAAGAAATAACAGAAGATATAGAAAATTTCCAATACAATCTCGCTGTGATAAAAATAAGGCAATTATTCTATCTAATTCAAGAAAAAGGAGCTGATAAATCTTCAGCAGAAATCTTTCTAAAACTTTGGTATCCTTTTTGCCCCCACATAACAGAAGAGTTGTGGCAAAAAATTGGAAATAAACAATTTATAACTTCAACAAAATGGCCAATTGCCGACGAGAAAAAAATCAATCCAGAATTTGAGAAAGAGGAAGAAATGATTAAGAATGTTGTTTCTGATGTAAATAATATTATTAGAATAATTAAAGAAAAAGGAGAAAAAGTTACTAAATTATATTTATATGTTCTGCCTAATGAAATTGACATTTATTCTAATAATTTAAAAGAAATTAAGAAAAGGATAGAACTTAATGTAAAAATATTTTCTGTAAATGATAAAAATAAGTATGATCCAGAAAATAAATTCAAAAAAGCCAAGCCAGGAAAACCAGGAATTTATTTAGAATAGATAGATTTTATAAAATAAAATGTCAAAGAAAAAAGAGGAAGAATTAAGTTCTTCCAGCTTAACTAATGTTAGAAATATCCGATCAATTCAGATTAAATATATAAATTATTTTCTTATAGTTATTATTATCTTTATTCTTGCTTTTGTTGTTTTTTATATTGGATCATTTGATATAGAATATGAAAAAATCCCAATATGCGGAGACGGAACTTTTTATAATACCTGCTCATTAGCAAAGCCTTATTTTTGCGACGATGGGATATTAATTGAAAAAGCATCTATTTGTGGCTGTAATAAAAATCTAGAATTTTCAAAAGAAAATGAATCCTGTGTTTCAGAGTATAATATCAATTCAAGAAACATTACATTGGGCTATTTTTTATTAGGACAACAAAACGAAATTATTTTTACTGCTTTTGAAGGAGTTTATAATAATATTTCAAACATGTCAAGAGTAATTTATTATGAAGGTTCAGAAATGCCTTCCAGAGTTGATTTTAAGCTTCAGAGTATTAGCAATGAATTTCAGAAAGAGATGATTTTGCCTCTTGTTAAAAAGATACAGAATTCAGCTCCTTATGACAAAGCAGAACAGGTAAGAATTGCAATCGGACTTGTTCAAACTATACCTTATGGTTTTTTAGAAAAAACAGATAAGTTTGGAAATATTAGTATTAATCATTCAAGATATCCTTATGAAGTTCTTTATGAAAATCAGGGAATATGCGGAGAGAAATCCCTATTACTTGCGTTTTTGCTGAAAGAGATGGGTTATGGTGTTTCTATATTTTATTTTGCAGATGAAAATCACGAAGCAGTAGGCATTAAATGTCCTATAGAAAAAAGTTTTTATGGAAGTGGATATTGTTTTGTTGAAACAGGTGGTGCTTCAATAATAACTGATTTTTCAATGGAATTTGCAAACGGAAAAAAATTAAATTCAATGCCTGATATATTATTAATTTCAGATGGAATACCTCTTCCTGATGATATGTATGAATACAAAGATGCAAAAACTTTGAATGATATAAGAAATAGAAACCTTTTAGGTTTTCTGAAATCTTGGAAGTTTGATAAAATAAAAGAAAAATATGGTCTTGTAGAGGCTTATGAGCTGGAATAAGAATAAATACCCCCCATTTCTGTTACCTTTTCAAAAAGACAACGCAATAGAAATATTTATAAACTAACCATTTCTTGAAAATGTATGGAAAACATAACAGAGGATATAAAACCAAGAGGAATTGCCTCGGCTTACATAGCAGCACCTTTTGATGATGCAAAGAAAGCTTTGGAAAGCAAAGGTTATAAAATAATTTCTTTAGAGGAAAATGCAAGATTAAGGATGCAGGAAGGAAAAGGCTCTTTTGTATCAAGAAACGGAAACAGGACAAGGGAAGGGGTAATCTATACTCCTGATAAAAGCATATTCTTGACAAAAAACTCTCCTATAATGGAAAGTCCAAAAAAAGCAACAAATGCTCATAGAAGTGGAAATGAATACGTTTTAACAGGTGAGCAGGTTGAACAAGCATTAAGTAATTCTGTTAAACTTTTAGGGAAAAGCATTCCAACAAACAGATTCAAAGACAATGAAATAACTGCTTTTGTTTTTGGAGATGTTGCTGAAGATTATGGAATATGGCTGGCCAATGAAGCAGGAATAAAAGAAATGCCTGTTTATTTAGCTAATGTCTCTGACAAACCATTTGCAAGACAGATGTGGTTCAGGGATCTTGGCGGCAGGTCTGTGCTTAATGGCTACGACAGGGACCTCGACGACGGTGGCAGGTTGCGTGGGGTAAAAGAAACCAGCGAAGCTGGTTCGCCCCAAAAAATCTTGTATTCTGAAAAGCAGATTTCAAAGGCATTGAAAGAACTTGGATTTTCAGGATTGGAAAAAGGTTTGATTGCCAAGCTTAAATAACAAGATTTTTAATTTTTGTTTCTTTATATTTTTGTCCTGACACTATACTGAAGCATTCGCTGATGAAGTATGAGTTTGGATTACACGCCAGTTTATTAGCACATCATTTAGATTTATTTTAAGTCATAAAATACAGAAATTACTTGCGAGGAATTTCGGTGAAGAGATTTTTATCTCCTAATTGATAAATTGGCTATAAGCATCCTGTGGTTCAGGAATCTTGACAACAGGTCTGAGCTTAATGGCAACAACAGGAACCTCAACAACGATAACAGGTTGCGTGGAATAGTCTATATGTCAGGACTTATGCTAATATGGAAACTAATGACTTTTATCCTGAAATTTATTCCATGAAAAATCTTTTTCTTGCATGGAGAAATGCAAGAAAAGGAAAAACTAAAAAAGATTATATTATTGAATTTGAAAAAAATTTAGGAGCTAATTTAAGAGCTTTACACTATGAATTGAAATTCCAGATTTATAAGCCAAAGCCATTAAAAACATTTATTTTGCGAGACCCAAAAACCCGTAAAATATCGAAATCTGATTTCAGAGATAGAATTGTCCATCATGCTTTGGTAAGAGTAATTGAGCCGATTTTTGATAAGTCTTTTATTTATGACTCATGTGCAAACAGAAAAGGAAAGGGAAATTTGTTTGCTCTAAAAAGATTTGAGTTATTTAAGAGTGAAATAACCAATAATCTAAAAACAGAAACTTATTGCCTGAAGGCAGACATCAAACATTATTTTCAGGAAGTTGACCATAAAATTTTATTGAACATAATAAAAAGAAAGATAAAAGATGAGAAAGTAATTTGGCTTATTGAAAGAATTTTAGAAAATAATGTTAAGTCAAATCCTCAAGGAAAAGGAATGCCCTTAGGAAATTTAACCTCCCAGTTCTTTGCAAATGTTTATCTTAATGAACTTGATTATTTTGTGAAACATAAATTAAGAGCAAAGTATTATATAAGATATGTTGATGACTTTGTTCTTCTAAATCAATCAAAAGAGAAACTACTAAGCTGGGGAATAATAGAGGATTTTTTAATTAAAAATTTAAAAATTGAATTTCATAAAGAAAAGTCTAAAATTATTTCTTTATCAAAAGGAATTGACTTTGTCGGTTTCAGGAATTTTTATTATTTCAAACTTTTAAGAAGAAGAAACATAAGGAATATGTTTTTAAAAATCAGAAAATATAGGAACGCAGATTTAAATAAAGAAAAGATACTTGAAATCTTTCAGGGCTGGAATGCTTATGCAAAATGGGCAGATAGTCATAATTTAAAAATAAAAATTTATGAAGAAATTGTCCAAATTTTATGAATTTTATTATAATAGAAAAATATATAAACCTGTGAAAACACAGATATTCATGCCAAACATAACTTTAGCAATACCTAACGAATTGCATAAGAAACTTAGAAGCCATAGTGAAATTAGGTGGAGCGATGTAATCAGAAAAATTTTAGAAAAAAGGCTTCAAGATTTAGAAATAATGGATGAGATAGTTTCCAAAAGCAAATTAACCGAAAAAGATGTCGAAGAGATTGGAGAAAAAATTAAGGAAGGAATTGCCAGAAGACATGGCATAAAATGAAATTTGTTTTAGATACAAATATAATTCTCTCTGCTTTGATTAAAAATAGTTTATCCCGAAAAATAATTACCACCTTAGAATCTGAATTTTTTACTCCATCTTTCACTTTGAGTGAGATAATAAAATATAAAAAATATATATTTAAAAAAGCCTTAATCAATGAAAAACAATTTAGAGTATTATTTAATAAGATTTTTGAATATGTTAAAATTGTTCCATTAGTTTATTACAAAGACTATATACCTCAATTGATTAATTTGATAGAAGATAAAAAAGATATTCCTTTTTTGGCATGTGCAATAGCCCTAAATTCAAATATTTGGTCAAATGATAAACATTTTAAACAACAGAAAAAAATAAAAGTTTTTACAACAGATGAATTTATTAAAAAATTTTTGAAGAAAAGTGAATTTGATTAATCAATTTTTATTCAACAATAGCCTTAATTCTTCTTATTCCGGCTGCTACTGATTCTTCTTTGATTATTCGAAATCTTCCTATGTCTTTTGTATTTTTAACATGTGGTCCTGTACAAATTTCTTTTGAGAAATCTCTTATTGAATAAACAGAAACAATTTCTGGATATTTTGTTCCAAATTCTGCCTGAGCTCCTGATTTTAATGCTTGTTTTAAGGGCATTTCTTCGTGTTTAACATTTACTGCTTCATTTATTTTTTTATTGACAAGTTCTTCAATTTTTGCAATTTCTGCTTCTGTTAATTTACGAGAAAAATTAAAATCAAATCTTAAACGTTCTGGTGTTATGTTTGAGCCGCGCTGTTTTACTTCTTTGCCAAGAACCTTCCTTAAAGCTTCATTTAAAAGATGAGTTGCTGTATGAAGTCTTGTGGTTTTTTCAGAGTGGTCTGCAAGTCCGGATTTGAATTTTGTTAAAAGAGCTCCTGATACAGATATGTGGCTTTGTAATTCTTTTTCGAATTCTTTTTCAGGAAAAGGTATATTTAATCTTGCAAGTTCTTCTTTAATCAGCTCTTTTGGCATACCAAAACTTTGAAATAATAAAAACATATCTTTAGCAGAAACAGATTTAGGATTATCTTTTGTGAAACAGCTAAATTTTTTTATAGCTTCCTTAATTGTTGAATTAAATTTTTCTTCTTCTAATCTTAATGTTTCTAGTATCTTATTCTCTTTTAATTCTGGATAATCTGGGTAAATTTTGAAAATAATCTGGGCTATCTTTGAAATGTTTGAAATTTCTATATCTTTTCCATAATAAATAGCTCTTCTTATCAGCCTTCTTAAGACATAACCTTGTCCTGTGTTGCTAGGATTAATCCTTTCAGCGATAAGAAAAACAGCTGCTTTTACATGATCTGCAATTATCCTCATTGCTTTCTCATTTCCCTTATATTTTTTACTAGAAAGTTCTTCAATT
>JBDRNV010000009.1:0-78039 GCA_043810695.1 Nanobdellota archaeon | reverse complement strand
TAACAGAGCCTGCAATTTGTCCTGAATATGGAAGACAAACACAAACTTGTAGAGATATGTCTTCTTGCGGAAATAAACCAATTATAAACCAAATTGAATGTAATCCTGGAATATGTTCTGGTTGCTTGGTTCCAAAATGGTTTAATAGTAATGCTTTTGGAGATAATAGATGTATTCCATATGGATTTAGATTTGAACATCAAATTGGTTGGACTTTTGAAGAACAAACAAGAACTGAATCTGAAATATTAACTGTAGATGACGCACATGACAATGGAATAACCCTTTCAATAACTCCTGATGGACTTGTAACTCTTAAGGTTCCTGACTGGAATAATAATAAAACATATGTATTTAGACAAGGAGATAAAGTGTATGTAGATATTACAGGGTGGAAGTGGAATGATGATATAGTAGGGTTAAGCTTTGTAGCAACAGAAGTTGTTTATAATACTATCAATTATGAGAGTAGTTATGTTAGATTTGATTTTATTATAACTTATCTTGGAAAGGTTGTAGATACAATAAATTCTTATTGTGACATAGATGGTTATGTAAAACCACAAAAATCAAAATTTGGAGATAATGACTGGGCAAAATGTCAGAACAATTATGAATGTGAGAGTAATTTGTGTTCTTATGGAGAGTGTATTGCACTAAAAGATATGATACAAGAAGTTTCTGCATTTAAAAGGGTTATAATGCAATTTTTCTGTAGAATTACAAATTTACTTAGTAATGATAATTATGATCAGTGTTTAATTGATAATCTTGCTTAGATATTTCTAATTTCCAACTTTCTTTAAATCCCAACAAGATTTATAAATAAAATTTCCTTATAAAACTTATGAATAAAGAGGGTGCAAAAAATAATATTAATTCTATAAATGAAAGACAAAAATCAAAGAAAGGACAGGTAACTATTTTTATTATAATTGCAATAGTAATTATTGGTGTAGCGATTTTGTTTTTTTTCTTGATTCCTGGAACAAAAGTAACAACAGGGTTTGATGAACAAAATCCTTCTGCATTTATACAAACTTGTATTGAGGATAAAATAAGTGGTGCTGTTGAAACTGTTTCTTTACAAGGTGGTAGTATTGAACCAATAAATTCTATTCTTTATCAAAATAGCAAAGTTGAATATTTATGCTACACAACAGAGTATTATGTTCCTTGTATTGTTCAACAGCCTCTTTTACAGCAGCATATTGAAGAAGAAATTGAAAATGAAATAAAGGCAGATGTTGTTTCTTGCTTTAATTCTCTTAAAGAAAGTTATCAGGGAAAAAACTATGATGTTAGTATGACTCTTGGAGAGACAGTTGTTGAACTTCTTCCAAAAAGAATTGTCACAAAATTTAATTATGTTTTAACTGTTTCAAAAGGAGAGACAAAAAGATATGATTCTTTTAATGTTATTTTGAACAATAATCTTTATGAATTAACAAGCATAGCAAATAGTATAATTGAATGGGAAGCAACATACGGCGATGCTGAAACAACCACTTATATGACATACTATCCTGATTTAAAGGTTGAAAAAAAGAACCAGGATGAAGGTTCAACTGTTTATATTTTAACAGACAGAAACACTGGAAAGAAATTCCAGTTTGCATCCAGAAGTGTTGTCTGGCCTTCTGGCTTTGGCAGTGTTCCTGTCTTTGGGAGCGCATAAAAATGAGGAAGAACAATAATCTACTAATAAATAAGAATAATAAAAAAATAAGCTTAATATTAATTTTATTATTTGGGTTTGCATTAATAAGTATTCTTATACAAACTTCTCTAGTTTCCAGTCAGGAAACTTATTTTTGTGCAGAAAGAACAACCAGTGGAGCATGGTGCCAGAATGTTCCAGAAGGCCAGATAGATACAAAATACAGAAGTGCTGCAAGTTCATGTGAATCAACTGCTTTTTGCAAAACAGGAACATGTGTTAATGGATTAGAAGGAACATGTCTTCCAAATGTTCCTCAGATAGTTTGTCAGGAAAAAAATAATGGAGTATGGGTTGAAGGAAAACCAAATGAAATTCCCCAGTGTAAACTTGGATGTTGCTTTATTGGAGATGGTGCTTCTTTTGTAACTTCAACAAGATGCTCAAGACTTGCTTCAATTTATGGACTTGAAACAAATTTTGATGGAAGCATAAAAGACCAGACGCAATGCCTATTAAGTGCTTTTCCAAAAGAAAAAGGAGCTTGTGTAATTGATGATGGATTTTCAAGAAAATGCAAGTTATTAACAAGAACTGATTGTCAGGATTTACAAGGAACATCTGATTCGGGAACAACAATAGAATTTCATGAAGGATTTTTATGTTCTGCAGCAAGCCTTGGAACAATATGCGGACCATCAACAAAAACAACATGTCTTGAAAATGATGATGTTGTTTACTTCTTAGACAGCTGTGGAAATACTGCAAATATATATGATGCTTCAAAAGCAAATGATCAAGAATACTGGACTAACATAATAAATAGAACAGCTAGCTGTAGCTTAAGCTATGATAGCAATGGAAATCCAACAAATTCAAATTCATGTGGAAGCTGTAATTATCTTGAAGGTTCTACATGTAAGGAATTTGAAAGAGGAAATACTCAAACACCAAAACAACCAAATTATGGAGATTTTGTATGTGCTTCTCTTAATTGTAAATGGCAAGGGCAAACATATCTGCACGGAGAGACATGGTGTGCAAATTCTGCAACAAATAAAAAATATGTAGATCTTCCTGGAAGCGAGTCTTTTAGACTTGTATGCTATGCGGGAGAAGTTACTGATGAAAAACCTGATCCTTTTAGGCAAACAACTTGTATTGAAAATGATATTAAAGGATTTAGTATTGCTTCATTTCGAGTAAACAAATGGCAGGATTGTGTTCTGCAGGATAATCAAGAGGATTGTGAAAACACAGACAAAAGAGATTGTAAATGGATGACAAGTACATTATTCAAAGTTTTGTATAGTAAAGTACCAGAACAAGATAAAGGACTATGTGTTCCAAAATATGCTCCTGGATATGAATTTTACAGCGAAGATAATAATACAATAACTGGTGCTCAGCAATTATGCTCAATGTTTAATACAAATTGTGTTATAAAATATGAAAAACCATTATTTGGCTCTTGGAAATGTGTTGAGAATTGTGAGTGCGAAATATATGGTACTGCAGCTGGAAGAGGAACAGACTTCAATACTTTATGTAATGCTTTAGGAGATTGTGGTGTTAAAACAAATTATATAGGTGTTTCTGGATGGAATACAGAAAATTATAATGATCCTGGAAGACCTTAATAATAAATTTTGAAAATGAATAAAAAAAGAAAATTTAGAAGAAAAATAGGAACAATCGCATTATTACAAATAATTATTTTAATAGCAAGCATAATTGCATTTTCATATCTTGTTGGAGAAAGTTTGCTTGTTGTGAGTGCTGATCCTGATGGGCCTGGAGAGAAAAAGGCAACCCCTTCAAATACAAATACACCATCATTTCTTCTTGGTATTTCAGGATTAAATCTTGCAAAAGAGGGATACAAAGGATTAGGATCTGTTGGAACACCTGGATTAGGAGGAGCTGGGGGTGCTGCAAGTACAAGTCTAGCAGAAGCAGGTGCTGTTGGTGGCGAAGCAGCAAGTATAACAGTTGGCTCTGTAATTACAAATGCAGGATATGCTGCTGCTATTTATGCAGTAATTAGTTTTGGACTTCAATTACTTGGAGTAGATTCTTCTCTTGCAAATAAGATTGGGGGTGCTGGAGCAATAGGTTATTTTTTTGGGTGGTTATCTGCGCAAAAAGGAATAGGTATTGCAGAATGGGTAGGACAAGGATTAGGTATTGGTGTAGGACTTGCAGCTCTTGGAATAGGACTTGTAGTAGGATTAATTGTCTTTATTTTATTTGGAGGTTTCACAAAAGAAGACACTAGAATTGTTCAGTTTACATGCGAACTTTGGGATGCTCCTTCTGGAGGAAGCAATTGTGAAAAATGCAATGATGGAATTCTTCCTTGCACAGAATATAGATGTGCAAGCCTCGGACAAAGTTGTGAATTAGTAAATAAAGGAACAGATGAAGAATTATGTATATGGGTTAGCAGAGATGATATCAAACCTCCTATAATTCAAGCATGGCTTAAAACACTTACAACAGAATATCAATATACTCCTAATAATGCCATATCTCCTCCAAATAGAGGAGTAAAAATTGTTCCACAAGGAAATACAAAAGGTTGTATTGCTGCATTCACACCATTAAGATTTGGGGTTACGCTTGATGAACCTGCAAAATGCAAGATAAGCACAACAAGAGCAATTAGTTTTGATGAAATGGAAAATAAATTACTTAGCGGTGGAGCATCATTATATAATCATTCTTATCAGTTAAGTCTGCCTGGTGCAGAAGCACTTGCATCTGAGAATCTAACTCTTCCAACAGGTGGAGAACTGTCATTATATGTAAAATGCCAAGATGAAAATGGAAACTCAAATACAGCAGACTTTGTATTTAGTTTATGTGTTGATGAAGGACCTGATACAACTCCTCCTATGATAATGAGTACAAGTATATTAAACAACATGCCTATTGCATTTAATCAGGAAAGTGTTGATTTAAGTGTTTATATAAACGAGCCTGCAGAATGTAGATGGAGCAAAACAGATCTTGGTTATGACGATATGGAAAATAATATGAATTGTAATACAGGTGTTTTGCAAATGAATGCACAAGGACTTTATGAATGCAAAACAACACTTACAGGATTAGAAAATAGAGTTGACAATATTTTCTATTTTAGATGCAAAGACCAACCATGGCTTGTAGGAACAGATGAAAGTAGTAGAAATGCAAACGAGCAGTCATACAAATTTGTTTTGAAAGGAACAGAACCATTGTATATTTTAAGTGCAAAACCAAATGAAACAACAATGAGAGATTCAACAAATGTAATAAAAGTAACACTTGAAGTAGAAACATCTGCAGGATATAATAAAGGACAAGCTATGTGTTATCATGAAGGATATGGAACAAACGGAAACTTTAATGAATTTTATACAACAAATTCTTACAAACACTCTCAGGATTTATATCTTCCAGAAGGAGATTATACATATAATATAAGATGTGTTGATTTAGGAGGAAATGCAGATAACACGGTTGTGACATTTAATGTAGAAACAGACAATGAGCCTCCAATTGTTGTTAGAGTTTATCATGACGAGCAGAGTCTTAAGATAATTACAAATGAAAATGCAACATGTGTATATAGTACAGAAAGTATGGAATGTGAATATGGCTTTGATGATGGAATAGAGATGGAAACAAGCTCAAACGGCAGAATTCATTCAACAAAATGGGACAAGAGCAAGACATTCTATATAAAATGCCAGGACGACTTTGGAAACAGAGCTCTGCCTGACCAGTGCAACATAATTGCAAAGCCTTTTGAGGTTGCTTGAATTTAAACATTAAATTAATAAAGTTATTTTGACTTTTTCTTTGATGATAAAGAAAGAGGTTGCTGGACAAATAAAAATGTCCTTTGGAATGATTTTTTCAATAATATTAATAATAGTTTTCCTTGTATTTGCTTTTTACGCAATAAAGATTTTTCTTGGAATAGGAGATGAGGCAAAAACTCAAAAATTTATAAGTGATTTTCAATCAGACATTAACAGAATATGGATAAGCGATGGAGAAAGTTCTGAAGAAAAAGAATATTCTCTTCCATCAAAAATATCATATGTTTGTTTTGTTGATTTTGATATGTCTGCAACAGGAAATAATGCAGGATTTTACAAAGAGTTAAAAAGAGCTTATTATGGAAGCGAAAACATGATATTTTATCCTATTGGCTCCTCTGAAGTAGAATCAGCAGAATTGAAGAATATAAATCTTGATTCAATAATCTCATATGAAAATCCATATTGCATTGATAATGATGGAAAAATAAAGTTAACCTTATCAAAAAACTATGGTAAAGATTTAGTTACAATAACAAGATAATAAAATAGATAAAAGGATTATTGTAGAATTAAGAATATAAATTAATACGATTAAGAATTAATTAAAGAGTGAATAAATTTGGTAAATAAATAAAAAATGAGATTAAAGTATAATAGGGGTATTTTTCACATTAACAGTCTTAAATATAATAAAAAAGGTTTTGAGTTTTCATTTGCATGGCTTTTTGCAATTATTGTGGGAGCATTCATATTATTTCTTGCTATTTATGCTGTCACAAAAATTCTTGATACAGGAAGAGATATAACAAGCGCGAAGACAGGAAAAGAAATAGGAATTTTACTAAATCCTCTTGAAACAAGTTTTGAAACAGCAGGAAGTGTTCTTTTTACAATGCCCGTCGAGACAAGAATTTATAACAGATGTGATAATGGAAGTGTTTTTGGAAAACAAATAATAAAGGTTTCACAGAAAAGCTTCAATAAATGGACAGATACTGATATAGATATTGGATTCCAGAACAAGTATATTTTCTCTGAAAATTTTGCAGAAGGAAAGAATTTTTTTGTTTTCTCAAAGCCTTTTGATTTTCCATTTAAGGTTGCTGATCTTATATATATTAGTTCTGCGAATAAAAAATATTGTTTTGTAGATGCTCCAGAAGAAATAGAAGAAGAAATTTCAGACCTTAATCAAGAAAACCTTCTTGTTCAACAATGTCCTGATGACAGCATAAAAATATGTTTTAGGACATCAAGAAGCGAATGTGATATAATAGTTAATGGAAATTCTCAATCTGTTGAAAAAAATGGGCAAGTAGTTTATTATGAAACAAATGCTTTGATGTATGCTGCTATTTTTGCAGACAAAGGAGTTTATGAGTGTCAGGTAAGCAGGCTTATGAAAAGAACAAACGAGCTTCTTTATTTGTATAGTGAAAAATATTCTCTTCTTTCAGAACGCGGATGTTCTTCTGGAGTAAATTCTGAAATTATTAGTTTCAGAAATCTTATTAGTGATATATCTAACTCTGAGCAGCTTGTAAATGCTGTTAGTGAAATAAAATATCTTGAAGCTCAAAATGAGCTTGCAGGGGAGGGGAAGTGTAGATTATGGTAAAAATAAGAAAAATAACACAAAAAAAAGCACAGATGAAAATCCAGCAGATGGCGTTTATGCTCATAGCTGTGACTCTGTTTTTTGTTCTTGTGGGAATGTTTTTTGTTATGATTGTATTTTCAAATGTTAATAAAACAGCAGGACTGCTTGAGGAAGAAAATGCCATTCTTCTTGTTACAAAACTTGCAAATTCTCCTGAATTTTCATGCGAATATGCTTTCGGAGGACAAAAAATAAGCTGTGTTGACTCTGACAAAGTCATGGCTCTAAAAAACAATATAAACAAATACTCTGGCTTCTGGGGAGTTTCTGGAATAGAAATAAGAAAAATTTATCCAGAATCAAGCAGAATTGAATGTACTTCTGAGAATTATCCTAATTGTGATGAAATAAGAATTATTAAGAACAGTGGAACAGGGGTTTCAAACTTTGTTGCTTTGTGCAGAAAAGAAAACATAGATAATGTTATTAAAGATAAATGTGAACTTGCAAAAATTATTGTTTATTATGAAGCTTAATATGATAAATAAAAACAAAAAGGCACAGGAAGAAATGGTGGGATTTGCAGTAATAGTGATTATTGTAGCTATTATAATACTCTTCCTTCTTGTGTTTTATATAAAAAGTCCGCAAAAAGCTAGTGTTGAAAGCTATGAAGTAAACAGCTTTATACAGTCATTTTTACAATATACAACAGAGTGCGAAGATTATCATGGAGGAATGTCTGTTCAAGAACTTATATTTGAATGTAATGACAATAATTTGTGCAGAAATGAAAGGAATTCATGTGATGTTTTAAGTTCAACTCTAAGAGGCATAACTGAACAGAGCTGGCAGATTGGAGAAGAACGACCTGTTAAAGGCTATGAGCTGAAAATAATGAGTAGTTCTAAAGAGCTTATTTTCTTAAAAGAAGGAAATATAACCAGCAGCTATAAAGGTGGGTTACAAATACTCCCTCCAAAGTATGGAGAAAGTATGAACATCACTTTTAAGGCTTATTACTAAGGAAAAGAATTAAACATTAATATTTATTACTATTTTATCCACAACTATCTCTGGTTTGTGTCTTATTCTATTCTTTGTTTTTTCAGCTGAAAGTTCTACAAAGCCAAACCTCTCTAAAATCTTTACATCATCTCTTACAGATTTGAAATTCCTGCCTAATTTCTTAGCCAAGTCATATATTGATTCTGGTTCTTGGGTCTTTATAACCTGCAAAAGCCTTGCCTTTTCATTACTTAATATATGCCTTAAAATAGAAAGTCCTTCAAAATCATAATCTTTCTTTGATGTTCCTGATTTCTTGAATATAGAAAAGGCTCCTTTTGACTGCGTTATGGTTATTTCCCTTGTTTTTGTTCTTACCATTTTATTAGTTTAAAGTTTTTTAAAGATATATGGTTCTTTATAATATATATTACTAAAAAAGTACCATATATTAATAAATCTTTTGTAATAGCATTTTTATAGCATACAAAGGTCTGTATTAATATTCAAGTAACACCAAAAGTTTTATAAATAAAACCATAAGAAAGCGGGGATTTTGAAAAAATTTAACAAAATAGACAGGAAGCTTTTTAAAGAAAAATCGGTTTTAAGAAGAAGTTAATAACACCCAGGGTGTTTCTTATAGGGGATAAGAATATCAAAACTGCCTAAACCTCTGTCCAAGCGTGGACGTCGGAAGCGTGGGCTGTTTAAGGGATAAGAAAAAGAATAGTAAGAAGATAGGTAGACAGATTGGAGCTAAACCAAAAATGTCAAAAAAGATGTTAAAAAGAGAAAAGAAGCAATTATCTAATATAGAGATATTGTTAGATAGAAAACTTAATTCAATTAATTTATTACATTCACTTTGCCTGGTTACTTTACCCTATAGTTATGCAGGCAGTGGAAGTTGTCCTTGGCAACTCTTTAATAGAGTTGAAAGGAGGTTGAAAAGAGAATAATATGAAATTTAATTTTAGGCAAATTTCTGCATTGGCTACAAGCGCTTTAATGCTTGGTATGACCGCAGGACTTGCTGCTGCTGCAAATTATCCATTACCTTTCGTAACAAGTGGTACTCCTAATGTAGCTATTGTATATGGTACAGGCGCTGGAGTTTCATCACTTGATCAAGTTCAAGCAGGAAACATTCAGTCAGACCTTGGAGGTTTTGTTACAGGAACAGAGGTAACAGGTGGAGATAATGTAAAAATAGAGAAAGATTTTGATAAATTAAATCTGGGAAATAATGCTGCTGCTGTTTTTTCATCAGCAGATGAAGAAGATTTAACAGTGCTATTAGCAAAGGGTACATATACTGATGATGAAAATACAGAATATAATTATGAGCAGAAAGTTACTTTAGGAGGAAATCTCTTTATTAAGCACTTTTCAGATACAGATTATGATGACCTTATAGGAGCAAGTGATAATACTCCTGTAATAGGTATTCAATTGAATACAAGTCAAGGACATGTGTTGAACTATACATTTGATTTTACTACACATCCTGCATATAATGCTGCAACATTGGAAACTACAACCATGAAGCTAATGGGTAGGAATTATTATGTCTTAAAGGTAATTAATGGTACAACAAACAAGACAACATTCTTAGACTCTGCAGCAGGTGGAATTGCAACTGAAGGTGAAACCACAACTATTGCTGGAAAAAGTGTTTCTGTAGATATTTGGTCATCTACACAAGTTTTAGTTACAGTAGATGGTGAAACAAGTAATAGCTTAAACACAGGTGGAACTTACAAATTGTCTGATGGAACATATATAGGAATTAAAACAATCTATTATGATTCTGTAACAGGTGGTGGTAAAGTAGATATTAGCATTGGTTCTGGAAAATTAGAAGTAGACCATGGTAGTGCAGTTGAACTTAATGATGAGAGCATTGAGGAAATCATTGGTTTCTTAGTACAGGATTCTTCTGAAAAGCTGGACAAAATTGTTCTTATGTGGTCTGTAGATGATGAAGAATTTATAACACCTACAGCTAGTTTAACAATGCCTGCATTTGGAGCTTTAAAGATTTCAATGACAGAGTTTACTTTCCCTGCACAAGAAGAGACAACTGTTAAAGGTGGAGGTTCACAAATAGAAATAAAAACAACACTTAAAGAAGGAGCTGTAACAATCCCAATCTTGGGTGCAAACGCTACAGGAGAATTCAATACTATTGGAAAAGATTCTAGTAATAGACTTTTCACAGACAATACAACCAATACTGTTCAAAAAGTCTTTAACGAAACATATGGACATAAATACATGGTTGTATCATGGAACACAACTACAGATGCAGAATCTTACTATTTAAGAGCAGATGTTGTAACAGAAGATAGTGTTACAAAAGCAAGATTCAAAAATGTGATTACAGGATCTGAAAAAACAGCTGCTTTGAATGATGTTATTTCATTTGGTAATGTAGAGATAACTGTCACGAATGTTACAAGAGTAAGCGGACTTTTAGAAATCTTTAACTTTACTTTAAACTCTGGTTCAAGTACAGATGTAATATACACTGCAGAAGGACTGAAGATACATCTTCCTTGGACTAATGAAAGTGGTAGTGGTGTTCTTACACCAGCTGCTTTATTACCTGGTTTTGTCAATCTAACAGCTGGTACAATATCAGTAGCTGGTTATTTCTATGATAACTGGTATCTATTCTTTGATACACAAAATAAGGATAATACTATTGGTGCTGGAGATACATTTAATATGACATTAGATGAATCTGGAACAACTACCAATAAAGTTCATGTACAAACAGTAACAACAGACTCAACAGGTCTTGAAATTGAAAGTACAGATGACTATGAGTATTATGTCATAGATGATTTGGCAACAAAGATTGTACACGCAACAGGTGGAGATTATGATAGTGCTGTAGTAACATACCATGGAGATCAGTCATACGCAAATCTTTATTTATCTGCACCAGAAACAACTACTGGAGCAGGTGTATTGGGAGATGTGCTTGTAACAGACTCAGAAGTAAGCTCTGTAAGTTCAAAGAACTTAATCGTAGTTGGTGGAAGCTGTATAAACTCAGTTGCTGCTAACTTGGTTGGAGGAGCTAAATGTAGTGCTGCATGGAAAGATGCAACAGGTGTAGGTTCTGGACAATTCTTAATCCAGAGCTTTGGCGATGCTTACTCAACAGGTAAGATTGCATTGCTTGTTGCTGGTTATGACGCAGTAGATACTGTAAATGCTGCTACATATCTAACAACAAAAACTGTAGATACTACAGCTGGCAAGAAGTATATTGGTACTTCCTCAACTAGCGCAACACTTCAGGTAAGTTAAGTCCAAATTTTTATTTTTTTCTTTTTCTTTTCTTTTTTTAACTTCTGGCTGGAGCTCCAGTGCCGAAAAGATTAAAAGAGGCTGTTATAATTTTAATATAATAAGAAAGGGTAAAATGCAAAGACTTATTTCAAAACATGATGAAGAAGAAAAAAGGAAAAGAAATCAAATAATAGTGGGAATTATTCTTGTCGTTTTAATGGTTTTAAGTGTTTTAGGATTTGCGTTACAGGGTGGTTCTGATGGTTCTGGAAATGAAGAAACAGATAAATTAACTTACAATGGATTTGAATTTTCATATATAAATGAGTTATGGGCTATTGGAAATTTTGCGTTTAAATATAATCCAAATCAGGTGCCTGAAATCGGAACAGACTTAAAAGATGCAACATATTATCAAGGATTACCTTTGTATATTTACTCTGAAAATAAAGATGCAGAAATAGAGGTTTATTTAAACCTTAGACAAATTGCAGAAAGAGTTCAGCCAGCATGTCTTGAAGGACTTGAATGTCCTGGAGATTCACCCATAAAAACCTGCACAGATAACTTTATAATAATAAAAGAAACTAATAATTCAAGGATTACTCAAGAAAATAACTGTGTTTACATTGAGGGAACAAAAGATGAGATTGTAAAACTGGTTGATCAGTTTTTATTCAAGATTTTAAAAATAAAAGAATAAATAGAATAATAAATTTAATATGGCAATAAAAAAAAGAAAGAAAGAAGAGAATAAAAAGACAGAGATAATTCCTGAAATAAAAAAAGAAAACACGTCCAAGCTTGGACGTGTTAAAGAAAAAAAGGAAGACGTTCAGGAAGAAAAAGGAAATGTCCAACTAACAAAAGAAGAATCTACTAAAAACCAATATAAAATTTTAAAGAATTTTCTTATAGGAATGGGGAGTATTATAATGTTAATATTTCTTATTATTTTTATAATTAATTTAGGAAATAATTTTGAATATCAGGGGATGGCAGTTAAGGTTGTAAAATTTTGTGACTCTGGACCATGTTTAGTAACTTATAATATGCAAATTCCTGTTCTTTATAAAAGAGAAAATACAACATATAATTTTTATTTAAGAAATGATCCAAGAAAACTTGCAGAAAATGTGAAGTTTGAAGGACGACTTGTATTTCGAGATATAATGGTTCTTAACAGTACATCTGATTTTAATTGTAATGGTAAGGGGATTATTGCTGTAGCAAATCTTTTACAGCTCTATAAAATTACAAGAATTAATGTAATAAAAGATGAAAATGCAACCTGTGATCCAGATGGAAGGTATATGTTTGTGAAATTGCAGGAATCCAATGAAACAAGCATAGAAAAAGTTGGTCCTGCATGCTACAATATAAACATCAAAGACTGTGAAATACTTGAAGGAACAGAAAGGTTCATGATTGAAACTTTTCAGGAAATAAACAAACAACTCTGAAAATCTTCAATTAATAGTTTTTATTTTGATTTTATTTTAAGCGTATAGTATACAACAACTATCAAAAGTAAAACAAACAAAATAATAGCTGTTATCCATTTAAGAATCGGTTCTGCACTTCCACCGAAAAACATTCCTATAATAATTAAAATAAATGTCCATATTCCTGCTCCTAATAAGGTAAATAATGAAAATTTTCCAAGGTTCATTTTTGCAAAGCCTGCTGGAAGTGAAATAAGATGTCTTACTACTGGTAAAAGTCTTCCTATAAATGTTGTTATTTCTCCATGCTTTTTGAAATAACCTTCTGTTTTTTCAAGCTGGGTTTTTCCTATAAAAAAGAATTTGCCGTATTTATAGACGAGAAAATCAAGGGTTTTTCTGCCCAAAAAAAAGGCTAAAAAATAATTTATTACAGCTCCTATAAGACTTCCTAAAAGTCCTGCAACAAAAACCAAAAAAAAGTTCATTTCTCCTTTTATAACCAGGGCTCCTGCTGGAATTAATATTAACTCGCTTGGAAGAGGAAAAATAGAACTTTCAATAGCCATTCCTATAAAAATTCCAATATAACCAAAATTTTTTATAATTAAAAGAAGAGCATCTATAGCCTGGTTAATTAATTCGAACATATTTTTTATTTACTTTGACATGTAGGTTTATTTTTAATATAATCTCTTATTCTTAAGATATTTATTAAGGTTGCTCATTCTTATTAATAATCCTTTTTTTGATTAATTATATTCACTTTCTTAAACTAGATTTATCATATAAATTCTTTAAGTCAGAATAAATAGGGATCTCTTTTATTTTGAAAAGTTTTATTTCTGCAAACCATATTCCAACTACAAACAAAGTGCTTACAAGATACCAGAATACCTTATGAGTTATATCAAAAACAGGAGAACCTGAAATTGCAACAAGGCTTAATATAAAAATTCTTAAGATATTTATAACAAGAAAAACAGCAAATGAAAAAAGAATAGAATAAATCCTGGTTTTTAATTTTAAACCCGGTGTTGCTAGATTAAGAATAAGAAGAAGATAATATGCAGAACTTGCAATGCATGCTTCTATGAGTTCTATTGGAAAAAAACCATTTAGAAGAATAATTGAACTTGATAAAAGAGAAGCATCAAAAAAAAGTCCTAAAAGGAAATAAACAGGCAAGACAGTCAAGGGGTTAAATATAATATAAAACAAGAATAGATTTGGAATAGCAACAGCAATCAGAATAAGATATCTTATTATTACATTCCAAAGACTATCTCCTCTTTTATTTCTCATAAAAGATTATAGAAAAAGAGATTTAAATAACTATTTACGCATCTTTATCTTTTATACGAATTAGTGCTGTTCCAGATGCCATACGAAAGAATGTCGCACTAGAAGCGTCTGTTCCATTTGGGTTATAATCTACAACAATCTCTGCATTTTTTGGAACTTTCTCAGAAAAAGCTTTTAATAAACTAGGTTCACTATATCCTAATTCAACATGAACACCAACCATCTCATAAAGTTTCCCACCTTTAGTTTCAATATAATCTCTTGCCCTAACAGTTAATATTTTTTCAATTGGAAATGCCATTTTAATTTAAAATTATTTTTTTCTTGTTATTCTTATAGCAACAAAAATTATTATTAATACAAGGATTATATTCAAAAATCCAAGAGCCCATAAGCCTGTGTTTCCAGCTATTGAAAAGCCTGTTATTCCAAAGAGACTGCCGCTTGGTTCTATTAGAATTGAAACAGGCTGAGTTGTGATTTCATCTCCTGAAACAATTTCTATCATGAAAGTTTGTTCTCCAGAAGCATCTTTGTTAACATTAAAGGTGAATAAAACTTCTCCTAATTGTCCTGCTGCCAAAGCCAGTGTTTTAGGTTCTACATCATATGAAGAAGCCCATTGTCCATATCCTGATGCACTTATTGAATATGTTGCCAAGCTAGTTCCTGAATTTGTTATGATAGCTTTAACTACCAAATCTTCTCCTGCTTTTCCTCCTGAAACAAGATTAGCAGTGACTGTAACAGATGAAGATGTTCCTGTGCAACTTCCTTCAATACTTAATGGAAAGGCAAATTCTGAATAGTCATCATCAAAATCATTTACATAAACATCACCATCTTCATCATAAACCTTAAACATTATTGGATAGGGATAGGTTTTCTCTTCTGCATCTTTTGGTATTGTAAATGAAAATGAAATTCTTTCATTATCAAATGCATTTATATCCCCTACAATTACATTTTCTGCTAAATTTAATTCTTTATTAGTTATACGTACTGAAACTTCGTCTTGATCTCTGTCTCCTATATTCCAAACATCTGCTGTTACTGTAACAGTTTCTCCGCATCGTACTGTTTCTGGCATTTGAATATTATCAACAATCACAAAATCACTTTCTATAATTATTGATGATTTTTCATAATCGCTTATACATGTTTCAGGAGATGTATCATTATCAACTGTTCCTGTTGCTACAACATAAAACCTATAATTCTCTCCATCTGTTAAGTCTTCTAAATCAACATCTAAATCATCATCAATAGTAAAAGTAGCTGTAATTGTTTCAGTATCTCCATCCTTAATATTAATTTCATCTTCTTCATCAAGATCAATAATCCAATTTTGTGCTTTAATATCCCAGATTCCCCATTCAACAGATATGTCATCAATATTATCATTTCCCTCATTCTTTAGCTGAATTTCAACTTCAAGTTCTTCAAAAGGAAACCATTCATTATCATCACCAAACTTTACGCCTGAAGATAATCCATTATTTTTGAAATCTATTTTCTTAACTTTGAGCTCTCCTGGATTTCCAATAGCAGAACATGCTGTTATTTCTGATGGTTCTGTTATGGGTGTTATTATTGGCGTAACTGTTCCTTGAATATTTAAAGATTTAACCCTAAATGTTCCTAAAGAACTTCCTGCATTATAAGCAAACCATCTTAGATAAATAGTTTTACTAGCAGAAGCACTAATGCTTAAAGAAGATGTGGCTGTCTGTTCTGTTATATTATTTGGATTGCCTGTTGAAATTGTAATTGGTGAACTAAAAGCAGCATTATCATCCCATTGAAAAGTATAATTTACAGGGCCTGTATCTGATCTACTATAATTAAAACTTATTTGTGAAATTAATAAGTTATTTCCTGTTTGTGGGGAAATTATTACTTCAAAATATTCACTATTATTTATAGTATCAGTTGACCATTCGCTAGATGTTGCTCCATTAACTGCACTAAATGTAACTTGAGAAATACCAGAACTATTTGTAAATGTTCCAGCAGTTAAATTAGTAACAACACTTACTGGACTTCCATCACTAGTCAATGGCCATTCAGCTAATGTCACAGCACTGACAGCACTCATTACAAATACAAGTGCAAAAATACTGAATGCAAACAGACTTAGTAACTTATTTCTCATTTTTTCTGTAATCATTTTTCAGTTACTATGGTATATAAAGATTTCTGTTATTTGAAATATATATTTTTGAAGCAGAAATTTTCTAAAAATTCAAATATTATCTTAAATAAGAAAATTTATATAATTAGAAATATTCATCTTATTTGTAATAAAACAAAAAAGTTGCAATAAAAGAGATGGCAATAATAGCTAAGGAGAATTCTATAGGTGCATGGGCATTTTTAATAGGAGTTATTCTTGCTGTTCTTATAGGACTTTCAACTACAATTTTATCTCTTCCAAATATTGTTAAATATAGTGCACAGATATATGGAATATTAGTTGTTTTAGGAATTGTTATAGGATTTGTTTGGGTTCCTGGAAAAGATTCCCAGACTTTTTTATGGACAGGAGCTATACTTGTTATTGTAAGCAGTTTTGGGATGCAAGGTGTTCGTGGAAGTTTAATAGGGGTAGGAATAGGAGATGCAGCTGCGTCTGTGTTCGGAGCTCTTCTTGCTTTGTTTGTTCCTGCAACAATAATAGTTGCATTAAAAACAGTTTTCTCAATTGCTAAGATTTAGCAGTTTTAGAGGTATTTAGTAACTTATTAATATATTAATAGGATGAAATTAAATTTAAATGTATTAGCCCTTAAATTATATTAATAGGGGATGTTAATTAATAATGTGTGATATATAATAGTAAGGGAGTATATTAATAGGATAACAAACCGCATATTATATTTATATTAATAGAATGAAGCAGTTTAGAATTAATAGACATTTAAGTTAATCAAAAGAGTAGAAAAATTACAAAAACCAATCAATAATAATCAAACTTCTTTTTTTCTTCTTTTACCTTTGGTGGTTCCCTATGGATTTTAGCAAAAGAAGGGGTTGCTATTACTGTATTTTCTCCAAAACCTGCGATAGTGCCTTCAAGAGCATCAACTGTCTTTTTTATTTTTGAAACAGCTCTTTTAAGTTCAATGGAATCTTTCTGTCTAAGAGTTTTTATATCAATAATTGCAATAGTATAACCTTCTCTCAAAGCACTTAAAATATCATTAACATCATCGTATTCTTTTAATACAAAAAGCTTGACAAAAACCTTGCTTTCATGCTCTTCCTTACCAAGATCGATTTCAAGATATTCGTCATTGAATTCGCTTCCCCCTTTTGTTGAAAATGCTTTTTTTATTTTATCAAAAATCATAATAATTTTAACTTGTGGATATTTATAAAGATTTCGTAAGTCTTCTACATATATCTATTACTTAATAAAAATTTAAAAAATTTCTTTTTTAAGATTTTCAACTCGTTCAGACAACAAAGCTTCCTGTTTTTCTATTGATTTTAGCCTAATATCAAGAAGTTTTTCTTTATTTAACAGCTCTTGACTTGTCTTTTCCTTATCTGTTCTTATCATCAACTGCCCTATAATCTTAAAAATATCGTCTGATTTTTCTATTTCTTTTTTTGCGGCTTTGACTTCTGAAATTTCCATCTGAAAGGCTTGCTTTTGAAGAAGAAGATTCTGAAGATTTTGCTCAAGAATCTGCATTTCCTGAATTTTCTGTTCTTTCTCATGCTGTTTTGGTGATGATTCTTCTTTGTTTTTCATTTTAAGAAAAATAGCGGAACTATAATGCCTTAATTTTCTTTATTTTCGTTCTTGGCTTATAAAAAATTTTTCCGCCGCAATAAGGGCACACAAATCTTTTTTCGAGATTTGTATTCTGAATTTTTCTCTCGCATTTAAAGCATTTATATGTTGGCATGATTGTGAATTTATATTTATTATTTTATAACCTTAACATAATTTTTGATATTACCGAGGTACTACCATTATTAATTCGTTCTATATTTAACAACTTGTCTTTATTTAACATTTTCTATTATTAAATTTATCCTAAATAATAAGTATCTGAAGCAAATTTTTTGCCACATTTTTTGCAGTACCATATTCCTTTTGAAATTCGTTTAACTCCTAGTTTTTTGCAAAAAGGACATTTTTGTTTTATTCTTTGCTTTGATTCAACTGCAACCAAACCTGCCCTTATTCTTTTTCCGTATCTTGCTCCAAAACGTCCTGCTGATTTTGATTTTTTTAGTTTTGATGTCATTTTATATTATTTAATTAGAAATTTGGTTTTTAAAGTGTTCTGTTTATATGAATTTATAACTTTGATGAGTTTTTCTTGTTTATAAGGGTGATTAAATCCAATCAGTCTATTGTATCTAATTAAGTTTTCTTTTCTAGATACCTTTAATCTATAAGAAATTTTTCCTTTATACTTAACGTTTTGTATTCTATTAAAAATTCCAAATTTAGTTAAAATATGAGAAATTTGTGTCAATCCCTTTAAATTTATAGAATCAATTGCTACATATTTGTTATATTTGTAGTAACCAATTGTTCCATCACAATCTGCAAAGGCTCTTATCCAAATTCTTTTTTGTTTATTTGAAAGATTTTTTGGCATTTCCCAAGATGTTGTGCTAATATTACCCAGTTCTAATATTTTTTTAGAAATTATTTGTCCTCTAACTTCTACTTCCATCCTTTTTTCAGAATATCTTATGTATTTTTTATCATGATAAATTTTTATGACAGATTCAATAAAATCATCGATTAAGGTTTTTTCATTACTGTAAAATCTGACTCTTAATCTTTTTCGTATTCTTAATTTCTTTCCATGAATATCTTTTGATTTCCATGTATCTATTATACCGTCAGAGGAAATATAAGCATGTAATTTTATTAATAAATCTCTTTTATTCATTTAAGAAATGGGGTAGGGAGGATTTGAACCTCCGTCGTCAGGTCCCAAACCTGAAAGCCTACCAGGCTAGCCGACTACCCCTCAAATTTAATTGACATTTTACCATTAATAAAACTTCCTTATTTATCTCTTGGCAATTTTCAGCCATTTCTTTTTTAGTTTTAATAATTCCTTATGTTTTTGTGACGTCCTCTTATGAATTATTAAATTTTGTTTAACATGATGTTCAGAAAATCCAACTATTTTTGCACTGCATTCACATTCAATAAAAAACTTCTTTTTTTTCATACCCTATAAAGGGTATTATGGTATATAAACTTATGTTTATTTTAGTAATTAAAATTATTTCTTTAACTAGGCTACGCTTAGACGAGTTTATTTTTTCTCCTTTGCCTTTTTCTCTTTTGTTTCTGCTGGTTTTACTTCTTCTGGTTTTATCTCTCCTGTTTTTCCTTCTGTTGTTGCTGTAGTTACTGGAGCAGCAGCTTCAGCACTCTTTGCAGCCTCCTCTTCAATCTTCAATATTCTTTCCTGTTCTGCCTTTATTTTGGAAAAGAATTCGTCAAGTATTTTTTTCTTTTCTTCTGGAGTTTTTGTTTTTTCTTGGTTTATTTCGTTATCATATTTTCCTTCACCTACTTCTTTTTCAACTTCTTTAGGATTTTTATTTTCAACAAGAATTCCAAGACTTACACAACTGCCTAAAATAATTTTAACAGCTGCTTTTAGATTTTTACTTAACAAATTTGGAGATTTTGTTTTTGCAATAGAAATTATTTGTTCTATAGAAATATTAGCAACTTTGATTTTTTTCTGCTGTCCTGAACCTTTTTCTAAACCCAGTTCTTTTTTTAATAGTTCTGAAGTTGGCGGAGAAAAAACATTGACATCAAAGGTTTTTGTTGATGGATTAACTTCAATTTCTATAGGAACTTTCATTCCCTTGAAATTATTTGTTGCGTCATTAATTTTTTGGATAACTTCGTTTAAAGGTATACCAAGAGGTCCAAGTTTCTGACTAAGAACAGGCCCTGGTTTCATTTCTCCTCCTTCTACCAATAATTTAATCTGCATTTTCTTTAAATCGGCCACGCTTGGACGATTTCATATTTAATTTTCATTTTCTTCTTCCCTTCTTATTACTTTAACATTATCAACTTTAATTGTTACTGGCAACTGAACAACAGCTCCAAGCAAACCTACTACAACTTCTTCTTTTTGTTTATCTATTCTTAAAACTTTTGCTTTTTCACCCTTTAATGTTGAACCAATTATTTCAACAATATCTCCTTCTTTTATGGAGATAGTTGTTATAGAGGGTTCTACCATATTTTTTATTTCATCATATCCTATGGTTTTTCCAATTATTCCTTTAACATAAGGCAGATTAAAAACAGCTTCTTCTGCACTTTCTCTATCTTCTGATTCTACAAGAATATATCCTCTTAAACCATGAGGCCTTAAAACAGCAGAGATATTAATTCCTTTTTTTTCAGCTCTTTCAGAGATTATATCAACTGCTCTCTCTTCTTTGTTTGTAGTTACTTTTATTATAAAAATCATTTTAGCTCCGTCTACTTCCTAACTTTTTAAGAAGCAGTAAAAATATTTACGGTTTTAGGTTTATAAAAGTTTGTTTTATTAGTATTATTATAAATCAGATAAAAGCCTGTATTATTATTGAGATTAAAAAACCAACCACTCCAATTATTAAAATTCCCAAAGCTGATATTTTTGCAACCATCTCAAATTCTTTTCTTGTTGGTTTTTTTAATATAAGCCATACTCTTCTCGATTTTTCTATAAATGTTTTCAGTTTGTTTTTATTACTGACTTTTTCTTCCATTATAAAATTAAAGAAACAGAGAGTTTTTAAAATTATTCAATAAATTCTATTCCAAGCTCTTCCTCAATTTCACGATGTTTTATGCTTTCAATGGTTTCTCCATGCCCAAGAATCTGAGAGCTTTTCACGCCTGTTACAATAAGAAGAACTCTTATTGATTTGTCCATATCTGCAGAAATCTGTGCACCCCATATTAATTTTGCGTCAGGACTTAATCTATTTCCTATAACTTCTATTATTGATTTGCATTCGTCAAGACTCATGTCAGGACCTCCTATTATGTTTGCAAGAGCTCCAGAAGCATTAGATATATCAACATCTAAAAGAGGGTTATTAATTGATTTTTCAACAGCCTCTATTGCACGATTTGTGCTATCTGATTCACCCATTCCTATCAAAGAAACACCCCCGTTTGCCATTACAGCTCTTATATCTGCAAAATCCAGATTTACAAGCCCTGTTGTAGTAACAAGCTCTGTTATTCCTTTAACTGCATTTGTCAAAATTTCATCTGCAATCTTGAATGCTGTATGCAAAGGAAGTTCTGGTGCAAGCTCAAGAAGTTTGTCGTTTGGGATGACTATTAATGTATCAACAACAGATTCCATTTTTTCTAAACCATTCATTGCATTTTCAAGTCTTTTTTTACCTTCTATTGTAAAAGGAAGTGTAACAACCCCTATTGTAAGTGCGCCTTGTTTTTTTGCAAGTCCTGCAATTATCGGCGCAGCGCCTGTTCCTGTTCCTCCACCTAAACCACAGGTGATAAAAATCATATCACTGCCAGAAAGCTTTTTCTTTATTTCTGACTCTGATTCTTTAGCTGCTTCTTCCCCTACTTTTGGATTGCTTCCTGCTCCAAGCCCCTGGGTAAGTTCACGGCCTATGAGAATCTTTTGATCAGCATTTGTGTATAAAAGATCTTGCGCATCGGTGTTGGCTGCAATAAGCTCCCCTCCTTTAATTCCAATTTCTCTCATTCGGCTTAACGAATTTCCTCCACCGCCACCAACACCAACGACTTTTATTTTAGTTGATTGTTTTTTTAGAAGTTCTGCTAGTTCTTTATCAATCTCTTTTACATCAGAAGAAACATCACCATAAATTTCATCCATAATTAAAATAAATTATATACATTTATAAGTATTATTGTGTTTTTTTATCTTCTTGTTCAGTCTCTTTAATTTCTTTTATTTCTATGTCTAAATTCAGAATTTCTTTGAATTTATCTTTAAATAATTCAACAAATTTTGTTAGAGCTTTTTCAACTTTAAAAATAAGAGTTTTATCCTTTATTTCAAATTTAAAATCTTTTCCAAAGAAAAAGTCATTAAGAGCTTTTATTTTTTCATTTAAATCTGTTATTTTTCTTAGAATTTTTATGTTATAAACTACTATTTTTCCTGCAAGAGGGGAATTAAAATCAACCATAACTCTTCCGCCAGAGACAGTAAGTATTTTTCCGACTTTTCCATCAAAGTTTAATGTAACCCCTGGAATTGGATTTATCTTTTGTTCTTTAAAGATTTTTATTGGAATTTTCTGAATCAAAGAAGGCATTCTTTTTCCAAAAGCATTTTCTGGTTCTAATTCAATTTCATATTTCTTTTCTATTTCTTTTCCAATAAGAAATTCCTCAAGTGATTTAAGAAACATGTTCTGTCCTAAACAAAATACAAATGGCTTTGGTTTAATGGAATGATCATGCCCGTGATGAATTTTTTTTAACTCTTCCTTTAATGTAGAGTCAAAAACTTCTCCATCTTTTACTTTTCCCGTAAAATCAATTTCAATAAAATCGCCTTTTTCAATATTCATTAAAAAGAAATTAATAAGATGTTTTTAAATATTTGTTAGAAAGCAATATTAACTAAACCTTTTTAAAGATATTTTTACTTTTTTCATTAATGGTTTTAAAAATAATTAATGGTACAGAGGCGAAGCCAGGAACAAATATAATAATAGATGGTGAACCTTACACTGTTAAAAAAATTGATATAAGCAAAACAGGAAAACACGGCTCGAGCAAGTGCAGAATAGAAGCGTCCGGGATAATCAGCAATCAGAAAAAGATTATTGTCATTCCAGGACATGAAAGATTTGAGGTTCCACTTGTCGATAAAAGAAAAGGGCAGGTTCTTTCAATTGGGAATAAATTCAGCATAATGGATCTTGAAAGTTTTGAAACAATGGAAATAGATTGTCCTGAAGAAATAAGAGAAGAAATTACAGAATCATCAAATGTTGAATACTGGGATATTGAAGGAAAAAAAATAATTAAAAGAAAACTCTAAAAAATTATAATTAAAATGGTTAAAATACTAGAAGCACAAAATCGACTTTTCAAAAATATTTTTGTATGTAAAAGTTGCCAGACAAAAATAAGAGCAGATGCTCAAAAGATTCTAAAAGGAAGAGTTAAATGCAGAAAATGTAAGAAAAAAGCGTTTCGTCCAATTAGAAAGAAATAAAAATAAAGAGGTTATCTTTAAAACACTATTAAAAAAAAGAAACAATGAGTTTTATTACATATGATATAATATTTTTAGTATTATTCTTAGCAGTAGTTTCAATCTTTCTTTATACAAGAAAAAAGAATCTGAAAAAAGAAGGGCTTCTTTATCTTTATAAAACAAAATGGGGAATAAAGTTGATTAATTCTATTGGGAAAAAGTATAAAAAAACATTAAAGATTTTGAGTTATCTTTCTATTGCATCGGGTTATATTCTTATGGTTGGTATGTTTTATCTTGTTTATACTCTTGTAAAAATTTATGTTTTCAATCCAGAGGTTGTCAAAGCTATTAAAATTCCTCCAATACTTCCGCTTGTTCCTTATCTCCCGCAGGTTTTTAAACTTGAATTTTTGCCTCCTTTTTATTTTACATACTGGATAATCATTATTGCAATTATAGCAATAACTCATGAAATGGCTCATGGAATTTTTGCAGCATATGACAAGATAAAGATAAAGACAACTGGATTTGGATTTTTTCCTTATTTTTTCCCTATATTTCTTGCAGCTTTTGTAGAACCTGATGAAAAGATGATGCAGAAAAGAAAGAAAATTTCTCAGATGACAATTCTTTCAGCGGGAACGTTTGCGAATGTATTAACAACTATTTTATTTTTTATAATTTTAATAATTTTCTCTTCCTTAGCATTTAGCCCTGCTGGAGTTATTTTTGATAAATATGTAGATTTTTCAATAACAGTTGCTGGTATTTCTGCAATCAACAACATAACTTTGAATAATCCATCTTATTCACAGATTTTAAATCTTGCAGATGAAACTGGTTTTAATGAATTAAAATTTGAAGGCAGAAGTTATCTTATTACAAAAGAAATACTTGAAAAACAAAAAGGAAATGAAAGTATTTTTGTATATTATTCTGCGCCAGCCATTAAAGAAAATCTTAGCAGTATTATAGTTGGAATTAATGATGTAGAAATAACTAGTCTTGAAAAATTAGTTGAAGAACTTTCAAAGTATTCTCCTGGAGATGAGATAAATATAAAAACACTAACAGGAGAGAGTTTTACTGAAACTACTCTGATTCTTGAAGAACATCCAGATAGAGAAGGAGCTGCCTGGCTTGGTATTGCATTTTTATCTCAACAAAGAAGTGGTTTCTTGGCTAAAATAATTGATAGTATTTCATTTAGAGAATCAAGTATTTATTACAAACCTAAATTTGGTGAAGTAAGTGTCTTTATCTACAACTTAATCTGGTGGATTGTTATTATAAGTATAAGCGTGGCTCTGATTAATATGCTGCCTGTTGGTATTTTTGACGGAGGACGATTCTTTTATTTAACAGTTTTAGGCTTGACAAAAAGCGAAAAAATAGCCAAAAAAGCATTTAAATTTGCAACAATGTTCTTCTTATTAATTTTGTTGATTATTATGATTTTATGGGGAATTTCTTTTTTAAGATAAGAAAAATTACAAATCAATAACACCCTCGCTAGTTAAAGCAGCAAATCTTATTCCGACAGGCAGATTTAATAGAGCTGAAATAAGAGCCATATGTTCTTTTCCATCACCAGATGCAATGCTCAAAGCCACTTCTGTTCCTGATATTTTTCCGCGAAGTTTCTTTGAGAATTCTTCTTTTAACTCGATAAGTCTTTTATTTGTATCAACTTCAATAAAATCAAAAGGCTTTTCTGCTGTGAATTTTTTTGCAAAATCATTTCCTAGAATAATGATTTTATCCCATTCACCATGTTTTATAAGTCCTGAGACCTGTCCCCAGGTTCCTTTTCCTGTAGAAAGCAATGCAAGAAGTTCCATTAGAAAAACTATTTATTTTTGTTTATAAGTATTGTTGTGATAAGATTTATAAACCTGTTTCGTTTGGAAAAAATACCGTTAAACCACATCGTTGATGTATATTTTCTATGGCATTGGCGCATAAAGTGGAAGGTAATATTAATGGATGCGGGATTCGTAAAAACCCGCAGGAGGTTTTTACTATGGAACTGAAAAAAGAATTAGAGAAAGCATTAATTGAATTAAGAAAAAATGAAGAAAGAAAATTCAATCAAACAGTTGATTTAATTATAAATCTGCAAAAATTCGACGCGAAAAAAAATCAGATAAATATTTTTGTCAATGTTCCATTTAAAATCAAAGAAAAAAAGATTTGTGCCTTTCTTGAAACTCAAAATAAAGGACTTGAAACAATAACTCCTGAACAATTTAAGAAATATTCTGATAAAAAAGCTTTGAAAAAACTTGTAAAAAATTTTGATTTTTTTGTTGGACAGGCCAGTCTCATGCCCAAAGTTGCAACAACTTTTGGAAGAGTTTTAGGACCTGCAGGAAAAATGCCTTCTCCTCAGCTTGGAATTCTTTCTGATGTAAATGAAAAAGAAATAAACGAAATAAAGAAAAAAATAAACAATAGCATAAGAATAAGAATAAAAGAATCAAGCATAAAACTTGCTATAGGAAAACAAAATATGAAAGATGAAGAAATTATTGAGAATATTCTCACTGTTTACAATTCTATATTAAAAGCTGTCCCAAAAGAAAAAGATAACATAAAAAACATTGAACTTAAATTTACAATGACTAAACCACAGAAAATAATATTAAAATGACAACTAAAAAAATAAAAAGCATATCAAAGGAAAAAACAAGGCATGTATCTGAAGGAAAAGTAAGAACAGTCTCAGAACTTACAGAACTTATAAAAAATAAGAAAACAATACTTTTAGCCTCAATAAAAGATATTCCTGCTTCACAATATCAGGAACTTGTAAAAAAATTAAGAGGTAGGGCGGTAGTTAAAGTTCCGAAAAAAAATATAATTTTTAGAGCTCTGGATTCATCTGGAAATGAAAAGATAAAAAAACTTAAAGAGAAAATAAATGAAAATTACGCTGTGCTTTTTTCAGATATAGATTCTTTTGAACTTGCTGCAGAACTTGTAGGCAAAAAAATACTTACAAAAGCAAAAACAGGACAAGAAGCTCCAGAAGATATTGAAGTTCATGCAGGACCAACAGATCTTATTCCAGGACCTGCAATAAGCGAACTTGGAGCGCTTGGAATTCAAATTCAAATAGAAAAAGGTAAAATTCATATTAAGGAAAATAAAGTAATTGTAAAAAAAGGAGAAAAAATATCTCAATCTGCTTCAGATGTTATGAATAAGCTGGATATTAAGCCATTTTCAATAGGATTTATACCTATTGCTATATTTGATACAAAAGAAGGAAAAATTTATGTTGATATAAAAATTGACAGAGAGGAAACAATAAAAGAAATAAAAAATTTATTCGCAAAAGCTCTTCCATTTGCAGTCAATATTGGATATGTTACATCAGATACAATAAAACTACTAATTAATAAAGCAGGAGTTTACGAAAAAGTTTTAGAGGGCTTTATTAACAAAAACGAGAATAAAAGTGATAATGTTCAGGAAAATGCAGGAGAAATTATAAAATGATTTTATTATCAACTAAAATTTACAGGGAGGAAAAAAATGGAATATATGTATGCAGCGCTTTTACTGCACAAACTGGGAAAGAAAATTGATGAAGAAAACTTGAAGAAAGTTATAACAGCTGCTGGTTCGCATGCAGATGAATCAAAAATCAAGTCTCTTGTTGCCAGTTTGAAAGGTGTTGATATAGCAAAGGAATTAGAAAGTGCCAGCTTAGTAGCAGCTCCTAGTGCAGGAGAAAAGCATAAAGAAGAACACAAAGAAGAAAAACCAAAAGAAGAAAAAAAAGCAGCTGCTGCAGAAGGTCTCTCGGCTCTCTTTGGGTAGATTTATTATTTTAATTTAATCCAAAAGAGCCCTTTTACTTAGAAGTTCTTCCTTCTAACGAATTAATAAAAAAGAGAACTCTTTCCATATTTGGGTTATTTTCAAACGCCCCAATTCCCGTAAGATTTTTTGCCAGATCTAAGTTACATAAAGCCCTTACAATATTGTATTTCTCATTAATATGGGGGTGAAATCCATATTTTTCTAAAACCCTTTTATAATGATTAAGGTAATCTAAATTACCATCTGTTATTTTTAATCTTGATTGAATAGTTTTTCTTTTTTTAGATGTAATTTCAAAATTTCCATCACCATTAAGTAACTTAGCTAAATAACCATCACTTAATTCTTTAAATCTAAGATCTTTACTCTCTATAATTGGGCGTAGTTTTGCTAGAGCATTTAAGATAGTTTGGGAAAAAATAGTGCTTCTTACTATAATTTTAAAACCAAAACCAACACCCCCTTTATCATTGGGAGATAGATAATTAACCTTTAATCCAATAAAATTTTCAAATTTTTTTATTTCATCTTTTATATTCTTTATTTGTGGATGATAATCTGCTTTTACGAAAATCCTTTCCTGATTTATTCCAAGATAATAAATAAAATCTAAAAAATCTTTTAATTCTGTTAAAGATTTATTGCAGAATTCTAAATTATCAAAATGAGTTTTAGAACCTTCGGCCTGAATTTGCCCCAAGAGTTTACCAAAAATATTTAAATCTACAAATCTTTTAACTTCTATATTAAAACTCGACCCCCGTGAATGAAAAGAACATAATCTTAGATAAGGAGTTTTATCTTTAAAAAATTCTTCTATAACAATTTTACTTCCTTTGATAGTCTCTTCTGGCACAAAGGCAAGAATATCTAATTTTCCTGTATAAATTATTTTATCAGATCTAGTTTTAACATTAATCTTTTCTAAACTAACCCTAAGAATATCACCTTCTTTTATAAAAAGTTTTTTTACAATTTCTTTTTTTATGCTAATTAAATAGTTGTATTTCGAAATAGTTTCTATGTTGATATTTCCTTTTGTTATTTTTAGTTTAATTACATCTTTAAAATCAAATTTAATTTTATTTTGATTTTTTTTTGGTATATATAAATAAAGTCTATTTTTGCCAATTTTCTTTATCTTTAGAAACATTTCTTCCTTTTTCATGGAATCATATAATATTCTAGAATATTTAAATTTTATGCCTTATTTGGTTAAAAAATATATTTAATAAATTTTATAATCCCATAATAACTCGGCTTATTATGCTTACATAGCTCAGTCAGCCTAAGTAGCTCAGCGGTAATCGTTGAGTAAAACTCATTCAAACAACTTCGCAAAAAGCCTCAGTAGCTCAGTGGCAGAGCATCGCTTTCGTAAAGCGGAGGTCGCAGGTTCAAATCCTGTCTGAGGCTTTTAAGAAAGATTGTTTATTATTTCCAATAGTTAATTCTAGAATTTCTTCTTTTAAATTGATGTCCTAATATTATTCTTCCGTTATAATAAAGAAATTGGAAAACTGTTTTTAAAATTCCCTTTTCTTCAAATCTTCTTGGAGCTATCATTACTTTTCCTGGTTTTTTTAAAATACCAAAATGATATCCTTTAGCAACAGCTTTTTTAGCAATTGCAGAATCTTCACCGAATTCATATGGAGGAAAACCACCTACATTTTTGTGAACAACTGTTTTCATAAACATAACATTTTGCATGAATGGACTTTTAGTTTTTTCAAAAAGAGGTATTAGAATATTGTCTTTTTCGTACCAAAATGTATAAAACAAGTCTCTATAAAAATGTCCTGTTTTCAAAGGCTTTTGTATTGTTCCTGCAATATCCAAATCTCTTCTATCAAATTCTCTTAATGATAATTCTAAGAAATTCGGATTTTGAAAATAAACATCAGAGTCTATAAAACAAAGTAATGGAGAGTTACATCCATTTACTCCATTATTTCTTGCAACATCTGCCGGTCCTCCTTCAACAATTTTACAATCATATAATTTTGCTATTTTTCTTGTTTTATCTTCTGAGTTTGCATCTGCTACAATAATCTCTAAATCTTTAAATGTCTGTTCTTTTATTGACTGAAGAAGTTTTGGCAGATAAGCTTCTTCGTTTTTTGTTGGTATAACAATTCTTAATCGGCTCATGTTCTTTGCTATATGATGCTCTTTAAAAGTCTACCTATACTAATTTTTAAATAATCATTTATTAATATTAATTAATGGACTCTATTAATAAGAGGAATACTTTCAATTTTAACAAACAAATAATATTCGGAGAGGTAGGAGCTTTAATAGGTGCTCCATTAATTGCATACATAATTTCACGATTCACATCTAATTCAAAATTTATTTCTTTTTTTGCTGTTATTGGAGCAATAGTTGGGCAAGCAATATTATGGTTATCTACAAGGACATATGATAAAAAAAAGGAGGGTAACTTTTCTATAAAAAATTTAATTGGAGATCTTATTTATTTCACTCCAATGGCTTTTTTATTAACTTTATTTGTGTATTATCCGACTATTTATTTTGTTGCAGATTATCTTATAAGCGATCATTATAAAGTTATATATTCTGTAATTTCATCGCAAATTCTCGCCTTTTCTCTTTTCTTAATTGTGATAAATCTTTACAGATATTTCCTTGCAAAATATTACAATAAGGTTTTGTGAGAAACGCCCCTGCCAGGAATCGAACCTGGAGGCCCGTAAGGGCTCGGTTGGCTTGACTTTTTTTAAAGGAAGGTTAAGCGAAGGAAATCTTGTGTCCTCGCACTCAAGACCGATGCAATACCATTATGCGACAGAGGCGTATAATCTAAGAATTATATTAGAAGTTTTAAAGGTTACTATCAAATATTAAAATTAAGAACTATAAGCCGAATATTCTCCTTATACTTAATTAAGCTGTTATTTATTAATAATTAGTGTCACTTAACCAAATATTCGTTTCCACCACGGCTTTTTAAGGACAATTGGCTGATTGTTTTCTCCTATAATCTCATGCCTTATTATTGGCTCTTCACTTAAAATAGGTGCTTTTCTTGCAAGTTCTTTGTTAAGCTCATTTATAGCTAGTTCTACAGCTGTTCTTGAATAACCTTGGCCAACAAGAGCCCATCTCAAAGATTCAATAGTATAACCTTTTTTCAAATTCTTTTGTAAATATTCAATAATTTTCTTTCTATGAGCATCTTGTCTCATCATAAATTTTCCTTTTCTGTCTTAAAAAAACAAAAACTTTGAAGTTTAAAAACATGATTATATATTAGTTATAATAATTATTTTTGAGATTTTTAATAAGAAATATAATCAGTAAATAAAATTAAAGGTTTGTTTAGATTAAAAGAAAAACATAGTTAAAATTATCTTATTGTTATTGGTTTTAAATTATTATAAGATTTTATTGCTTCTTTAAGTCTCATACTGGATTCTGCATAAATAGTTAGTATTTTATCTCCTTTTTTTATTTTATCATTTACATGAGCATAAAGATAAATTCCTGCAGGTTTATCAATTGGACAACCTGCAACTCGTGCAAGAGAATTTATTTTTTTATTATTTATTTCTTTAATTTTTCCTGTTTTAGAAGATATTATATTGTGATAAAATTTAGCATCTTTAATTTTTCTAAGGCTTCCATTTTGAGCCTTAATAATTTCTTTAAATTTTTTAAATGCCTTTCCTGAATTTAGAATTTGTTCTGCCATATTTTGTCCTTGATTCTTTTTTGCCTTACCTGTTAATTCAAGAATTTTTCCCGAGAGTAAAAGGGACTTTAATTCAAGGTCTTTGGGATAATTATTCCCCCTTTCTTCAGGATTTAAAACTTTTATTACATCTTTTAATTCAAGTACTGGTCCAATTCCATTTCCTATTGGCTGATTTCCATCTGTAAGAATACATACAAGTTTTTTTCTAAAATATTTTCCATAATATTCAAATTTTCTTTTTAAATCTAGAGCTTGTTTTTTATTTACTTTAGCGTTTTTTCCATAAGGAATGTCTATAAGAATGTGAGTACTGCCTGCTGCTAATTTTTTTGACATTATAGAAGCAATTAACTGTGGCTCTGGATCTATTTTTAGAGATTTTTCAACTTTAATTATCTTATAATCTGCAGGAACTACACCAAGACTTCCGCTCCAAACCATACAGGCTTTTGTTTTTTTAATTATTTTTTTTAAATCTTTCACAGAAAATTCCACATCTGCTATTGTTTCTATAACATCTGCGGTTCCTGCAGCGCTTGTTATCGCCCGTGAAGAATTTTTGGGCATTGTCAATCCAGCAGCAGCACATATTGAAACTACAATAGGGGTTGTTCTATTTCCGGGAATTCCTCCTATTGAATGTTTGTCAGCTATTATCTTATTTTTAAATTTTAGTTGAAAACCTGATTTTTGAAGAGCTCTAATAAAAAATATTGTCTCTTTAGTAGTCATTCCATGCTCGTTTGTTGCTGAAATAAAAAGAGCGATTTCCGCATCAGAAAGAGCATCATTTACAATATCTTTGATTATTATATTGATTTCATTCTGAGAAAGAGGTTTGTTGCTTGCTTTTTTCTTTATTATATTTATGCTCTGAGGATAAGTTGCGAGATTAACCTCAACTCTCTGGCCATTATTAAGATTCAAATATTTTTTTAATTCAGAAGAAACAGCGATTTCATTTTCTCTAACAAGCCTTTTTGCAACATCAAGAATTGAAGATATTTCTTTTGAATGTTTTGAGAGTGTTTTAATACTTATCCTCTCTAAAGGATATACCCCAATTTTTTTTGCTGTTTTTACATTAAGCATAGCTACTGGAACTCCGGCAGACCATTGTAAAATTTTTGTTTTCAGTTGCATTAAATTTCTAAAACCTCTGTTTTTATTATATTAACTGGAGAAAATGGTTTTTATATTTATTTAGAAGGTTTAACTGGTTCTTCTAATATTGATGTTGGTTTTGCTTTTCCCCTATAGATTTCTAGCAATATTAAAAGATACGAAATCACCAAAGGACCAAGTAAAAATCCCATAATTCCAAAGAAGAATAAACCACCAATCATTGAAACTAAAACTATTGCAGAATGTATTTTTGTTCTTTTTGTAACAATTATTGGCCTAAGAACATTATCTATGTTAGATGATAAAAGACCAAATATAAGAATTCCCCATACTGCAACATGGTTATTTGTAATAAAAAAATAGATTGTCAGTGGAATCCATAAAATTGCTGTTCCAATAATTGGAAGGACACCAAGGAACATTGCTATTAGTGTAAAGAATAATGCATTTGGAACCTGGAAAATAAACAATCCAATTCCTAAAATGATACCCTGAAGCAAACCAACAACAAATTGTCCGTATAAAACAGCAGCTGTTACATTTTTTGAATATGTAAATATTTTTTCTTCTATCTCTTTTGAAAAAGGAAGCAGGCTTTTTATATAATCTACAACAACTTTTTTATCTCTTAGTACCACAAAAAACGTGAAGAAGATAATTAAGAGATGAAGCATTATTGCAGGAAAATCAAGAATTATATTTGCTAGAGAATTAACTAAAGAATTAGTCATTTTAGATATAAAAGAGGAAAGTGTGGAAGCTATTTCTAATGTTAGCTGTTCAGAGGAAAATATAGAAGGAAAAACAGACTTAAGTGGTGTGATAAGATCTAATTCACTAGTTATTTTAAATATTTCAAGAGATTGTTTGATTAAGATAGGTGTTAAAAACCATATAGGCAATATTATAATTAAAAGCAAAAATAAAAGAATTAAACCTGCAGAAATATTTGGTGATTTTATATATTTATTAAACCAATCATAAACAGGAGAAAAAATAAAAACAAGTAGAAAAGAAATTATTATTGAGATAATAACTGATTTTAAGATAAATAATGATAAAATTATAAGAGAAACTAACAAAATTGCAGACATTGTTTTTCTAAAATAAATATCATCCATTTTTATTTCTCGGTATTATTTTTAAAAGCATAACAAACTTATAAAACTTTGTAAATTATTTATGATAATAAGATTTATAAGTAAAATTCCATAGATAAATTTATGAATTTTATAAAAGAGATTTTTCAAAGTAAATCTAGCTGGGCTGTACATAAACAATTTATTCGTTTTGGTAAAGGAGAATACAATAAGAAAGCTCTTTTAAGTTTATGGAAGACAAAAAATGTCAAGATTAAAAGCAGTTTTGAGTTTACAAATGATCTTGTTTTATTCATCGCTGGTTTAAATAATGCTATTTTTAATGGAATTATATTAAGTAAGGAAGAAATAAAAGAGTTATCTGGTATAAAAAAAGAAGGGAAATGGGTTTATAATGTAAGCAATTTCACGAGCAATCAAATAAAGAAAATTGCAGACGGAGTTTATTATTTTCTTCTGAATGCAGACGGCTCTGGGATTAAATTAAGGATAAAAAGCAAACTACCTAAACCTGGAAAAAGCGAGAACAAGGTTGATAACAAATTCTGTCAACTTGAACTTGATGAAAAATATTACAGAGATGCAAAAGAGGATTTTTTTTGGGATTTACCAGAATTCAAAAAAGCAACTGTTGAACATAAATTTATTATTAATGAAATTATTCAACCAAAAACAAATGAGACAGATTATGCAAAGATAAGGGAGCTTGCAAAAAGAAAAGGTAAGATTATAAGAGTTGTTGATGTTGACGGAAAAGAGATACGAAAAGAGATTGAATTTGAAGCCTAAAAACCTTTAAAAACCCAGATTTCTCCCTAATTATATTCCAGGGAAATAAAATGTTATCCGCTAAATTAATTAGAAATGCCAACAAGGAAATCACCAAGAAAAGGAAGCCTGCAATTCTGGCCGAGAAAGAGAGCCAGTAAATTTTTACCTAGAGTTAATTGGAATGCTATTCACTCTAATTCTTCAAAAAACCTTAAAGGATTTATATGTTATAAAGCAGGGATGATTTCAGCTTATGTTAAGGATAATACTCCTGATTCTATGACAAAAGGGAAAAAAATTATAATTCCCGCTACAATTCTTGAATGTCCAAAACTAAAGATTTTTTCTATTAAATTTTACAAAAATGACAAAATTGCAAAAGAGATTATTATGGAAAATCCTGATAAAGAGTTAAAAAGAAAAATAAAATTACCAAAGCAGAATTTAGACTCAGCAAAATCTAAAATAGAAAAAATTAAGCCTGAAGAATATGATGATATGAGAGTCTTATGTTATTCTATTGTTAAGAAAACAGGAATCAAAAAAACACCTGATTTATGTGAAATTGGTCTTTCTGGAACTCTAGAAGAAAAATTAAATTTTGTTAAAGAAAAAATTGGAAAAGAAATTTCTGTTACAGATATATTTGAAAAGAGCGGATTAGTTGATTTAAGAGGGTTGACAAAGGGTTACGGGCTTGCTGGACCTGTAAAAAGATTTGGAATAACTCTTAAACAGCATAAATCAGAAAAAGGAAGAAGAAGGCCGGGAAGCCTTGGTCCGTGGCATCCAGCGAGAGTAACTTTCAGAGCACCAATGGCCGGACAACTCGGAATGTTTACAAGAGTTTTATACAATAATAAAATAATTGATATGGGAAAATCTGAAAATAATCAAAAACTGAAAAATATTGTAAATTTTGGAGATATAAAGACAGACTATCTTATTCTAAGAGGTTCTGTGCAGGGCCCTGCAAAAAGGCAGATTTTAATTACTTCTCCTTTAAGAGAAAGTAAAAAGCAATTAAAGAAAAATTATGAATTAATTGAAATAAGATGAAAATGGAAACAAAAACTGAAATAATTAATACAGAAGGAAAGAAAGCAAAAGAAATTGAACTTCCTAAATTTTTTTCTCAGAAAATAAAGGAAGATATAGTTGCAAAAGTCGTTGAAGCTGGAAAAACAAGGCAGCCTTATGGTCCTTCGCTTGTTGCAGGAAAACAGCATGCTGCATCTGGTAAAATTGTTCATAGAAGGCATGTATGGAGAAGCGGATATGGAAGAGGTATGTCAAGAATTCCAAGAAAAATTCTCTCAAGAAGAGGTTCACAATTCAATTGGGTTGGAGCAGAAATTTCTTCCACAAGAGGCGGAAGAAGAGCACATCCTCCAAAAGCAAGAAGAATGATTAATCTAAAAAAAATAAATAAAAAAGAAATGCATATCGCATTGCTTTCTGCTTTAAGTGCTACTGCTGATAAAAAATATGTTCTAAAAAAATACAAAAGCTTGGAAGAAAAAGACATCAAGAAATTGCCCTTGATTGTTGAATCAAAACTTAGTTCATTAAAAATAAAATCTCTGGTTGAAAGTTTAAAAAAAATTCTTGGGAAGAGTCTTTTTGAGATTATATCAAAAAAGAAGAAAATTCGTGCGGGAAAGGGAAAAAGAAGAGGAAGAAGATACAAGATTAACGCTGGTTTGCTTTTGGTTATCAGTAACAAAGAAAAAATAGATACAGGAGTTTTTGAAAGAAAAAATGCTAAAAATCTAAGTGTTGCAGATCTTGCTAGGGGTGGGCTTGGCAGACTTGTTATTTATACTGAAGATGCGATTAAGGAACTTGAAGAGAAATTTGCGGGAGACAAAAAATGATACAACTAAAACCAATTGTTACAGAAAAAGCTGTGATGTTTATAGAAAGAGAAAATGTTCTTACATTTGAAACTGAAAAAGAAAGGACAAAAAATGAGATTAAAAAAGAAATTGAATCTTTGTTTGGAGTAAAAGTTGCAAAAATAAGAACCTTAATCAAAGGCAATAAGAAACATGCATATATTAAATTAAAAAAAGAGTTTCCTGCAATTGATGTTGCAACGAAACTTGGAATAATATAAAATGGGTAAAAGAATAATCACTCAGGCAAGAGGGCATGGAAGCGGAACTTATAGAGTAAGAAGAAGGGCATTTAAATTTAGACTTAGGTATCCATCAAAACTTGCAGGAGAGGGAACAGTTATCAAACTTCTAAATTCTTCAGGACATTCTGCCCCTCTTGCAAAAATAATTTATGAAAAAGGGATATTTTATATTCCTGCTTTTAGAGGTCTTGTTGAAGGACAGAAATTGAGTTTTGATGGAAAAGAAATTAAAAATGGAAATATTCTAAGGCTGCAAGATATTCCTATAAAAACACAAATTTATAATATAGAATCAAGGCCAGGGGACGGGGGAATTTTTATAAAAACAGCCGGTAGTTTTGGAGAAGTAAGCAAGATTATAGGAAAAGAAATTTACGTTTTAATGCCATCAAAAAAAGAAAAAGCATTCAATAAAGATTGTAGAGCAATTATTGGGGTTGTCGCTGGCTCTGGACGGTTAGAAAAACCGATAGTTAAAGCTGGAAGAGTATATTTTATTAAAAAATCAAAAGGTAAACTCTGGCCAAGAACGTCTGCTGTTAAAATGAATGTAGTAGATCATCCGTTTGGTTCTGGCAGAGGAAAAAATGTCAAAAGTAAAATTGCAAAAAGAAATGCTCCTCCTGGAAGAAGAGTTGGTTTATTAAGGCCTAGGAGGACAGGACATAGGAAATAAAATGATAGCAAAAGAAGATAAAACAGAAATAAAGAAAAAGGATTTTACATATAGGGGAAAAACACTCGAAGAGTTAAAAAAATTAGATGTAAGAGAATTTGCAAAATATCTTAAGTCAAGACAAAGAAGAAAGGTTCTTAGGCAGTTTCAGCAAATTGAAAATTTTATCAGCAGAGCAAAAATAAAAATAAGCAAAAACAAGCAGATAAAAACTCATCAAAGAGATCTTGTTATTGTCCCAGAAATGATAGGAATGAAAATGTATATTCACAATGGAAAAACTTTTGTTTTAGCAGATATAAGTGAAGAAATGCTTGGTCATAATTTCGGAGAATTTTCTGTAACAAGAAGGAGAATAAAGCACGGAAAATCTGGTATAGGTGCCACAAAAGGAAGTAAATTCAAAGCTAAGAAATAAAAATGGTAAAAAATGAACAAACAAAAGCTATTGAAGAAGAGAAGAAAGTAGTTGGAAATCTTGAAAATAAAGGAAATCAATCAGAAGAGATATCTAAAACAAAAGAACAAGAAAAAAAAGAAGAAAAAACAGCTAAAAAAGAACAGGAAAAACCAAAAAAAACAGAGGCTATTATAAATGCGTATAATATTCCTGTATCTACAAAGTATTCTATAGCAATATGCAAGTTCATAAAAAATAAAAAGATTTCGGATGCAATTGTTGATCTTGAGCAGGTTATTAAATTAAGAAAAGCAGTTCCAATGAAAGGAGAAATTCCGCACAGAAAAGGCAAAAGAATGATGTCTGGAAGATTTCCGAAGTTAGCTTCTGAGAATTTTATAAAGATATTAAAAAGTTTATCTGCAAATGCTGTTTATAACAACTTAGAAGACCCGATTATTGCTGAAGCTATTGCAAATATGGGTGTAAGACCCTATGGGAAATTTGGACAAGTAAGAAAAAAAAGAACACATATAAGATTAATCGCTAAAAGTAAAAATAAGAAAGGAAACTAAAAAATGGAAGAAAAAAGCGTTATTAAATTTAAAAAGGACGAATTTTCTATTCGGGAATATGTAAAAAAATCCCTTGGAAAAGGAAAAGTAAGCAAAATAAGAATAGAATATGCTCCGGTTGGAGAAAAAATAATTATAGCAACAAGCAAACCTGGATTAATAATAGGAAGAGGAGGAGAAAAGATAGATGAATTAACGAGAATTTTAAAGAATAAATTCAATTTTGAAAACCCCCACATAGAGATAGATGAAATAAAAAGGCCAGAGTTTGATGCTCAGATAATGGCTGATGAAATTGCTCTAAGCCTTGAAAGATTTGGTCCGCTGAAATTTAAAGTCATTGCCTATAAGGCTTTGCAAAAAATAATGGAAGCTGGAGCTCTTGGTACTGAAATAAGACTAAGTGGAAAACTTCCTGGAGCAAGAGCAAAAACATGGAGATTTGCACAGGGATATTTGAAAAAAACAGGAGAAAGCGCAAAAGTAGTGGACAGAGCTCAATCAACAGCACAAACAAAGCCTGGAACAGTCGGTGTAAAAGTTAGTATACTTTCACCAGATGCTATTTTAACAGATAATATAATTATTGATGAAAAACTTTTAGATGAGATTAAAAAAAATATTGAGGTAAAAAAGAAGGGGGATGAAAAACTGCCCAAACAAAGTAAATCAAGGAGTAAAAAATAAAAAATGGCTATAAAAACAAAAGAAATAAGAATGATGAGCAAAGAAGAAAGAGAAAAAAGAATTGAAGAATTAAAAATGGAACTTATAAAATCAAAAATAAATACCTCAAAAACAGGGGGCTCGAGGACAAGAGAGATTAAAAAATTAATTGCTAAATTACTCACATTCAACAAAAAATAATATGGATATATGTCCAAAATGTGGCTTGCCAAAACAAGCCTGTGTATGCGAACAGATTGTAAAAAGTTCGCAGAAGATAAGAGTAACGACAGATAAGAAAAGATATGGAAAGATGGTAACTATTATTACTGGCTTCGGAAGTGGAATTGATATAAGACAAGTAACAAAAGACCTTAAAAATGGTCTTGCTTGTGGTGGAACATACAAAGAAAATAAAATAGAACTTCAAGGTGACCATAGAAAGAAGATAAAGGAAATATTGGTCAGACTTGGATTTGACAAAGATTCCATAGAAGATTAAAAACATACACAAAAAAACAGAAAAAATGAAAGAAGAAAGTACAAAAAAACAGAAATCAAAGATTGTAGTAGCTATGCCTGAAAAAATTCAGGCTTGTAATGATATAGATTGTCCCACCCATGGAAATCTTAAAGTTAGAGGTAGATTTTTTGAGGGAATTGTAACAAAAAAATTCTCTCGAAGAGTTGTTGTTGAATTCGAAAGAATGATTTATATAAGAAAATATGAAAGATACGCGAAATCAAAAACAAAAATTCATGCTAGACTTTCTGCATGTATAGGGCAGGAGATAAAGGTAGGAGATATTGTCCAGGTAAGAGAATGCAGGCCTTTAAGCAAGATAATACATTTTGCAGTTATAAGAAAAATTAAAGATAAGGAGGAAAGAAAATGAAAATTTATAAAAAAGAATTGAAAAAAGAAAAAACAATAGAGTATCTTGAAGGGATTCTTTCAAGGAGGGATTTAATTGTTAATCTTATGAGGTTAGATGTACCTGGATTTGGAGAAGTTACCGTAACTTCAATGGTAGATTATCACTTTAATAATGGTAGATTAATCCCCTACTTTACTTTCATAAAAGGTAAGAAAGATTCTGGAAAATTTCATAGGGAAAATAACAGATATTTCATCCAGAGGTATATCAAATGAAAGCTGTTTCAGCAAAAGTATCACGTGGATTAAATTTAGGTTCATTACTTATAGTAGCAGATAATAGTGGTGGAAAAATAGCAAGGCTTGTATCTGTTAAGGGGGGCAAAGGTACAAAAGGAAGGCAGGGAAGTGCAAAGGTTGCAGACATGGTAAAAGTAAGTATAAGAAAAGGAAATCCTGAAATGAAAGGAAAGGTTTTTGATGCAATAATAGTAAGACAAAAAAAATTTTACAGGAGAAAAGATGGAGAAAGGGTTGGATTTGAAGATAATGCTGTTGCAATACTTAAAGATGATAAAGGAAATCCAAAAGGAACCAAGATTAAGGGGCCTGTTGCAAGGGAGGTAATGGAGCGTTGGCTTTCTGTAGCGAAAATTGCTTCAATTGTTTATTAAAATGAAAAGAAAATTCAGTAGTTCATGGAAATCAAGCAAACAACCAAGAAAACAAAGAAAATATCTAGCTAATGCTATGCTTCATATTAAAAAGAAAATGGTAAGTTCAAATTTATCCAAAGAATTAAGAAAAAAATACAAAAAAAGATCTCTACCTGTAAGAAAGGGAGATATAGTCAAAATTTTTAGGGGGAAATTTAAAGGTAAAAAAGGAAAAATAGTCAATGTAAACCTTAAAATAAAAAAAATTGAAATGGAAGGTATTCAAGTCAAAAAACAAGATGGCTCAAAAGTAAACGTGAAATTAGAACCTTCAAATCTTCAAATTTTAGAACTAAATCTTGAAGATAGAAAAAGAAACATAATTTTTATTAAAGATGAAAAAAATCAGAATAAAAAAATTGGAAATAAGGAGGTAAATAATAATGCACCTTAAAAGACAAGAATCTCCAAAGAGCTGGCCCATTTACAGAAAAGGAACAAAATATATAGTAAGGCCTAATTCAGGAATTCAAAAAGGGATTCCAATATTAATTGTTTTAAGAAATTTACTTAAATTAGCGCAGAACAGAAAAGAGGTAAAAAGAGCAATTCATCTGAAAAATATTTTTGTAAATAATAAACCTGTTCGAGACGAAAAAAATAGTATTTTTCTATTTGATACTCTAAAAATTATTCCTTTAAAGAAAAGCTATAGATTAGAGATATTAAATAATGGAAAAATAGGAATGAAAGAAATAAAAGAAGATGAATCAAATTACAAAATAATAAAAGTAGTTAATAAAAAAATGCTAAAAGGAAAGAAAATGCAGTTAAATATGGATGATGGGAGAAATTTATTTTCAGATATTGAATGTAAAATTAATGATTCTGTTATTATTAATTTCAATGAAAAAAAGATAGAAAAATGCATACCCTTAAAAGAAGATACGGAAGTTTTTATATTCGCTGGGAAACATGCTGGCAGCAAAGGAAATCTAATTAAGATTGATAAAAATAAAAAAATGGCAGAAGTAAACATTGATAAAAAACATGTTAATGTATTAATTAAACAACTGATGGCAATTAAATAAAATGAATAAGATGAGAGATGTAAAAATGGAAAAAGTCGTATTAAGTGTGGGAGGAATAGGCGAAGAACTGGAAAAAGGATTTAATCTTTTAAAATTGCTTACAAAAAGAATTCCTGCAAAGATGAAAACTACAAAAAGAATTCCTGCTCTTGGAATTAGGCCTAAACTTGAGATTGGGGCTTTTGTAACAGTAAGAAAAAAACCAAATGAATTTTTGAAAAAAATGCTGGCAGCAAAAAATAATATAGTTAAAAGAAGCAGTGTGGATGATAACAATTTTTCTTTTGGAATAAAAGAATATATCGAAATTCCGGGAACAGAATATCAGAGGGATATGGGAATTCGTGGGCTAGATGTTACAGTTACATTCAAAAGAGCTGGAAGAAGGGTTAAATTAAAAAAAATAAAAAGAGGAAAAATCCCTCAAAAACAAAAAGTTTCAAGAGAAGAAATAATCAAATTTATGGAGGAAAATTTTAATACAAAATTTATTTAAAATGAAAGTAAATAAAAAATTTTCATTCATTCGCCATAGGAGGTATGTCAAATGACAGCAAGCGATTGGAGGAAAATTTTGAAACAGCTTAAGAATAAACCTGAAAAAACAGAAAAATTTCTAAAGCATAATAAACCAAAAGAAAGGAAAACTGGAATTGCAAAAAGAAAATGTGAAAGATGTGGAAGATTTGGTGCTCATATAAAATCATACGGATTAAATTTATGCCGACAATGCTTCAGAGAAATTGCTGAAGAAATTGGCTTCAAAAAATACAGCTAAAATGTCACAAGATAGTGTTGCAGATGCATTGAATATGATGCTGAATGCAAAAAAAGCAAGAAAGAAAGACGTAAAGATAAAAAGAATTTCAAAACTTTTAATTGAAATTCTAAAAATAATGAAACAAGAAGGTGCTATAAAAAAATATAAAATTGAAAGCAAGGAACGAGCTGTTGAAATTGTTTTAGGAGATTTTGTTGAATGTAAGGCAATAAAACCAAGGTTTATTGTAAAAAAAGATGGCATTGAGAAATATAAGAGAAGATATCTGCCTGCAAGAGATATCGGAACAGTTATTATCTCAACCAACAAAGGATTGATGTCACATAATGAAGCAATTAAAAACAAACTTGGAGGCAGTTTAATAGCTTACTTTTATTAAATTTTAAGAAAATGAAAAAAGAAATTTATCAGAAAATAGAAATTCCAAAGAATATTGAAGCGGAAATAGATGGATGGGAATTAAGAATTAGCGGGCCTGAGGGAGAAGTTAAAAGAAGATTTGACATAGGGCCTCTTGAATTTAAAAAAGAAGGAAATGAAATAGTTCTAGGAAATAAAAAGGCTACAAAAAGAGAAAAGAAGCTTATAAACACAATTAATTCTCATATCCAAAATATGATTAAAGGAGTACAGAAAAAATTTGAATATCATCTTAAGATTTGTTTTAATCATTTTCCAATAACAGTAGAGATTAAAGGTAAAGATGTTCTAATTAAAAATTTTCTTGGAGAAAAAATGCCGCGAAAAACCAGGATTCCAGAAGGTGTTGATGTTGAAATTAATAAAGAGATTATTAAAATAAGGTCTGTGAATAAAGAGCTTGCGGGTCAGGTCGCTGCAAATTTCGAAACAATAACTAAAATAAGAAAAAGAGATAGGAGAATATTCCAGGACGGGATTTTTATAATAAATAAAGAGGGGAGGGATATACAATGACGAGATTTTTAAGAAGAATATGGAGCAGATATCCTAAATTAGGAAAAGGAAGAAAAAAGAAGCAGAAATGGAGAAAGCCAAAGGGAAGAGATAACAAGATGAGAGAGAAAAGAAGAGGCTATCCTGTGGTTGTCAGTGTAGGCTATAAAAAAAAGAGTAATGAAAGAAAAAAAATAAAAATTATCTCTAATCTTAATGATTTAAATAATCTCCAGAAGAATGAAATTGTGGTTGTGGGAAAAATAGGCAAAAAGAAAAAAATTGAGGTGTTGAAAAAAGCATTAGAAATGAAAATTTCTATTCAAAATGTTAATGTAGAAAAATTTTTGAAAAAATTAGAGAAGAAAGAATCTTCAATTAAAAATAAATCTGAAGAGTTAAAGAAAAAATGAATCTAAACAAAAAGAAAAAACTTGCTGAAAGAACTTTTGGTATTGGAAAAAGCAGGATAGTCTTTGTTGACTCAAGACTTGAAGATATTAAAGAAGCAATTACAAAACAAGATATAAGAGATTTATATAAAGATGGAGCAATAATAATAAAAGAAAAAATTGGAAGAAAGAAAATAATTAAAAAGAGAAATAGAAGCACGGGAAATATAAGGAAAAAAATAAAGAAAAGAAAAAAAGATTATGTAATTCTTACAAGAAAGCTTAGAAGATATATTCTGGATATGAAAAAACAGGAAAAAATATCAAATGTTAATTTAAAAGATATAAGGAAAAAAATAAGAAATAAAACATTCAAAAATAAAATGCAGCTTAGAGAACAAATAGAAGGAGTAAAAAATAGGGGGTATGTCAAATGAAAACACTAAAGAAAAGAAGAAAAGAAAACAAGACAGACTATTCAAAAAGGATTAATCTGCTCAAGAGCAATTCACCTAGAATTGTTTTTAGAAAAACCAACAAATATATTATTGCCCAGTATATTACAAGCAGAGAGGCTCAGGATAAAATTGAAGAAGGGGTAACATCAATGAATCTTCTTGAATATGGGTGGCCAAAAGAATTTAAAGGAAGTCTTAAAACAATTCCTGCCTGCTATCTTACAGGGTTATTAATCGGACAAAAAATTATCAAAAATAAGATGAAAAAACCTGTTGCTGATTCTGGGATGAACAAAATAGTCCATAAAAATCGATTTTTCGCTTTCTTAAAAGGTTTAAAAGATGCAGGGATTCGATTAGAATGTAAAAAGGAATTTTTTCCCGATGAAGAAAGAATAAAAGGAAAACATCTAAAAAATGATTTTTCAAAAATATTTAATGAAATTAAATCAAAAATACAAAAAGCCTAAAAAATGAAAGACTCAAAAAAATCAGAATTAGAAAATTTGAAAAAAACAGCAAAAGCTCATAAAACTCTTTCAGAAGAAAAGGCTGAAGAGACAGCTAAAGAGAGCAGTAAAATTACAAAAGAGTTATTAGTAGAAGAACTTGAAGAAGAATTAAAAAAAGAAATTGTTGAAAAAAAAGAAGAAATAGAAATCATTGAAAAAATAGATATTAAAAATGAAAAAGACAAAGAAAGGGAATTGTTTGCTGCAAAAAAAAGAGAAGAGACAATTTCTACATGGGAACCAAAAACAAAACTTGGAGCAGAAGTTAAAAATGGGAAAATAACTAATATAGATGAAATTTTTGATTCTAACAAAAAAATCCTAGAAGAACAAATAGTGGATTCACTTTTGAATTTAAAAATTGATCTTATTTTAATAGGGCAGGCAAAAGGAAAGTTCGGCGGAGGAAAAAGAAGAGCATGGAGACAAACACAGAAAAAAACAGAAGCAAAAAATATACCTACTTTTTCATCTATGGCTGTTGTTGGAGATGAAAATGGACATATTGGTGTTGGAATAGGAAAAGCAAAAGAAACACTTCCTGCAAGAGATAAAGCAATAAGAAAAGCAAAACTAAATATTATAAAGATTAAAAGAGGATGTTCTAGTTTTGATTGTTCATGTTCAGAACTTCATACAATTCCCTTTAAAGTTAAAGGAAAAGAGGGAAGCTCAAGAGTAATATTAATTCCCGCACCGCAAGGAACAGGTTTAGTAGCTGGTGGAGAACTTAAAAAAATACTAAAACTTGCAGGAATAAAAGATATTTATAGTAAAACATTCGGAAAAAGACGAACGACATTTAATTTCATTAAGGCATGCTTTAATGCATTAAAAAAAACCAATGTAAAAATAAAATGATTTGTATAATAAGAATTCGGGGGGAAGTGAATGTGGATGAAAAAGTAAAAGAAACTCTGAGCAGATTAAGATTAAGAAGAAAGTATTCTTGTATAGTCATTAATCCAAATAAAGAACAGAGTGGTATGATAAAAAAAATGAGGGATTTTATTGCATTTGGAGAGATATCAAAATCTACCCTTGAAAAATTAATAGAAAAAAGAGGACAGGTTATTGACAAAAAAAAGAAAATTGATGCAAAAAAAGTTGCTGAAGAATTAGAAAAGGGGGAAAAACTCTCCGACCTTAATCTAAAGCCTTTTTTTCGACTGCATCCCCCAAGGAGGGGAATAAAAAGCAAAATGCATTTTCCAAAAGGAGTTTTGGGGGATAATGGAAATGAAATAAATAAATTAATTGAGAGGATGTTATAAAATGATAAGATTAGTAAGTGCGTGTTTGCTTGGAATAAAATGTAGATATGATTGCACGAGTAAACCAAATGAGAAAATCTTAAAACTTTTAGAAACTGAAGTATTAATTCCTGTCTGCCCTGAACAATTAGGAGGATTATCAACTCCAAGAATTCCTTCAGAACAAAAAGCAATAAGAGTAATTTCAAGAACAGGCGATGATGTTACAGATAATTTTAATAGAGGAGCAGAAGAAACATTAAAAATTGCTCAATTATATGGAATTAAAGAAACAATTTTAAAACAGAGAAGTCCTTCTTGTGGTTCTGGACAAATTTATGACGGAACTTTTTCAGGAATCATAATTGAAGGAGACGGTGTCACAACTACTTTATTAAAAAGATATGGTATAAATGTTATAAGTGAGGAACAAATATAAAAATGTCGTTAAGAAAAACAAAAAAAAGAAGAAAGATGTCCAGAATGCGGGGAACAGGAACTCATGGAGGAGGGGCAAGAAAAAAAAGAAAAAAATCAGGACATAGGGGCGGAAAAGGAATGGCTGGAACAGGAAAAAGGGCTGACCAGAAAAAAACACTTATTACAGCTCTTTATGGTAATGAATATTTTGGTAAACAAGGAATAACAAGTAAAAAAACACAAAGGGATAAAAGAAAAAGAATAAATATTGATGATATTGAATTAAATATCGAAGGATACATAAAAAAGAAAATTGCAAAGAAAAATCCTCAGGGGTTTGAATTAAATCTTAAGGAATATAAAATTCTTGGAGGTTCTAAAGGTTATAAGTTAAAGAATAAATTTTTTATAAAGGCAAAGGAAGCATCAAATTCTGCAATTAAAAAAGTAAAAAAAGCAGGAGGAGAGATTACATTTTTAAAAAAGGGTGTTAAAGAAATTGAAAAAAGGATAAGTAATAAAGATTGATGATATAATGAGATTATAATTAGATAATAAAATAAAAGATGTTAAATAAACAGAATTAATGATATATAAAATAATTAAAAAGTTAATAATCTCAACAGAGATGGGAATTGAAGTTTAATAAATAAAAAATGGCAGACTTAAAAGGCATATTTAGTTTTATTCCTGAAATAAAAAAACCCGATGAAAAGAAACTTAGTTTTAATGAAAAAGCAAAATGGACATTAATAGTTTTAGCCTCTTTTTTTGTTCTTGCAAATATCCCCTTATTTGGACTTTCTGAAAATGCTTTGTCAAGATTTGAATTTCTAGCCATAATACTTGGTACTGATTTTGGGAGTATTATTTCATTAGGTATAGGACCTATTGTAATGGCTTCAATTATTCTTCAACTACTTACAGGTTCAAAAATACTTAACATAGATACAACAACCGACGAAGGGAAGAAATTTTTTCAGGGGATTCAAAAATTACTTGTTTTCTTTTTCATAATTTTTGAGGCACTTGTATATGTCTTAATGGGAGGACTTCAGGCTGTTCCTGGTTTTATGTGGCTTCTTATATTTCAGTTGATTATCGGAGGAATTGTTATTTTTTATATGGATGAACTCACACAAAAATGGGGTTTTGGCTCTGGAGTCAGTCTATTCATAGCAGCAGGAGTGTCATGGAGGCTGATAACAAGTGCTTTCCAATTTATTGATTTACAGGGAAGAAATTGTTTGTTGGATTTTGGCACAACTCCGTGTGCTGGAAAGTTTTTTGTTCTTATACAATCTTTAATAAACCAATATCCAACAGAACTTTTGTCAGCAGCTGCTGCAATTATTGTAACAGTTATTATTTTCCTTGTTATTGTATGGGCACAATCGTTAAAGGTTGAAATTCCTTTGTCTTTCGGAAGAGTTCGTGGTTATGGTGTGAAATGGCCGCTTTCATTTTTTTATGCATCTGTTATTCCTGTTATTTTGACTGCTGCTTTGGTTGCAAATATTCAGCTTTTCGGAGGGATTATCAGTAATGCAGCTGCTCCATGTCTTCAAGGATTAGAATGTGTTGGAAGAGCAAAGTTCGCATCTTACTTCACTTTTTTAGGAACTTTTGTTGGTGGACAGCCTATTTCAGGCTTGGCATTCTGGGTTGGCTCAACTAATCTTTTAGAATTAACCATAAGAGGGGGATTTTTACTAAGATATATAATTCAGGGAATAAGCCATACTTTATTTTTCATGCTTTTCTCTACTCTTTTTGCTGTTTTCTGGGTTAAAACATCAGGTATGGATGCGAAATCTCAAGCACATAGAATTATTTCATCAGGGCTCCAGGTTTCTGGTTTTAGACAGGATGAAAGAATACTTGAAAGTATACTTAATCGATATATAATGCCTTTAACAATTATGGGTGGACTTGCAATAGGTTTACTTGCTTCGGTAACAAATCTTCTTGGCGCTCTTGTTTCAGGAACAGCTATTCTTCTTGTAATCATGATTATGTTCCAGTTTTATCAAAATATTGCACAGCAACATCAAATGGATATGCACCCGTTAATGAGAAGATTTGTTAAAGGTTAATCTTTAAAAACTAAAGTTTCTTTTTTTGACGATGAATAAACTAAAGAATTCACTTAATAAATTAAGATGAATAAAGAAGGTAGTTTTAAAGGAATCTTCATTGTAATGATTATATCATTACTAATTGCTTTCTTATGGAATAATTCTTCTTTTATAAAGAATACAGCACATTCAGTTCTCGATCCTAGTGTTGGTCTTCTTCTTAACTGGAATATAACTTGGGGAATGGCTATAATTGTTTTGATTATATCTGTTGCTACAACTCTAATACAAAAATATGCAACAGACCAGAAAACTCTTAGAGAAATGAAGAAAGAACAAAAATCTCTTCAGGAAGAAATGAAAAAATATCGGGAACATCCTGAAAAAATGATGGAACTACAGAAAAAACAGATGGAGTTTATTCCTAAAATGCTGAAGATAAGTATGAGGCCTGTAATTTATACTGCAATTCCATTAATTTTATTTTTTAGATGGTTTATGGATTTTTTTACAGCTGCTGGAGATCCTAAGTTTTTTGGCTTTTTGAGCTGGTTTTGGTTTTATCTTATACTTTCTTTAATTTTTAGTTCTATCTTAAGAAAATTGTTGAAAGTTGTGTAAAATGGATGAAAAACAACAGGAAATTTTATTTAAATTAAGTATGTCTGAGCAGCATATTCAACAATTGCAGCAACAGCTTCAGGCAGTAGAAGAAAGCATAATTGAATTAAGCTCTCTAAACTTTGGGCTTGATGAAATTAAAGGTTCAACAGGAAAAGAGATTAGGGCTCCTTTGGGAAGAGGCATCTTTATTGAGGCAAAACTTCTTTCAGACGAATTAATAGTTGATGTAGGAAATAAAAATCTTGTAAAAAAGAGTATTCCAGAAACTCAGAAGATTATAAAAGAGCAGACTGAAAAACTTGATGAAGTAAAAAAAGAACTTGAAGAAAAAATTGAAGAGATTAATATAGAATTAACAAATATTATAATGGAAGCACAAAGTCAAGAGGGAAATTAAATATCTGTTTTTATCGCATCTTTTTCACAAATTTGCCATATTTCATTAAACCAAATTCTGTTACAATTTCTGTAATGTATTTTTTGTCTACGAATTCAAATGCAGGATTTTTTATCTTTACATTTTTAGGTGCTTTATCCCAAACCTCATTTATATTTCTCTGTTCAAGTGGAATTTTATCTTTTGAAAATTTCCATGAATCCGCAATAATATAAACAGGAATTTTATTCAATTTTGCTATTTTTGCAATTAATTCACTTCCTATTTTGTTAATAACTCCTTTTTTTAGCAAAGCATCTGCTCCAAGAAAAATTAAATTTGGTTTTTTTAATCCCTGCTTTCCTGAAAGGGCATCATCAAGAGCAGAATCAATAAAAAATGTTGTTTTTATTTTTGCTTTTGAAAGTTCTTTCGCTGTTTTTTTTCCTTGGAAAAGGGGACGCGTTTCTGTATTATAGATTTCAAATTTTTTTCCTTTTTTGTGGGAATAAATTAAAGCGTTAACAATATTTGTAGAATGGCAATGAGTAAAAATAATGCTTCTATTTTTAATTAATTTTATAACTTGATTGTTAATGCTTTGTTGTGCTTCATCAAAATGTTTAAGAATTTTATTATAAGGAATTCCTTTTTCTGCTAAATTCAGAACATAAAACATCATAGGTTCTGTTGGACGTGAATTAAGAAGAATTTTTTTGGATTTTTTATTTGAAAAAAGAACATACGCTTTCAGAGCTGCTTTTGCAATATTTCTTGCTCCCTGAATTTTTATTGTTTTTATATCATAAGCTACTGAATTAAATCTTTTTTTTCTTTCTTTTAAATTCATAATTTTAATAGCAATCTATAATATTTAAATTATTAGTTGAGAATTTCTTCTGCTAACATTTAAAAATTCTCTTTTTTTAGTTTCAATATGCTTGAGAGTATAATTAATCCAAAAAGAGTTGAGAAAGGACCGTGGAAAATGTTTTTTGTAGGATTTATTTATGCTTCCCTTTCTCTTTTACTTGTAAAATGGTTTTTTTCAACAGATGTAGTTCTATCTCAGTACTCTGGAATGATTGTTGTTCTTTTCTGTGTTATGTTTTCTCTGCCTTTCATATTTTATGAAATAAAACAAGAGGAGCAAGAAGATGAAGGAGTATTAGGTGTTTTTAGCGTATGGAAAATCCATAAGGATGCAATCTATTCTTTTATGTGGCTTTTTTTGGGTTTTATCCTTGCTTTTTCATTTTGGTATATTATTTTACAGGATTCAACACTCTTCAATGCACAAATAGAAACCTATTGCAGAATAAATACTGCGGGAGATATTACAAGTTGTGTTGAAAAATATGATTTTGCAAATATAAGGGGAACAGCAACAGGAGCTGTAACAAAAGAGATAAGACTTCTTTCAATAGTTGAAAATAATGTTTATGTCATGATATTTACTCTTCTTTTATCTCTGATTTTTGGTGCGGGAGCCATCTTTATCCTTGCGTGGAATGCGAGTGTTATATCTGCTGCAATAGCTATTTTCACACAGTATTCACTGAAAGATATACCATTAGGAATTTTAAGATATATGATTCATGGTTTCCCCGAAATTACAGCTTACTTTATAACAGCCCTTGCTGGTGGAATTTTTGGAGTGGGAGTTTTAAGAAACGGAGTAGCTGACAAAAAATTCTTGCATGTGCTTGAAAATGTGGTTATTCTGCTTTTTATAGCTCTTTTAATGCTTTTAGTTGCAGCTGTAATAGAAGTCTATTTTACTCCTCTACTTTTTTAATAGAAACCAATTCTATAAGATTTAAAAATGAAAAAACCATTTTATAATAATGAATATCCTTTTACTTTTTTCTTTTATTATTAGTTTTGTTCTTACATTTATTACAATGCCTTTTTGGATAAGAAAAGCGAAAAAAGTAGGACTAATATGGGAAGATATGAACAAGCCAGGATTTCCTAAAAAGGTTGCTGGCTCTGGAGGAGTGGTTGTTGCAATGTCTTTTATTATTGGGGTTTTATATTATGTTGCAATAAGAACTTTTTTTATACAAGAAACAAATGGAACAAGCCTTGAAATTTTCTCTTTGCTTAGTGTTGTTTTAATTCTGTCTATGGTGGGAATTATTGATGATTTGTTTGGATGGAAAAATAAAGGACTATCAAAAAGAACAAGAATTCTGCTTGCATTTATAGCAGCAATTCCTCTGGTGGTTATTAATGCGGGAAGTTCTATTATGAATTTTCCTTTTTTAGGAAATATAAATTTTGGAATTTTATATCCTTTAATCTTTATTCCAATAGGAATTGTAGGTGCAACAACAACATATAATTTTTTAGCTGGTTATAATGGATTAGAAGCAGGGCAAGGAATTTTAATACTTGGATTTTTATCTCTTGTAGCATATATTACAGGGAATTCGTGGCTAACTGTTGTAGGATTAATAATGGTTTTTGCATTAATTGGTTTTTGGTTTTACAATAAATATCCTGCAAAAGTTTTTCCCGGTGATTCTCTAACATGGACAATAGGTTCTCTTATTGCTGGTATGGCTATACTGGGAAATTTTGAGAAAATAGCAGCATTTGTATTTATTCCTTATATTATTGAAACTGGCTTAAAACTAAGAGGAAAGTTAAAAAAACATTCGTTTGCTAAACCAAATAAAGACGGAAGTCTGGAACTAGCTTATAATAAAATCTATGGATTAGAGCATCTTGCATTGTATATTCTTAAAAAAATAAAGCCCAGCAAAAAAGTTTATGAAAAAGATATTGTTTATTTTATTCACGGATTTCAGATAGTAATAATAATTCTTGCTTATTTTATCTTTTTATATTAATAACAATTAATTAAAATTTATAATAAAAAAATGTAAAATCTTCAATTAACAAAGATTTTAAAGTGTTTTTTCTTTGAAATTAAGATATGACAGAAGATGCAGTAAAAATAAATACAGAAAGTATAGAGAAAGCAGGAAATTATCTTAAAAAATATTTTTTAAAGAATAAATTTGTTTTTATATTTAATTTGATGGCTTTTCTTGCCTTATTTTTTGGAATTGTGAGTTTTTTTGGAATTTCATTAAAAATTAGTCTACTTGTCCAGATTACAAATCTTTTTACACCTTTTTTATGGATTTTACTGGGAATTTCTCTTATAATCTCTGGAATTTTAGCTTATTTTGAGAAATACAAACTAATGTTTCTTCCCATAATAATATGGCTTTTAATTACAACTGCGGTAGTAAGAACTTCAAATATTGATGGACTAAAAAATGAGGCTACTGGCGATTGGGTTTTAGGGCCTGATCTTGACCCTTTTTTATATTTAAGAAATGCTTTTGAAATCTTAAGCGGAACAAATACTGGAAAAATTGATATGATGAGATATGCTCCTTTGGGTGCTCCAAGTTATCTTCATGCTAACATGATGCCGTGGGTTATTGTTTACATTTATAAGTTTGTATCTATGTTTTCTAGCGACATTTCTCTTACATATTCTGCAATAATAGCCCCTGTAATATTTTTTGTTGCTTCTGTTATTGGTTTTTTCTTTTTTCTTTATGTGTTGTTTTCCTTTAAATTTTCTAAAGAAAAATCTTTAGTAATTGCAACTATTGCAAGCTTTTTTTATGCTTTTGTTCCTTCAATGCTACATAGAACTATCGCTGGAATTCCTGAATTAGAAAGTCTTGGAATGGTCTGGTTCTGGCTTGCATTTTTATTTTTTGCTCTTGCCTGGAAAAAAAGTTCTAATAAAAGTATGATTGTTTATGGTTTACTTGCCGGTCTTTTTACAGGAGCAATGTCATGGGTATGGGGGGGATATAGGTATATTTATATGACTCTTGCTTTAGTAAGTTTTTTGTGTTTCTTTTTGAATATTGAAAAGCGAAAAAATTTGATAATATTTGGTTCATTTTTACTTTCTGGGATATTAATTGAATTATTTAAAACAAAAGACTTAATTTCAATTATAACAGATGTTAGTGATACTGGATTAGCACTTGGTGTTTTATTTATTATGTTGACTCATGTTATTCTTTTTAAAACAAAAATTAAAGAAATTTTCACTGAAAAAATTACTGAAAAAATAAAAATTCCTGATAATATTCTAAGCATAATAATTTTCTTGATTTTGGGCATATTAATTATGTTTTTATTTAATCCAACTTTTATTACAAATCTGTTTTCCAGAATTATTGAGGGATTATTATATCCTTTTGGTAGAGGAAGAGTTGGATTAACAGTTGCTGAAAATAGAGCCCCTTATTTTGTAGAAGTTTTGGCAGAATTTGGAAATCTTATATGGTTATTCCTTGTTGGGCTGATTATTATGTTTTACGAGGCTGTTAAACATTTCAATCCAAAAAAAAGGTTTTGGTTAAATTTTTTCTTTATATTATTTATTTTATCATTTATATTTAGCAGGATTTCTTCAACTAGTCTACTTAATGGAGAAAACTTCATTTCCAAGACTTTATATTTTGGAGGATTGGGAATTTTTGCACTAGTCTTTTTAATAATGTATATCAAATCATGGTCTGAAAAAGATGAAAAAACAATGAATGATTTTTCAAAAATTAATTTTGCTTCGTTAATTCTTCTTTCTTTTTCTTTTTGGGCTGTTATTTCTATGAGGGGGGCTATTAGATTATTCTTTATAATTGCACCCATAATTATAATTATTGCCAGTTATTCTCTGATGAAAATATTTGAATATAGGAAAGTTAAAGATGATGTTCTCAAAATGATTTTCTGGATTGTTTTGATAATTGCTATTTTAATAGCAGCCAATACTGGATTTTCTTACGCAAATTCAACAATACAAGGGGCAAAAGGGGTTGTACCTGATATTTATAATCAGCAATGGAACTATGCTATGAACTGGGTTTCTGAAAATACTCCTGAAGGAAGCATTTTTGTCCATTGGTGGGATTATGGTTATTGGGTTCAAACTCTTGGTAAAAGACCAACTGTAACAGATGGAGGGCATTATACTAACTGGTGGGATTATACAACTGCAAGATATCTTTTAACAACACCAAAACCAGAAACAGCATTAAGTCTTATGAAAACCTATAATGTTTCTTATTTATTAATTGATTCAACAGATGTTGGAAAATATTCTGCATTTTCAAGTATTGGCAGTGATGAAACAGGAGAAGATAGATTATCCTGGATACCTGCAATGATATCTGATTCTTCACAAACAAAGGAAACAGCAAACAAAACAACAATAGTCTATCAAGGAGGTACTGCTATTGATAAAGATATAATTTACACTGCTAAAGATAATTTAGAGCAAGTATTTCTGCCTGCTCAAAAGGCTGGTTTAGGGGGAGTTATATTAGAATACTCTACAAGGGATGGAGAAACTTTCTTCTCTCAACCAACAGGAGTCTTCTTTTATAACAACAAACAATACAATCTTCCAATAAGATATGTCTATCATAATAAAGAAGTTCTAGATTTTGGTTCTGGAATAAATTCTGAAATAATGATTATTCCTCTTATTTCACAATCAGCTCAAGAAGGAATACAAATAAATCAGTTGGGAGTGATAATGTATCTTTCTGAAAAAACAAAAGATACCTTATTTGCAGAATTATATCTAAAAGATAATACAAATAATAAATATCCAACAATTAAACTAGCGCATACAGAAGATGATTTCGTTGTAAAAAGTTTAAAGGCACAGGGTTTAGATTTTGGGAATATTATTTATTTCCAAGGATTTAGAGGGCCTATAAAAATCTGGCAGGTTGATTATCCAGAAAATATAATTACAAGAGATGAATTTTTATATAAACCAGCTGGTTGGAATACTATAGATGGGCCATGGGCAACTATGGACAATCTGGAATTTGTGAAATAACCTACCACAATCTTTAAAACAGATTTCTTTTAATAATTAATATGATTAAACGTCCATCTAAGATAGCAATCATAATAGGAACAAAGGCTGAGTTGATAAAATGCATACCTCTTATGCTTGAAATGCAGAGGCAAAAAAAGGATTATTGGTTTATACATACAGGACAACACCCATTAGGTGAAATTTGTAATGAATTCTCAATTAAAAAACCAGATTTTATTTTAAGCAAGGAACCAAAAATAAGCACAAAATTCTGGTCAAAGGTGAATAAAATGTCATTACTTTGGTTTTTTTCTATGATTTTTAGAATTAAGAAAAAAATTAGGGGATTAAACCCAGAGTATATTATATATCATGGGGATACAATGAGTACTGCAGTAGCAGCAATTGCTTCAAGCAAATTGCTAAATAATAATAAAAATTGGAAAAATATTCATTTAGAAGCTGGATTAAGATCTGGTTCAATATTAGAACCTTTTCCAGAAGAAATTTCAAGAAAGATAAGCGATTATTTTTCAGATATTCTCCTTGCTGTTTCAGATTTAGCAGAAAAAAATCTTCAGAAATATAAAAACAAAAAAAAGATTATAAAAATTGGTAATACAATAGTTGATTCTGCAATAATTTCGCATAATATGGCTAAAAAAATGAAAATAAAGAAACATAAAGGAAGATATGCTTTGATTAATATTCATAGACATGAAAATTTAAGAAATAAGAAAAGAATGAAAGATATTGTTAATATTATGAAGAATATTAAAATAAAAGCAATATGGCCTCTTCATGACAATACAGCCTATTATCTTGAAAAATATAATTTATTTAAAGAAATTAGAGAAATAAAAAATATAAAAATAACTCCTTTAACAAATTATCAAAATTTTATCTTTTTATTGGCTAATTGTAAATATTTAATTACAGATGGGGGAAGTATTCAAGAAGAAAGCCTTGTTTTTAAGAAACCATGTATAATATTAAGAAAAAGAACAGAGAGGCAGGAAGGATTGAAAACAGGAATTAACTTTCTAACAAAATTAAATGTCAATTATTCTAAAAAAATAATTGAAGAGTTGGAAAATAAAAATTACAAAATTCAGAAATTTGAAAATCCTTATGGTTCAATTGGATTAAGCAAAAAAATAGTAGATATCTTAAAATAGAATATAATGTAATCAAGTTACATAAAGCTTAAAAAGAAATTTTTGTTTTTAACAAAATGGGTTGGGCAAATAAAAAAGTTTTAGTAACAGGAGTAAGTGGGTTTATAGGTTCTAATTTAACAAGAGAATTATTAAAGAATAATGCAGAAATTTATTCAATAGATAATTTTTCATATATCGATGGAGATATGGCTAAAAGTAAATTAACTTTTTTAAAAGATATTCATCTAATAGAAGGAGATGTTTCAACAGAAGAAGCATGGAAACAAGTTCCAGAAGATATTGATTACATTTTCCATTTTGCAGGACCTTCTTCCATAACTTTATTTAATAAAAATCCTGAAAAATGTTTTAATGAAACATATTATGGACTTTATAACGCATTAGAATTTGCTAAGAATAATAAAAATGTAAAAAAAGTAATATATCCTTCTACAGGAAGTTTGTATGCAGGAAATTTGCCTCCTCATAGAGAAGATATAAAACCAGAACCAAGAAATTCTTATGCAGCTGCAAAAGTTGCTTGTGAAGGATTAGCAAGCTCTTATGCTGATTTTGTTCCAATAATAGGATTAAGAATATTTGCAGGATATGGGCCTGGAGAAGAATGGAAAAAGGATTTTGGAAGTGTTTTATATTTATTCATAAAAGATTCTTTAGATGGAAAAGCTCCAATAATATTTGGAAATGGAAATCAAACAAGAGATTTTGTATATATAGATGATTTAATAAAAGTTATAATGAAATCAGCTGAGATAAATTATACAGGTGTTGTTAATGTTGGAAGAGGGGTTCCTGTTTCTTTTAATAACATTTTAGAAATTATTGGAAAATCTTTAGGCAAAGAAATAAAACCTCAATTTATTGCAAAAGAGAAAAATTATGTAGAAAATCTTAAAGCAGATACAAGCTTAATGAAAAAACTATTTGATATTGAACCTATTTCTGTAGAACAAGCTATTCCTAAATTTATTGATTATCTAAGAGCTTCATCATAAATTCTTCTTAATTGCTTATTTCTTTCTTTTATTGAAAATTTTCCAGATTTTACCATTTTAAAACTGTTTTTACCCATTTTTTTCCTCAATTTTGTATTTTCAATTAAAATAGATATTTTTTCAACAAGTTCTTTTATTGTTTCTGGATGTTCTTGTTCTGCTATTTTCTGATATTTTTGAAGGTCAAATCTATAATCATACCAGTGAACAGGACTTTTTACTAAAAATCCATTATAACCATCTTTTACCATTTCTGGCAAAGTAAAATCATCTGTACAAACTATTGGAAGTCCTGTTGACATTGCTTCTAAAATAGAAACACCATAACTGTCAACTGTCGTAGGTTGAACATAAATATCACAATCCCCAAATATTTCATCATAAAATTTCTTAGGATCTGGTATATTTTCCAGATATTTAACATTTGGAAGATTTAGTTTTTTATTCTCTGGAACAATTCCCTTATATTTAAGACTAATCTTATATTTTTTATTGAGAATTTTAAATGCTTCGTGTAAGTCATTTCCCCCTTTATCATAAAATCCCCTTCCTATAAAAGAAATCCTAACAACGTCTGATTTTTTTCTTTTAAGTTTTGTAGTATGCCATGCAAGATATAAAGTTTCTATTTTATCTTTAAATTTAGAACAATCAACATTCTCAAGTAAACTTTTTTTTGCAGCATCGCTTTGAGGAAGAATTTTTTTGCAGAAAGGAGAAGAAAGTCTATTTATTATTATTTTTTGCATTAATGGATTTTTAAGATTATTCCAGTTTAATCCAGAAAATGCAGCTCCTGATTCTATATCAACAATCCAAGGCTTATTAGTTAAAGGTAAAATTCCTCTTGTAGAGTGTATCAAATCATATTTATCTGAATTAGGAATAAATGCCAGCCGTGATATTCCAAATTTGTTCAGTTGAACATACAGGCGTCTTTTTTTTCTTGTTAACATGGAGTTATGATCTCCTTTGGGAATAGAATAGTGGTATTCCGCTACTTTTGGCGGATAATTATAAATCTCTGCAAACTGGGGATGAACTCCTGGATTAAAAAAGATATTAAGTTTTTTCATGCAAGAAAAATGCCTATATTGTTTAAAAGGATTATGATATTAAAATCATTAAATTTTTTTATTTTTTGGAACAAATAGATACAAGGGAATTTCTTTAGTAATAGTTTTTGTTTTTAGAATATTTTCTCCTTTTACAGAATAGCAGAAATAATCTATTTTATTAAAAAATTGTCTAATTTTTTCTGGATTAATTTTATATTTTTTAGTATGTCTTTCTTCTATTTCAACAAAAATCAATGGTTTAAATTTTTTGAGGGTTTTTTTTGCTCCTTTAAATATTTCAAATTCAAAACCTTCTACATCACATTTAATAAAATCTATTTTTGGGATTTTGTTTCTTTTTACAAAATTATCAAGAGTTGTAATGTTTATTTCTTCGCTTTTATCCTCTTTTCTCTTTGGTGTATTTTTATCTGAAACATAAGCCAAAATAGTATATTGAATGGGCATTACAATTTCTTTATTTTCCTCTTTGCTTCCAAGTCCTTTTTTTATTGGAATAACATTAATCAAATTAAATTTTTTTATTATTTTTTGAAGGATATTATAAGAACAGCTTGCTGGCTCAAATGCAAAAATTCTTGATTTGGGATATAATTTAGAAAAGAAAAATGAATATGGCCCATAATTTGCCCCAATATCTATAATAGTTTGTGGATTGTCCAATATTTTAGGTATTAATTTCATTTCAGGTTCATAGAACTCTGAGAATTTTTTTGCGAAAAGATTTTTATCTTTATATTTAGAAAATTTGCTAAATTTATAAGAAAACTTTAAGTATCTTAGATTATCAACATTTTTTTCTCCAAGCAGATTAAACAAAAGTATTCTTATTTTATCTTTAAATTTCATTTTAGATTTTATTGTTTATAATATCAAATTTTCTTATATAAAGTTATTTGTGGTAATTTGTTATGATTATAGATAATCTTTTAAATCACGTGTTTTTATTTCTTTTATGAAAGTAAGTTTAATTTGTACCATATGGAATGAGGAAGAAAACATAAGAGGGCTTTTAGATTCTATTAAAAATCAAACAATGCAGCCGAATGAGTTTGTTATTGTTGATGGTGGTTCAACAGATAATACTATAAAAATTCTAAAAGATTATAAAAAAACTTACAAAATACTAAAAATTATTGAGACTGAAAAGTGCAATATTGCAGAAGGCAGAAATATTGCAATAAAAAATGCTAAAAATGATATTATAATTGGGGCAGATGGGGGAGGATGTGTCTATCATAAAGACTGGATAAAGAATATGGTTAAGGGATTTAATGGGCAAATAGGATTTGGGAGAACTCTTCCTCGTGCAAAAGATAGATTTCAAAGAATAATGGGTAGAAGTCTTACAAAAAATGGAAATTATGGTTCTTCAAGAAATATTATTTTTGCAAAAAAGATATGGAAAGAGGTAGGAGGATATCCAGAGGATTTTTATGGTGGAGAAGATACTTTATTCAATGAGCGTATATTCAACAAGGGATATAAAGCTGTTAGAATATATGATGCTGTCGGTTATAGAGCCATGAGAAGCACCTATAAGGGCTTGTATAATCAATTTAAGAATTTTGGACATTGGGATGGTGTCAATTTTAAACATTATGGAAGAGTTCCAAAAAAATATCTTCTTGCTGTAATATTAAGCTATTTTGCAATACCAGTAGGAATAGTTTTATCACCTCTGCTTCTTTTTTCAACATGGTTAAGAATATTTTATGTTAAAAGATGGGGATATTTCATTGGTTTTCATAGAGGTTTCTTTTTTGGAAAAATTGAAAAATCAGTTATTTCTGGAAGAAAAGAAAAGGAAATTGAAAAGAAAAAATCATAAATATCTTGTTTGATTTAACATTGATTGTATAATCTTTTCTATATCTATTTCATCTATGCACATTTTATCTTTTATTCGTTTTTTCTGAAAACAACAATAACATTCTGAATCTGGTTTAATTTTTACTCCCTGCCCATATAATTCTATCTCTTCTGCAGAGGTTGGTCCAAAAAAGCATACAACTCTTTTTTTTAAAGCAACTGCAACATGAAGGGTAAGAGTATCACTTGTAATTAAAATATCTAAGGCGTTTATTATAGAAATAAATTTTCTTAGTGTATTTTCTGTGCCAGCATTTATTAGTTTTATATTAAATTTCGAAGTACCTACAATGCTTTCAAAAGAGATTATCTTTGATATAAATTTTCTAAAAATATTTTGAGTTTTATTTTTTATTGGTTTAACTTTCAATTTTTTAAGAATCTCTATATTTCTTTCTTTTTCATTTGGGCCACCAAGAAGAATAACTGTTTGATTTTTATTATGAAGATCTTTTATTAATTTCACTGTTTTTTCTAGGGGAAGTGCCTTAAGCGGCCAATTAGGCCCTGCTCCTGTATTTACTCCTATAAGAAAATGTTTTTCTCCAACTTCATGTTTTTTTCTAAATTCTCTTGACCATTCTTTTTCTTCTTTAGTCAGATTCAGAATTAACGGATAACTTTTTTCTTTAAATCCTAAAATTTCGGAATAAATATCTTGATATCTTCTAGAATTTTTCTTTTTTAATTTGTTTGCTTTCTCTAATCCAAATTTAGATATTTTTCCCATATCATACCAGATGGCAACATCTTTTGTATAATTTATTTCTCCACTTTTAGAAATATAAGGTCCTGTGAATTTTTTAGTTTTTAATTTTGATGCAAATTCGCAAGTTTCTTTATCATCTTCTGTATTTATTATCCAATCAAAAGATATACTCTTAATTTTATCTTTATCTTCTTCCCAAATCCACAATTTATCAATATCTGAATTATTTTGAAGCAGAGGAGAAGAATCTCTTTGTATAATCACGTTTAATTCACTTTTTGGATATTTTTGTTTTAATCCTGTAAAAAGTGGCGTTGCTCTTAATACTCCTCCCAAAGCTCCTAGTTTTATGAAAAGAATTTTCATAATAAAAACCTAGAATTAAATTCTTATTTAAAGATTATGATAGAATCTTATATATCAATTGAAAAAAGGGTTTATTACATAAACTTTAAAAGCAGTTAAAAGATGTAAATTCATGAAATATATAGCAATAACTTTTGCTCATGGAAATGGGCCATATGTAAGAACTGTAAATTGGGCAATTGAATTAAATAATATAAGAGAAGAAAAAAACTTGTCAAGAATACCAATCGTGGTACCTTTAATTTATCCAGACTCACAAGAAGAAATATTGAGAAGGGAGATTAATTTCACCAATCCTGGATTAATAGAAAGAAATCCTCAAGAGATACTTTTTGATATTGGTTATGGAGGACTTTTAAGTTTATTAATGTTTAAAGGAAAAGATTATTCTGAAAATCTAGAATTTTTAGCAAAAGAATATTTTGGTGTGGAATCAAAAATAAGAAACCATTTAGATGGAAAAAGAAGAGTTAAAACATTTAAAGGAACAGATTTAGAAATTGATTTAAGAGATGCTGAATTACAATTAGGATTAAATAATCGGGTTCAAACTTACTTACCAAATCAGTTCTATACGGCAGGAGGAGCAGGCCCTTTTGATGAACTCTTGCAAAGAGCTATTGTTGATTCTGAAATTAAATTAAATAAAAAACCTATGAAAAAAGTTTTACCAATAGCTAGAAGAATGATGGAAAACCAAAGAATAATATTCTCAAATGAGCCAGGAGTTTTCTCTTATGATCCAAATAGAAAACTTCTTAATAATGAGGTTCACACACCCCCTTTTGTATATCCTTTACTAAAAGATGAAACAGAACTTCCTGAAAAAGGAATATATCTTAGAGGAACAGGAATAAAGGGAATTAATGAATCTGCTATTTATGACTCTGTTCTTAAACTTGGATTTGGATTATTTGTTTCTGAATTTGAAATGAAAAGTTTTCCAGAAAGAATAAGAGAAAGAATAATTACGATTTTAGATCCTTCAAAAATGAATAATCCCAACATTATTGCGGTTTATGGAAGAGCAGGTTGGAGTTCTGTATGGTTTTCTCATCTTGCTGAAAAACCTTTTCTTACTCCAGAATATCAAAAAAAAGATGATCCTGAAATGCTTTTTAATGAAAGAGGAATAGAAAAATTAGGAATAGGTGCAATAATAAGAAATGATCCCAAATTCTCATTAGAAAAAGCAAAAGATTTATCCGGAAAAGTATCTGGGTATAATAATTCTCTTAAAAAAAGATTTGGCACTCTTGATGGAATAAGGTATTGTGCTGAAATTGTTGCAAAAGAGATGAATTATTAATCTTTTAAAATATTATGATATTGTATTACATCAAACCAATAGATTCTTTCTTCATAAAGCTTTTAATAGTTAATTTTCATTGAGATTAATGAAAATTCTTGTTTTAGTAAAAGAGAAATGTTTCGGAGGGGTTGAAACTCTTTTACAGAATATTTCTAAAGAATTTGAAAAAAAAGGACATAGTGTGGATATAATTTCAAGGAAAGAGTATTTAAATCTTAGAAACACTACACAATCAATTTTTCCTTTAAGAAAAAAATTAAAAAAGATAATGAAGGATAAGAATTATGACATAATATACACTCAAGACTGGAACCTTGCACTGCCTCTTCTATTTCCTTATCCTATTTTTAAGAAAAAACATTTTTGTTTTTTCCATGCCACTCAAAAAGGCAAAGGATTTTTTATCCAATTTATAGTTGGGCATCTCATAGGAAAAAGGTTGCTTACTGGAGATAGAAATAATAGTAGAAGGTATAGAAAATCTACATTAGTGGCTACAAGCGTAGATATGAATGAATTCAGACCACTTGGTAAAAAAAGGATTTATTTGGGTTGGACCTATAAACCTTCTGAAAATTTAACAAAACAAAAGATTATTGAGATTGGAAAAAGACTAAATATTCCTTTAATAATTGCAGAAAGAACTATTCCAATGAATATGAATGAATTCTATAATAAATGCAAGATTTTTGTCAGCCTTCCTTTCAAAGAGGCTGGTGGAGGGGTTACCTATATGGAGGCTATGGCTGCAGGAATTCCAATAATAGTTGGAAACATGTACGCAGAAGGATACAAATTCCCTTTTGATAAAATTGAAAATTTTAAAAATCTTGAAGAAGCTATAAAAAATTCAAAAAAAAGGAATTATAGAAAGTGGATGGAAGAGAGCAAGATAACATGGAAGGAACATACTGAAAAATTAATTAAAATATTTGAAGAAAGGATAACCTAAAAAATGGAGAAATTAAGAGTTGCAGTATTAGGTGCTGGAAAAATTGGAAAATATCATGTGAAAGAGTTCTCACAGTGTGGGGCAGAGGTTGTTGCAATTTTGGGCAGTACAAGAGAAAGTTCCTCAAAAACTGCAGAAGAATTAAAAAAAGAGTTCGGTATTAATGTAAGACCGTACTACAAAATTGAGGAAATGATAAAATGGGAAAGATTAGATGTGGTTTCAATTTGTACTCCTCCAGAACTACATGAAAGTCAAGTGAGGATTTGTTTAGAAAACAACTTACATGTAATCTGTGAAAAGCCTTTTGTTGATAGTCACGAAGATAATTATAAGATTGTGGAAGAACTTTTTAATCTTGCTGAAAAAAGAAAAAAGATTCTAACAGTAAATACGCAATGGGCTTCGATTGTGGATTATTTCAAAAAATATCCTGATCTGGAAAAACTAAAAAGCATTTCAATGTATATGGAGCCAGCAGAAAGAGGGATTGATATGATTAAGAGCTTTTTGCCGCATGCAAATAGTGTTTTAATAGGATTAATTCCAAAAGGGATGATTGATGATATAAAATTTCTGTCAAAAGAGGAGGATTTTATAACAATAAAATTCAGGTTCAAGAATCAGGAAACAGAATGTGATGTGAGATATGATTTTAAGTTAAGAGTAAAAAAGCCGGGAGAAATTATTTTTTCTTTGAATGGGGAATCATTCAGAAGAGATATTGGGCCAGGATATAAACAAGCTTTCATAGGGAATAAGAGAAGTTTTGAAGTGGAAGATCCTCTTAAAGTTTCCATAAGAAAATTTTTGGAAGGAGTAAAAGGAACAGGTACCTCTTTAGTTTGTAAGAAAGATATTTTGGAAAACATTGCACTTGCAGAAAAGGTTATTTCTGAATATATTGTCCAGAAAAAATGTCAAAATAATCCTGAAAAGGAAAACACTAAAATAGCTGTTATAGGAGGAGGAATATTTGGAAGTTCAATAGCATTGGAGCTTTCAAAAAACTTCAGAGTCACTTTGTATGAACGTTCAGGAGAGCTTCTTTCTGGAGCATCCACAAACAATCATTTAAGACATCACGGAGGGTATCATTATCCTAGAAGTAAGGGAACAGCAATTGAATGCCTAAAATCAAGAGAAAGTTTTGAAAGAGAATATGGGGCATGCATAATAAGACCTTTTAATCATTATCATGCAATAGCAAAAGAAGATAGTAAAACAACTCCTGGAAATTACTTAAAATTCTGCGAAGAACTAGGGCTTCCTTATGAAATTATTAATATTGATGATAATCTCATAAATAAAGAAAAAGTTTCTATGATTGTCAAAGTTGCGGAATATGCATATGATCCTAAAAAAATGCTTGAAATAATAAAAGAAAAATTAAAAAGTTCAAGTGTCAAAGTTAAGCTCAATAATAAAATAATAGGTGGAGAGATAAAAAATAATAAAAAAATATTAAAAATAGAATCTCCTTTAGGAAATTTAGAAGAAGAGTTTGATTTTGTAATAAACGCAACATACCATAACTTCAATAATTTCAATAAGTGGTTCGGTCTTCCTAGAAAAGATACTCTTTATGAATTAGTTGAAATGATTGAGATTGAACTTCCTATAAAAGAGAAACTTGGTTTATCAATATTTGATGGACAATTTAGTACTATAATGCCAAGGGCAGAAGAAGGAAGATTTACTTTAGTGCATATAAGAGAATCTGTAATAAGCGATTTCGTATCAGATAATCTTGATCCAGAAGTTATGCTTTCCAATATAAAATCAAATCAGGAGAATATCTTAAAAGCCGCTATTGCAGATTTTCCTATATTAAAAGAAGCAAGAATAATCCGCCCAATTTATGTAATAAGGGCTATAAAAGCAAATATTGAAGACACAGATGAAAGACCAAGCGAAATTACAAATTATGGAAAAGGACTAATTACTGTTTTCTCAGGAAAAGTCGTCACCTGTGTAGATATTGCCCAAAGGGTATCAAATATAATAAATATAAATCTAAAGTAATTCCAAAATCAAAATTGAACTTTCAAAATTTTTTTGGTACAATAAAATTTAAAAGGTATTAAAATACGTGATTGTTATGGCTAAAAAATATTCTGGTATAAATAAAGCAGTTTTACAAAGATGGGATTTAGCAGCAGAATTAATGAGAATTCCGGAAGAAGCATATGATATGCCTGTTAAAATAGTTTGTGATAAAACAAGAAAATCCAGTTATACTTTTGGAGTTATTTATAGCCCATATAGAAAAAAAAGGCCTTCTGAAAAAAATGTTGATACATGTCCTTTATGTAGAGTTGCTAGTGAAGCTCAAGTTGATTTAAGAAGAAATTTATTTCCTGAAAGAATTTTAAAAGATTTTATAGTTACCCCAAATGAATACCCCTCAACACATGGCGCATGCTTGGCAATTACAAAAAATGAGAGACCAATGTATACTACTAAACATATTGGAACTCTAAAAGGAGATTTAGAAACAATTTCTAATCTTTGTGTTAAAACAGGATATTTATTCTTTCATCAAACAGAGGGAGCAGGAGCAACATTTCCAAGGCATGAACATTGGCAATTAATAAATTGGAGCAATATTTATGGCAGAGCGGGAGATAAATATGGATTTGAAGTGGCTGAAACTGATAATTTACCAGGATTTGATGGAGTTAGATTTATGCCAAACTTTCCTTTTGCCCATCTTATATTTGATATTCATGATTTTGGGAGAATAGAATTTTTTTTGAAATCTTTGCAAAAAAAACATCCGAAATCAAATGGACTAAATTCTGTACCACATACAATTATACAAGGAGATAAAGATGTTTTAATTGTTCCTTTTAAGGGAAGTTCTGGGAAAAAATTAGGGGCTGCTCACACTGCAGGACATATGTATGTACATGAAGAATACCAATTTAAAAAGGCAGATTATGCTTTTTGTATTGGATTGCTAAAACAAGGAATTTTTTTGAGGGAAGAATTGAAATTAGAAAATTACTTGCAATCATAAATCAAGAGAAATCTGTCCTGATTCAATCTCTTCTTTTGCTTTATTTAATCTTAAAAATATTCCGACTTCACGGATGTAAGGATTATCTCTAAAAGCAAAAAGTTTCTTGCTTTTCATTGATTCTGGAAAGATGTCCACCATGAAGTCTGAGGGTTTTTTTGGAATAAAATTAAAAATTCTTGGTTCAAGAACATAAATTCCAGAATTCATATATTTCTGATCAGGAGTTATTTTTTCCAATCTTTCTTTGTCAGATGCTACGGGTCTTTCTATCAAATCAAAAATTTGGCTGCTTGAATCAACTGCAACTATTGCGGGAGTGCTTTTTTCATCAACAAGAGGCTCTCTATAAACAAAAATAGTTCCTAATCCTTTTTTTGAATGGTGAAAGTCCAGCATTTTAGTCAAATTAAGATTTGTAATATTGTCTCCATAGATAACAAAAAAGGTTTCATCTAAAAATTGCCTAAACTTTTTTATGGCTCCTGCGGTTCCGGGCAATTCATCTTCTTTTTCAACAGAGTATTTAATTTTAACATCCCATTTTGATCCGTCTCCAAAATAATTTTTAATGACTTCTGACATATAGGAAGTGCTGACAAAAATTTCATTTATGCCATGTTTTTTGCATAGTAAGATTAAATATTCCAAAATAGGCTTGTTATTAATAAGTATCATTGATTTTGGAATTTTATTTGTCAGAGGTATTAGTCTTTCGCCTTTTCCTGCGCAGAGTATTACAGCTTTCATATGAAAAAGATAAAAAGTTCAGAATATAAATGTTTGTAAGAAGTAAAATTATTTATCATAAGTATTATAAAGGAGTTTTTTTTAAGCTTTTCTAGAGGAAATCTCCAGTATTTATAAAATAAACATGGTGCGAAAGGTACAATTAGCACAGGTTAATCACATCTATGGAGGAAATGCTTGGCTTCCTTATTCAGCAGGAATTGTTCAAGCAAATGCCATGGTACAGCCAGACTTGAAAGAAGATTATAAATTCGTAAGTCCTATATTTTTGAGGGGGGACCCCTCTAAGATTGTTGCAGCTATGGATAATCCAAATGTTGTCGGGATATCAAGTTATGTATGGAATTGGGAATGGAACAAAGCATTAGCACAAGAAATCAGAAGACAAAATCCAGGTTCTTTGATCGTTATGGGAGGTCCGCAAGTTCCTAATTGGTCTGATGGGTTTTTTCAAGGTCATCCTTATATAGATATTCTTGTTCACGGAGAAGGAGAAATTACCTTTACAGATATCTTAAGAGAAAGAAGAAAGGAAAATCCAGATTATTCTCAAGTTAGAGGAATTACCTTTAATAGGAATGGTGTTTCTGTAAAAACTAAGGCACAGGAAAGAGCTGATAAGCAAAAGTTGAAAAGAATTCCTTCTCCATATTTATATGGGATTTTTGACGAATTAATGAGCGCTCATCAAGAACTTGGTTTCAATGTAACATCAGAAACACATCGAGGGTGTCCGTATTCATGTGATTTTTGTGACTGGGGATCTACAATATATCACCATATTGAGCAATTTTCTGATAAGAGAGTAAAGGCAGAATATGATTGGATAGCAAATCATAAGATTGAATTTGTTTATAATGCAGATGCAAACTTCATGCTTTTTCCTAGAGATGAAGTTTTAATAGACTATTTAATTTGGCTTAATCAAAAAACAGGGTATCCAAAACAATTAAGGGCAAATTGGGCAAAAAATGTTCATGAAAGAATTTTCAGTACTGCACAAAAGTTGAATAGAGCAAAAATGGATATGGGAATTACCATGGCTCTTCAAAGCTTACATGAAAAAACTTTAAAGGCTGTACATAGGACAAATATAAAACATCCTCATGAAAATTATAAAAGATATAAAAATGCAGGCATTCCTACTTACACAGAAATTATTTTGCCTCTTCCAGAAGAAACATATGAGACCTTTGTTGGTGGTCTTGAAAAATTACTCGAAGGTGGACAACATATGGGAATAAATATTTATCAGTGTATGATTTTGCCAAATTCAGAGATGAGTCACCTCTCATATATAAAAAGATATGGAATACAACTCATAGATTCTCCTATATTACAAAACCATTCAACTTCTGGAACAGACCTTATACAAGAAAAAACGTTATATGCAATAGCAACAGATGCTATGCCTGTTGAAGATTTTAAAAAGGCGTATCTTTTTGGATGGGCAATTCAGGGATTCCACTCTCTTGGGTTAACCCAAGATATTGCTATTCACTTAAATAGCCAGGGGGTTTCATACAGAAGTTTCTACGAAGGTTTGATTTCAGAAAATCCTGAAACAATTGTTGGTATAGAAGTAGCTGAAACAAAAAGAAGCTTAGATAAAATTATAAGTGACTCGAATAGAGGACAATGGGGAAAAATAAATAGTAAGTATGGAGATATATCTTGGCCTTTTGAAGAACTTTCTTTTTTGAATATAATGACCGGAGACAAAGAAAGATTTTACAATGAAGTTAGTGAGATGGTAAAAAGAAAATTTGGAATTTCTATCCCCCAAGAAGTCATTACTGGACAAATGTCAAGATTGAGGACTCCTGATGAATTTAAGGGGGATATAAAAGAATATGCCAAAAGAGTGGTCTGGTTTGGAAGAAAAAGTGGATATTCTATAAAAGATTATTAATTTCTTTCACTTAAGGAGTTCTAATTTAGATATTCTTTGAGAAATTTTTTATGTTCTTTGACTGTATTTTTTGGAATTTTTTTTGTGAAAATAAAATCACTTGCTTGATAATCTAATTTTATTCTGCCTGAATTTGCTTTTATTAAAAAAACAATAGAAACAGGATGATATCCTTTTCTTAAAAACTCTATGTAACCAAGAATTTTTATTGGTTGAACTTTTAATCCAAGTTCCTGTTTTGCAACTCTCTTTACAGTATTTTTTAAGGATTCTTCGAAAAAGACAGTTCCTCCAGGAAGATGCCATTTTCCTCTATCAGGAGTTATATTTCTTTTTGTTAAAAGAATACCTTTTTTGTTTTTTATTATCAACTCAACACATAATCTCGGAACTTTAGAGTAAATTTCATCGAATTCTTTCTGGGTTAGTTTAAATTTCTTCATTTATAATAATATAAAAAGTTTATTTTTAAAGGTTTATGAAACTTAATAGTTTTCAAATTCCTTTCTTAATTCTATTAATCTTTCCTTTGTTGGATGCAGAGGAGAGGGTAAATTTAATACAGGATTTGAAAAAAATGAAGCATCTTGTATTAAATCTTCATAATCTTCTGCTATATATTTATTTTTAACGCAGAATTCTCTTATTGGTGTTCCTGGAAAAGGATGTAAAAATCTTACAGAAAATCTATCTGGATTTATTCTTCTATGCAAATCAATTGTCTGTCTAATCATTTCTTCTGTCTCTGTTGGAAATCCTATAATATAATAGGTTGCAACCATTATTCCTGCTTTTTTCAGATTTTCAACTGCTTTTTCGACAATTCCGTCTTTCATAGGACGATGAAGAATATTTTTTCTTAATTCATAATTTCCACTTTCAACTCCAAGTCCGACCATTTTACATCCCATTTCAGCCATTATTTCTGCTTTTTCAGGAGTTTTAACAAAACATTCAGGTCTTGCCTGTGTAAAAAATCCAACTCCAATTTGATTCTTGAATAATTTTGCAAGATGTTCAAGATTTGATACAGGCATGTTAGGCATATTTTCGTCTATTAACTGTATGTGATTATATCCATATTGATCTTTTTTATTTTTCATTCTTTTTACTATCTCTTCTGGACTAAAAAAGCGATAAGTTCCTGGATGCATAATACCTCCTTCTCTTTTTATTTTATGTAATTTTGCGTTAACACAATAACTGCAATTAAAAGGACATCCTCGACTTGTTTCAAACCAACCATATTTCATTATTTCTTTTTCAAATGGACGAATTCTGTGATATTCATCAATTAAATCCCAATCAGATTCAGGAAGCTCATCCATTTTTTCAAAAAAAGCCCCAATTTTATTTTTTATTATTTTTCCTTCAGGAGTTTTAAACCAAAGATTGGGAATATCATAATAATTCTGCTTTTTTTCTATTCTTCTTGCTAATTCTAATAAAGGTTTTTCTCCTTCATCTATGCAGAGTATATCAAGTCCTTTTTTTGTTATTGCTTTTTCCGGAACAACAGTGGTATGAACTCCTCCAACTAAAAAAGGTATTTTCATTTCACTTGTTGTTGGTGTTACAAAATCTAATAAAGAATTAAATTCAAAAGAGGTAGAAGTAGCTGCAACTAAATCTGGGTGATAATTTTCAACTTCTTCACGAAATTTGGCTTTTAAATCCACAACTTCTCTTCCAGGACCTAACTGTCCAATTAGATATCCTCCTTTTTTCTGTTTTGCTCGAATACTTCTATCATCTTGAGTAAATGGAGAATTAATATCCCGATAAAAACTAGTATCAAATAACTTTGTTTCAATTCCTCCATCGTGTAGTATTCCTCCTAAGACAGCTATAGACTGAGGCATATAGCCACTTTCAACTCTATTATGATATATAAATAAAACTTTCATTTTAGATTTTGATAAACACAAATTTAAAAAATTATTCTATTTAACGTGCTCTGATTGTATCCTCCCATCTCCTCTTCCAGCATCATCTTCAATTCTTACTACATCATCAACTTCAGGTGTTGAACATTCTATCATGACTATGTCTGTTAAAGCTGTTGCCCTATGTTTTCTACCGCATGGAATTGTCCATATTCCATCTGGTCCTATAATTCTTTCTTCAAACTCCCTTTTTTCATTTTCTAAAAAAACTTTAATTTCACCACTAATCAGATAATTTGTTTCTAATTTTTCGTGGTGATATTGAAAACTTAATCTTGTTCCTGCTCTTACAAATAATTTTTTCATTACATATCTTTTTGGTTCATCTCCAACTTCTTCACCTTGTCGATAATTAAGCCAGATTTCTCCTACATTTTCAATTCCATCAATAGTTGCATATCCCCATGGTTTGATAACTAATTTTGCACCATTCAAATAATATACCCAATCTTTTTTTTCTTCTGCCATTTTTATTATTTTATGCTATAACCTCCATCAACGAGCATGGTTTGTCCTGTCATATAATTACACTTATCGCTTGCTAAAAATAAAATAACCTCTGCTATTTCTTCTGGCTTAACCACTCTCTTAAGAGGTATTGAATCAATTTGTTTTTTTACTCTTACAGATATTGTACTTTCTGTCATTTCTGTATCTGTAAATCCTGGAGCAACAGCATTAACTAAAATATATGGAGCAAATTCGCTAGCTAAATTTGCTGTTAAATTTATAATTGCTGCTTTTGAAGATGCATAAGCTGGCCTTCCTGAAACAGAAGAATAACCCTTTACAGAAGCTAAATTTATTATTTTTCCATATTTACGTTCTAGCATTTGTGGAATAACTGCTTTTGAAAAATTAACTGTTCCAAGAACATTTGTTTTAAAAATATCTAACCAATCTTTCTTTGTTAATTTAAGAAATGGTTTTGATATATTTATTCCTGCAGAATTAACTAAAATTTCTATTTTTCCTAATTTATTTACACTCTCCCTTACTTTTTCTTCATTAGTTATATCGCAAAAAATATATGAAGAATTCAGTTCCGAAGCTAGTTTTTTTAAATTTGAAGATTCTGTTTTCCCGTGTAATATAACATTTGCTCCATAATTTTTAGCAAGTCTGGCTGTCGCAGCACCAATTCCTCTTGATGAACCTGTTATTAAGATATTCTTATCTTTCAGAAATAAATTTTCTAAATTTTTAGGCATAATGATCTATTACCTCTACTATTCCATTTATAATAGTTTCTTTTATATCCTCTTTCTCATTCAATTTATCTATTAATTTTTTATAGTTTTCAGAGGCAAAATGATAATGTCCTGCTACAATACAGCATAAAAGTTTATTTTCTGAATCATTATTATGCATCCATTTTTTCCATTTTCCTTTTTCATATACCTCGTTTAAAAAATTAGTAAAATCAGTCCCATAAATTAAACACTTATTAAAGGTTATCATAGTCTGCACAACTCCTAACTGGGGTGCTATGTTCATTGCATCTACAATTCCTTCTCTTAATTGAATATCTTCTTTAGATAGATGATCTGCATTGTGTTCTTTAAGTTTAATTCCATTTGATTTTAAAATTTGTGAAATCTTTTTAACAAATTCTTTATTGAAATTTCCAACCTGGTTTATTTCTCTGATAAGACTTCCTGTCTGAACAACATAAAATTCTGGTTTACAGAATTGTGTAAAGAAGTTTAATTCTCTTTCTACTTCTCCAAGATTCATAAATCCAAAATTAGTCCCTAAATTTTCATCTGTGCCAACTTCTATTAAAATTCTGGGATTTAATTTATAACAATATTCAATTGCTTTTTTAGATTCTTGAAATTGTTCTTCCTTGCTTCCTTTAAAATTGCAGAAATCTATATGAATTAGATCAAAACCAGAATCTATATCTTCTTTTATGGTTGCATAGGTGTCTTCTAAACCATATCTTCCATTAAAACCAGGACCACAGTGATCTCTGCATATTTTTACATTGCTATTTGGATAAGTTTGTTTCATTTTATTAATAAAAGCCATAAAATCTTGGGTAGTCCAGTTATTAACATAACCACTATTGTAATCTATTTGATTTTTTGAAGCTATTATCATTAGTTCTTTTCTTTTATAATGAGACACTCTAAAAATTGCTTCAATTATTTCAGTACTAAGTGGACCAATTCCCAGTTTAGATTTTAACATTTTATTTATTTTCTGTTTGTTTAAGAGATTTGTATAACATACTTTTTCCTAGATGATAAAGCATCAAATTAAATGGCTCGTGATGTAAAGGAGACATATTGAGGAAAATCAAAGAAGTAATAATCTTTATCTTGTTTAAGTCAAAACCATTTTTCTTTATAAAAGATTCATATTCGTCTTTTGCTTCAAGCAAATCATTTTTTATAACATAGTTATAATGTATGCTGGAACCACTCATATCAAAAGAAAATTGGTCTGTTTTTATTAACTGGTAAGAGATTATCATTCCTCCATATAATTTAGAAAGGTCATAATACAAATCACCTGCATTGATAAGCCCTCCAAAGTCCTGTCTCCAATCAAGCAAAGTAAATTTTGATAACTGACTTTTCTCATCTCTGCTTACTAAAATATTATCAAATTGTAAATCCCCATGAAAATTTACGGGAATAGAATTGCAGATATATTCCCAATTAATTTTATTTAACAAGTCTTTCAGTGGTGGAACCTGGACTCCGTTTATAATATTAAAATCGTCACTAATCTGGGTTTTATTATAAAATTCTTCAAGTCTTTTTATTGTTTTTTCATGGTAAAATTTTTGAGTTGCCTCTTTAAATTCTTTTTTTTCGTTTTCAGAAAGATTTATTTCTTTCCACAAGTCTCTTTTTGCCCATTGCAGAAAATCATTTACTAGCTGTGAATTTAAAATTGAATAAAGTACTTGTCCATCCATTTTTTTATATGAATAAAAATTGCTCTTGTATCCATCAATTTTTGGTGTTAATCCAAAAAGATTTTTCGCTCGTTCAACTCTTTTTCTTGTTATTTCTGAATCTGCAAAGAATTTGATTACTTTTCCATCGACAAAATAAAGAAACTCGTTATTCTTACTGAAATCAAATTTTTTCTCTCCGCCTGAAAAATTAAGATGTGCTTCTTTATAGCTTTCAGGAGTTCCTGTATCAAACCATGTAAATCCTATTGGAATAAGTCTTTTTTCAATTAGTTTTTTGAATCCATTTGAAACCTGAATTTCTCCTTTTATTGATTCCTTATCACTTTCTAAAGCATTCCAAAAATGTTCATAATCTTTAACACCTGCTAAACCAATAAAAAGATATTTATTATCACATTTTATTTTATCATCAATTTGATAGACAAGATTATTTTTTATTTTTAGAGTACAATATTTTTCTGTTTCTTTTGTAGGAGCAATGCCAAACCAGTTTTCTTCTGGTTTTGGAATTTCTTCTAGAATTATTGTATCTGATACAGCAAAAATAAAGGGACATTGTAGATGTTCTTTGCAACAAAGAAGCCCATAACCAGGCCCTGTTCCAGGCCCGACATATCTATCAACTTCTACAAATTTTAAATTTCGATTTGGATAGGCTAAAGTCAAATAATCTATTACTGTTTCTTTTTTGTGTCCAACAGCAATTACAATTTCAACATCTTCTGGAAATTTTTCAATGATATATGATATAGAAGCCTTGAAGTTTACAGGAAGAATAGCTGCATTAACATGCTTTGTCAAATCTCCCATTTGACTAGCAACACCTCCTGCTAATATACATACTTTATAATTCACCATTTTCTATTTTCTAATCAACAATTAGTCGCCTATAATGCTTTTAATTTAAGCATCCTTGCTGACTAATCTTCATCGGAGTAAAATTCTCTTTATAAGATTTATGAAAGCTTTTCCTATATCTTTAAATATATAATTAATGAATCACAATCATGTTAGATAAACCTATTTTAGTTTTTGGAGAAATTTTATGGGACATATTTCCTGATGGAAAAAAATTAGGGGGGGCACCGCTTAATTTTTCATATTATTTTCAAAAACAAAGAGGCAACCCCAAACTAATTAGCGCAGTAGGAAAAGATAAATTAGGTGAAAAGGCCTTGAAACAAATTAAAGCTTTGGGAATAGATACCTCTTATATCAAACAAATTAACAAACAAACTGGAAGAGTTGAATTTTCATTATATGAAAAAAAACATATTTTTGATATTATACGAGAGACAGCTTGGGAATACATTGAATACCCCTGGAATAATTCTTTAATAGAAAATTCACAGGGATTATATTTTGGAACAGTATCTAGAAATTCAGAGCAAAACAGAAAAACGTTAGATAAATTATTAGAAAAATATGAAAATAAACTAATCTTTTTTGATTTAAATTTAAGACAGGGATTTTATAATTTAAAAGATATTCGTGAATTAATAAAAAGGGCAACTTATCTTAAGTTAAATGAAGAAGAAGTGATTATTCTAAGAAATAATAAATTAATTGCAGGTTCAACATTTAAAGAAATGGCATATTCTCTTGTGGACAACTATAATTTAACTGGTTGTTGCATAACTCTTGGAAGCAAAGGAGTAATTGGGGGAGATAAAAACCAAATAATAAAAGTAGATGGAATCTGTGCAAAAGATGGTGGAGATTCTATTGGATGCGGCGATGCATTTTCTGCAACATGGTTGGCTTGTTTATTAAAGGGGATGGGTATGAAAGAATCTTTTTATAAAGCAAATAAAATAGGATCAAGGGTAGCTTCAGAAAGAGGAGCAATTATAGAAATTTAGTTTATAGAGATTGCATTCTTCAGGATTTCTTCTAATCTTTCTAAATTCTCTTTATTATTTGCAGCAATAACTATATCTGCTAATTCTATATCTTGTGCATCCTTTAAAACAAATAGTTCTCTTTTTTTGCTAATTTCATAGCATTTTGTTTCTCCCCCTGCTTCAATAACATGCCTAATTCCTGCAATATCAAATGGTCCACCAATAGCTGTTGTTACACATCCAACTAAAGTTGGACGTCCCATTGCAACATATGCATAATGCCCACCATTTGTGTAAAATGAAGCGATTTTTCCTCCATCATTTTCAATTGATTTAGATATTTCCCTTCTTCCATTTGGATTAAGAATATTCTTTTTTTCGCCGGACAATGTTGTTCTTTCAAAACCATGGTCAACATCAACCAAAATATGAGAACCTTTTAATCCTTCTTTATTGTTGACTTTTATTTGTCTTCCATCTTGAGAATCAAATTTTCCCAATTGATAATCAAATTTTTTAAAGAAAGCTCCATTTTCTTTTGAAGAAAACCAAAATCTCCCTGTTGAAGGTTCCATTGTTGAACATGCTAAAACTTCTTTTGCTAATGAGTCATAAGCTGCTAAAATTATTGTTGGCGTTGCTCCACCTATCAAAAATCCTCCAGTACCGTCCAAAGGGTCGTGATATAATTTTCTGCTTGAATCTGGATTCCCTAGAACTCCTTTCGTCTCTTCCTGCTTCAAACTCCAATCTGAAAATCCTTCAAGAATTATTGGTCTGGAAATTTCTTCGCTTTTTTTATCTACTACTGTAACTGCTGTTTTATCTCCTTTTATTAAATATTCTGATAAATCAACTTCTCCAAGAATTGCTTGCCTGATATATTCAGAAGCAGGAACTAAAGCATCTTCTGAAACTTTCCTAAATCTTAAAGCATCAAAATTTTGAATCATTTTTAAGTGAAAATTAAATTATTGATTGGTATTTAAAGTTTATGCTAAAAAATGTTATTGTCCCTTATACCCTTCTCCATTCGGATAATTTTCTAAAGCGTGTTTATATGAATTTTTATCTCCTGTATCAAACCATGTAAATATTGCTCCTTTCATACCTTTTTCCATAAGACCCTTAAATCCGTTTGAAACCTGAATTTCTCCTTTTATAAGTGTTTTATCTCCTTCCAATGCCTCAAGAAAAGTTTTGTAGTCTTTTATTCCTGCTAATCCGATAAAAGCATATTTATTATCGCATTTTATTTTGTCGTCAATTTTAGAAATTATTCTATCCTCATTCATTTGTGCAGAACAAAACCTGCTGGTATCTTCAACTTCTGCAATGCCAAACCAATTTTCATTTGGTTCAGGAATATTTTCTTTAACCAATGTATCTGCAGAAACAAAAATGAAAGGGTATTGAAGCAAGTGTTTGCATTCTAAAACAGCATAACCTGGTCCTGCTCCTGGTCCTGAATGTTTTTCAACTTCAAAAAAAGATAATTTTCTTTTTGGATAAGCGTGTATTAAATAATCTATAATTGTCTCTTTTTTATATCCAACAATAATAAGCATCTCTATATCTTCTGGAAATTTTTCAATTATATGACATATAGATGGCTTGCCTTGAACAGGAATCATTGCTTTATTAAAAGTTTTGGAAAAATCTCCCATTCTGCTTCCAATTCCTCCTGCCAAAATACAAACTTTATAATTGCCAGATTTTGACTTTTCAAAATTATAATTGCCTGAAGTTGAAATAGTATAAGCATCTTTAACAATCCCCGCAATTTTGCTCAAATCATTGACTATGTAATCAACGTCGCTTTCTTTTGGAGGGTTTATTTTTCCTCTTCCCCATGGAATCCAGGCAACTTTTGCTCCTAAATTTTTCCCAGGAATTAAATCAGTTTCATATCTGTCCCCAACAATCAAAGTTTCTTTTGCAGAGTGATTTAATTCCTTTAAAATTTTTCTGTATGGTTCTGTTTTTTCATAATTTGAAACAATACAAATTTTCTTGAATTTATTTTGGTCTATCCCTGCTATTTGCATATTTTTTAATTGTGTATCTTCTTCTCCCTTACTAACAATAGCAAGGTCTATTCCTAATTTAGCTAAACCATCCAACATTTTAATAGCTCCTGGAAGTGGTTGAATTCTACCCTCAAAATTAAAATTATACACAGAATCCTTTCCAATTTCCACATATTCTGGTTTATAAGAACCAATTTCTGTTAAATATTCTATTATTGCATCAGGAACATTTTTAGACCTATTATTGATTTCGGCGAGCCTGTTTGTGGCATCATCAATAGAATTAACTATTAATCCTTTACCAATCATAGCCTTAATTGCTTCTTTAATTGTAATCGGAAATGTTGCACTCCATTTATCAATTAAGCAATCATCTAAATCAAATATTACGAGTTTTATCATAGGTCTATTTTTCAAACAACTTTTATAAGGTTTATGATAGTGTATTATAGAAT
>JBDRNV010000008.1:0-47971 GCA_043810695.1 Nanobdellota archaeon | reverse complement strand
TAATTTCTGTTGGTTCATTAATTCTCGCTTCGGTTATGGCTACAAATATAACAGGGAATGTTATTGGTGGTGGCGGAGAGATAAATATGGGCAGTATAATTTTTCTATTAGTTGGATTGGTTTTTGGAATTGCCTGGTTATTTCTCAGAAAAAGGTGATTCTATTCTAAATTTCATACTAGGAAGAAAGCATAAAATAATCCGATTAAGACAAGTGCAGCAAGGAAACTCCATAAAATCAGGTTACCGAAGAATATCTTATTGCCGTCTAAATCAGACAATGGAAGCATGTTAAAAAATGCAAAATAAATGTTTAACCTTGAAAATTCCATGTATCCTAGAAGATAACCGATTACTGCAAAAATAAGATTAGCAACAACTCCTGCAACAGCTATAAGTCCGATATGGCTTTCTGTCATCTCTGAATAAGAATATAAACCGTGCCTTTTTGCAGTCCTGTATATCTTTGGCTTCACATCAAAAATTAAGGAAGCCAGCCATGAAACATATCCAAAGGAAACAAGTGAAACAATTATGGGCAGAATTATTCCCGCTGGAACTGCTTTTTTGAAATACTGGCTTGGTCTGAATCCATATCTTTCTATTTTCCAGAGTTTCATTTCTATTTCTGAATCAAGATAAAAACTAGCAATTTTTTTTGCCAGAATATTCACAATTATAACACAAAAAATTGCGAGAAGAGTATAAAGAAAGGTTTCAATACTTTTAAAAAAACTAAGTGCTACTCCAATAACAATTGTTGCTATCAGAATTGAATAAGTTTCTTTTAGATTTAGCATAATTTAATGAGTTTTTGTTTTTTTATAAAGTTTGTTATATTTTATTTGGGGTTTTTAAGAAATTTGTCCTTAATAAAAACATTATTGTCAATCATGGAAAAGTATTTAAACAAGTTTGATTAAATTTTATTATGCGTATTAAGAAAGTATCAGATGTTTTAGGCTTTAAAGTTTTTACTGATTCAGGAGATTTCTTCGGAGAAGTTGAAGAAGCAAACCTGCAGGACAACAAAATTGACGGCTGGAGAATAAGAGTTGGAGGAGGAGTCACTACTCTTATTGGAGGAGCAAGGGGAGTTATTATTCCGCACCAGTTTGTTAAGGCAATAAGCGATGTTTTTATAATAAATAGAATAGCTCTGCCAAGTCAAGAGGCTGGAATTGAAGAAGTTCCTGAAGACTTGGTATAAAAATATTTAAATAGAGTTCTTTACTTTACAATTAATGGTAGAAGAAACAATATTACAAAGCTGGATTTTTACTAAATTTGCCCTGCCTTTTCTTCTGATATTCTTCATAGTTTTCGGCATTCTTGAAAAAACAAAATTATTTGGCGCTGAGCAAAAGCAGCTTAATGCTTTTATTGCTTTTGTTATTGGATTGATTTTTATTTCAGTCTTCTCCACACAATTAGTTGTATCAAATCTTATTTTGTTTCTAACTATTGCATTGGTTGTAATGTTTGTGGGATTGCTTCTCTGGGGATTTATTGCAGGAGAAGAAGGATTAAAATTTGAAAACGCTCCAACAGGACTTAAATATTTCATAGGGATTGTAATTGTTGTTGCTGTCGCGCTTGCTCTTATTTGGGCAGTTGGACTTTCAGGAGTCTTTTTCACAAATATATTTGATTTTCTTTTCAAAAGCAGCTGGAGTAATAGTTTCTGGACGAATTTTGCTTTTGTTGCTGTTGTGATAATTGCCCTTGCTCTTGTTTTGGGGAAAAAGACTGGAAAATAAAATTCCCGAAACATATTTAAATAATATGAACTAAATTCTAATATGATTGAACAAATTCTTACTCTTCAGTTTGGAGCATTTTATGGAGGAAGTGTTGGAAGTATGTTGTCCTCTTGGGAGCAGGCAGGGTTTTTCAGCTATGTTCTTCCATTTCTTTTAATATTTGCAATTGTTTTTGGCATATTAACTAAAACTAAAATATTTGATAATAAAACAATTAACGGAATTCTCGCTCTTACTATTGGACTTCTTGCACTGCAGTTTGATTTTGTTCCTATATTTTTCTCTGAAATTTTTCCCAGAGTCGGGGTAGGGCTTTCTATTATTCTTGCTTTGCTTATTTTAGCAGGACTTTTCTTTGATCCAAAAAGTAAATTCATTAATTATAGTCTTTTAGGATTTGGTGTTATTATTTTTCTTGTTGTTTTATTTCAAACATTTGAATGGACAGGATGGTCTTCTGGATATTGGCTATATGATATTATGTATAATTGGTCTGGAATTTTTGGACTAATTATTTTTCTTGCATTGATAGGAATTGTTGTGGGTAGCGGTGGCAAAAAAAAGAAGTTACCCAAAATGACTGGTTACTGGGCTCAGCCGACAGATGATAATGATGATTCTACTTAATTATTCTTAAATTTTACCTCTTCTTAGAATGCTTTTTTCCTGATTTGTGAATAACAGTTGTTTTTTTCTTAATATGATGAATTGTATGACTTGGAGTTGCGTGATGTTTATAGTGTGTTGGAGTGGTGTGTTGGGAAGTTGTATGATGTTTGTGTTCTGCTTTATCTGTAAGACCGCTAACCATTTTTCCAAAAGAATCCTGCATCATTGACATTTCTTTTTGTACATTGTCTAATCCACGCCCATATGAACCAACTTTTTCAAGTATTTCTGCCTGCAATCTATCTATATTTACTTCTATTCTTTTTAGCCTATCTGATATGTTTTCTACCTTTGACTGCATTAGTGTTTTTAATTCATTTAAATCTTCAATATGTTTTTGTATTGATTTTATTTTTTCTGAGAAAACTTGTTCTGCAATTTCTATCATTGTGTCTGTGTCTGTTGTTTGTGAAGGATATCCATATTCTGGTTGCTGTTGTATATACTCAGGCTGTTGATATTGTGGAGCATATTCTGGTTGCTGATATTGTTGAGTAGGAGAATAATATTCTTCTGTAGGAACATATTCTTCAGTTACATCACGGTGAAGAGGAAGACCTTCTCTTTGAGCTTGAAAAGTTGATGGACTAGGCGGGGTTAAATCTTCATCAGAAATCTCGCCTTCTGTTGGAAGTGACTCTGCTCTTCCAGGCCTCATTATCGATGGCTCCACATCTCCATTATATTCATTCATATCCTCTGAAGAAATAGCTGTTTTTATTTTTGCCTGACCTAATGCTTCTGTTATTGAATCCGGAGAAACTCCTTGTTCTCTTAGACTAGATGCTATTTCATCTTCAGAAATACCATTATTCATCTGTTCAATCACTTGCTCTAAAACACTCATTTTTAAATTAATTTATCAACTCTTTTATTTAATATATCCTTTATTAATTATCTTTTATTTTTTTAAATCTTTTTTCTTATCAACTTTAGAGGCTGAAACATTTTTGCCTGCTTTGAGAGTATTTCAAGATCCTCTTTTCTTGCAAATTTTGAAAATTCCTGTGATGCTGTTTCCAGAAAAGAAACAACCCTTCCCATATTTGTTTTTATTATTTCTATATCTTTTTTTAATTCAAGAATATCTGAGTTTGTTTTTTCTTTTATTTCAACTAGATTCTGTCCTATAAGAAGAAGCCTGTCTTTAAGCATCCGATTTTTTTCTTCCAGATCTCTTATTTTTGTGTTAATATCCCACAGAAATTGATTTCCAGATTCATCACCATACCCTTGTTCAGCAGCCATATAAAAACAAAGGTTAAGATGGTTTAAATTTGTTGTGCTTGATTTACAATAAATTTAAATATAATGTTTTCTTTTATTTTTTAATGAGAAAAGAGGTAATTGTTTCAATTTTTTTATTTTTAATATTAGTTATGTTAATTGTTCCTGTTTCTGCTGGTTTGTTTTCTGATTTTTGGAACAAAATTACAGGTGGAGCTACAGCTCCTGACTCAACTATTATATGTCCACAAAGTCAATGTTCATTAACAAGTCCTATTTATTGTATTAGCAATACTATTTATCAATATTGTAAACGGATAGATTCAACAACATATACTGGCGATGCTGTGATACCTGTTGGCTGTGAATGGAATGCTTGGGAAATAGGGAACTGTGCACCTGGTTTGGTTTGTAGCAATGGAACTTGTATAAACTTAAGTTTAATACCTACTTGTTATGATTCTGATGGAAATGGAGCCTGGCAAACTAAAGGATATGTAAAATTAGTCTATCCTAATGGAACTATTCAAACTGCAACAGATTATTGTGAAGGATTAAAAACTATAGATTATTATTGTCAGGGTACTTATACAGGATCTCCTCCTACATTGATAGATATGAAAATTGGAAAAGGTGGTTATATTCCTACAGGATGTACCTGTCAAGATGGAGCTTGTGTGTCTTCAACTAATCAAACAAATTGTACAGATACCTGTACTACTTTTAATTATAGCTGTGGACAAAAATATATTTGTGGAGTTGCTACAAATTGTGGAACATGTTCTGGAGGTCTTATTTGTAATTCAATAGGAAAATGTGTGTTTCCTGGACAACTATGTGGAAATAGAGCACTTGATCCTGGAGAAGATTGTGATGATGGAAATATTGTTTCTGGTGATGGATGCTCATTAATATGTTCTCTTGAAGCAGGTTATTGGTGCTTTGGGACACCAAGTGTATGTGTAAATAGTTGTTCTTCTTATTGCGCTACTGAAGGTTATTTTAATAGTTCTTGCTTAAGTTCTGCAGGTGCTTGTGTTTCTAGCGGAGGAGTACATGGTTCATTAGGAGATCAATTTTGTACTGGCCTATATGCAAATACCTGCTGTTGTGCAAGTCAAACAAATGCAACATGTCAAAACGCAATTGTTTATCAAGAGGAAACTTTAAAATTAAATCTTGGAGGAGAAAATTATAATCTTTTTATAGAATATATTGATCCAATAAAAGTTGTACTTAATGTAAATAATTATCAGACAGTTACTATATCATCAGGAGGTTCTGTAGTTTTAACTGATGAAACTTATATAAAAGTTAATCAGATATCTTATGATTCAACAGGAATAAATCCAAATAAAGTTTATATTACAATAGGCTTAAATAAAGAAGCTTGTCTTGATGGAGAATCAGTACTGCAATATTATAATCTTTCTGTTTCTAAGAGAGGAGAAGGAATTGTAATAAGTTCACCAAGTGGAATTGATTGTGGTACAGATTGCAGTGAAATTTATGTTAATGGAACAATTGTTACACTAACAGCACAGCCATTAAATGTTAATGAACAAGTAGGAACTTGGTACCGATGTGATCAAATTACTCCTGATAAAAAATGTATTGTTAATATGAATTCTAATAAACAAGTCAAAGCAACATTTACATGCGGACTTGCATGTTTATTCAAAAAGATTTTTCCCATTAGACAATAATATTAAATAAATTAACTTCTGCATACAAAATATTTTAAACTAGTTATCTTTTTATCTGTATTCTAAGATGGTACAAAATGAAGGAAAACCGCTTTATTCTCATGAAATCAAGAGAGAAGGAGGAGAAGATATAATTTATATAAATTATCTGGGAGCTCCGTTTGTTCCAAGTCTTACAGAATATCCAGAAGTTATGGAAATGACAATTAATGCTCTTACAGAAAATCCAAATGTTTCAAGAGTAGTCTTTGTGCAGCAAAAAAATTATAATTATGATTTTAAAGAAACGCTTTTTCTTATTGAGATTGCAAATTTTTATACCTATCTTTTTAAACAAGAAAGAATTTTATCAAAAGAAAAATTAGCTCCCACAATAGATCAATTTTTTGCAAAAAGATATAATGAAATTTTTTCTTTTCTTAGCTTGCTTAGGCAAGATCCTATTTCTGCATATTTTGAACTAAAAAAATTAATTATTCAATCCCGAATTTTTCTTGAAAAAGTAGATGCTTTTCATAAATCAGAAGAGTTAACATATTTGAATCTGCTTGAAAAAATTTTTGGAGATATGGAAAAATTAGGTCTTATTAAAGAGGCATCTAAATATTTTGATGACTATAGGAAAGGAGAAAGGGAAATTTATAACAAAATTTTCAAGCCAGATGTCATACCTAATTTTACTTTTACCAGGCTTGTTTCAGATCTGCCTGAGGACGTAGAAATAATTGACCAGTATAACATTTCAAATGAAGAATATGATTCTTCTCTTGTTATGATTCTTAAAAAGAAAGATGAGTCAAAATTATTATATCATGTTGTTCCTCCAGAAAATGCTTTGAACGAGGACCACAATATGCTTCTTAATCTTGCAAGAAGAGTTTTAATAGAACATCAGCCAAAAGCAGAAGAGTTTACAGATACCGAAAGAACAAGACAAGTTTTTTTTAATGTTTCAAAAGATCTTTTGCAGGATCTTGCTCAAAGCAAGAGAATAAAAATAAACTATGCTGATTTAAACAAGCTTGCAACAATTCTTGTAAGACATACAATCGGCTTTGGAGTGCTCGAAGTTTTATTGCAGGATAAAAAACTTCAAGATGTTTCTCTAAATGCTCCAATTTCAATGATTCCAATTTTTGTAAAACATCAGGACTATGATGAATGTTTGACAAATATAATTCCTAGTCAGGAAGATGTTGATTCATGGGCTGCAAAATTCAGACTTGTTTCAGGAAGACCTCTTGATGAAGCAAATCCAATACTTGATACTCAGCTTGAAATAGGAAAGATAAGAGCGAGAATTGCAATTATTCAGAAACCACTTAGCCCTGACGGGCTTTCATATGCAATAAGACGTCATCGTGAAGAACCTTGGACACTTCCTCTGTTTGTACAAAATAAAATGATAAATCCTCTTGCAGCAGGACTTCTTAGTTTTTTGATTGACGGCTCGAGAACACTATTAATTGCAGGAACAAGAAGTTCTGGAAAAACAAGCCTGCTTGGAAGCTTAATGCTTGAAATAATTCCAAAATATAGAATAATTGTTATTGAAGATTCTTTAGAACTTCCTGTTGAGTCACTTAGAAAATTAAAATATGATATTTTGAGAATGAAAGTGAGAAGCGCGCTATTAAAAACAACAACAGAGGTTTCTGCAGACGACGGAATAAGAACAAGCTTAAGACTTGGAGACAGCTGTTTAATTATAGGAGAGGTAAGAAGTTTAGAAGCCCAGGCTCTTTACGAAGCAATGAGAATAGGAGCGCTTGCAAATGTTGTTGCCGGAACAATACACGGAGCAAGCCCGTATGGTGTTTTCGACAGGGTTGTAAATGATTTAGATGTGCCTGCTACTAGTTTCAAAGCAACAGATATAATAGTTATTGCAAATCCAATAAAAACCCCTGATGGCTTGCATTCATTCAAAAGAGTTGTGCAAATTTCAGAAATAAGAAAACACTGGCAAAAAGATCCGCTTGAGGAAAAAGGATTTGTGGATTTGATGAAATATAATGTTGAAACAGATGAACTTGAACCGACAGACGATTTAATAAATGGAGACAGCGAGATAATAAAAGATGTTGCATCAACTGTCAAGGGCTGGGCTGGAAACTGGGATGCTGTATGGGACAATATTCTGCTAAGAGCAAAGATAAAAGAAGAGATTGTAAAGACAGCTGAAAAAACAAAGAATTTCAAACTTCTTGAATCAGAATTCAACACACTTTCAAACCATGCATTTCATAGAATTTCAGATGAAGTGCGGAAAGAAACCGGTTTGCCGTTGAGTGAAAAAGTTTTTCCAGAATGGCAGAAATGGCTGAATAATGAGATAAAAAGAATGAAGCTGTAATTAAATTTTGAATTAATCATTAAAGAAGTTAAAAAAGAAATATAGAAATTTTTATTAAGGCCCTTTGTCTTAAAAAATAAGAATTAAAATGAAAAAAGAGATGGCTGTTCCAATTTTTTTATTCTTAATATTAATTCTGTTAGTTGCTCCTGTTTCTGCTGGTTGGTTTGGAGATTTCTGGGATAAGATTACTGGAAAAGCTCTTGCCGCATGCATTAATATCTGTCCTTATAATGGTGCAACACAGTGTTATGGAGCAACAGGTTATCAAACATGTAGTGATTATAATGCTGATTCTTGTTTAGAATGGAGTCCTATAACTGCATGTTCTTCTGATCAAATTTGTATCAATGGAAAATGTGTACAAAATTTAACTATTCCTCGAGTTAATTTAATCTCACCAATAAATCAAACTTTTAATGTAAATCAACTAATATCATTTACTTGTTCTGTTAGCAATGATAATAGATTAAGCAAAGTAGAGTTTTGGTTAGCTGGTGGTGGAAAAGGATTTTATATAAATGAAACTAAATCTATTTCTGGAACTGCTGCAAATGTAACTTTTATTAAAACATTTAATATTCTTGGTAATTATGCCTGGAATTGTAAATCTATTGATACTAGTGGAAATTATGATTGGGGTTATGTTAATGGATTGTCTCCTGGATTTAAAATAATAAATAAAACAATTTGTTTAGATACTGACGGGGGAAAAGATTACTACACTAAGGGAAGTCTTACAGAAGGAGCTAATAGCTGTGATTCTGGAATTTGCTATGATTCTTGTTATAATGGACAGAGATTTACTCTAGATTCTGGCTTTGCTGTAAGTGAATGGTATTGTGATAATGGTATAGCTAATTATGAAGTTATTGACTGTTCAAATGGTTGTGTTGATGGAGCTTGCATAAAAGAAATAACTAAACCAAATGTTATTTTAATTTCCCCAATAAATCAAACTTTTAATGTAAATCAACTAATATCATTTACTTGTTCTGTTAGTGATGATGTTGAATTAAGTCAAGTAGAATTTTGGTTAACAGATGTTAAAGGTGGATTTTATGTAGATGAAACTAAAATGGTAACTGGAAAAAATGCTACCTTAACTTTTATAAAAAGTTTTTCTGTAGCAACTGATTATGCCTGGAATTGTAAGGCTATTGATACTAGTGGAAATTATGATTGGGGTTATGTTAATGGATTATCTCCTGGATTTAGAATAATAAACGAACCAACTTGTTTTGATAGTGATGAAGGAAAAAATTATTATGTTAAGGGAAATCTTACAGGTGGAAATAATAATTGTGTTTTTGGAATTTGCTATGATTCTTGTTATAATGGGCAGATATTTACATCTGATTCTGGTTTTGCTGTAAGTGAATGGTATTGTGATAATGATAGAGCCCATTACGAGATTATGGATTGTTTAAACGGGTGTGTTGATAGCGCATGTTTGCCGCTAAATGTTTCTTTATTCTTAAAATTAAATAAAAATGTATTTGAACCTGGAGAATTTATTAAATTAATATGAAATTTAAAAAAAGAAAAAATTCATTAACAGTTTTGGGAATTTGTTTTGTCTTATTAAGTTTATTTATTTTATCAATGAATTTTGTTTCAAGTATTGCTTATAATAATGATGAATCTGTTGAAAAATTATTGTCAATACACAGCCAACCTTTAATAGAAAAAACAAAAATGTCTATCTATAAACAAGCAACTTTGGGCGAAGAACAGAAAGAAAACTTTTTTACCCGAATTTTTAATGGTTTCTTAAATTTATTTAGAAGACAAACAGAAAAACAAGAGAATTTAGATGATTCTAATTTAAATGATCGAGATACATTTAATACTCCTAATGTATATATTTCAGAATCAAAAATTGTGAATAATCAAGACAGTTTAATAAATGGACAACTTTCTATGATTATACAAAAAAATAGTGGTGGTAGCTGGAATAATTACCAGAATCTTGTTTTAAATGAAAATATTATCATCTCTCCTAAAAGTTATTTTGATTTAGCAGAATTGTTCAATTCTAAAAATTTAGTTCTTAGTGAGGTTGGAGATTATAGAATTTATACTGTTTTCAAATTATACAGTCAAGAAATAGAATTCTTTGAAGAATTTAGTGTTTATCAAAAAATTTTACCCTAATTAATTATTCTACATCACAATAGAATTTAAAAATAATTCTCTGATTTTTAATTTATGTCTGGAATTTTTGGGGTTGTTTCAAGTGAAAATTGTGTCGAAGATGCTTTTTATGGAACATTTTATTTACAACATAGAGCGCAGGATTATTGTGGAATGAGTTTTAATAATGGTAAAACTTTAGAAATTGAAACTCATAGAGGTTTAATAAAACAACAATTTCCTAAAGGTCTAATAAAAAGTCTTTCAGCATATTCTGCAATAGGTGTTGTTTCAACAGATAGGCAACCTGTTTCAGAATCGTCAAGAGCAGGAGGAATGCTTCTTGGTTTTGATGGAAATATTATTAATTATTCTCAATTAAAAGATAAATTACTCAAAGAAGGAAGAAGTTTTGATGGTTATCATGATCCAGAGAAAGTAAAAGATACTTTAATTGTTTCTAAAATAATTTCCTCTGAATTAAATTTTGAAAAAGGAGTAGAAAGACTTATTAATGATATTCAAGGGGATTTTGCAATTATTGCTTTAACTAAACAAGGAATATATGCTGCAAGAGGCTGGGGCAGAAAACCATTAATTCTTGGCAAAAAAGATGGAAGTTATGCTGTTTCTTCAGAGAGCAATTCTTTTGTTAATACTGGCTTTAAAATTGTAAGAGATGTTGAACCAGGGGAAATTGTTTTAGTAAATGAAGATGGGTTTAATGTTATAAAAAAATTAGATTTAAATCCAATAAAATTTGGAACATTTGAATGGGTTTATACAGCTCATCCTGCCTCTGTCATCGATGGAAAAAATGCTGCACTTGTTCGAAAAGGAATAGGAAAATGTTTACATAGGAGATATCCTGTTAAAGCTGATATTGTTTCTGGAATTGCAAATTCTGGAAGATGGCATGGAATAGGATATTCTGAAGAATCAGGAATTCGTTATGAAGAAGTTTTTGTTAGATATGATTATTCTGACAGAAGTTTTACACCTCAAGAACAAGAAGATAGAACAGAAGAAGGAAATAGAAAACTAATTGTTCTTGAAGAAATTGTCAAAGATAAAAGAATTATTATTGTGGATGACAGTATTGTTAGAGGAACTCAAACTGAAATTCAAACACGAAGATTGAAAGACAAAGGAGCTAAAGAAGTGCATGCTAGAATTGCCTGCCCACCCTTAATGTTTGCTTGTAAATATGGAAAAACTACAAACACAGATGATGAATGCATTGCTAGAAGAATGAGCATAGATGAAATAAGAAGAACAAGAGGGTTGGACAGTTTAGGTTATGCAACTATTGAGGATTTAGAAGAAGCTATTGGTTTTCCAAGAGAAAAACTTTGTCTAGAATGCTGGGAATTTAATTCTTAATTATTAAAATAAAAGAATATTAAGCGTAAATTCTAATACTTTCTACAGGAGAAGCATTTCCATTTTTATCAAAAGCCTGCACATAAATAATATTTTCTCCTTGATTAAGGTTTATTCCTTTACTCCAAGAAGAGCTTCCTGCAATTATTTCCCAATTATTATCATTGGATTTAAATCTAATCTCTCTTATTCCGACATTATCGCTTGCAATACCTTTAATGGTTAAATAAGTTTTTTCTGAAAAATAATTATTTTGAGGAGAGGTTATTGAAATAGTGGGAGCTATAATATCTGTTTGTTTTATAACATCTGAGGTTAGATTGTTATTTAAAAACAAAAAAAATATTGCTAAAAAGATTATTATAATTGTTATTGTAATATATTTTTTATTATTATCCATATAAGAATTAAAATTCAACATATATATAAATCTTTTTAAAAACATTAAAACATTAAAACATTAAATATATATAATCTTACTATTAAAGAGGATAAAATAAAAAGAGCAGGATAATGAAAAAGAACCAATTAATATCATTGTTAGTATTTCTAATAATAATTGTTGGAATTATTATTACATTATTGCTTGTTAGTTATTTTGTTCCAATTAAACAAGAAAGAGGTTGTAATGTTCAAGGACCTTTTACGTGCAAAGAAGTTAAAGTTTTTACACAAGAACAGTTAGATCAACAAAATTATGTTTTATTAGAAGCAACAGATGTGCAAGAATTAAGAATAATTCCTGAATCTATTCGCATGAGTACTTGCATTAATGCTTATCTTGATCAATCTTCACTAATTAATTCAGGCAATAAAGAGGTTAAGATTATTTTAGAATGTCCTATAGGAGTTGAAAATGAAACAATAATAGGTAGCCTTGAAATACTTTACATGACTTTGAAAGGAGATGTAAAAAAAGCGAAATTAATGTTCAATGTTAGAAGAGTTAAACCCTTAGTTAAAAGAATAGCAGATGATTTTGTAGAAGGAATTGTAAAGATAACAAAAGCAGGCAGTAATACTGGTAGCAGAGGAGGTGGCGGGGGAGGTGGAGGAGTTGAACCACTACCTATAATCCTTGGTTTAGATTCTGAAAATCCCTTGATAATTGCTGCAGGACAGAGTTATAATATTGGAGATTTGGTTAATACATTTTATTTTATACTAGGTGAAGATAGTGTTTTAAACTTTGGAATAAATGATGAACCACATTCAATTGCTTTAATTGATCAAGAAGATAAGAGTATAATAATTCTAGATATTGATGCTGGAACAGCTCCATTTGAAGTTGTAGAAGAAGATGTTCAGGTTGTTGATTTAGATAGTGATGAAACATTAGATATAGCTCTAGAAACAGGTATTAATAGTAAGAGTGATAAATACCTCTCTGTAAGAAATATAAAAGATCCTGATATTATAAAAAAAGTACCAATTATTCAAATAGTAAGCCCTACTGAAGGGCAGGTTTTTAATACTGCATCAATAGTTGTTTCAGGTACTGCAAGAGATGGTGTTAAATTATCTTATGTAAGTGTAAAAGTAAATGGTGTAGATGTTCCTAATCCTATTGGTTTAAGTAGTAAGATTGCAACATGGGAAACTCAAGTTACTTTAGTTGAAGGAACTAATGTAATAGAAGCTCAAGCATTTAATGTTTTTGAAATTGGTTCTGCAGTAGCTAAGGTAAATGTTAATTTTAATGATACAACACCAATAGACATTGAACATCCAACAATTTCTGTAATACATTCACCAGATAATCCTACACACATACAACAAGTTATAATTACAGCAACTGCAAGTGATGTGGATAAAGGTGATTCTGGAATTAGCGAAATAAGAGTTTACGTTGATGATGTTTTATCTAGAACATGTGCATTTGCCATATTATGTACTTTAACATCCTGTACCTGTGCAACTACTTCTAGAACTTATTCTGTTGGTACTCATAATTATTCTGCAGTTGCTGTTGATGGTTCTGATAATAGTAATACAGATCCTAGTCCTGGTAATCCTTCTAAAAGTTTTACAGTTACACAAACAGATACACAAAATCCAATTGTTGCAATTACCTATCCTGAAGAAGGAGATAGATTTAAGGCAGAAAATGCAAATATTATTGTAAGAGGAACAGCTAGTGATGATATTGGAGTAACAAGTGTAAGAGTTAGATTAAATAATGAAGCATTATGGTCAACTGCTACAGGAACAAATCCATGGAGCATTCCTGTTACTTTAATTCCAGGAACTAATATTATAGAAGCTCAATCATTTGATGCTTCTGGAAAATCATCTAGTATTGCTAAAGTTAATGTAGAATTAGAATTAGGTGGTGATGAAACAAATCCAATTGTTAACGTAACACATAGTCCAAGTAATCCAATACCAGGAGATACAGTAACATTAACAGCTACTGCTACTGATGCATCTGGTATAAGCCAAATAAGAATTTATAGTGATGGATTATTAAAAAGAACATGTACATCATCACCATGTGCATATTCAGGTATACCCCCTGCTGGACCACACACATATTATGCAGATGCAACAGATAGTTATGGTAATATTGGAAGAGATCCTTTATCAGGAACAAAGAGTTTTATAGTTATAGCACCAACTGTTTATGCTTTAACAACAACTGTATCAGGTTCTGGAACTATTAATATTAATCCACCAAATACTAATTGCGGCACAACATGTAAAAATACTTACAGTAGCGGAACATCTGTGGCATTGACAGCAACACCTGGAAATGGATATAACTTTGTTGGATGGAGTGGGGCTTGCAGTAATACTGGAGTTTGTACTTTAATAATGAATTCAAATCGAAGCGCCACAGCAACATTTGGTATCATCACTTCAAATTTAGATGTTAGCTTTACACCAAGTACTCTGCCTAACGGTGCTTCTACGTCTTCTAATAATGTAAGTATCAGTGCTAATATTATAAATTCTCAAAAATTGAAAAATGTTAATTTTGTTTGGGATAGTAATAGTTATTCTTTCTATGACCCAACACTTGTTTTAATGTTCAATTTCGAGAATCTGAATGATTGGGGTGAAAATAGTACCTTGATTAAGGATGCAAGCATTTATGGTCAAAATGGTGCATGTTGGAATGTAACTCAATGTATACTAACAACAGGTGTATATGGTGGAGGTATAGGATTTACAGGTAAACCAATGAGCCTAAATGTTTATGAAAGATCAGCATTGCAAGGAATGAAAACTTATACTGTAGAATATTGGTTTAAGAAAAATAATAATCCATCATCTACAGCTATCATTGTAGGATTAGATGGATATAGTAGAGGATGGAGAACAGGAGTGACAAGCAGCGGATCCATAGCCATGCAGTTAGGGAACGCTACAGGAAACAATATAGGTGGAACAATATACTCCAATACAATTGCAGATAATAATCAATGGTATCATGTGGCTTCAACATATGACGGATCGACAATGAAATTGTATATTAATGGTGTACAACAGACAGAAACAATTAATTCTGTGTATGGCACATTACCTAGAACAACTATCCCATTAGAAATTGGTTCACAACAATGCTGTGGAGCACCAGGAGTTCTAAATGGTACAGTTGATGAGCTAAGAATATGGAATAGAAGCTTAACGGCAGAAGAAATAAAACAACATTATTATGGAAATCTACGTAAGACAAGCATTAACACTTATTTATTTGAAATAAACGAACAATCAATCGCAAATGGCACACACATATATTCTGTAAATACAAACGACGACACTAGAAGCGCATCAACAGAAACAAGAACAATAACTATAGGGGTAGCAGGACCAGATACAATCGTTCCAACTGTTTCTGTTAGTCATTCTCCAACTAATCCCAAAATTGAACAACCTGTTGTAATTACAGCAAATGCAAGCGATGTGAACACTGGAAATTCTGGAATAAAAGAAATACGAGTTTATGTCGACGGAACTTTATCTAGAACATGTACATTTAGTACAATATGCACTTCAAGTTCATGCACTTGTGCAACTCCTGCTAATGATTATTACATTGGAACACATTATTATTATGTAAGTGCTATTGATGGTGCAAATAATAATGCAACCACAACAACAAAAACATTTAGTGTAGCAGAGCTAGATACGATTTCTCCAAATATTTCTGCAAGCCATTCTCCAACAAATCCATTAACAACAGATAGTGTTACAATAACAGCTAGTGCAAGCGATGTTGGATTAGGTGATTCTGGAATAAAAGAAATAAAAATTTATGTTGATTATATCTTAGCTGGAAGTTGTACATTTAATCCAGTATGCACTTCAGGTGCATGTATCTGTGCAACAATGCCTAAAATTTATTTAAGAGGTACCCATACTTATTATGCAATTGCTGTTGATGGTGCAAATAATACTAAGACAGTTCCTGATGTTAAATTAAAGGACTTTACTGTAAGATCAATCGATGAAATAGATCCAACTGTTTCTGTATCTCATAGTCCAAGCAATCCAAATCAAACACAACCTGTTACAATAACAGCAAATGCAAATGATGCAAATGGAATAAAACAAATACAGATTTATGTTGATAATGTAAATGTTAAAACATGTACAAGCAGTCCTTGTGTTTATACAAAGACTTTTGCCTTAGGAACCTATGAATATTATGCAACTGCTTTAGATAATTATAATAATATGGGTGTTGACCCTAGTGTAGGAACAAAAAGATTTGTAGTAACAGATACAAAAGATACAATTCCTCCAACAATAGCAATTAGTTCACCAACAAATTGGCAGATATCTCTTTATGATTGGGTATCTATTAGAGGTAATGCTTTTGATAATTTAGGAATTAGTGATGTTATATTAAGGGTAAATAATCAAAAATGGTTTTCTGCTTATTTAACTCAATCTGGAACTAATGCGTCATGGGGTACAGCAACAGGATCATACCCATTTATTTTCGGAAATAATACAATAGAAGTAATAGCAATTGATACATCTGGTTTAAATTCAACAACTGCTAAAATAAATGTTATATATAATCGTACTGATTTTACAGCCCCAACAATCTCTGTATCTCATAGTCCAAGCAATCCAAATCAAACACAACTTATTACAATTACAGCTACAGCAAGTGATGTAAACACAGGAAACTCTGGAATAGATAGAGTAGAAATTTATTTTGATGGTAATAAGATTAAAGAATGTGATCTTTCTGATTATTATTGTAATGTTTGTAAATCTAATTTATGTAATTGCACGACTGATGCTAGAACTTATCCAAACGGGCCACATACATATTACGCAAAAGCTTTTGATTTTTATGGTATTTCAAATACATCAGAAACAAAAAGCTTTACTGTACAACATGTTCAATTATGTGTTGCTAACACCCTTAAACCAGGTTCAATTTGTTTATTTTGCAATACAGATGAATCAGCTTATGATTATTATGACCATTCAAAATGTGGAACAGGCAAATATTGTAATCCATTAGGAACTTGTGTTGATACTACAACTAATACAGATTTCACTTCGTTATTTGTCTCTCACGGTCCGGTTCAAACGATTTGGGTAAATGCAGAGTCTACAATAAGTGCTGCTGTTTATTCTCCATATGGAATTAAAACAATTCAGATATTTTATGATGATATGAATACACCTGTTATTACCTGTAATAATAATCCTATTTGCATATTTAACTTTTTTGTAAAAGATATTGGTGAATATCATGAATATTATGCTATTGCTATAGATAATAAAAATCCACCAAATAATATGAGAGATCCTGTTTCAGGAGTTAAATTCTTTGATACAAGTTTACCAACTCCTGGCGGATGTACTGGAACAGGCTTGATATTAGGCACTAATTGTTTAATATGTTTGGATGGTTTTGTCAGATATGCTAATAATAGTTTATGTAGTAATACTGTGTGTGGTATATCTAATATATATACAAGAGGTTATTGTCTACCATGTACTCCAAACACATTAAGACCAAACTCAGAATGTTCTGTATGTAATGTTGATGGAAGAGGATATCATGCAGATAATGATAAGTGTAGTGCAGGAAAAATCTGCAATACATATGGAATGTGCGTCTAACCTATAGAACTTTAGATGAAATTATGATTTTATTTTTATAAAAGTTACATTTATTAATAATCTTTGCTATTTTCTTTTAAGATTAAGAAATATAAAAAAGAGAAAATGCCAGCAACATCGAGAGACATTGATGAAATCTTTAGAAAATATGGGAGCAGAATAGAATCCAAGATAGAAACTGCTGGGATAAAAGATGTTAATTACAGCCAAGAATATCTTAAATTTAAGGAAGAAATGGCACCTGAAACATCACGATATGAAAAATGGTGCAAGAGTTTTGGAAGTGTTATAAAACTTAAATTAGCTGAAAAAGACACCTCGGCTGTTAGAAGAAATATTGAAATTTCTCACCTTGATCTTGAACCCTGGCAGCCATTAACATTAAGTGTTATGTCTTTTGTAAGTGTTCTTTTTATCGGGCTTCTTATTTCTGTAGCAATTGTACTTATTAAAGGAGATATTAATTCTTTTCAATTTTTATTTTTCTTTCTTATGATGATTTTTTCTTTTTTTGTTTTTTATTTCATGAAAGCATATCCTGCCAGGCTAGCAAACAAATGGCGTTTAAAAGCTTCAAGTCAGATGGTTCCTGCTATCTTGTATATTGTTATTTACATGCGGCATACTCCTAATTTTGAAAGAGCTATTGCTTTTGCTTCTGAACATCTTCAATTTCCTCTTGCCCTTGATTTTAAAAAAGTTTTTTATAATGTTCAGATGGGTAAATTCTCTACAATAAAAGAAAGTCTTGATAATTATCTTGAAACCTGGAGAGATTATTCAATAGAATTTATTGAGGCATTTCATCTTATTGAAAGCAGCTTGTATGAACCTGATGAAGCAAGAAGAATTAATACGCTTGAAAAATCACTAAAAGTCGTTCTTGACGGAGTTTACGAAAAAATGCTTAGATTCACACATAATGTAAAAAGTCCTTTGACAAATGTTTATATGTTAGGGGTTGTTCTTCCAACACTTGGACTTGCTTTACTTCCTCTTGCATCTGCAATGCTTGGAGGTTTGCTTACCTGGATTCATGTGTTTATTCTATTTAATCTTATCATTCCATTTTTTGTTTTTTATCTTACAGACAAAATTACCTTCTTAAGGCCAGGAGGTTATGGTGACAGTTCTTTGCTTGAAAGAAACCCGCTTTATTATAAATATAAAAGCAAGACACCTTATTTTACAGCATTTCTGCTTATACTGCCTTTTTTGATACTTGGTTTTTTGCCATTTATTTTTCAATACACTCCAATGCCTGAAATGATTGGTTTGCAGAAAGATTATTCTTTTTCAGAGTTGGGTTTGGGATTTTTCGGAGACGGAAAAGTTTTTGGATTTGTTGAGACAGCAACAGGAGTAACAGGGCCTTTTGGTTCTGGTGCATTAATTTTAAGCATGTTTATTCCGCTAGGAATTGCGATATTTTTTTCAACAGCTTTCAAAGCAAGAACAAAAGAATTAATTATTGAAAGAGAAAACACAAAACAGCTTGAATCAGAATTTAATAGTTCTTTATTCCAAGTTGGAAATAGAATAGGGAATGGGGTTCCGCCAGAACTTGTTTTTGGAAAAATTGCAGAATCTTCAAAAGGACTCAAAACAGAGAATTTTTTCAATAGAGTTAATTATAACATAAGACAAATGGGTATGAGTGTTGAGAAAGCTATTTTTGATCGTAAAGCAGGTGCAATTCTATATTATCCTTCTGAATTAATCTCAATAAGCATGAAAATTCTTATAGAGTCTTCTAAAAAAGGATTAAAAATTGCAGCTTTAAGCATGATGAGCATTTCAGAATATGTTAAGAATATACAGCAAATTACATTAAGGCTTAGAGATATGCTTGCTGAAATAATCTCTGATATGAAAAGCAATATGTCTTTTTTAGCTCCTCTTCTTTCAGGAGTTGTTGTTGGTTTAGCTGCAATGATTACAGAAATACTTACAAAATTGAAAATATCTGAGATTGGCGAGGGCGGAGCTGCAGCTCTTGGAAATCTTTCCCAGATATTAGATATTTTTGATGTTACAACAATGATTCCTCCTTACTTCCTGCAAATAATAATTGGAGTTTATCTTGTTCAGATGATTTTTATTTTAACAAAAACACTTGTTGTTATAGACTCTGGTGAAGACAAACTTCAGAAAACAAATCTGACTGGAAAAAATTCTATAGCAGGCATAACGCTTTATTTTATAACAGCTCTTTTAGCAACACTTGCCCTTTTCGTTCTTGTAAGCATTGTACTTGGAAATCTTGTTTGATTAGTTCTTTATAATTACATAAATCTATTTAAATTGATAAAATGTGTTCAAAAATATGGGCAGAATTCCTAAGTCAGTTACAGTAAATACTGGCGAGCAAGGAAAAATTGTTCAAACTATTGATGATTTCTTCAAAGAAACAGTAGAATATGTTAAGGCTAATTATGAGGTAAAACCAGGACCAGAATGTTTTTCAATTAAATCAGAAGAAATTTCCTATGATTCTGCTACTCCTGTTATAACTAATGATAGGGTAACTTATTTATTATATAGAACAAAAATTATTGCGGTTGTTATGGAAACGAGAACAGAATTTAATTATATTCATTATGATTTTTTCAGAAATCTGGAAGGATTAGAGAAACTAATAGCTAGAAAACACAAATGAGTTAAATTTATTAAATAGAATTTGTTTTTTTAATTATGAAAAAGAAAGGGGTTATATCTGACTATCTTCCATGGATTTTAATAGCTGTTGCAGTTCTTGTAATACTTATGATTACAATTTTTTTGCTTAGGGGTACAGGTGAATCTCTGATAGATAAGATTAAAAATTTTTTTGGATAAAATAAAAATACAATGGAATTAACTATAGAAAATCTCATAAAAATAATAATAGGTGTCCTTGTTTTTATTGTAGTTGTTCTTGGAATTTACTTTTTTTTCAAAGATTATGTAATTGATTTTTTCAAAAATCTTGGAGGAGATGAAACAGCTAAAATTATCCTGATTTTTTTAAAATGAAAAATCTAAAACAAAAAAAAGGATTTTTGCTTGCAGAAGAAACCCTGAAAATAATACTCGCTATAATTGCAATAGGTTTTCTTGCTTATCTTTTATTTTCTCTTTATCAGGCAAACAAGGGTGCAGAAGAACTGGATTTAGCAAAGGAATCCTTAAATTTTTTATTTCAACAGATTAATGATAAAAAAACAAGTGTTGATATTTATAATCCAGATGGTTGGTATATTAATTCTTGGCAAAATTCATATGAAACAGGATTTTTGTTTTGGAAAAGTACTGCATCAGGAAAACCATTATCATGCTCTAATTTAGGCTGGAATAGCTGCATATGCATATGTGAAGAAAATAATCCAGATAGTTGTGATTCAGATGGAACCTGTCTTGAAAATACTGGAAATTTTGTTTTTGATAATGTTATTGTTATTAAAAATCCTCCGGTAAAACTTGTAATAGATTATTCAAATAAAAAAATATTCAAAGAGTAAAAATAGAGGTAAATATAGATTATAATAATAAAAAAATGGACATTGAAGATTTAATAAAATATTTAATATGGATTGTTTTTTTTGCACTGGCTCTTGTAGGAATTTATTTTTTGCTTAGAAAACTAGGAGCGCTTGGATAAAATGCTAGAAAATAAAAGAGCTGAACTCACAACAAAACAACTTGTTACAATAATAATACTTATAGTAAGTTTTATAATAATTTTATTTTTAATATTTCAGCTTAATCTAGGGGGAACTACTGATAAAGAAATATGCCACAATTCTGTTGTTCTGAAAGGACAATCTCAGATTGTTGCAGGACCTCTTGATTGCAGAACAAGTTATATTTGTATTTCAGGAGGAAATGATTGTTCTATAACAAAAACAGCATCAAAAGTAGATGTGGATCCAAATGATAAGAATGAAATTATGAAAGCTATTGCAGATGAAATGGCTAGTTGCTGGTGGATGTTTGGAGAAGGAAAAATAGATTACGGCGCTGGCCTTTTAGGTTCTTCTTCAGTTGGTTATGCCCTATGCTCTATAATTGAGTTTGATGATAAAGTTCAGGAAAAAATAAAAGAAATATCTTATTCTGAATTTTATAATTACTTAAAAACAATTCAAAAAGAGGGTTCTCAAAATTATTTAAATTATCTTTATGGTGTAAATGATGTAAATTATTTAGTAATAGAATCTCAATTTACAATAAATATTAATCAGGACAAAATTATGACTAATCAAAGATATTCAATTTTAACGGGAATAGACAATTATCTCATTGAAAAAAATAAGATTCTTAGGACATATATCATTCCAACATCTGAAACTTCATCCAGGCTTAAACAAGGAGAATTTATAACAAAGCCTTAAAATGAGAAATATTATTAAAAATAAAAAGGCAAATATTTTAACAGAGAATATTATTTTTATTATTCTTAATCTTGTTTTTCTTCTAATTCTTATTGTTTTTTTATTTTCAAAAACAGGGAGCCCTGCTGTTCTTGAAGAAAAATACTCAAAACAAATCGCGCTTGCTATTGATTCTGCAGAAGCAGGTATGGTAATACATCTTAATATGGAAGATGCAATAAAAACTGCAGCAAAAGAAGGAATAAACACTAATAATATTATTTCTATTCAGGAAAATGTTGTTACAATTAAACTTAGAGAAAAAGGGGGCTATAGTTATTCTTTTTTTAATAATGTAGATGTAAATTCTTATCCTGATACTACCAATAATAAAGAATATGTCTTTTTTATATATGAAAATGAATAAAGAAAAAAAATTAAAATTTTTTAGTCCTTCGATTTTTCCAAAATCGAGAAAAGGAGATAAAATAATTTCTGTATACTGGTTTGCTGTATTGTTTATAGTAGCTGCTGTTGTTGTTTATATGGTGATTTCTTTTTATGGAAAACCTTATGATATTAGGGAAGCAGAAGCAGATATTCTAACAACAAAGGTTGCAAGTTGTTTGTCAGAAGCAGGATATATAAAAGAAGAATTTTTAAGTTATAATTCTGAAGAGGATTTTTTAGAGAAATGCAATCTTAATTTTCAAACAGAAGACACTTATGGGTGGAGAGAACAAGGGCAATATTATATTGACATTAATATTATTAATTTTAATTCAGGCCAACTTGTTTCTTTTATTCGTTTAGGTAATCCAAATCTAAAAGAATCTTGTATTTTAGAAGGAAAAACTATTCCTGTCTGTATTAAAAGGACTTTTTATTCACTTGATAAAAACAATAATCAGTATAAAATAAACATTTTATCAATTGTAAGAAAAACAGAAAAAAATGTTCAATAAAATATTAAAAAATAAAAAAGCACAGACAGGGGAGACAGTAACCTGGATAGTCGCAACTGTAATAATAGTTGTAATTTTATTTTTTTCAGTTTTTATAGTATCTGTTTATTTTGGAGATGGGAAAAAATTCTTTTTTACAAAGCAGGCGGATTCTCTTGCCTCAAAATCATTTTTTTCATATTTATTAACAAAAGATAATGAAGGAAAAATAATTTACGAGCAGTTAAAAAATGAGCAAAATCCAAATGAATTTAATATAAAATTAGCTTCAAAAATATTTCAGGAATTTTATAAAAAAGAATATTTTAATATAAGAATTGCTATAATTTCAAGCGGACCAGTTCTTACAGAATTTTCTCATCTTGTAAAATATATTGAATATGGAGATGCAGAAGATGTAAGATACATCACAGGCCGTTTACCTGTATATAATAATATACCTTTAAACGAGAATAAATCAATATCAATGATTTTACAAGGACAGGATTTTTAAAATGATAAAAAACAAAAGACTTTCACAAGTTCAGTCTACATTGCTCATGCTTGATCAACGTAAAGGAGACATTCCAATAACAATTCTTGTATTTGGCGTTCTGACAATTTGTCTAATTGCGATACTTAGTTTTTATTTTTCAGACAGGGCTGTAAAAAACAATTTTGATTCTATAGGGCTTATTGAACAAGCAGTTGTTATAAAAGAAAAAATATCCTTTTATGAAAATTTAGGATTTAGTGAGGATGAAATTTCTAAAATTTTTAAAATAGAATCAGATGCGCTTGGAAGATATTTTATTCTTAAAGAGGACAGGATTTCAGTAAGATATAACCTTGGTAAATAAAAACATTTTTAAACAAAATAACCCTGTATTTAACATGGAAAGTAAAAGGCAAAAAAAGAGGAACTTTTCTAGCTATAATTTTTTAAAGAAAAATTCTAGGGGGCAAGGTTTAAGCACGAATGCGATTATACTTATAATTCTTGGAATTATTGTTTTAGTAATTCTTATTATTGGTTTTACACTTGGATGGGAAAAAATACTTCCTTGGATATCTCAGAATAATGTTGAAAATATAAAAACAGCCTGCTCTACTGCATGTGCTACAGCGAATACATATGATTTTTGCACTTTTGCTCGTACATTAAAAGCATCTGATCTTCCTTCAGGAGGAAAAGAATTTGTAAGTACTTGTAATTTCCTTTCAAGTGACGCAGCTTATCTCAAATATGGAATAGAAAAATGCTCTTCTATTACCTGCTCTGCTTCTAGTTAAAAAATAAACCGATAAAATGGATTACGATTTTCCGCAAAAGAGAAATAAAAGAAAAAATAAGTTTAAAGAAAAGAAAAAACATCCATATAAGAAAGGCGGAAGTCAAAGAAGCATGGATTTTGGAAAGAAGAAATAATTTCCTCAAACATTTTATAAATATAGTTCTCTATTTTTTTATATGTTTGAAATAATTTTCCTTATTTTTTTAGCATTAATCTGGATTATATTTGCAACTATTCAGGATTTAAGAAAAAGAGAAATAGCAAACTGGCTTAATTTTTCTCTTATAATATTTGCTCTGGGTTTTAGATTTTTTTATTCTCTTTTTTCAGAGAACTTTGGATTTTTTTATGCAGGGCTTATAGGCTTAGGAATTTTCTTTATTTTGGGAAATCTCCTTTATTATGCACGATTTTTTGCAGGCGGAGATGCAAAGCTTATGATTGCTCTTGGAGCAATTCTTCCATTTACAGGAAGCCTTCTTTCAAACCTAAAGATTTTTTCAATTTTTCTTCTTGTCTTTCTTTTTGTAGGAGCTGTTTATACTATTCTTTCAAGTGTCTATCTCAGTCTGAAGAATTTTAAAAGATTTAAGAAAGAATTTAATAAGCAATTGACTAGAAATAAAAAGCTAACATATTTTGTTCTTATATTTGGATTGCTTTTTATGGTTCTTGGTTTTATACAAAATTTATTTCTTATTATTGGAGTTTTGATATTTATTCTCCCATATATCTATATTTACTCAAAAGCTGTTGATGAATCATGTATGGTAAAAAGAATCAAAACTAGCCAGCTTACAGAAGGCGACTGGCTTTATAATGATGTTAAAATAGGAAAAAAAGTAATAAAGGCAAGCTGGAGTGGATTAAAAAAACAAGAAATAACTTTGTTAAGAAAAAAATATAGCAATATTTTGATTAAATACGGGCTGCCTTTTTCTCCTGTATTTCTTATTAGTTTCCTGATTTTTATTTATATATGGGGAACAGGTTTATGGAATTCTCTTTGGTAGCCAGATTTTTTCTTCTTCCTTAATTTTTATTTTTTTTGGTTTTTTTTCCATAATTGTTTTTATTTTTTTTGCAAGGATTTTCTGCAATTCTATAAGTTCTTCTGGTTTTGCTTGCTGTCTCTTCTCTGGTTTTTCTTCTTCATAAATAGGAATTATATTAATTACTTCATGCCCTAAAATATTTGATGATGAAATCTCTATATTTTTTGGCTTTAATTTTGTTTTTATTTTTTTTGCAATTTTTTTTGCAAAAGCAAAAATAGGTGCTGGAACTTCTTCTGATGATGAAAGATGTTCTTTTGGAACAATAATGGTGTGTCCTTTAGATAAGGGATTTATTTCAAATACTGCAATAGCTTTTTTATCTTCATCTATTTTATAGGAATTAGTTTCTCCTTTTATTATTGAACAAAAAATACAACCCCCTTCTTTTAAAGAAGATTCATTTGAAGGCACTAATTTATTTTTTCTTAAAAATTCTTCAAGTTCTTCAGAACTCATGTTCATTATCTGCTCTATAGCAAAGGCTCTTTTGTCCTCGGGAAAACTTTTTTCTATATGCTGAATTAATTGTTTCTTCACGATTTCTGTCTGTTCTGGATTTAACATTTTCTTAATTTTTAGTATTATCCTATTGCCCTTCTCATATCAATAATTGCCACAGAACTCACATTTTCTATTTTTTTTAACTCTTCCTCTAATTTTTCAAGTTCTTTTTCTTCTGGCCAGCCAAACAATAAAATAAGAGCCTTTAATCCGAAAGCAATGGGTTGTACCTCAAACTTGGCATTTTCTACTTTATTTTCCTTTAGAATTTTTACGACTCCTTCTTCTATCTTTTTTATGTCTGTTTCTACAGAAGCAGGCATTATCTTTATTTTTACAGCTACAATTCCCATTAGTATTCTTAAAAAAAGAGATTTATAAAATGTTGGTTTGTGAAGATTTATATTTGTTATTCTTTTTTATCACAATACTTAAAAACAATGGCTTTTTTCTTCAAAGATGATTGGAAATTATGAGCGAATTATTGAAAAAATAGCAAAGGCTGCAAATCTTACAAAAGAGGAGATTGATAGCAGAATAGAAGCAAAAAGAACAAAACTTTCAGGACTTATAAGTAAAGAGGGAGCTGCGCAGGTTGTAGCAGCTGAACTTGGAATTTCTTTTGAACATGATAAACTTAAGATAGGAGAGCTTCTTCCTAGTATGAGAAAAGTGAATGTTATAGGAAAAGTAATTAGCATATCGCCTGTAAGAACATTTAAAACAAAAAAAGGGGATGAATCAAAAGTTGTTAATCTTTTTATGGCTGATGATTCTTCAAATATTAAAACAGTTCTTTGGGATACAAATCATGTTGCTTTAATTGAGAAAGGAGAAATAAAAGAAGGAAGTGTTATTGAGATATCAAATGCAGCAATGAGAGACAATGAGCTTCATTTAGGAAATTTTTCAGAAATAAAAATTAGTAACGAAAATTTAGAGAATGTAATAACTCAAAAGATTTTTCGGGAAAGAAAAATTTCAGATTTTAAGAAAGGAGAAACAGTTGGTACAAGAGCATTTGTTGTTCAATTTTTTGAACCCAGATTTTTTAATGTCTGCCCCCAATGCAACAGAAAAATTGAGAAAGAAGGAGATGTATTTGTATGCAAAACTCATGAAAAAGTTATTCCTGAAAAAAGAGCTGTTGCAACTATTGTTCTTGATGATGGAACAGGCACTATAAGAGCTGTTTTATTTCACGAAAAACTTAATAATCTAGGCATTACAGAACTTGAAAATCCTGAAAAATTATTAGAACAAAAACAATCTATATTAGGAAAAGAGATGTTTTTCTCTGGAAATATAAGAAATAACGCCTTTTTCAATAACCTTGAACTTGTTGTTGATGAATTGAAAGAAGTTGATGCTGATGGTGTTATAAAAGGACTAGAAAAGTAGGTGATAAAATGGATTTGTTACTATTAAAAAATTACTAAAAAGAAATATTTATAAACCCTTTATTCCATGAAAAATCATGGAAACTGAAATAAAAGAACGAGGAATTATATACGAATCTCCTATCTTGACTTGGCAAGCTGAAAAACGTTTCCTTATTCCTGATGTTTTTTACAAAGGACAAACAGGGACCTACAGACTTTTTGAGCAAATGACTTCTTCAATGAATCAAGAAAAACTTGCTGAACTTTATGAAATTGAAAAACAAAAAGGAAATCCTCATCCAACAGATATACCTTTAATTTGGGCTATTGCAACAAGAGCATATGAACTTAGAAATGAAAACTCATTAGAAGCTGAAAAACTAAGGCAGTTTTTTGCACGAGATTTTAGAAAATATCCGAATACATTAACAAGAATAATTTATAATCCAGTAAACGAAGACAAGATTATACATAATTATAAAACTTCAGATGAATATTCAATAGATACCAATGTTACTGGTCCAGATAGTTCTATAGATGCACTTTCTGACACAAATGTTTTAGAACAACTTTTAGGAACAAAAGATACCACTAAAATAAATGAAGTTTCTCAATGGATTAATAGAACTAATAGTTGTATTTGGAGATTAAATTCAAAGCCATCACAAAAAAATGAAAGAGTTGCCAGGTTTGACGCTTGCGATAGCGGGCTTGTCCTCAGCTGCCTCGGGTATCCTCTTAGTGAGGATCCTGCTTTTCGGGTATTGGAAGTTGATTAAGCTGACTGATTAGCTCGCTGATATATTGAAAAATTCTTTGATATGAAAAACGAAAAAAATTTAAACAAGTTTTTCTTATATTTTTCGCCCAAAAGTTCTTTTCTCTGAGCAAGAAAAGAATGGATGGACTACATGCCAGTTTATTAAGACATATTAATGTTTATTTTAAGTTATAAAATTCAGGAGCAACTTGCGAGAAGCTCCAGTGTGCAAATTTTATATTTGCTTTGTGCTGGCAAGATTCCAGACACAAAAATTAAAATTTTTGTGAAATAAACTGACTATTTTAAGTTGCCAGGTTTAACGCTAACGATAACAGGCTTAACCTCAACTGCAACAGGAATCCTCTTAATGAGAATCCTGCTTTTCGAATAGTCTATCTTTTTGGGCAATTTTTATTAGAAAATAACAGAAACATCAATAAACTAGATATATATTAAATATAATATTAAGAGTGAAACACAATATAAAAAAGTTTAAACTATCTTAACTAATAACAATATAAAAATGGTTGAAATATTGACAATAGTTTTAGCTTTGGTTTTTTTTATACTATTAATTTTAGCTTATCTAGCTGGAATAAAAATTGGTGCTTTAAGAAGAGATAAATTTTGGGAAAAAGAAATTCCAGAGCATAGAAAAGATGCTATCATAAAATCTCGAGCTGTTTTAGGCGGACAATTTTCAGAACAACTTGCTCCTTATCTACCTGATTTTGAATTTTCTCCGACAGAATGCAAGTTTCTAGGAAAACCTGTTGATTTTATTGTGTTTAAAGGAATGGATGAAAAGAAAATTGATGAGGTTGTTTTTGTTGAAGTTAAAAGTGCTAATTCAAAGCTCTCTTCCCAGGAAAAAAATCTTAAGGAAACAATAGAAAAAAAGAGAGTTAGATGGGAAGAATATAGAGTTCCAGAGGATTTGACAAAAAAAAATTTTGATGAAGATACTTTTTAATTTATAAAAAAATTGGTATAAATATTGATTATATTAATTATGGTTGAATTGATATTAACAATATTATCTTAATTGTGAGCGCGAGCATATTGGCTTGACAAAAAATTAATTAATAACAGGGCAATGTGCGAGATGGAATGAGCGAACGCAATATATATCACGCAGGCAAAAAATCTTTATAAACAGGTTTTATATTGAAAGTTTATGGTAAAGGAAGAGGAAGAAAAATCTGCTTCTGCAATTACAGAACCCAAGATTACTGATTTACCAGGTGTTGGACCTGCTGTTTCTGCAAAGTTAGAGGCAGCTGGAATTTATGATTTAATGTCAATTGCAGTAATGACTCCTTCTGATTTATCTGATTTAGCAGGCGTGAGCGCTGCTGTTGCAAGAAAGATAATTCAGGCTGCACGAAACATGCTTGACTTGGGATTTATGGACGGAATAGAATATGCAAAAAAAAGAGAAAGCGTGCTTACAATAACAACAGGAAGCAAAAATTTTGATTCTCTTCTTGGCGGAAGAGGTGTTGAATCGAGAGCAATAACAGAGGCTTTCGGCGCTTATGGTTCTGGAAAAACCCAGGTTGGTCTGACACTTGCTGTAAATGTTCAGTTTCCTTTAGAAAAAGGGGGTGCAAATGGAAAATGTGTTTTCATTGATACAGAAGGAACTTTTAGGCCTGCAAGAATAAAACAAATTGCAGAAAAACTCGGTGCAAATCCAGAGAAAGTTTTGAAAAATATTCTTGTTGCTCGAGCTTTTAATTCTGACCATCAGATTCTTTTACTTGATAAAATTTCAGAGATGATTAAAAATGGAGAACAAATAAAAATTCTTATTATTGATTCACTAACAGCTCATTTCCGTGCAGAATTCTCAGGAAGAGGGCAGCTTGCAGACAGACAGCAGAAGCTTAACAGATATATTCATCAGCTTATGAAGCTTGCAGAGACATATAATCTAGCTGTTTATGTTACAAATCAAGTAATGGCAAATCCAGCACAGATTTTTGGAGATCCAACAACAGCAATTGGCGGGCATATTGTAGGACATGCTTGTTTGACAGGAGACAGTTTAATACAATTGGCAGATGGCTCAATAAAAGAAATTAAAAATATGGGGCAAGAAAAAGTTTTATCAAATAATTTTAATAATATGAAATTGAATGATGCTGATTCTGAATTTGTATTTGTTAATCCAAATATTGATAAGACTTATACTATTAAAACTAATAATCAAATAAATTGCTCTTCTTTGCACAGGTTTTTTACAATTGAGGATTTTTCTGTAGTTGAGAAAGAAGCTAAGGATTTGAAAGCCGGAGATTTTATTGCTCAAGCAGGTAAAATAGAGATTGAAGGAGAAGAACAAAGATTGCCTATTATGAATATTAAGAAAATTGGTTTAATCTCTAAAAAAGATTCAAATAAAATTATAGGAGAATTAAAAAAAGAAAATACAACAAGAAAGGAAATTTGTGAAAAAATTGGGATAAATGCAAGACAATTTAGAAGAGTTTTAAACCAGTCTTATCCAACTAATTTTGAAACTTTAAATAAATTAGAAAACTATTTTTCAGGCAGATTACAACTACAGCTTTTACCAGTTTATACCAATAAATATAAGGATTTAGCTATGCCGGAAATTATGATCCCTCAACTTGCTCAAATTTTCGGATATTTTATCGGAGATGGAAATTTTGAGGCAGGAGGTTTAAGATTCAGAGATGAAAGATTAGGTGTTTTGAATTTTTATAATTCTTTGTTCAAAAATGTTTTTAGCATCCCCGGAAATATAAGTAAAATGAAAAATAAGAATTGCTATACTTTGTCTATTAATTCGAAGGAGATTAGAGATTTATTTGTTTTAGTTATTAATGATATTTTTAATTATGTTGGAAAGAGTAGAGACGATGTTGTTCTCAGGTTTATTAAAGGATTTTTTGACGCAGAAGGGCATATAAATAAAAAGAGAGCATATATTTCAGTTTCTCAGAAACAAACTAAAATTCTTCAATACTTACAATTGTTTTTGCTTAGGCTGGGAATAAGAAGCACAATCAAGTTTGATATTGGCAGCAAAAAAATGGCTGTTCTGAGAATTATTGATAAAGATGTTAAAGGCTATTTACAGATAGGGTTTACAGCAGTAGATAAACAGGCAAGGCTGATAGAAGCCGTTAAAATCCTTGAAGAAAAATACTCTTACGAAATGATGCCCATAAAAAGAAAAGAATTAAGAGAGCTTTTGGAATTAGCAGGGTTGCAATATTCTAAAATTATTAGACCAAGACCTTCAAACTATCAATGGATTAGTAGAAACGAGCTTGAAAAGGCTTTCAAATCTTTAATGAACGTTGAAATTAAAGACAGACAAGTGAAACAAAAAATAGAATTTATCTTTAAAATTTTGAGCTCAGGGATTAGGTTTGAGAAAATAAGAGAGATTGATATTAAAAATAACGAGAAGAGAGAATTGTTTTATGATTTCTCTGTTCCTTCACATGAGAATTATATTGCGAACGGATTTATTGTGCATAATTCAACATACAGAATATATTTGAGAAGAGGGAAAGCAGGCAGTCGAGTTGCAAAACTAATAGACTCTCCAAATCTTCCTGAAAACGAAATTATCTTTAATGTGACAGATGCCGGTGTTGTTGATGAGGCTTGATTTTTAAATTTCTTATAGGAAAATTTATATACCTTCTGTTAATTAATCTATTAAAGGAGGATATTATGGCATTTCAAATTGGATGGTTTCCTGTTCTTGTAATTGTTGAAATAATAGTTTTTTTAGCAGTATTTCTTACCACTAAAAGTCTTAAGAAAACAGGTTATGCTTTAGAGATTCCACTTGCATTAATGGTGATTATTGCCGCAACAATGTTACAGGATTCAAACCTAATCTATTTATTTGTATTATTGAGTATTGGTTTATTGATTAATGGTATTGCTTCTTTGTTAAAAAAGTAGTAACCATCATATAAATCTTTAGAAATCTTTTACAAACCAGAATTATTCAGCGTTTTCTTAATTATCCCATAAACTTCTGGATACTGTTCTGGATTTACTATATTGCTGTGAAGAAAATCCAAGTTCAATTCATTGCATTTTCCTCCAATATAATAATTTGTGGCATAAGATAAAAATTGGCTTGAATTCTTTACAATTCCGTCTCCTGTTTCAGAACCCATGTTACATCCAATTCCGATAATGTTTACTATAGGGAATCCTGGTGCAGGAGCATTGTCCAACTTGTTTATAAAAATACTATCTTTGTTCATATCATTGCATGTAGACTTCTCTCCTAATATTGAGCAATAATCACTGATTTTTCCATCTATTCCATGATTAGGTATTGTGATAAATATGGCTTTTTCTATATTTGAATCACCAAAAACCTGAACATATCTTCTGGTTACTAATCCACCCATACTATGTGCTACAATAATTACTTTATCTTTATTTGTTCTATATTTTATTGTTTCAATTATATCCTTTAATCTTATTGCATAAGTATCTATGCTGTCTGTTTTTGAAGGAATAGTGGTTTCTTCTCCATCTGCTGTTTTATAAATATCAAAAAAATAACTAGCTGTTACAGCTACTGGAAAATTAACTCTTCCCCATAATCCAGGCTGTTCTTTTTCTGTACTAGTTATCAAAGTTCCAGCATCAATATATCCTTCTTTGAATAATCTCTCCTTAATTTTTGCAAGAGCATCTAAACTATAGTCTGCTGGAAGTGCTTTGTTAACACTATGTCCATGAAGGAAAATAACAGGATAATTTTTATTTGAACAATTTTTATCACAACAGCTTTCACATTCTCCATAGAAACAGCATATAGACTCTGATTCTTCTAAAGATATTTCAGGAACTATTTTGTCCAGATAAATCAAATTTATCTTTGAAAAATTCTTTTCTGAGATAGGTGTTTCCAAAGAACAAATTTCTTCAGATTCCTCAATTCCTTGATAAAATAAAAATATTTCAGCAAAAAGCTTTATTGTATCTTGTTCTTTTTTATTTAAATCTGAGTCATTAGCAAACTCTTCTACTAAAATATTAAATTTCTCAACTTCTTCTTTAAATTCTTCACAAAATAAATTATTTAAATTTAATTTAGAAATCTCATTTAATATAACTCTTGTGCTAGTTAGATTATCTATTAATGAGTTATATAAATAAATATCTGAGAAAATATTTTCTCTTAGTAAGGTTCCACTTTTATTAATTTCTTGAAGCATCGCTTCTGTTTCATTAATTTTTTCTTGTATCTCTGTTATTTTTTTAGCTTTCCATAATCCTTCAAGGTTTATTATAGAATTATTTGAAATTAAAACCTTTTTCTGCAGATTAGAAAATTCATCTAAAGAATTTTTTGTAGAAAAAAAATTATTTATCCCTATAATATTTAAGTTGGATTCGTTCAAATTTTGTTCTATTAATAGGCTTGTTTTTTTTAAGTCTATAATTTTCTCTTTAGAAGCATCCATAATTTTTTTCTCTTCTTCATTTAATCCATAATTTAATGTTATCAAAATTGACCTTTCTATCTCTTTAGATTTAGTGTAACAAAATCTAGCTTCCTCTGTTTTGCATCTTATATAAAATCTAGCAAGCTTCTGACTTTCATTTGTTTCTGTTCTATTAAATGAATAAGTCTTTAATTTTAAAAAAATTGAAACAATATTAAAATTACCAGTTTCTATTAAATTTCCAGAACTTAAATCAACAAATTCATAGTTGCATTCTGCAACACAAAAAGGATTCATTGTTGCAGAAATCTTAAAAGTAACATCCTGAGCCTGATTTTCGCTAAAAAATAAATTATCTTTATCTGAAGAGAGTTTTATTAATAAGTCACTGCCTAAGAAAAATTGCCCATACAAATAAACCTGCGTTAATATCAAAAATAAAATTATTGCACATATAAAAACAAAAATTGTTAATGTGACTTTTCTACCACCTTTATTTTCCGGATTTTTTAAATAGATAATAGAACTCCAAAATAAATAAAGAAAAATAATTAAACCTCCGGCACACGCCCAAGCCCACCAAGAAGAATTGAAATCTTTTAAGAAGTTTATATAATTAGTAAAAGGGGAACCTGATTGAACTAACAAAATTACAAATATAAAAGATGGCAAAAAGCCCAAGATTAGGCATATTACAAATCTTAAAAACGCAGCTCCTTTTCCCACATAGAACTAAATGATTATTAATTTAAAAAACCACCTTTCTTCAACATTTTCTAATGCAATCTTATTGATGTATATTAATAGCTATTGAAGTCTTCTATGATTTGGTTATGCTATAATAAGTATTTAATCTTAGAATAAGTTTATTTCTTTTTAATCATTGTTTTTATTTCTTTTACTTCTTTCATTAATTCTTCAATTTCTTTTTCTGCTTTTTTGTTTACCTGATAATCATATTGTGCTCTTAATCTGTCTTTTTGAGTTTCTCTGTTTTGAGACATTAAAATTATTGGCGCTTGAAGTGCAGCAATACAGGAGAGAATAAGATTTAATAAAATAAATGGATAAGGGTCCCATGGTTTTCCTAGTGAATATTCCATGAAGAAGTAAGCATTAATTGCTGTCCAGATTATCAGAAAAAATATAAAAATAATAATAAATTTCCATGAGCCAATCCATTCTGTTACTTTATCCGCTGCTCTTTGTCCGCGATTCCAGCGATGAGTTAATGTGGGATGACTTTTATAATCATTCATCATATATTCTTACTATTTTTAGTTTTTATAAACTTTTTATTTGGGTATATTTTAGTTATTGTTATAAAGGAGTTCAATTAAAATTGTTTAGTGATTATTATGAACATTCTACGATTAGTTAATCCTAAGGATAAACGCCCCCGCGAGACTACAATAGGGCGTGAAAAGGGGATTGGGGAACAGGTGACCACACTTTTCTCTTTTGTAGTCACCCAAATATCTTCTTCAGAGATTTATATTCTTTAATCCATATTTATTAATCCCTTTACGTGCACAAACAGAAAGTTTTATAAATATTGTGCCCGTATAAAAATCATGACATATACTGAAATTAAAGAAAAAAATAAAAGAAAGTACTATTATAGGGTCAGAAATTCAAGGGAAGGTAAAAAATTTAGGAAGAAAAGAATCTATCTTGGAAAAGATTTAAAAAAGTTTGACTTAAAAAGGGCTGAAGAAATAGCAGATAAAAGTTTGCGTGAACACAAAAACAAGGAAGAAAATAAGAACTTGTCAAATATAAAATCTAAAATAATTGAAATTTTAAAGAAAAATAAAATAAAAAGGGCAGGAATTTTTGGGAGTTATGTCAAAGGAGAACAGAAAGAAGATAGTGATGTGGATATACTTGTTGAAATTTCTAATAAGAAAATGAGTTTATTGGGTTTTATTCATATCAAAAATGAGTTGCAGGATGCTCTTAGAAAAAAAGTAGACTTGGTTGAATATAAAATGATTAGGCCAGAGCTTAAAAAGAACATATTAGATGATGAGGTTAGAATAATATGAAAAGAGAAAATATATTTTTTGTTAAAGATATTATTGAAAATATAAATTTAATTGAAAAATCAATAATAAAAATAACTAAAAAAAATTTTAAATCAAATAAATTACTTATTGATGCTGCAATAAGAAGATTAGAGATAATTGGAGAGGCTGTTAAAAATCTTCCAATAGATTTTATAACAAAATATCCTGAAGTTCAGTGGAAAGATATTTCTGGATTTAGAGATGTTATGGTTCATGGATATTTTGGGGTAGACTTAGATAAAGTATGGGAAGTAATTAAAGAAGATCTTCCAACTTTAAAAAAACAAATTCAAAAAATAAAAAATGATTTGGAAGATTTAGAGTAAAAAACTAAAATCTTTATAATTAGGGACACGAACTATTCTATTCAATGCCCCCACGAGGATTCGAACCTCGATCTTAACCCCTTAGAAAATTTGAGAATAGGCGAGCAGGGATTTGAACCCTGATCAACTCCTCCGCAAGGAGCTATTCTATCCTGGTTGAACCACTCGCCTGTTTTAATCTAACAAGATTTTTTGGATTATTTGAACCTATTTCTTCAAGCCATTTATTTAACATAAATTTCCCATTTATGTCTATTCTCCATTTTCCTGCATAAGGAATAAATCCTAACCTTATCAACATTTCTTTTGTTTGTGATATAAGCTTCTTAGATTTTATTGTAAAGGTTATTACCGGATAATTCTTTTTTGATTTTATTATGTTAACACACCCATCAGTATCAAATAAACCCCTGATAAAAGCCCGGTATATTTCTTTGTTTTGTGATTCTGTTATTACTTTAGGAACTTCAATTTTCTCAACCTTATTTCCATAAGGTATCCCTAAAACTTTGTTTTTAAAATCAAATAATGTTTGTGAGCAAATCTCGAAACCAACTACGCTTGGTAATTTCATTAACTTTAAATCTAGATTATACAGTTTTTTATATAAAGGAAACAGAAAATTTATCATATAATTTTCTTCTTTTTTATTTGTTTTAACTGAAAAATATTTTCTATTAAAAGAAAGACATCCGTCTCCAAGATGAATCCCTATTTCTTCTGCTAATTCAGATGACATTTCAAAAGGCAACTTGATGTTCTTCATCTTATCATACCTGCTAAATTTTATGCCTTTTGTATTCAAAAATATTTTCTGTTCCCTAAAAAATTCTTTATTTTTTTCTTCTAATTCTCTAATTCTTTTTTTCCTCTTTTTTAATCTCCCATTAATTGCCATTTGAGATAATTTAACTATTCCATATTTCTTTTGAAGTTTTTTAATTGCCTTTCTGCCAATCTCTTTCTTTATTTTTTGATATTTCTCTTTCCCCCAAAATTCTTTTAGCCGTTTAGAACTTTCCTTTCCTCCTATCTTTCCTCCCCTGATTTGCCCCCAGTTATCTGGCTGTTTATCCAAAATCTTTAAATTTTTTATAAAATCATTTAAAATATTATTAGGAAGATATTTTTTGTAGTTGTAACGCCAACTGTTTATTGTTTTGTAAGGAATATTCATTTTTTTTGCTAATTCTATTAAGTTGAAAACTTTATTTTGTTTCATTAAATAATTGAATAGTTCTCTTCGAGATTCTTTTTCCAATAAAACTCGCATTTATATTAAAAGAAACAACTCTATATAAATATTTCTATCCGTTGAACTATGAGGGCTTATTAGTATTTTGAACTAGATTGTATATAAAAAGATATGCTGTTAAAAAATATTAATTTTTCCACGAACCATTTTTTCGTAGAAAATAATTGATATGTCGTCAAGAATTTCAAAAAACCAAAAAAGATTTATAAAATTTAGTCAAACGGAAAAAAATTTGTAAAAGAAACATTTATAAATATTATGAAATTAAGATATACAAGAAAAAGAGTTGAAAATGAGGCAAAATAAATTTTTATTAACGGGAATTCTTGTTTTATTCGGAATAATTTTCTTGTCAATGAGTTTAGTGAGTGCTGCTGGTGCTGTTACATTAAATATACCAGTTGCAAGTGCTAATATTTCGGGGACAGCATATGTTCTTAATGCAACTCTTGATTCAAATGATGGGGGAGCATTAAACTTAACAAGGGCATGGTTTTTGTATTCATATGTAAATGGAACAAATGTTTCAATTGCATCTTTTGTAGAAAATGTTACTGATATTGGATTTAATACTACTTGGAATTCGGCTGGAACACCTGATAATGCAACGTTAACCTTTTGGGTGATAGTTGCTCGTGGAAACACAACAGTATCTGATGGAAATACAACAGATACAAGTGCAACAGTAGTTGTTGATAATAGCGCCCCAACAATAACATTACCTTGGTATGTTAATGGAACAATACAGAATAACACTAATGTTACAATAAATATTACTCTTGTTGATATTAACGTGGCTACAACATCTGCTTGTAAAGTTAATGTTAATGGAACAAATCAAACACTTGATTTAACAGTTATAAGTGCCACTCTTGCAACATGTAACACTACTAATTTATCTTTGAAGAGCATGGCGGATGGAAATAATACAATTAAAGTATATGCAAACAACTCTGTGGGAATTTGGGGGCAACTAATTACTTATGTTGTATTTACAGATAGTAATGCTCCTGTAGTAGACTTAACTGCAACAACTATAGCTAAAGATTCAATAACATTAGCAATTACTGCAACAGATGCTGGAACAGGGGTTGCTTCATGTACTGTTGATAGATCAGGAGCAACTGTTTCAGGAACTACTAGTTTAACAGAATCTAGTTTAAATTGTGGAACATCTTATACTTATGTTGTAACATGTGTGGATAGTAATGGACATGCCGGTGATGCAACAGGAACATATTCTACTAATAGTTGTGGTAGTGGCTTGCCATCTACAACTGGTTCAACACCTCAACCTTCAAAAGTTCATTCATTCGCTCAGATGACTCCTGGAGTAGCATCTATTGTTAAAGACTTTAATGCAGACGTTGGTATAAAGCAAATACAGATTGAAGTTAATAACGCTGCACAAAATGTTAAAGTAAGTGTTACGAAATATGATGGAAAACCAGCAGATGTTTCTATTTCAAAATCAGGAAAAGTTTATCAGTATGTTCAGATAGACGCTACAAACTTAGCTGACAAATTAAGTAAGGCAACTGTTCAATTCAGAGTTGAAAAGACATGGGCAACTACAAATAATTTAGCTAAAGAAAAGATTGTTGTTTCTAAATTCGATGAAACTGGTAATAAGTGGAATGAGCTTACAACAACCTTTGCATCAGAAGACAATACCCATTACTATTATGATGTTGAAGTAACTTCATTTAGTTATTTTGCAATTGCAGAAAAACTTGCAGCTAGTGCAGGAGGAGTAGATACTGGTGATCAAGGAGAAGAAGGTGCTGGTGCAGGAGGAAATTTAACATGGTTGTGGATTGTAATAGTTATTGCTGTTATTGCAGGTTTGATAATCTGGTTTGTGATGAAGAATAAGAAGTAATAATAATTATTTTTTTACAAAAATAAAATTTCTTAAATCAAGAATTTTTTTATTAATAAAGCCTAATTTATTGAGGAACTCTTTTATTGGCTTTTCTTTTCTTTTATCTGTTATTTCCACAATTAATAAGGGCGCACCTTTTTTAAGTATATTTAATGCTCCCTTCAGAACATTTAATTCAAAACCTTCTACATCAATTTTTATGATATCTATCTGATTTGGATTTAAATGAAGATTATTGCAAATGTTATCCAATTTCTTTACCTTAATGATTTCTTTTTTTGTTCCTTCTTTTTTTTCAAGAGAAGTTAATCCTTCGTTATGAGGGACAAAATATAAGGCTTTATTCCCATTTTTATCTGAACATCCAACATTAAGAACTTTTATTTTATCTTGTAAATTATTTAATTTTATATTCTTATTTAATTGTTCGAAATTAGCTGTGCTTGGTTCTATAGCAATAACTTTGGATTTTTTATTCGCCAGAATTACAGAAAATCTTCCTATATGTGCTCCAATATCCACGAAAATCTTCGGATTTAAATTTAATAATAGTTTGGTTGTTTCTCTTTCGTAAAGATTTGATAAATGTGCAATATCCATGCTATTTTTCCTAGTTATAAATTCTGCTCCATTAAGTTTAACTATTGCCTTTGGAAATTCTATTTTGCGCTTTAATCTGTATAAAAATATGGCTTTTATATAACTAAAATAATTAGTTCTCATTTGGAATAATACAGTTAAATATTTTAATGATTCAACAAGATTACTCATACAAAAAGACAGGATTTTTCGCTTTTTAATGATTATGTTTAAGATTTACAATATATCTTTATTGTAGCTTACTTATTGAAATTTATCTAGAGTTAATGGCTATGTTAACAGCTATATGGGCAATTTAGCTTGTTTATCACTTAATACTATCTCACCATATGTTCCATCATAACCAGGCTTTATCTGTAGTTTATTATTTCTGTTCATTAGAATAAGTTCAACAAGCTTTTCATTTTTTGGTAATATCTTTATCAGTTCTTCTCTTTCTGTCTTTAAAAGAATATTAAACTCATTTCCAAGCCTTTCTATAAAGAAATTATACAACTCTCCTGTTTTCTTGCTTGCTAGCGTGCTTCCTAAGCTAATAGCGATTAATTCATGAAGTGGAACTAATGAATGATAAGATTTTGCGTTTTTAGTTTTGTATCCTATTTTTTCCTTTGAAATTTCTTCAACTCTGTAATCAACACCTATTGTTAAATCTCCTTTGCAAACAGGGCATTTTCTGTTAAGCTTTTTGGTTTCTTCTGGAGAGCATGAGAAATTACAATTTCTGTGCCCATCCCAGTGATATTTTCCATATGTTGGAGGAGTTTCTATTGTGGCTTTCAAACCTTTTCCTGTTCTAATAGCTTGGATTATATTATCATAACTTAATTCATCAATATCAAATATTGTGGCTTCTCTGCCCATACGCCAGGGCCAAAATGAATGTGCATCACTGAAACTTACAATATTAACATTTTCATTAATTCTCCATAGCATTCCAGGGTCTGCACTTATTCCAGATTCTATAGCGTAAATCTTATCTGCTTGCTCCCCAAAACATTCTTTAATAGAATCAAAACCACTTTTACTTCCGTAAAGTCCAAACCAAGGAGTCATACAGTGTGCAGGAATAATCTCTATCTTATCATCTATCTCTTTTAAATCTTTGACAAACTGCGTGCATGATATTCCAAATATAGGCCTTCCATCATAATCAATTCTTCCTTTTGAGCTAAGATATAATGTTATTTTATCAGCTGTTTTTGAATTTGGAGCAAATACAAGCAGATGAATAGCTCTTCTTTTTTCATTCTGAAAAAACATTAAACTTATTTCTGTCTGCCATAAAAAAGGAAATCCATCTTTTGTCCATAATATTCCTTTATCATCTTCTGTTAATTTTTCATCAATTTCTTTTCTCCTTAATGCATGCTGAAAATCTCCTGTTCCAAGCAGATTTAATCCTTTAATTCTCGCGTATTTTTCAAGATTTTCTATTGAAATGTTTTTGCTTGTCGCTCTTGCATATTTGGAATGAATATGCAAATCAGCAATAATTTCCATATGAGATTAGGAGTATAAGAGATTAAATAATTTGTTATTTTTCTTCAGCAGGCATCTTTATCTTAATAAATTTATAATGTGCATCAGAAGTCTTATTACTGCATTTTGGACATTTTTCTTCTAAAGTATATGCTTTGCATTGTTTGCACTTTTTCAATTTCATCCTATACTAACTAGATATTCTTTTAACCTTGGATGGAAAGAAGTTGTAAAATATTTTTCTATTTCAGCTGGTTTTACCCATTTGATTTCCTTTAGGTCTCCTCCTTCCTTTTCCTTTCCATTAATAGCTTCACATAAAAAATAAACAGCTAATAAATCTCTTTTTTCTTCATATGTTTTAGAGAATACAGCCCCTAAATTTTTAACTATTAATCCTGTTTGCTCTTTAATTTTTTCTTTTAAGGTTTTGTTTATTTCTCCATCATTTGTAAGACTATCTCCTGGAAAACACCAGCTTACCTGAGGAAAATATGGATCATTTTTCCTTTTTCCAATTAGAATTCTTCTTGTTTTTGGATCAAAAATTATACCCAAAATTATTACCTGAAAATTATTTATTCTTTTTTCTTTATTCATCTTAATTTATTAAGTGAATTCTTTAGTTTCCCTATTTTATTTATGATATTTCATAAAAAAGTATCTTTTTAAGTCTTATGGTTTTTATTTTCATCAATCAATAAAAAAATTTGTTTCTTTTTACTTCTTTTGAATACTAAACTCAATTCCTTTATTTTTTGCTTCTTTTTCGAGTTCTATAAGAATTTTTTGTAATTTTTGATCTGTTTTTTTTATGTCTTCTGATTCACTCCTTAAAAAATATTTTCCAGCTGAAATATATTTTATTTCAACTCCTTTTATATTTCCCAGAAAATTTTTTATCAGAATAATCCCATCAGGCTTTATCGTAGTAAGAAATATATCTTTTTTTAAAATAGCCTTTTTTTGTTTTTGTGTTTTTAATATATCAATTATTTTTTTTGCATTTTCTTCACCAGCTATTTTTTCGAGTTCTTTTGTGTTTTCCTTTGCCTCCTGTAAAAAATTATAAATATTTTCTTTTTTTTGAATTTTTTCTATTATTTCTCTACTTTTTTCACCCAAAACGCTTTTTAATATGCTTTCATAACTTTTTTCCTGATTATCTTTTTCTTTTATCTCCTTCTGTTCTTTTTGGGTTACTCTTCTTAATGATAAATCAATTCTGTCTCCAGATATTCTTAGAATCTTGCAGACTATTTTTTTCTTTGGAACAACATAATCCCTTATGTTTCTTATTCTACCAGGTGCAATTTCACTTGTAACAATACAACCTTCTACTTCCCGGTTATTTAAAGGTATTTTCACAAATACATTAGTCCCAATTATCCTATCTACAGTGCATAAAACAATATCCCCAACTTCTAAATCCATGTTTTAGAAATAGAATTAGGGATTTTAAATCTATTGAAATGCTATTTTTTAATATTAATTTTAAATAAAAATAATAAGCCAATAATAATTATAACCCATCCTATGCCTAATAAATTATCTAAATTTGTGAATGATATAATAGCCATTCCAGATAAAAAGGATTTTTGCGAGAATACAAAAATAAATCCTATTAAAATTATAGAAGCTGCAGCAATTTTTTCTAATTCTGATGGAGCTTCTTCTCTTAATTTTTTAAGCGTTTTAACTCCTTTTCTTGTTAGAACATATTCATCTTTTGTTAAGGATACAATTCTTAATATATTCTTATCTACTAAATCCTCTATTTCGTCTCCAAGATTTGGATTATTTCCAAATTTTTTATATAAGTCTTTTGGTTTTATAAGTTCATCGCTATAAAATTTTCCATATAATTCTCTTTTTCTTCTAAATTTTTCATTGCCTAACTGCCGCAAGATAAAACTTTTTGTTCCAGCTCCTTCATTAAAGGTATATTTATCCAATTTTCCTAAAATAGGTAAATCATATTCTCCCATATTATAAAAATAATTTATTAGATCTTTTTGAGTTTTAGAAATCTGTTGGACATGTTTTCCCATTAAAATATAAAATTATCTAATTTAATAAAGTTATTCTTTAGATTTTTATTACTTCTAATTCTAACTCTTTTTTTAACATTTCAATAAACTTTTTTTCTTTATCCTTGTTGACTATCCCCCCTGCTGCAAATTCATGCCCTCCGACTTCTCCACCAACCTCTTTTATTACATTATTAAGTAACTCCCGGACATTTCTCCCGTTTCTTCCAACATTTCTTGCAGAAATTTTTATTTTATCCTCATAATAAGCCATTGTTATTATTATTGTGCCTTCTTCATAAATAGAGGAATTTGAAAGAATGCTTGCTATTGTTCCTATTATTGTATCTTTTATTTCATTTTGGGCGTTGATTATAACAAAGCCTCTTCCCTCAATTTTTTGTGTTTTTGATGCAAATTCTAAGCCTGAAATAATGTGATGTTTATATTGAGTGTGTATTTCTTCTGCATCTTTTTTGGCATTTGGAATTTCCAAGCAGAATCTTAAAGCAGTACTACTTTTTCCAAGTCTTGAACAAGCATTAATTGTAGCGCTCAATTCTCTTGCATCTTCTAATTTATTAAAAAACTTTATAAGAAAAATATTTCCAGCTATCTCTTTATTTCTTGCTATAGGATTTCTTAATATTATTGAAGTTGTAAGTTTTTTCATTTCATCTTCGTTTAATTCTAGAAGGCTTTTGTATTTTCCATTTGAGGGCTCGATTCCAGCCTCTCTTAATAACTCGATAATTCCGCTAGGACTTCCTGTAACGCCCGGAATATATGGCTCTGAACTGTATTCAAGAATTTTATTTATTGGTCTTGTTGAAGGGTATATAAGAAGACCTCTTTTCTTTTTTATATCTCCCTCTTCAAAGATTTTATCGTCGAGGGAGTCTATAGAATTTTCCATTAAATCTCCTATCATACCCAAAACAGAGAGCTTTGCAAATTTTTTATTTTCAGGATCAATCTCTTTGCAGAAAAGATAGACAAGTCCCGCACTGCTTATTTTTTCCTTTCCATTGAACCACGGATTAATTATGTTTACTCTTTCAGGAACTTCTTGAATAACTTCATGATGATCTATTATAAAAACATCTTCAAGTTTTGCCTTTTCTATATAATCTAAACTTCCAGAAGCTAAATCTAAGAATAAAATAAGCTTATTTTTTGGAAGACTTAGGATAAAATTTTCATCTAATGATTTTATTATCTTTACAGAAAATTTTTTATCTAATTTTTTTAAAGCTTTGATCATTATTGTAGCAGAGGTTATTCCATCTGTATCAAAATGACTAATAACAAAAATTTCTTTATTTTTTATTCTTTCCAGAAACTTTCCAGCTATGTCTTTTATATTTTCTTTTAAAGAATCCTGCCCCTTTTCCATTTTTAATTAAATTAATATTATATTTCTAATTTGCTGAATAATCATTGTTAATTAATAAATCGCTCTTAAATAATTTTTACTTGTTATCTTCCTCTTATTTTATTAACAATCTTTATATCTAACCATTTTTATTACTAATTTTTTATTTTATGGTATTTTTTAATCTTTCTTAATGCTGAAAATATTCTTTCTATCTCCCTCATGGCTTTTTTATCCTGTTTGTTTTTTTCATAATGTTTTCTTATTTTTTCTAGTTTGTCTTTTATATTTTTTAATTCAGGGGGAGTATACTTATTTTTTTCCTTGAGTATTTTTGATATTTTTTTATTATATTCTTTAGAATGAATGCCTTGTTTTCTTAGTTCTTCTCCAATTTTCTCGCTTGTTACTCCCTTTTCAGCAAGTTCCAGAACTTTTTTCTCAAATTCTTCCTGCGAAAGCTTAATTTTTTCAGGCTTTTTTTCTTTTTTAACTGAAAATTTTTTAGGCATTTTATAAAATGTAAAAGTTTGTTTTTAAAGGTTGTTATGTATTAAAAGTAAAAGATTTTAAACATTGAATTTATATTATTATTTATGGGGAAGATTATTGGTGTGGTGAGTTTAAAGGGTGGAGTTGGAAAAACAAGCGTTGTGGCTTCTTTAGGCTCTGCATTTTCAGAAATTGGAAAAAAAGTTCTTTTGATTGACGGAAATTTATCTTCTCCAACTCTTGGACTTCATTTTAATATTTTAAGCCCTGAAAAAACACTTCATCATGTTCTTAATAGCACTGCACATCCAAGAGAGGCGATTTATGATTATGGCAAATTTCATGTAATGCCCTCTTCTATATTTGAAAAAATAGAGGTTAATCCTTTAAAATTAAAGGACAGGATTCGTAATTTTAAAAGAAGTTATGATATTATTCTAGTTGATTCATCCCCCTCACTGAATGAGGAAACACTTGCAGTTATGCTTGCTTCTGATGAAATTCTTGTTGTAACAACGCCAGACCATACCACTTTAAGCGCAACAATAAAGGCCATAAAACTTGCAAAGCAGAGAGGAACTCCTATATTAGGACTTATTCTTAATAAAGTGCATAATAAAAATTTTGAAGTTTCCTTAAAGGATGTTGAAAAGACATTGGATTTGCCAGTGCTTGCTGTTATTCCTTATGATGTAAATGTTCTTAGGTCTCTTGCAGATATGGAGTCTTATATAACAGCTAAGCCAAATTCAAAAGGAAGTATTGAATACAAAAAATTAGCAGCTACTTTGGTTGGAGAAAAATACAAGCAATCGAGTTTTAGAGATTTCTTTGGAAAAATAACCCCTAGCAGACAGGAAGTCAACAGGGAACTTTTTTATAATCAGGTGTTTAAGTAATTATTAACAATTATTATTAATCTTAAAAACTAACCAAACAAAGTTTTTAATACCCTTAATCTTAGATAAAAATATAGCGGTATGAAGGTTTAGCCCCATAGTATAGTGGTCAAGTATGCAGGCCTTTGGCGCCTGAGACCCAGGTTCGAATCCTGGTGGGGCTATTAAAAAATTAGAATTTTAATTATATTTCCTTTTCCTCATTCTTATTGTAAAAAAGTAAAATAGCTATTATTGAGATAATAAATACTGAAGATAAAGAGATTATTTCAATTAATTTCATTTTTAAAATACTACCAAACATTAAGATGACTCTCATTTTTGATTCTAATAAGGTTAAGGGAGATACTTTTATTATTTCATAGAATATTTTTGGCAAAGTTTCTATAGGAATTATTGCAGAGGAGAAAATTAATAGCAATAATGCAACAGATATAGAAGCTATAGTTGCAGATTCATAAGAATTAAAAAGGTATCCTAGAGCAATTCCCATTAATGTAAAAATTATTATAGAGATTAATGTAACTCCTAATAATGAAAAAATATTTGCGAAAATATCTACATTTAAAAATAAACTAGCCACTGAAATTATTATAAGGGTTTGAAAAAAAACCAAAAATACTATTGTTAAAAAATTACCAAAGAGAAATATAAATCTATTATTTATGCTTGTGATGTTGCGAATATAAGCATTAGATTTCCTTTCTCTTATAATCGTTGTTATGGTGAATAATAGCGATCCAAATAATAAAAAGAAAATCAAAAAACTTGGAAAAAGATAATCTAAAATTTCTAACTTACCTTTTGACACTCCGGATTCACCATCTTCAGAAACAGAATAATATGAGAGAACTATCGGATCTGCTAATCTGTTTACATTAATTTCTTTGATTCCATTAATCTCTTGTTTAAGATCAGTTACAGAACTTTTGATCTCTTTTAATTCATTTTCTAAATTTCTTATTTCACTTTCTGAGGGAATATTTTGTTCAAGACTTTCTAACTTTTGTTCAGAAGAATCTAACTGATTTATTAAATTAGATATTTCTAAAGAATATTGGATTGAGTTTATTCCCTGAAGAACAGATTTTGTACTGGAAAGAATTAATTTTAAATCATTTATCTCAGTAGTAATACTAGAACTTTTTTCTCTAAAAGAAGTTGTTATGGATAAAGCAACATTCAAGGTATTTTCTATAGCTATTAATTTACTATTTAAGGATTCTACATCATTCTTTATATCTTTAATTACAGCCTCTCTTGTAGAAGATGATTCTTGTTCTATTATTCCTTGAATTGACCCAATAATGCCCCAAACTATATTTTGTTTAGAAAAGTCTACATATATGTCAATATCATAATTCTTATAGCCAGGCACAACAAATCCACCTTTTTTAAGATGTATACAGACATGGGTTATTTCATTAATAACATCTTTTTTGCAGGATTCAAGAGATCCTTCTTGTTTTATAATAAAAGATCTTTCATTTAATCTATTTATGAAATTATCCTTGAAGGTTCCTTCTTCTTGAGAAAAAACCCCCGCATTGATATTTTTTAAAGAAGTATCTTGTAATAAAGAACTAACCATCAATATTAAAATTAATGGGCCTAAAATTATAATTAAAGAAGAGAGCTTAGAATTGGAATAAATTTGCAAATTTCTTTTTATTATCGCAGATATTCTTTTAACCATTATTTATAAACTCCTGCTAGTTCATCTTTTTTTATTAGAATTAAATCCCCATTTTTTATTAGCATGAATCTTGAACAAATTTTGCTTAGTTCTGGTATATCATGGGATGAAATTATTATTGTTTTCCCTCTTCTGTTTAAATTCCAGATAAATGTGCTTAATTTTTTTACTAATTCAGGATCTAATCCTAAGAAAGGTTCGTCTAATATTAAGATATTTGGATCATTTATCATAGCACAGCCTATGTCTACTCTTTTTTGAGTTCCTCCTGAAAGTTTTTTTACTATAATATTTTCAAAATCTTTCAATTCTAAGTTGTTTATTATTTCTGGTATGATTATCTTCCTCTCTTTTCTTGATAAACCATACATCTTAGAGAAATATCTTAAGTTTTGTTTAACAGTTAAATAATCATAGATAGAGTTACCCTGCATAGAAAAGTTAATCTTATTTTTGGTCAAATTATTTATAGTAATTATCCCCTTATCTGGTTCTAAAAAACCTATGATAATCTTCATTAAAACAGATTTACCACTTCCAGATTTTCCTATAAGTCCTATTATTTCTCCTTCTTTAACAGATAAGTTTACATTATGTAAAACATTCTTTCTTCTGAAAGATTTTTTTATTTCTTTTAGAGAAATAATTTCCATAAATACAAAAAGAATTTTTATTTTATATACCTTTTCTAATACCTCTCCTTGTATCTCCCTCTTTGTTCAACTTTTCTGAGTTGCTCAAGAACTTTTTTAGATTCTGAATATTTTTTATAACCA
>JBDRNV010000007.1:0-29433 GCA_043810695.1 Nanobdellota archaeon | reverse complement strand
GCTGAGAAGGCTAAGACATGAAAGGAAAAACCAATTAAGGGAATTCGGCAAATTAGTCCTGTAACTTAGGTTGAAGGGATGTCTATTTTTGTGACTTTCAGAAATGTTGGTTGCATTAATAGATCACAGTAACAAGGACGGCCCGACTGTTTACCAAAAACGTAACCAAGTGCTAATCCGAAAGGACGTGTATACTTGGTGAAACCTGCCCAGTGGTGGTGTGTCAAACTCCTTTTCAAGGGAGCTAAGCCCCATTAAACGGCGGGGGTAACTATGACCCTCTTAAGGTAGCGTAATGCCTTGTCGTCTGAATGGCGACGTGCATGAATGGTTTAACGTGGTTGTCACTGTCCCTAGTTGGAACCTTCTAAACACACCTCGTGGTGAAAAGGCCACGGACACCTAGTGGGAAGCGGAGACCTTGTGGAACTTTACTGCAACTTGTTGTTGTAATTTTAAGAAAGACACATAGAATAAGTAGGAGCATCGAAGTCAGGATTTTGGTCCTGGTGGAGCAAAAGTGTAATACTACTTGTTTTTTTTATGATTGCTAACTCTTTATGGGGACAGCAGCAGGCGGGCAGTTTGGCTGGGGCGGCACCCTATCGAAAAAATATCGATAGGACCCAAAGACAAGCTCATCCGGCTTGGAAATCCGGAGTTGAGTGCGAGGGCAAAAGCTTGTCTGAATGTATTCTGAAAAGCAAGGAATGCATGCTCGAAAGAGTGGCCTAGTGAACCCACATGCTCTTTTAATAGGAGCTGTGTCTGATAGAAAAGTTACCCCAAGGACAACAGGCTTGTCGCACCCGATAGTCCATATTGACGGTGCGGTTTGGTACATCGCTGTCGGCTCTACCTATCCTGCGCGTGCAGAAGCGTGCAAGGGTGTCGGAGTTCACGCATTAAAAGGTATCGTTAGCTGGGTTAAGAACGTCAATTAAATGCCCAACTAAAAACAAGCATGTTAGTAAAAATAAAGCGGCGTTGCATCGTGGTAACGCGATGAAAAATAAAATCAGCTCATATCGGTGAAACCTTAATGTTTATTAATTGTCGAAACATTATGGCAATACCGAGGGAAGGTGAGATTTATGGATTCAATAACACTTGCATATATCGCTGGTTTTCTGGATGGTGATGGAAGCATCTTTTTCCAAATAGTTCCAAGAAAAGATTATAAGCAGAAATTTCAGATAAGAACTTCAATAGCTTTTTATCAGAAATCTGAAAATATTTCAATATTGGAATGGTTAAAAGAACAATTTGGAGTAGGATATATCCGTCACAGAAAAACAGGAATAAGCGATTATACTATTGTTGAATCAAAAGAAGTTCAAAAAATATTAAAACTTCTACAGCCGTATGTTAAGTTAAAGAAAAAACAAGTCGAACTTGGATTAGAAATTTTACAGAAGTTGGAGAATAAGAAATCAAATAAAGATTTCCTGGAAATCTGCAAACTTGTTGATAAGTTCAAGGACTTGAATTATTCAAAGAAAAGAACAATAACATACGAGATTGTGAATAAATCTTTACCCCCGTAGAGACTTCGGGCTTTAGCCCGGGAGTTTTGTGAATTAAAGAACACAAAGCTAAGACGCTGATCCCCATTGAACAAGCAATGGGTGAAGGTATAGTCCATACAACGAAAAAACATAATCGTTGAAGAATATACGCGAGACAGTTTGTATGATATCTACTAGGTGTGTTATTGTCTGAGTGGAACGAGTTTCTAGTACGAGAGGAACGAGACTCGGATGCCTCTGGTGAGCAGTTGTCATATGGCAGGCTGCATAGCTACGCATTGTATGGATAAGAGCTGAATGCATCTAAGCTCGAAGCCATCCGCAAAACGAGACAATTAAGGCCCACGAAGAAGACGTGGTTGATAGAGTCGCTGTGTAAGATTCAAGCTTCGGCGAGAATTTCAGCAGACGACTACTAAAAGCTTTAATAGTATATCTTCAAGAATTCCTTTGCTTGTTGAGATAAATTTTATTTGGAAAAGATTAAAAATTAAGAATAATATTTTTATTTATGGATTATAAGAAATTAAGAGAAGAATTCTATAAAAAATTTGCAACTGGTAAAGTAAAAAAATACGAAAAATATTCTGTTGCAAATGAGGCATTTCCTGGTAATTTTAACCTTAGTTTTTCAGAACCAGAAATGCTTGAAAAATTTGGAGGTCTAATAAACATAAAAACTGACTTACTTTATACAAAAATTCAACCTTGCATAAGATTTGAAGACTTTAAAAAATTAAGAGATAAAAAAGTAGACATTTCTGATAACTATTTAGGGGTTTTTGATATGGCAGGTATATGTTTATGCTACCCCAATAACAAAGAGATTGAAAAGAAAACAGAAGAACTTATAAAAAAATCTTGGGAATTTTTAATAAACAAGCTAAAATTAGATAAGAAAAAAATATTCGTGAAATGTTTTAATGGAGGAAATATTAAAGATGTTTCTAAAGAAAAGTATAACATTAATAAAGAAATAGAAAAAGATAATCTAACAATTTCTAATTGGATAAGATTAGGTATTCCAAAAGAAAACATAATACTTGATAAAACAAGAGCTACAATCTTAATGCTCCATATATACAGACCAACTCCTTGGGGTTATAGAAATGAAATATTGTATAAGTATAATGGAAAATTAATAGATATTGGGACAATTGAATATCTTTTATGGGAGCCTATTTTTAAAGAAAATAAAATTATTAATATAAAAGAATGGGAAAATTTTTGTTGCTTAGCTGTATTTGGATTAGAAAGATTAAATTTTATAGAAAATAAATTGAAAAATATTTATGATATTGAAACAGTAAACCCTCTCTTCAAAAATATATTAAAAAATTCAAAAAAGAAAAATATTAATGAAGCATTCTTATTAACAGAAGCAATAAGAACTTCTCAGAGAATATTAACAGATAGTGGAGGATATGAAAAGTTGTCAAGACATAGGAAAAAGAAACTTGCAATCTTTATACAACAAATTGGAAAATCTTTAAAAAAACTTGAAATTCCAACCACAAAAATAGAAGATTTCCTTAACGTTAATGCAAATTCTCAACCATGGTACTATGAACTAAAGAGGGATGTTCCTTTAATAAACAAAGAACTTTTAATGGCTCTCTCAAGAAGGTTCTAAGAATTCCTTTGCTTATTGAGATTTTTTTATTTAATAATTATTGATTGATATCTAATTTAAACTCTTTTTTTATAAATTCTTTAGTTTCATCTACAAGCCCAATTGTTTCATTAAGAACTTTTAATATAACCTCTTTTATTGGCTCACTATATTCTTTATTTACTTTTTGAGGTATTTGGTTATATTGCAGTATGTAATTTCCAATTAGTTCTATTTTTTGACTTATATGGATTAAAGCATCTTTCAAAAGTTTTGTTTTTTTGCCCATCACTTCTCTATTAAGCCCAACAATATAATTTGGTGTATTCAAATTCCAAATCCCATGGGCAGGCTTCAAATCCTGCTCAAATAATTCCTTAACCCATTGAAGATTTCCATGTGTAGATATTTTTTTATTTAGTGTGCTAATTTCTTTCTTTTTACTGCTTATTGCATCAAGTTCAGAATATAATGATTCCAAAAGACTAATTTGTCTTTCATATTCTCTTCGATCTTCGTCCCTTTTAGTTAAATTGTATACATACAACCCTAAACAAATAACAACTATCCAACCAAGTACATTTAATAAAATGCTAAAATCAAGGGGTATAGAAGGAAATATTAATTTTATTATAGATATAACTAAACTAAGTGTAATTAAGAATACAAATAAAAATAAAAATCCTATAAACACTTCTCTAAGCGTTCTTAAAAAAATATTTATTCTGTTTGCCATTTTTTTGGTTACTAAAGTTTCTTAATCTTTTCTATATTTGTTATTTATAATTTTTCTCTCTAAAAAAATTAATTATAAATAATATTATAATAAAATCAATAGCCAGTAAAAAGAAAGTGAGGGAATAATTATTAATTAAAGTGGGGTATAATATAGCAAGAATACCAAATAAAATAAATTTAAGCACATCATAAAAAGTTTCATTAGATGCCTTATCTACTTTAGAATCTCCTTTTTTATTAATAATATTTAAATATAATAATAAAGTGAGAATAAAGAATCCCAGAATTATCTTGATTATATTTTCTGAAATTACAAAGAGATATATTAAGATAATCAGGAACAGCCAATTAACAATTTCTTTCATATTCATTTATTTGAAAGATTTAATCAATTTTTAACAATTATTATATTACAAAATAATCTTTTTTATCCAAAATCTCCAAAAAACTTCTTAATTTTTTCTATACAAAAATAGATAACTAGAATTGGCTAATCTTTCTTCTTAAAATCTCTAAGTTTTTGAATAAATTTTTCTTTTTCTTTAATGTAATGTTCTAGAAATTCGATAAATCTTAAAGTAGACGGTAACTTAATCCATTTACCTTTCAAATCGTTTAATTGGTTTTTAGCTTGTTTTAAGGAATATTCTTCATCTTCAATCATTTCATTTGATTGAGTTTTAACCATAAAAGATAAGAGTCTCTTTAATATAAAAATTCTTCTAAATGGAAAGGCTTAATAATATCTTATAATTTAATGGGATATGGCACGCCATAGACGTCATAGACATAATCATCATCAACCTCGTAGACCTAATCGTGGTCGGAGACCAAGATATTCATTATTTCAAAGAATAACATATTTTGCAAGAAAACATCCAATTTCAGTTGGTGTTGTTCTTATTATTGCTTCAATGGTTTTATTTAGGCTGTCTTTTACAAATGCTTTTTTGAATAGTTCTGAGGTGTTTATGTGGTCTATAATTGTTAGCATACTTTTATTTTTAGGTGGTTTGCTAACTCTAATTGGTTGGTGGAGAAATCATATTCTTCAACATAGAGTTGGAATAAAAATTGGAAGATGGTAAGACTTAGACTTTCCACTACAACAACCCTTAAATATCCTTTACTTCTGTGAATTTTATGAGAAAAGAACACAAATATCACGTGATTATTGTTACTTTCATGATGCTGGTTGTTTTGGGCACTTTTATTTTTGTAATTTTTAGTAAATCACAAGAGATTAAACCTACAATAACAACCTATATACCACCTGCATCAGAAACATCAACATCGAATTTAAATAATTCAAATATAAATATTAATTCTCAAACTTCAGAAAATTATTCGACAACCATATCAAAAAATATTTTAATATTTTTTCTTATAATTTTTGCGCTTCTTTTTATAATTTATATTTCTATTAAGATTACTAAAGAATTAAAGAACAACCAACAACCTTAAAAACCTCTTTTTCTAAGATATTTTGTAACGTTAGAAGTAGGGAGACTCGATATTCGGTTTGAACTAATTCTAAGTTAATATATGAGTGTAAGGAGGAAATAATACAGAATGAAGATATACGTTGGAAATCTGCCTTTTACTGTTGACTCTGAAAAACTGAGAGAGCTTTTTGCAACATACGGAAATGTTGAGGAAGCAACAGTTATAAGTGATAAGTTTTCAGGCAGATCAAAAGGTTTTGGTTTCGTAACTTTTTCAGATGATGAAAGTGCTAAGAAAGCAATCAAAGCAATGAACGACAAGGAAATTGAAGGAAGAAAGCTGAAAGTTAATGAAGCAAGACCAATGGAAGAAAGACCGCAGAGAAGAGAAGGCGGAAGAGGCTTCGGCGGTGGCGGAAGAGATTTTGGCGGTCCTAGAAGAAGATTTTAATTTTTTATCTGCGTCGTTTTACTTCGTGAAAACGCCGGAAGAAGATTTTAATTTTTTAATTAATTAAAGTCTCTTATTTTTTTCTTTTTTATTTTATTTATTTTTTAATTATATTCTTAAAAATTAGAAAAGGATAAAATTCATAAAATTTAAATATCAAAATGGTAAAGAAAAGAGATGGAAATTCATATGACTATAAATCAGAAGCAATATGAACAAATAAAAGAACTTAGAGAACATTTAATTCCTTTAGATAGATATATTTTAGATATTGAAGAAATTGAAGAATTTTCTGATTCAAGTAAAAGAGTTTATATTAATTTTTGTGAAAATATTTCTGGTTCTAAAAAAATATTTAAAGATTTAACATCAATTCTATTTAATTAATTCCAAAAGGCACATTTTAAATAATCTTGGAAATTTTTATTATTATGAAAACATTTAAGCTATCTCCAAGCTCTTTGAATCTTATGCAAGAATGTCCAAGATGCTTCTGGCTTGCCCAAAATAATGTATGGAAAAGACCTGTAGGAATTTTTCCTTCACTGCCAAGCGGGATGGATAGAATTCTAAAAATACATTTTGACAAGTTTCGTGATCGCGGATTGCTTCCTCCTGAATTATGCAATCAGAAAAATTGCGAGAATCTGAAACTTTTTGATGATAAAGAATTACTGAAAATCTGGCAGAACAACAGAAAAGGAATTTCCTGGACAGATCAAGATGGAAATGAATTAAAGGGAGCTGTTGATAATATTCTAAAAAAAGGAGACAAATTAATTGTTATTGATTATAAAACAAGAGGATATGATTTGAAAGAAGACACTCATAAACATTATCAGCTTCAGATTGATATCTATAATTTTCTTCTTAGAAAAAACAGATATGAAACAGAAGACTATGGGTTTTTGCTATTTTATGTCCCAAAAGAAGTTTTGGAAACAGGAGAAATTATTTTTGATACAACTCTGAAAAAGATGAACATAAATATCCAAAATGCAGAAGATACCTGGAAGAAAGCAATAAAACTTCTTAATTCAGAATGTCCTGAAAAAAGCTGCATTTGGTGTGAACGGTTTTAAAATAATATCTAGAATTTTTTATTGTTTCAAACGTTATTATGTTTTATAACAATACTTAAAAACAGAAATGAATATGGATAAATAAGATGGGAGGAGGAACAGGAACAGGTGGTGAAGTATCTGTTATAGGAAGTGGAGGAGAAGACTTAAGTGGAAGAAACTCAAAAGAACTAAAGGCATATTGTTCTTGGAATATTTCTACAAGCAGATATTTCGGCGAAGAAATAAAAAATGGTTTGGTAAAAATTTTGGAAAAGGCTGGTATGAAAAGAAAATTTCTTATTAGAACAAAATTTAAAGGTGAAAGTGTGGAAGTTAATCTTGAATATGATATGGGGGTCAGAGGGGGGATGGAGGTAAAGTTATATGCAGGAAAAATTAAAGAAGGAGAAAGAATGAGGCAGATTATTCAACAGCAAATTGATGCTGATTATCAAAAACATTATATTTTAAGTGTTCGTTATGATTTTTTATTAAACCATCAACAATAATGAATAGATTTTTAAAGCCCTTTTTATCTATATTTCTGTAAGTCGGGAAGTTAACTCCGGGACTCTGTCCTTAAATGGGCAAGAAATCTCAAATATGATTTCTGAGTTCTGAGGAAGGTCCGGCCACCATAATTAAGGTTGTCTTTCGAAAGGAAGATTGCAGTGATGCAAAGCTCCAGAACAGAGACGAGAAATGTGAAACGGCTGCCTCAACCGGTGCAACCTCTTGAAGGGCTTAGTCGAATGTTAACAAGTTCTGTCTGACTAAGAAACAGAGAACTACAGAAGCTGGCCTATTCCTGGCTTACAAATTTATTCTAATTCTTTTTCAGATTTGGTAAATCGATTAACTTTAATAAATCCTCAAGATTTTCTGCATTATCAATTTCACATTGTAGCCGTATACTCCAACCATCTTTCATAGTTGGTTTTGACTCTTCCTGTAACTCTATTAAAATTCCAGACTCCAAATATCTTTCTTGATTTGAAATAAGAGGATCTGATACCCTGTAGAATATTCTTTCTCTTAAAATTACTTTTGCTTCTCTTATTTTTTCTCTACTAACAAGCGCCCAATTTTTAAACCCCCTACATTCTGAATAAGGCGTATAAATAATAGAAATTCCATTTAGAGAATTTTTATCATGGGACATATCCTTTTTAAGCCCCTGGATTTTAAATAAATTATGTCATCTTAAAGTATACTTATTATTTTAAACAATTATAGAACTATGAATTACAAACATTTTTTAGGATTGATTTATTAATATAAAAATGAGGATTAAAAGAGAAACAATTCTTATGATACTGATAATATTATCTGCTGTAATAGTTAGTTATGCTATATATAAAAATTCCTCTGCTAAATTGGAAAAAGTCTGTATAGAAGACAAAGCATGTTTTTATTCTGAAATTGCAGATAATCGCAGCGAAAGAGAAAAAGGATTAAGTGGAAGGGAAGCTCTAGATAATAATAATGGAATGTTGTTTATTTTTGAAGAAGAAACATTTCCTGGCTTTTGGATGAAAGACATGAATTTTCCAATTGATATTTTATGGATAAATAAAAATAAAGAAATAATAGGCATTGAAAAATCTATTCAACCCTGTAAAACAGAAAAAGAATGTCCTGTTTTTTACCCTAATTCACGAATAAAATATGCTCTTGAGATAAATTCAGGGTTTTCTGAAGTTTATGGTTTTGAAAAAGGAAATTCTGTTTATTTTTAGATAGCAAAAAAGATTTAAATGAACAAAATCTAGATTTTTGGGGATATAGCTCAGCGGGAGAGCACATGACTGAAGCTCATGGTGTGCGGGGTTCGACTCCCCGTATCCCCATTTTAGGATGAAAAAACAAAAAATTTTAGGAGTAATTTTCTTATCTGTTTCTATATTAACTTTTATAATTAATATAAGCATAACAGGTGCTGTTATTGGAGCTACTTTTCCAATTTCTTTAAATTTGATTGCATTAGTTTTTTTTATTGGTGGGTTGATTTTAATTCTTTATGATTCAAGAAACAATAGAGAAAAAATACGAGAGATTATAGAGCAATATAAAACAGGAAACATTAGCCCTGTTGAAACTGTAAAAGAGATAAATGAAGTAAGTGAAATACAACAAATTAAATTTAAAACAGGATTACAACATTCAATCTATGGAGAAAGAGACAGTTATCCTATTCCTTTAAAGAACGGAAAAAAGGCTGAAGAGCTGGCAATACTTGAATATCTTGTAGCCATTAGAAATCATCCTGAACAAAGAAAAGAAAATGAATTACATATTGGAAAAGGATTATCAACAAAACATTACTCAGAGGGAATCAAAAAAATGATTGAAAGCATAAAAGGAAAATATGCAAAAGACTTACAAGCTAAATTGGGAATAGCTTGATTATCTTAATTATTATCTTCTTTTCTCATTTCATTTAATATTTTTATTGTTTTTTTAAATTCTTCTGAATTAGCAATTTCTGGTTTTTGTTTTTGGAGGGTTAATATTCTTTCATCTGTTTTCTTGCTTATTTCTTCCAAAGATTTGAGACGTCTTTTTCTTCTCTTTCTCATGGCTTTTATTACTGGTTGAGATATTTCTTCTAACATTGATGAAATATCTGCATTTGGATCATACATTCCAAGAATTTTATACTGAACTGCACAGTAAGCAGCCAATTTTCTCACTTTTTCATAATAGTTTTTTTGGGGCATTTTCTTATTAATCACTTAAAATACCCTGAAATCCCTGTTTATAAATCTAATTATCACAAAATTCAGCAATTACTAATATTACTATTAAAAACATTTATAAAATAAGAATCATTAATTTACTTATAAAAAAGAAAATGGCAAAAGAGAGGGGTGTTGCATTAGGAATTGCGGGATTTACTCTTGGAATAGTTAGTTTGGCAATTTTAGTCTTTAACCCATTATTTGGAACTCTTGCTTCAATAGTCGGACTGATTCTATGTATTATTCAACAGAAAAGAAATAAAACAAAATTTGGAAAAATTGGAATTATAATAAACATTATCGGTTTTGTGTTGAATACTGTGATTTTTTACATATATGTCACAGCTGTATATGACTATCTAAGCACACTAAGTTTCCCTACAGATTAAAATGAAAATTAATTATAAAGAAAAACGCGGAGCAATGGAAATGACTGTTGGAACAATGGTTACAATAGTTTTATTGGTGATTGTTCTTGTTCTCGGAATTTTCTTTATTAGAGAGATTTTTGATGTTGCTCATGGTGCAATTGATTTAACAGAAGCGCAATTAAAAAATGAATTAAATCAATTATTTTCTAGTAATGAAGATAAAAAAATTGTAATTTATCCAGAAAATGGGCTTGTAGAAATTAAAAAGGGAAAAGTAGATGATTTTGGATTTTCAATAAGAAATATTGATAAAACAGAAGGTATTTTTTCTTATGAAACAAAGATACAAGAAGTGGCTAGTAATTGTGTTATGACAGAGGAAGAAGCAGATAACTTAATAATATTAGGAAAAAGTGGTTCTGGTATTAATTTAAGATCTGGAAGTATTATGGATTCTGCAAAAAGAATTAGAATTGAAATTCCAGAAAGCGCACCCTTATGTACTATGGATTATATCTTAGAAATTACTAAAGATGGTGAATTTTATACTCAAGAATATTTAACTGTTACAATAAAGTAAATTTTTAAATTGCTCTTTCTTAAGTAATATATGCTTAAATTATATAATACACTTACAAGAAAAAAAGAGATTTTTAAACCGCTCCAAGACAAGAAAGTTGGAATGTATACCTGCGGACCAACTGTTTATTTTTATTCGCACATAGGAAATTTAAGAAGTTATATTTTTCCTGACATTTTGAAAAGAACTTTAGGACTGCAAGGATATTCTGTTAAACAAGTAATAAATATTACAGATGTTGGACATCTAACTAGCGATGCAGATGAAGGTGAAGATAAAATAGAAAGAGCTGCTCAAAGGGAGAAAAAAACAGCCAAAGAAATAACTGAACATTACTTCAAAATTTTTAAAAAAGATTTTGAGAAATTAAACATACAAGAACCAGAACTTTGGTGCAAAGCAACAGAACATATTAAAGAGCAAATAGAACTAATAAAAAAACTTGAAAAAAAAGGTTTTACATACAAAACCAGTGATGGAATTTATTTTGATACTAAAAAATTAAAAGATTACGGAAAGCTGGCAAAACTTAATATAAAAGGGCTTAAAGAAGGAAAAAGAATTTCTATGGGTGAGAAAAAAAACAAAACAGATTTTGCTTTATGGAAATTTTCAGAAGAACCTGGAAAAAGACAGCAGGAATGGAATTCTCCATGGGGTGTTGGTTTTCCAGGCTGGCATATTGAATGTTCTGCAATGTCTATGAAGTATCTTGGAGAAACCTTTGATATTCATACAGGTGGAGAAGACCATATTCCAATTCATTCTACAAATGAAATTGCACAAAGTGAAGGAGCAACAGGAAAACCTTTTGTTAGATTCTGGCTTCACGGAGCTTTTTTGATATTTAAAGGAGAAAAGATTTCAAAATCAAGAGGAGGCTGTTATATTTTATCTGAAATTGAAGAAAAAGGTTTTTCTCCTCTGGATTTAAGATACTTTTTTTTGTCTGCACATTATAGAAGGCCCTTAAACTTTAGTCTTGAATCACTAAAAAATTCAAGAAATTCTATGCAAAGACTTAAAGAAATAATTTCAAAAATAAAAGATAGCAAAGAAAAAAAGAATGCAAAAAATATTGGACTTGCATACAACCAATTCTTAGAAATTATAAATGATGATTTGAATACTCCAAGAGCTGTTTCATATTTGTGGGATATTCTTAGAGAAGAAAGATTGAATAACGCTGAAAAATACGAATTAGCTTTAAAGTTTGATGAAGTTTTTGGTTTAAATCTTGGAAAAGAGGAAAAAATTAAGATTTCAGAAGAAGTAAAAAAGCTTGTTAATGAAAGAGAGAAAGCAAGAAAAAATAAGAATTGGAAAGAAGCAGATAAAATAAGAGAGAAAATTAATAAATTAGGTTATTTTCTTGAAGATACAGAAAAAGGAGTGGTGATAAAAAGAAAATGAAGAAGAATAAAGAAAAAATAAAAATATGTATTGGAATAATTCTTTCTATATTCTTGATTTTCTTGGGTGCAAGTATAATTAAGGATATTTTAAATTTTATATTTAAAGATACAATAAATAAAACCCTTTTCGCAATAATACATCTTATATTAATTTATACTCTTATATTAATTTTTTGGAAAACAAGACCTGGAAAATATCTTAATGAACAACTTTTTCCGAAAAAAAGAGGTAAAATTATAAAAAAGAAATGAAAGAAGAAAAATTAAGTTTTATTGATTTAAAATATAAACCAAAGAATACAGACGTGGTCTGCCAATATAAAATAACTCCTGCAAAAGGTATAAGTCTTAAAAAAGTTTCAGAAGAAGTTGCAGGTGAAAGTTCAATCGGAACATGGACAAATATCGGAACAATGAAAAAGTCTGTTGCTAAAAAATTATCTCCAAAAATATATTCTATAGAAGAAAAAACAAAAAGAGTTAGAATAGCTTATCCTATTGAATTATTTGAGCTTGGAAATTTACCAGAAATTGTTTCAAGTATAGGAGGAAATATTTATGGAATGAAGGCTGTTAAAGGAATTTTATGGGAGGATTTGAAAATTCCCAAAAAAATGCTTAAAAGTTTCAAAGGACCTAGATTTGGAATTAATGGATTAAGAAAAAGAATGAAAATTCCTACAAGACCTTTTCTTGGAACAATAATAAAACCAAAAGTTGGATTAAATGAAAAAGAACATGCAAAAGTTGCTTATCAGGCATGGGTAGGTGGATGTGATATTGTAAAAGATGATGAAAATCTAACAAGCCAAAATTTTAATCATTTCAAAAAAAGATTTTTATTAACGATAAAGGCGTGTAAAAAAGCTGAAAAAGAAACAGGAGAAAGAAAAGTTTATTTGATAAATTGCACAGCAGAGACTAATGAGATGCTTAGAAGAATTAAATTTGTTGAGAATAACGGAGGAAATTATATTATGCTTGATATTCTTACATTAGGATGGAGTGCTTTGCAGACAGCTAGAAATTTTACAAAATTACCAATTCATGCACATAGAGCAGGACATGCTATGTTTGATAGAAATCCAAATCATGGAATGAAAATGGAGATTATTGCGGAATTTTCAAGAATGGTTGGTGTTGATACTCTTCATATAGGAACTGTTTATGGAAAAATGACGGGTGGTAAAGAAGAGGTTTTGCATATTGAAAAAGAAATTGAAAATCAATTTACAAAACAGACAAAAGAAAATTTAGAACAAAAATGGTTTGGATTAAAGCCTGTGCTTGGAGTTGCTTCTGGAGGAGTTTATCCTGGAATTATTCCTAAAATTATTGGATTAATGGGAAAAAACATTGTAATTCAAGCAGGAGGAGGGGTTCATGGACATCCTGATGGAACAATTGCAGGTGCAAAAGCAATGAGGCAGGCAATTGATGCAACACTTAAAAAAATTCCTCTTGAAAAATATGCAAAAACGCACGCTGAATTAAGAAGAGCTTTGGAGAAGTGGGGATAAGCAGGGCAAAAATGAATATCAAGGGATTTTTTAGTAATATCCCCGTACTTCCATTAAGTGCAATAATTATATATTTATTAATAGGCCTATTAATAGGCTTGAATATAATTCCACCTCGTTCAGAAATAGTGATATTATTAGAAAATCTTTATCAAAGATATGGTCTTATTGCATTATTTCTTAGTGCTCTATTAGAAGGAATTGTATATCTTGGATTTTATTTTGCGGGAGGTACTATAATCCTGTTCGTTGTTTTATTTTCAGATGGAAAATTTCTTAGTTTTCTAAATATAAGCATAGTCGTTGCAGTGGCATTGATAATTGCTTCTTTTATAAATTACTTTTTTGGATTTTATGTAATAAAAAAGAATTTAAAAAAATCAAGAAATATCTCGGAAAAAAATAAAATTTCAAAGGGGCTTTTATTTTCTGCATTACATCCAAATTCGCTTGCATTTTATTTTTTTAATCTTGGCTTAAAAAAAGAAAGTATATGGAAAATATTGTTTGTTCCGCTTATCATGATTCCTTATGGTTTTCTGCTTGCATGTATATTTTATTTTATTAAACCATTTATAGAAAATAATATAAAAAATTCTCCTCTAATGATAACTGTTTTATTATCATGGTTTACCATAGCATTTATAATTAAGAATAAGCATATTTTAAATAAAAAGAAAAAGTGAGATAAAATGAAATATCGAAAAGCATTATTTATTGTAACATTTGCAAGAGATAAAAAAGAGATAAAATATCTAATTCTTAAAAGAAAACTTCACTGGAAAGGGTGGGAATTTCCAAAAGGAGCAATTGAAAAAAAAGAAAGCATAATAAAAACAATAAAAAGAGAATTAAAAGAAGAAACAGGCTTGAAAGAATTAAAAATAAAAGAATTTAATTTTTCTGGAAAATATAATTATAACAGAATTTATCAAGACAGACCAAAAATAAAAGGGCAGACTTTTTCACTTTATGCAGTAGAAGTAAAAAAAAGAAAAATTAAAGTTGATAATATAGAACACAATGATTATAAGTGGGTTGACTTTGAAAAAGCTCTGATGATGTTAAAATGGTCTAATCAGAAAAAATCTTTAAAAATTGTGAATAAATGGATTAAAAATGGATAAGAAAAAAAAGTTTAGGGAGATAACATTTGAATCAGGAACAAAAATAATCTTGGGAAAAGATGCAGAAAGCAATGATGAATTAATGAAGAAATTTAAAGGAAAGAAAAATAAGATAATACATACGCTTGCTCCTGGAAGCCCTTTCTGCGTGATTGACAATCCAAATCCACGTCCAGAAGAGATTATAACCAGCGGAGCAATTGTTGCAAGATACAGCCAGGATTGGAGAAATAATAAAAAAGATGTATTAGTTAGTATTTTTACAGGAAAAGATATTTCCAAGGATAAAGATATGAAAATAGGAACATGGAAGGTTAAAAAACAAAAATCCATAAAAATTAAAAAAGAAGATATAGAGAAACAAATAAAATGACACAAAGTAAATCAAAGATTTTCATTGCATCATCAAAATGACACAAAGCACTATACAGCTTGGAAAAAAAGGAGTAACAGAGAATTTTATTGGAACTTTAAATGTTCATTTCAAAAATTATGATAATGTTAAAGTCCATGTTTTGAAAAACGCAGAGCATAAAAAAGAGAAGCTTATTGAATATAGAAACAAGATTCTTGAAAAACTGGGAAATAATTATACTGCAAGAATTGTTGGATTTACAATTTTTGTGAAGAAATGGAGACGAGCAGTTCGATAATTCTCAGATAAAAGATTTATAAACTAACTTTTCTGTTTGAATTTAGGTTAACAGCTTAGGCTGTTCTAGTATCGCAAGATACACCATAAAATGAATTTAGTATATGAATTACCAGCTCAGGAGTACAATCTAAAACTAGCAGAAGCTTTAAAGAAAATTCCTGAATTTAAAAAGCCAGAATGGGTTGAATTTGTTAAATCAGGCACGGCAAAAGCAAGACCTATAGATGATCCTAATTTCTGGTATAAAAGAGCTGCAAGCGTATTAAGGCAGGTTTACAAAAAAAAGATTGTTGGTGTTAACAGATTAAGAACAAGATATGGAAGCAAGAAGAATAGAGGAGTAAGACCAGAGGAATTCAGAAGAGGAAGTGGAAAAATAATAAGAATAATTCTTCAGCAATCAGATAAAGCAGGATTTACTGAAATTGCAAAAGGAATTAAAGGAGTTCGTGGAAAAAAACCAGGCAGACAGCTTACAGAAAAAGGTAAAAAATTTATGGAGAGCATTAAATAAAATGGGAATCAAGAATCAACAAAAAAAAGCAACTCTTGCGAAAAAGGCAAGGCAGACAAAGTGGGCTCCTGTATGGGTTGTTCTAAAAAAATATGGTAAAGGTAAACGAGTGCACCCATCTGCAATGACTCGACATAGAAGGTCATGGAGAAGAACAAAACTTCATATTAAACCAAGAAGACAGAAAAAATCGCATTTCGGATAAAATGGCTAAAGAAGAACCTAAAATTGATAAAGTTGAAAGAGAATTCATAATTCCACTTAGAAGAGAATGGGAAAAGGTTCCAAAATATCAAAGAGCAAACAGGACAATAAAAACAATAAAACAATTTCTAGTTAGGCACATGAAAGTCTATGATAGAGATTTAAACAAAATTAGAATTGATAAATTTCTTAATGAGTTTATTTGGGCAAGAGGAATAAAAAAACCACCAATCAAAGTAAAAGTCAAGGCATTTAGAGAAGGAGAAATAATAAGAGTAGAACTTTCAGAGCTTCCTAAAAAACTAAAATTCAAAAAGGCAAAACTTGAGAAGAGATCACAAAAAGCAACAGAAGTTGGAACAAAGAAAAAAGCTGAAAAGATAGAAGAAGTTCAAAAGCCGGAAGAAAAAACAGAAGAAGAAATAAAAGAGGAAAAAGAGAAGAAAGCAGCTGTTGTACAGGCTGGAAAAGAAATGGAGAAAAATATTGCAAAAACAGAAAAGCATCAGACAAAGCTTTCAAAACAGCCGAAACATCAGAGAAGAATGGCGCTGCAGAAATAATTATTGTATTATAATAATCTTTATATAGTTCTAAAGTAAAAATTCAAAATGGCAAAACCACCTTTGGAAGAAAGAGCAAAGGAATTGTTAAAATGGAAAATTACAAAAAAAGGAGAAATGGCAAATCCTTTTAGACAAAATTTAATACCAGAAATTAATTATTTAGTAAAAAATGGTTATGTTACTCGAAGTGGAGAAACACCAAAATCATTATCATATAATGTAACTCCTGAAGGCAGAAAGTGGGCAATTGGTGAATAATCACTTCAAACTATATCTTTAAAGTTTTTATACTCCTATAATTTTTATTAAATATAGTTAATTTAAGAGAATTATTCAGAAAATGTTAAATGAATTAATTAATGAAATTAAAGCTCAAAGAAATGATGAACAGGCAAAAAATCTTCAGAGATTTTTTAAGACAGAAAAAGGGCAGTATGGAGAAGGGGATATTTTTTTAGGAATAAAAGTTCCAGTACAAAGACAAATTGTTAAAAAATACTGGAAGAATATTGCATTAAAAGATATTCAGGAATTGCTAAATAGCAAAATCCATGAAGAAAGACTTATAGGACTTTTAATTCTAGTTGAAATATATAAAAAATCTAAGAAAGATAAATTAAAACAAAGACAAATTTTTGAGTTTTATCTTAAAAATACTTCAAGGATTAACAACTGGGATTTAGTTGATTTAAGTGCTCCAAATATTATTGGGGATTTTGCATTAAAAGAAGGAACTAGTATTATAAGGTTTTTAGCAAAATCAGAGAATCTTTGGGAGAAAAGAATTGCGATGATTGCAACTTCTACTTTTATAAAAAAGGGAAATTTTGGAGAAACTCTTTTTATTGCAGATAGTTTAATGAATGATAAACATGATTTAATACATAAAGCTGTGGGGTGGATGTTAAGAGAAATTGGAAAAAGAAATATGTCTGTTTTAGAACTTTTTTTATTACCTAGATATAAATACATGCCAAGAACCATGCTTAGATATGCTATAGAAAAATTTCCAGAAAATAAAAGAAAAAGCTATCTTAAAGGAGAAATATGATGAACATTGAAAAAATAAAATCTAAAAAAAGTATTTCAGAACTTCTGGAATTTGGAATTATAAACATTGACAAACCTTCAAATCCAACAAGCTTTGATATTTCAAATTTTGTATGTAAAAAGTTGGGCTTAAGAAAAACAAGTCATTTTGGAACACTTGATCCAAAAGTTACAGGAGTGCTTCCAATAGCATTAAATAGGGCATGCAAGCTAACTGGTTTTTTTCTTGGAGAAAATAAAGAGTATATTGGAATAATGAAAATTCACGAAGATGTTTCTTTAGATAAAATTAAAAAAATAATAAATGAGAAATTCACAGGTAAAATAATGCAAAAACCACCTGTAAAATCAAGAGTAAAAAGAGAAGAACGTGAAAGAGAGATAATAAATTTTGAGCTTCTTGAAAAAAAAGAAAAAAATATTTTATTTCAAACAGAAGTTCAGGGAGGAACATATATAAGAAAGTTAATAGATGACTTAGGAAAAGAGCTTGGAATAGGAGCACATATGCTTGAATTAAGAAGAATAAAAGCTGGAATTTTTAAAGAAGAAAATAATGTAAATCTTTATGATTTTGAAAAAGCTGTTGATGAATATAAAGAAGGGAATGAAGAAAAATTAAGAGAAATGATAATTCCGGGGGAAATAGTTGCAGAGTTATATCCTAGCATTAATGTAAAAACAGATATTATTGATAGATTATTCCATGGTTCTCCCCTGTTTAATAAAGATATTGAAAATAAAGATAAAGTAAATGATAAAATATGTGTGTTTTCAGGAGATAAATTTATAGGGATATATTTAGTAGTAAATAAAGAGGATATATTTGCAAAGCCGGAATTTGTTTTGCAGCCTATAAAATGAAAAAACCTTACATAAAAAAATTTTCAGAAATTGCAGATTTTACATTCTGGATTGTTGACGGAAATTATATAAGAAGTAATTTTAACGGAGAGTTTACCAATTACGGAAATCACTATATGTTTAAATTTATTCCAAAAAAAGAGTTCTGGATAGACAAAGAGAGAAAAGAAGGCGAAGAAAAATATTACATTAATTCTATGCTTATAATACACAAGCTTATGTCAAAAAAAGTCAAATATGATGAAGCATTAAAAAGGGCTGATATTATCGAGAAAAAAGAAAGAGCAAAGTCAAAAATAATAAGAAAAGAGATGAAGCTTACAAAAAATCATGATAAATTAATAAAATCGGTACATAAAAAACTTTTGAAAAAATATAGCAAAAAAGTAAAAGTATGGATTGTTAATGGAGAAATTGTAAGGGGTTTATTTTTTGTAGATTTCACAGAGGGGGGGCATGACAAAGTTTACCACTTCATACCAAAAAAAGAAGTATGGATTGATAATGACATTGAACCAAAAGAAATTAAATTTATCATTCTTCATGAACTGCACGAAAGAGCTTTGATGTCTAAAGGAATGAAGTATAACTCAGCACATTTAAGTTCAAACAAGATAGAATATTATTGTAGGAAACATCCAAGTGAATTGAATAATAAACTAAAAAAAGAAATTCAAAAAAATAAATGAGACAATTCGTATATTTTTCATCAACAGCACGAACATCTGGAAATTTTGATGCAAGTAACTTAATGGATGCTGGAAGAATGGATATTGCAATACATGTCATAATAAACGCTTTTTTTCTTTCTCATAATCTAAGAGATGATGTAAAACTGCATCTTATATTTTATGGTATGCCTGATCCTCCAAAACATATAGAAATGCAAGTAAAACCAGAGACAAATCTAAGCAAAAAAGATGTTGCAAATCTTATAAGGAAAATTCTTTACAAGTATAAAGAAGGGAAAAAGACAGAGGCTCTTCCTGGATGTTTTGTTGAAAAAAAGAGTTTTCTGGGTTTGATTGAAGAACTAAGAAAAGAGGGAAATAAAATATTCATACTTGATAAGAAAGGAAAGGACATAAGAAAATCAAAACTTTCAGAGAAGAGTGTTTTTGTTATTGGGGACCATAATGGGTTCCCGAAAAAAGAATTAAGAAGGTTGAAAGATATGTCAACTTTGATTTCAGTAGGGCCAAAAACATATTTTGCGAGCCATGTTGTCACAATACTAAACAATGAAATGGATTTAAGAGATTTCTGAATAAATAGCTTCTCTTAACTTAATTTTTATAAGATACTCTAGTTCATCATATTTTATTCCCATGTTATAAAGAAGAATAATTTCTTGTTTTGCGTGTTCTGGTATTCCTTCGAGGCAATTTTTTTCTTTCACCATTCTTTTTTTATTATATCCCTGCGCCGTTTTACTCTGGACATTTATAAAGTAAATGACTTCGCCATTTCATGGCGTCGTGTGAAAACGGCGGGGGGTTGAGTGTGAATTCCTTTCTTTTGGAAAGGAATATGGGTTGAAAAGAGTTTTTAGGCTGATAAACCAAAGAAATTGGTTTATATATCAGTTATGAAAAGATTATAGGGAATGGATATATAGAATAACATTCCATAAGCTTTTTAAAGAAAAATTTGTTGTCTGACGGAATGAAGATAGTTCTAACACCTGACTGGTTTATAGGAATTGATGTGGTTATTCAATTTTTTAGCCTTATTGTTCTTCTTCTTGTTATAATTCTTGCTATTAATAATTATAAAAAAAATAAAGAGAATAGGAATCTTTTATATTTAGGGCTTGGATTTACATTAATTACTTTAGCACAACTTGCATCAATATTAACAAAACTAGTTTTATATTATGATATCGGACCAAGTCAAGCAATAGGCCAAGCGATTATTTCGAGCAATTTTGTGAGTTCTATTGATATTTTTTATTATATGGGCTTTTTCTTTTTCAAGTTTCTGACTCTTCTGGGATTTTATATAATTTACAGACTTCCCCGTGAAAGAAAATCTATAATGGATTATGTAATTGTCCTTTATTTTATAGTTCTCTCAGTAATAATAGAGGCGGATTTCTGTTATATATTCTATATTACATCTTTCATAATGCTGATTGCAATAGTTGAAAAATATTATCTTGTTTACAGAGAGAATAAATTTTTTAACACAAAAATACTTATGATTGTCTTCGCGGGATTAGCACTTAGCCAGCTAATATTTGCATTATATTCCTTAGAGAATTTGTTTGCAATCGCAAATATAATAGAGTTAATAAGCTATATAATTTTATTATTCCTAATTATAAGGATATTACAACATGGAACGGAAAAGAAGTCGTATGCAGATAATATCAGATATGCTGGCAATTATCCAGGACAAAAACATAGCAGGCATTAAACCGACTCATTTAATGTATAAAGCAAATTTATCACATAATCAGATGAAGGCATATCTTGATGAATTAATAAAAAAGATTCTTGTAGAGAAAAATAGCACAAAAAATGGTGATAGGATATTCATAACAAAGCAAGGAAGAAATTTTTTATTGCAGTATACCAGAATGAAGGAGTTTGAAAAAACCTTCGGACTTTAAAAAACGCCCAAGCTTAGTCATTTTTAGGAGTTTGAAAAAACCTTAGGGCTTTAAAATCAGCTTATAAAACAAATAAAACTTAATAAATCCTATTTCCTTTTCGTTCGTATGAAGAAATCGCTAAGACTTTATGTGTCTGGAGCTGTTCAGGGGGTATTTTTTAGAGCATTTGTTAAAGAAAATGCTGAACGATATGGTGTTAAAGGATTTATAAGAAACCTTGAAGATGGCAGAATTGAAATTTTTCTTGAAGGCAATACTAACGAAGTAAACAAAATGATTGAGATATGCAAAACAGGCCCAAAACATTCACAAATAAAAAATGTTGAAATAAAAGAGGAAAAATTTCAGGATTTTAAGAATTTTAAGGTGCTGCATATCTAAGATTGCTTTTTCTAATAAAAATTGCCCAAAAAGATAGACTATTTGAAAAGCAGCGAGCTAATCAGCCAGCTTAATCAACTTTCAATACCCGAAAAGCAGGATCCCCATAAAGAGGATCCCCGTCGCAGTCGAGGTAAAGCCTGCTACCGTAAGCGACAAACCTGGCAACTCTTTCCTCTTTTTGTGATGGCTTTGAATTTAATCGCCAGATAAAACTATTTGTTCTATTAATCCATTGAGAAACTTCATTTATTTTAATAACATCTTTTGTTCCTAAAATCTGTTCTAAAACATTCATATCAGCAAGTTTGTCTATAAAACTATCTGGTCCAACAACTTTGCTATCAAATGAATATTCGTCTGAAGTTTTGTAATTATGTATAATTTTGTCTTTTTCTGAAGGATTATAAATTATTCTTGTTAATGTATTTGGGTATTGTCTAAAGCCTGTTCTAAGAAACTGCCTTAATTTTTCAGCTTCTAATGAGTTTTCATTTCTAAGTTCATATCCTTTTGTAGCAATAGCCCATATTAAAGGCATATCTGTTGGATAAGGATTTCCTTTTTGTTTTTCTGACTCGTAAAGTTCTGCTAATTTCGCTTGGCTCATTTTAGGAGTCATTTGCTCAAAAAGTCTGTAATTTCCTGTTTTGCCTCTATAAGAAACAGATGGAATAACAAATCTCTTTTCAGCTTGCCAAATAGGTGCAGGAGATTCATATATAATTCCTCGTTCTTTTATTTCAGTTTCCATGATTTTTTATAGAATAAATGCTTTATAAATCTTTCTTATTATTAATTATACAATAGTAACAAAAGAGTCATATACTTTATATAAATAAATATTTACATTAAAAGAAAAGATATAATATGAAAATTTTAATGTTTCCAAATCTTCGGCAGGCATATGAGTATGATTGTGGTGCAAATGTCACACAATCTATTCTTGATTATTATGGCATAGATGCAAAGGAAAGTGAAATTATAAAAATAGCAGGTACAACTCGAGTAGGCACGTCAATAAAAGGAATAATAAAAACATTAAAAAAATTCGGGCTGAAAACCAAAAAAGGAGAATTGACAATAAATCAGATAAAACAATACATAGACAAAAAAATTCCTGTAATTTTAGTTATTCAGGCTTGGACAGAAAATAAAAAGGTGAACTGGGAAAAAGACTGGAAAGATGGGCATTATGTTGTTGTCATCGGCTATGATAAGCATAAATTTTATTTTGAAGATCCTGCATCTGAACTAAGAACATATTTGACTTATAAAGAACTTGATAAAAGATGGCATGATATGGATGTAAAAAGAAAAAAATATGTTCATTTTGGCATCGCAGTATATGGAAAAAAGCCAGCATACAGCTTCAAAAAAAAGATTCATATGGAATAAAGATATTTAAACACTTTTTGTTTTATTCTAAATATGGGACGTGAAGAACAAATTATAAGTGAAAGAATAAAAAAACTTCAGGAATTGAAAAAAAAAGGGGTAAATCCATACCCTTCTAAATTTGATAAAAAACAAACTTGTCTGGAATGTTTGAAATCAAAAATAAAAAGCAATGTCAAGACAGCAGGAAGATTAATGACTAAAAGAGATTTGGGAAAAATTGCTTTTTGTGTTCTTAAAGATGGAACAGGAAGAATACAAATAGTAATTCAGGAAAAAGAAACTCCTGAAAAAATAGGGGGATTTTTCAAAAAATATCTTGATATAGGGGATTTTGTTGGAGTTGAAGGGAAGATGATAAAAACAAAAACTGGAGAGATTTCTATTCTTGTAAAAAAAATTGAATTAATCTCCAAATCAATATTGCCTCTTCCTGAAAAATGGAAAGGCTTGCAGGGTGAGGAAGATATATACAGAAAAAGATACCTGGATATTTTGATGAATGATGAAGTAAAAAATATGTTTATTAAAAAATCAGAATTCTGGAATAGTATAAGAAATTTTTTAATTGAGAGAGGATTTTTGGAAGTGGAAACTCCTGTTCTTGAGACTTCTGCTGGAGGTGCAATAGCAAAACCATTTATTACACATCACAATGCACTGGACATTGATGTTTATCTAAGGATTTCTATGGGAGAACTTTGGCAGAAAAAATTAATGGTTGCTGGTTATGAAAAAACTTTTGAGATTGGACGACAATTTAGAAATGAGGGAATAGACATGGAACACCTACAAGATTATACCCAAATGGAATTCTATTGGGCATATGCAAATTATGAAGATGGAATGAAATTAGTAGAAGAGATGTACAAGAAAATAGCAAAAGATGTTTTTGAAACTTTAAAATTCAAAATTCACGGACATCAAGTAGATTTTTCAAAGAAATGGAAAAAATATGATTTTGAAACTTTAATAAAAAAAGAAACTAAATTAGATATATACAAAGCAGATGTTAAAGAGATAAAGAAAAAATTAAATGAACTTAAAGTAGATTATGAGGATTCTGTGAATAAATGGAAATTAATAGACCAATTATGGAAATATTGCAGAAAAAAAATATCAGGACCTGGATTTTTGACAGGACAGCCTGTTGAACTTTCTCCTCTTGCAAAAAGAAATCTAAAAGACAAGAGAAAAGTTGAACGATTTCAGGTAATAATTGCTGGAAGTGAAGTTGGAAATGGGTACTCTGAATTGAATGATCCTTTAGAACAAGAAGAAAGATTCAAAGAACAGATGAAAAACAAAAAAGCAGGAGATGAAGAAAGCATGGAACATGACAAGAGTTTTGTTGAAGCACTTAAACATGGAATGCCTCCTACTTGCGGATTTGGTGTAAGCGAGAGACTATTTGGATTTCTATTTGGAAAATCTCTAAGAGAGTGTGTTATTTTCCCTTTAATGAAGCCGGAGGAGTAAATATGATCTCTCTACCAATTTCAAGAGAACAGGCATTAGAGCTTATCAAAAAATATAATAATTCTGAGCAAGATTTTGTTCATTACCTTGAATCAGAAGCTGTAATGAAAGAACTTGCAAAGTATTTCGGCGAGGATGTTGAATATTGGGGCATGCTCGGGCTTCTGCATGATGTTGACTGGGGCATAACAAAAGATAATGTTGAAACTCATTTAACAAAAGCTCCGCAAATATTAAAAGAAGCTGGATTTGATGACAAATTTATAACTAATTTAGTTTCTCATGGTTATGGATTTGAAGAGCTTCTGCATCTCAAAGACAGGAAAAGAACAGAAAAAATTCAGTATGCTCTTGCTGCAGGAGAAACAATAACAGGATTAATTCATGCATATACCATAATGAGAGGAAAGAAAATAGAAGGAATGAGAGCAAAAGGATTAATGAAAAAATTTAAAGACAAAACTTTTGCTGCAAAAATAGAAAGAAATATTATAAGAGAAATAGAAAAAACAGGATTAAGTTTAGAGAAATTTTTTGAAATAGCCATAGAAGGAATTAAAAAGATAAAGGATAAAGTTGGATTGGAATAAAAAATGGTGACTAAAAAAAAGAGGATACAAGGCAGAAAAAGCAGAGCTTCTGGGGCGCGTTTTGAATTAAAGGTAAGAAATGAGCTGGAAAAAATGGGCTGGATAATAGACCGATGGACAAACAATGTTGACCTTGAACAGAAAAAACTTGTGAAGGCAAAAAGAAAATTTAATCCTTATCTAAAAATTCTCGGAATAGGTGCCGGTTTTCCTGATTTCATAGGAATAAAAAGGAAAAAAAACAGTTATGATGTTATAGGGGTGGAGGCTAAAAAAAACGGGTGGCTCGACAAAGAAGAAAGAGAAAAATGTAAATGGCTTTTGGATAAAAAGATATTTTCTAGGATATTTATCGCAAAAAAAGGTAAAAAAAGAGGAGAAACAGAATATGTCAATTTTAAAGATAAGTATGCATCATAATAAAACTTAAAATCATAATTAACTCTAATTTTGGATGAGAAAAATTGTTTTATTATTAGCAATATTTTTTGTTGTCTCAAATATTTCAGCTTCATGCACAGACGGGCAGATTAATATAAATACTGCTTCTCTTGAAGAGCTTGATAAATTATCAGGTATAGGGCCTGTAAAAGCTCAGGCAATAATTGATACTCGGCCTTTTGATTCTGTAGATGATTTAATAAGTGTCAGCGGAATAGGAGAAGTTACATTAAATAACATAAAATCCCAGGGACTAGCTTGTGTTGATTCAGAAACAGAAGATGATGAAGAATTTGTAGAAGATAATAAAAATAATAAAGATATTAATGAAACACAACAAGATTTGGATAATACTTATGCTTTAGAAATTAAAGATGAAATTCAAAAAAATTCTCCTAAAGAAATAGAATTGATAACAATAGGACTAAACCCAAAAGATATAAAAAGCGAAAACAATTCCGAGAATTTAAAGGGAAATTATGCTATTTATGGTTTTATAGCTTTCTCTATTCTGATAATAGTATTGTTAATATTCAGAAAAAACAAATATAAAAATGAGTTCAGATAATACAAAAATAACAGCAATATTAATTCTTGATATTATAGGAAAACCTCGAGAATATCTTTTAGAAAGTCTGAAAAAAATAATAGAGGTAATGGGAAAAGAAAAAGGAGTTATAATAAAATCAAAAGAAATACAAGAACTAACATTAATGAAGGACTCAAAAGATTTTTACACAACTTTTGCTGAAATAGAGGTTGAAGTTGAAAATATGATTTATCTTCCTATTTTGATGTTTAAGTACATGCCTGCTCATGTTGAAATTGTATCTCCTGAAAGTATTGCTCTTAAAAACAACGATTTTAATGATCTTTTAAATGAACTTTTAAGAAGACTTCATGGGTATGATGAGATTGCGAGAGTAATGCAGATAGAGAAGAAGATTTTGCTTAGCAAAATTAAGGAACTTGGCGGAGATGTTTCTAATATAAAATTACAGAATCCTCAAACAAAACCAGAAGAAAAAACTAAAAAATCAAAGAATAAAGATTCAAAAAAGAAATAAAATTATTTCTTCCCCTGTCCTATTTTTAACAAATCAACTTTTGGTCTTGCTTTCTTATATTTTTTCAAAAACCAGAACAAAAATAAAATTACAATTGCAACCAACCCCCAGCCTATATACTTCCCTGTTGAGCTTTTTGGTTCAATTTGCGCGCATGTTGCAAGACAGCATTGGCCGTTTGGTTTTGAACTTGTGTCAACAGAATTCCCAGTACATTTTTGTTCGTCGGTACAGATTGTCCCATTAATCTGAGGGCAAGATGGTAGAATATTTTTTTCTTCTTCAGAAGGAATATAATCTTTTACAAAATTTAATAGAAATGTAAAAGAAGTTGTAAGATTTTCAGTTGTTGCAGTTATATATCCTTCAAAGGTCATTTCTTCTTCAGCTGAAATTATTGAGATTTCAATTTTTTCTGCAGAACCCTTACCTAAATTATCTATTGTATATGGAGAAACTGTCACATAAGGATTAAAAATCTCAGGAATAAAAAAAGATATATTTTCTATATCCAAAGCACCTGTATTTAAAAGGTATATTATTCTTTTTGCATCAGAATCTGTAGCCACTGAAATACTTATTGTTTTTGGTTCAAATTTAAAACTTCTATTACTCTCGTCTATTTTTTCTGATTTATCTACCGAAATAGGAATAGAATAAAAAATATTTTCGGATGAAAGTTCAATATTTTCAAAAATTAAATTTTCTGTCTCAAGCCCGAAATATATTTTTTTAATTTCTCCTGATAAAAGTTGAATGAAATTTTCGGAGCTAAATGATTCAGGAGAATTTATTGTAATTGTTATTTTTTTATCTAAGAGATTCTGCACTTCAAGGAAAAAATCTTCTTTAGTAATTAAAAATCCAGGATTAACATAAAAATCAGCTTTCTCTTCTGTGATTGTAAAGTTCTTTACAAGATCTTCTTTGCTAACTTTTATGCCTTCCATATATCTTACATTCTTGATAACAATTGAATAATTTCCTGAATTTTTTCCAGCGAGCAAAGCATATATATAAAATTCATTATTTATCCTGCCTATTTCATAATCCATAGGTATTCTCACATGATCCTGATAAAAGAAAACGTTATCTCTTGTTATTTGCTCTAAAAAATTTCCAGAAACTAGAACAAGCATGGTTTCTCCCTGTGAAAAATTTGATGAACCTTTAATAAAATCAAATTCAACTGCAGAAACCAGCGGAAAGATTGATACTAAAAAGAAAGTTAATAAGGTTAATTTTAATAAATTAAAAATTGGGGTTGAATTATTAAGTTTGGTTTTATTAATCAATATTTTATTGTCAATACCCATACCCAATTAAATAAAATTAGGTTAATAAAGTTTGTTAGGATAATTAACTAGATATAAACTTTTTTCCTATATCGATGCCGCATTTTTCTTATGGGTGGGGGTAAAGTAATTTTATAATTTTTATTTCTATTTTCTGGCATTTTTCCTAAACTAGGATTATATTTCACAAAAATTTTATTAATTTTATCTCGTATCGAACATCTGTAAAGCCATCTTAATGCTCCAATAGAATCCATTCTACAATTTATAACTTTTATAACATCTTTATTAATTTGTTTAGCTAATAATTTATTAGCTTCTAAGTAAGCCCCTTCCATACTATAATCTATTTCAGGATTAAAATAATAGCCTTTTATGTAAAAAGCATATTTTTTATTTTTTTTAAAATTAGAAATTCTTTCATTGTTTTCAAAATTAGAAATACTTTTATCTATTATATTAATTAAATCGTTTTTATCTTTCTTTGTTAATCTATTTGCACATGACTTATATCTTAGTTCTATGACTGTTTTATCAAATAAATCTTCCAAAAATTTAAAACATTGCATTAAATTGGTTTCCATTTTTTATCTATAATATTCTAAAAAATAAATAAAGGTTATTTCCCCATATTCTTAAGTTTTTTAAGAACGTCATCTAATTCTTTGCTTGCAGCTGATCTAACAGGTCTTGCTGGTTGTTTGTGAGATTGTGGAAGAAGTATTCTTCTTTCAGGGAAAGGTCTTGTTGGTCTTGGATAATGAGGGGGATATGAAGGAGGACCTCTATATCCAGGTCCTGGTCTTGGTCCAGGGCTTTTTCCTTTTCCTGATTTCATTTTAAACCAAAAATCTCTTAATTTATCTCTGAAAACTATTCCTAAAACAACAAGCACTATTAAAATTAATAAAATCCATATCCAAGTATAATCTATTGTTGGTGATGTTTTTTTCACACAACAAAAATCTTGTGCATCATCACAGAGATAATTTGAAGTTTCTTCTTCATCATCTGATGAACATTCAGAAGTTCTGCATATTCCCTTTGCTTTTTCACATTCTGATTTTGTTACTTCTTGTGTTGTACAAACTCCATCAATACAGCATGTTCTTCCTATAGTATTTGATGCACTTACCCAAGAACCTGAACATGTTTGACCTGAAGCACAAATTTCACCATCTTGTTCAGCACATGTTGGTGTTGTAAATTGAGTGCTGCAGCATTCAGAGAAAGCACCAGGACAATAGTAATCTAAAACCTTTCCTTTTTGTAATTCACAGCTTCCCTTTGTTCCACAATAATATCCCTTATCATCACAATCTTCTAATCCTCCATTTCCACCTCCTAAAATTTGCTTTGGCCAAATTGAAGCTAAAATAAAAGCAGTATCTACTATATTATCTTGCCAACAGCCATCTGTATCTTGTGATTCAAGAAGCCATTCTTCAGCACTTGTTTTTACAGCAAAAGTTTCACCAAAAAAAGGATATAAAGCAAGAGCTGTGTCATAATATTTATCTCCTGATTCAGACCACCATTTATTACTTCTTTGTTTTGAAAGTAAAGAAGTTTTAAAATTATCATCTAATGTTATAAAATATAAAAATGCATCAGGCAAATATTTTGAATTATCTTCTGCAAAAGTAATCAAATAAGGAAGATATGAAGAAACATCTTCTTTAAGAGCATTAAGAATAAATGCTGCCCAAAGAGTTCCTT
>JBDRNV010000006.1:0-41423 GCA_043810695.1 Nanobdellota archaeon | reverse complement strand
ATTATTAGGTTATAAAAATGCTTTAATCTATACTAATTTCTTTGTAAAACATTCAATTCAAAAAGAATATTTTTTGAAGGGAGTTACTGCTATTGTTAATGAAGTTATAAGTATAAATGAATTGCATAAATTAGCAGAAAAGTCTGATTTAGAAATTTCGATTGGAGATATAGTTGCAAAGTTTAATTTTAGCGAGAGACAGCTTAGACAAAAAGAATACTGGAGAAAAAATTCTTTAACACATAAATCAGAAAGCGGAGATAATGTGCATAAAGGTCATGACTATGAGCACAGATTAAGCAGACGGGATAGAGAATCAGATTAAATATTATTCTTGATATTTAAAAAATTATATTTCTACCAAAACATATATAACTTATTTTAATAATACAAAATTATGACACTTGATTTTGAAAAGGAAAAACTGATTAAAGAACTGAAAAAAAGAAAACCAAAGAAAGTTTTGGTTCAGCTTCCAGAAGGAATGAAAAAAAATGCTCCTGAAATTTCAGAAATTATTGAAAAACTTGGAATAGAGGTTATTTTTTCAGGAGAAACTTGCTGGGGTGCTTGTTCTATTGCTCTTCAAGAAGCAAAGGTTCTTGGTGTTGATTTAATAATTCATTTTGGACATGCTGAATTTATTAAGGTAGATTTTCCAGTGCTTTATATTGCAGTAAAAGATATACTTAATCTAAATCCTATTCTTGAGAAATCACTTGAATTTATTAAAAAATACAAGACAATAGGACTTTCATATTCTATACAACATAGACAAGATATTAAAGATATAAAAAAATTTTATGGAAAAAAAGGGAAGAAAGTAATTTTGTCAAAAAAGATAGGAAATGTTGCTTATGAAGGGCATGTTCTTGGCTGTCAGTATGAAGGATTGAAAGCAATACAGGAAAAAGTCGAGGGTTTTGTTATTTTAGGGAATCAATTTCATTCAATGGGTGCAGCTCTTGCTGTAAAAAAACCAGTTGTTTTGCTGGATGTATATAATAATAATGTAAGAACAATGGAAGGAATTAAAGATAAAATCCTGAAGCAGAGAGTTATTTCAATTGAAAAACTAAGGGAAGCAAAAAACGTTGGAATAATTGTTGAAATAAAACTAGGACAAAAGTGTGGTTCTCCAAAATATCTTCTTGAAAAACTGAGAAAAAAAGGAAAAACAGCGATAGTAATAACAATGTCAGAACTTACTCCTGAGAAGATCATGAACTTCTATAACATTGATGCTTTCATAGAGCTTGCATGCCCAAGAATTGCAATTGATGATTTTTACAAATATTCAAAACCAATCCTGACTTTTAAGGAAGCTCTTGTTGCTCTTGGAGAAAAAACCTGGGATGAATTGATTGAACAAGGGATTGTTTAATATCTTGATTATTTCTTGCAATTATCATAAAATTTATAAAGCACTTTTATCGTATAATATCATATGGTTGAAGAAAAAGTAGCAGAAAAAACAGATGAAAAAAAAATAATTCTGAAAAAATCTGATTTGTGGAAGTATTCTACATTTATACTTATTGCTGTAGTTTTAATAAGTGCTTTTTTTATGCTTAGTGGAAAGAGTATTATTACTGGAAGAACTACTGAAAATACAGGAGATATTATAGAAAAAAATGATATTGGAGAAAAAGCTCTTGATTTTTTTAATACCCAGCTATCTCAAACTCCTGGAACTTTAGAATCTGTTGAAGAAGAAAGTGGACTTTATATAGTGAGTATTATGATTGATGGGCAGAGCGTCCCATTATATTTTACTAAAGATGGTAAATGGATAAATCAGGGTTATGAATTATATTCTATAACAGAAGATGCAGTTGATAATACAAATACACAGGATACTGAAGTTCCTAAATCAGACAAACCCAAAGTACAGGCATTTATTTTTTCATATTGTCCATATGGATTGCAATTTGAAAAGGCATTGTTCCCTGTTTATGATTTATTAAAAGACAAAGCAGATATTGATATAGTTGCTATTGGAGCAATGCATGGTGAATTTGAAAAAATAGAATCATTAAGACAGATAAGTATTGAACAAATATATGGAAAGGATAAATTATTTGTGTATTTAGCAGAATTCGCTGCAAATATTAATATTGGTTCATGTAATGGAGATAGTACCTGTTTGAATAATTATCTTCCTGCTCTATACACAAAATTAGGAATTGACAAAACTAAAGTTGAAAATTACATGAAAGCGAGTGCTGAAAAAATTTATGATGAACAAGGGGCAAAAGCAAGCGCATTAGGAATTTCAGGAAGTCCAACATTTGTAATAAATGGTGTTAAAATTTCTGTTTCAAGAACTGCAGATGAAATAAAAACAGCTGTTTGCTTTGCATTTAATACAGCCCCATCTGAATGTTCACAGACTTTATCTACCACATCGCCTAGTGCGGGATTTGGTGCTGTTTCTGGAACAGCTGCTTCAGCAGCAGGCAGTTGTTAAAAGAAAAATTACATATTTATCTTTAGAAAGATTAATAAAGCTTTTTTTTATCAAATTTGAATGGTAACAATAAAGAAATCAACATTATGGAAAATAACATTTGTAGCAGCTATTATAATAGTCATACTTATTATTTGGAATCCATTCAGATCTTCTCCTACTGGAGGTGTTGTACTTGAAGGCTCAAGTTTTTCAGATACAGGCGATAATATAATTACCGACGCAGACGGAAAACCCTATGTTATTCTTTTTTCAACAACTTGGTGTTCTCATTGTAAATGGATAAAAAGCACATTTGATGAGTTAATTCAAGAAGATTATGCTAATCAGGTTAATATTCAGCATTGGGAACTTGATACAAAAGATAATACTTTAACTTCTGAAATAGAGACAGAAATACCTAAGGAAATTATGGATATGTATGAAAAATATAATCCAGAAGGCTCTATACCAACATTTGTATTTGGTGGAAAATATATGAGAATAGGAACTGGTTATGAAAGGCAAAATGACTTAAATGCAGAGCTTGAAGATTTCAAGTTAATAATAAATAAATTACTTGAGTAAATTTCTATTTAAACTCAATCTTTAAAAACTAATTTCTCTTTTTCTAAGAATGGATAAAAAAGTGCTGAAATCATTAAAAGATATTCTTGAAAAAAATAAGCTTTTGACTTTATCAACAACAAAAAATAATCAACCACATTCAAATACAGCTTATTATGTATTTGATAAAAATTTTAATATTTATATATGGGGCGAAAAAAATAGTGCACATTTTAGAAACCTTTTACAAAATAAAAAAGTTGCTATTAATATATTTGATTCCTCCCAGAAGTGGGGCTCTTTATTGCAAGGAATTCAAGCAATGGGAATTGCAATGCCTGTCAATAGTAAAGAATTAATCAAAGCTGGTTTATTATATATCAAAAGATTTCCTTCATCATTAAAAATGGTTAAAAATCCAAAAGGATTTCATCATAAAATTTTTGATTCTCAGTTATATAAAATAAAATTAAATAAAATAAAGGTTTTTGACGAAAAAGAATTTGGAAAAGGAAATTCAAGAGAAGTTTCTATATAAAAATATTTGAAAAAGATTTAATTTTTTATTTTTCCTTTTTTCAAACAATTCTGAACAGCATTTAAAGAAAGGCATGCACACTGCATTTTCAAAGATGTAATTTTAATGTCAAGAAGTTTTAAAAGATCCTCATTTCTTAATTTTAAAACATCCTCAACTTTCATTTTCTTTATTTTTTCTGTAAGTTGCGATGCAAAGACTATACAAACAAGACAGCCTGTTCCAAAAAATTTAGCATCTTTAATAATCCCATTTTCAACTTTTAGATGAATTTTCATCTCATCTCCGCAGATAGTGTTCGGTTCAGAATGCTCATGAGTTGGATTTCTCAGCTCTCCGAAATTCTTAGGATTTCTCCATAAATCCATAATTTTTTTGTCATACATACTTTTCTTTTTCATTTTAATGCTTTTTTTATAGCTTCAAGAGGGAGAAGAATGCATTTAATTCTTGAATTATTTAGTTTTGTTTTAAATAATTTCCTAACCTCTTCCTTATCTAAATTTTTAACATCTTTTGCTTTCATTCCCTTTATTTTTGAAGTAAGCAGAGAAGCAGAAACCATGCTTAGCGTACAACCACTTCCGCTGAATTTCGCGTTAACTACTCTACCTTCTTTTACAAAAAGTTGGACTGTTATTTCATCCCCGCAAATTGAATTATGTTCTGTTGCTTGGTGAGTAGAATTTTTCAGCTCCCCAAAGTTTGAAGGATTTCTATATAACTCAAGGATGTGTTTTTTATATATTCCTGAAGGAATTCCTTTATCCATTTTTAAATTGATATTTTATAATATTTGTCTAATTTATTTAATAAGCTATTTTAAGTTGAACTTTAATATTATAATATTTTACTTATTCAAATCTTTTTACAATACTTTTTAATACGTCTACTAACCTATTTATATCTTCAAAAGTATTGTAAATTGAAAAACTTATTCTGCACACTCCTTGAAGCGTTTGAAGTTTTTCCATCAAAGGCATTGCACAACAATGTCCTGCTCGAATTGCTATTTTTTTCTCATTTAGAAGCTCTGAAACATCATGCGGATGAATTCCTCTAAGATTAAAAGAGATTATTGCAGAGCTTTTATTTGCTCCCTGATTATAAATTTTAATTAAAGGAATTTCTTTTAATTTGCTTAAAGCGTAATTTGTTAACTCTTTTTCCCAATTATTGATGTTCTCTATTCCTATTTTTCTTATATATTTTATTGCTTCTCCAAGCGCAATTGCTTCTGCAATATTCTGTGTTCCTGCTTCAAATTTTTCAGGAATATCTGCCCATTCTGAATTCTGCCAGCTTACTTTTTTTATCATTCCACCTCCAAAATTAAAAGGAGAAAGTTTTTCCAAAAGCTCCTTCTTTCCATAAAGAATTCCTATTCCTGTTGGTCCAAGCATTTTATGGCTGGAAAAAACAAGAAAATCACAATTAATTTTTTTAACATCAATTTTTGTGTTCTGCACGCTTTGAGCTGCATCAATTATAACTATGGCTCCTTTTGATTTTCCGAGTTTTGTTAGAAGATTGATATCATTAATTGTTCCCAAGACATTTGAAACATGTGTAAAAGAAAGAATAGCTGTCTTATCTGTTATTTTTTGCATTGCATCGTTTATATCTAAAGTAAAATCAGATTTAATTTTTATAAATTTAAGGATCATATTATTTCTTTTTGCAAGCTGTTGCCATGGAACTATATTTGAATGATGTTCCATTTCTGTTAAAACAATCTCATTTCTTCCTTTTGGCAGCATTGAGAAAATAGTATATGCTAAAAGATTAAGAGATTCGGTTGTATTTCTTGTAAAAATTATCTCTTTTTCCTCCGCATTAATAAAATTCGCAATAATTTTTCTTGTTTTTGAATAATCTATCATTGCTTTTTCAGCTAGAGTATAAAGTCCTCTTCCAGCATTTGCATTTTCTTTTTCATAGAAATTAACAAGTTTTTTAATTACCTGTTTTGGTCTCTGGCTTGTTGCTGCACTATCTAAATAAATTAAACCTGGATTATTTCTGAAAATAGGAAAATCTCTTTTCAGTTTTTTAGCTATTTTATTATTAATTTTCATTTTTCTTTTTATTAAGTGAATTTACCCTTTTTAATATTTCTTGAATAGTTTTATTGCTAAATCCATAAATCTTTTTTGTTTCTTCTAAACCGTGGTTTCCTGCGAGAGGGCAATTTCCACATTTAAGCCCATATTCAAATAATATTTCTATTGCCTCTGGATATATTTCAATAATTTTGCTTATTTTCGTTTTTGAAGTTATTTTCATATTTTATCTATTTCAAAAGCAACATCAAAATCCTTTTTTGTTAAACCTTGAGCAGAAAGTGTTGTCAATTTTATTTGAAGATTACTACAATTATAGAGTTTTATTTCTGGATGATGATTTTCTCTTTCTGCTATTTCAGCGACTTTGTTAATGAAATCAACAGCTTCTTTGAAGTTCTGAAATTCAAGATGCTTTATTATGGATTTTCCATTGTCTTCAAGGTTCCAGCCAGATATCCTTCCTAAATTTTCATTTATTTGAGCAATTGGTAGAAGTTCCATTTTTATTTATCACTCCTCTTCTCCTTTACAAAAAACAAAAGCATAATTGATATTAATGAAACAACTGCAAGATAAAGGAACATTGAACCATAACTAATGTTCCATAAAGCTCCTGCAATAATTCCTGCAGGTATTGTTATAATTCCTGTAAGGAAATAATAAAACCCAAAAGCTGTTCCTTTCATTTCACCAGATAAATCTGAAACAAAGGCGTCCTGATTTGGTTTTGTCAGAGCATAGACAATTCCATAAAGCCCAAAAAGAATTCCAAAGAATATTAAATTTGATGTATAAATAAACCCTAGTGTAAGTACAAGAAACAAAAAATATCCAATAAAAAGAACTTTCTTTCTTCCTATTTTATCAGAAAGATTTCCAGAAGGAATTGCAAAAGCAGCGTAACAAATGCTGAATAGAAGATACATTGCTAATGGTATAATGAAATTTCCAGCTAATTCTTTTGCTCTTACAAGCAGAAACATATAGAGTCCGAAATTAGCAAGGGTGAATATAGAAGTAACAAAAATAAAAAATTTAAGATTTTTATCCAAAGAGCTTATTCCTTTAAGCAAGCTTTTTCTGGCTTTTTTTATTCTTGGCTCCTGAACAAAAAACAAAGGAAGAAGTGAAAGGGAACCAATAATAGCTCCAAAGAAGATTATTGTTTTAATATCAGGAGTGAATTTCCAGAAAAGAAAAAGGACAATAAGTATTCCAAGCACTCCTCCTGCAGTGTCCATCATTTGCAAAAATCCAAATCCATGTCCTCTTTTTTTTGTTGAATCAGAAACTATTACATCTCTTGGAGCATCTCTTGCCTTGCCGAATCTTTCAAGCGAGACAAAAGTTATAACTTGCTGCCATGTACCTGCAATAAGCAACATAAATCTGAATATTGTTGAAATAAGATAACCTGAAAAGATGTATTTTTTCCTTTTTCCTGTTACATCTGAAAGCCAGCCACCGAAAATTTTTAACAGACTTGAAAGTCCTTCACGCAAACCACTGAGCAAGCCTAATGCAATTCCTCCTCCGCCAAGAGCCATTATATAAAAAGGCAGAAGAGGAGTAATCATTTCACTTCCTATGTCATTAAAAAAACTAGAGCTTCCAAGAAGTCTTATATTTTTAGGATTCTCGTTAAAACGATTTATATGATTATGCTTAATCTCTTTTATCATGATATATAATATAATTTATTATTATTAAAACTTATCTTGAATAACAGTTAAGGGGTATATTTAAGCACAATAATCTTTAAATAAACATTAACTTTTTAGAAAATATGCCTCTTGACAAAATTCGTTGTGAAATAATAGATCCAAAAAGATTAGAACGAATTGTTCAGATAGCTAAAGGATTACCAAGAGAACAAAGTAAAGAACTTCTTGAAAATTTATATGAAGTAATACGTAAAACTATTCAATTAGAATATAGAACACACTCAACAGAATGCTCAACAGGAGACCGTAGCGGGTTTTCTTTGGGTAAAAGAGCAGAATGTGATGGAATAATAGATTATCTTAAAGAAGAACTTGCAGTTTTAAATACTGTAGAAGAAGATAAGAAAATAGAATCTTTAGATGAATATGATAAACCGTTAGTATAAATTTAATTCTTATTAAGTTAACTTTTAAAAGTTAGAAGAATTTTTATTTTTGCCCGTATCGCATAATGGTAGTGCAGCGGTCTCGAACACCGCGTCCTTTGGACATCCAGGTTCGATTCCTGGTACGGGCGCTTTCTTTATTTCTAAATCACTTTTAAATAGTAACACATAGAAAGATTTATAAATATCTAATTTCATAAAAAAATATGAAAATCGAAAATCTTAAAACAGATACAAAAGGTTTGATAAAATTGCTTCAGTTTTTAGAAAGCGAAGAAAATATTTATGAAACAGAAGTAGAACATGGAACTTCTAGAAGTAATATCTTTTATTTAACCTCAGCTGTAGCAGTAAAAGGACATGCAGATTATGGTGGTAAAAACCTTGCAGAATATCATTTTGATTTACATGAAGGATTAGAAATTTTAGAACCAACTTATCGAAATAGATTATTAGACTTATTAAAAGAGATTGGAAAATAAATTATGAAATCATTAGTATTAACAGCAGGACAAGCAACACGACTTCGTCCGCTATCTTATTTAATGCCAAAATGCTTTTTTGATGTAAAGGGAAAACCTATTCTTGGGCATATACTTGATAATCTTGATAGTTCTATAAATTTGGACGAAATTCTTGTATCGTATCATAATGATTACAAAAGCCATTTTTTAGCATTTGAAAAATATTATAAATATCAGAAAAAACTTAAATTTCTAAATGAGGGGCAAAAAAATCCTCAAGAATATCCTGGTTTAATAGGCTGTATAGCCCATATTGTAAAATCAGAAAAAATTGAAGACGACTTGCTAATCACAGCTGGAGATAATTTATTTGATTTTCCTATTGATGATTTTATCAATTTTTATACTAATAATAAAAGAAAAACCTGCATAGCTGTTTATGAGTTTAAAAATAAAAGTGATGTTGCTGGAAAATATGGTGTTGTTGAATTAAAGGAGAATGGTGTTGAAATTGCGAGTTTTGAAGAAAAACCAAATCATCCAAAAACAAGTCTTGCAGCTACATTATGCTATATTTTATCAAAAGAGGATTTACACAATTTAGACAAAAAAATATTTAAAGAAAATGCAGGCGAATTGATAAAACATCTTGTTGAGAATAGACAGAGTGTTTCCGCATTTAAATTCAGGGGAAAATGGTTTGATATAGGAAATTATGACGATTTGATGATTGCAAGAAGAGAATTCTGATTTTTAGTTAATCTAATTTATAATGACAGTTCATAAAAGACAAAACATACATAAAATGTTCATAAAAGGGCTTTGTTTAATAAGTCTTTAAACAATTCTACTTTTTAAACAGATAATCCTTAGATAGGAAACCTCTTTTGACCAAGACTCTAACCAATAGATTTCTGGTAGCGTTAAACTTAGCAGTTAGATTATCAAAGTAAGGGTCTGTTAGAATCTCCTCACTTTCATTTCCCTCAGAATTTATATAATTTAAATAAGACTGGAATTTTATGTTTGTCCCCTGTTTTTCTTGTTTAAAATAGATAACCCCGTGTGCCCATCTATTCCTATCATCCCTTAGGGAATTCAAGTTTCTATTTAACAAAGTTAAGTCGGATTCTTTAAGCACTTTTTTCTCTTTTATTATTTCAGATAAAAGTTCTATCTTTTGTCTGAGAGTTACACCCTTATTATTTAATACATTTTTTCTAAAGACTTTCCTTAGACCTGACTTTTTGTGTATCATAAAATCTTCAGTTAGAATGTCTATTATTAATTCAATTTCAATAATATAATCTAAGAAATTACCTCTAATGTGTTTTAGTGTATGTGTTTGGTTTATCACGTCAGCACGTTCTTGTGAGGTAAGTGTCTCTTTAGATTTATCTAAGAATTTAATTTGATAGTGTTCAGCCATTATCTTTCTAAGGTTTCCTCAATTTTAAATTCTTCTTTGTAGCCTTACTTTTTACACAGAAATTTTAAGTATTTTATCTGTTGCCTTCATAAATTTTAGATAAACCTTACCCCCTACCTTATTATGCCCACCTCTATGATTATGTTCAATTTGGTGCTGATAAGCATGAGTTAACTCATGACAGAGATTTGTTATGCTTCCGACAAGAGAGAGTTCTTTGTCCACAGCTATTACTTTCTCTTCAATCATATAAATTCCACAGGGTTCTCTGCCTTTTTCTTTTAATTTATTAAGCTCGTCTTTTGTTAAGAAAATTATATCTTTAATAACAAGCTTATTTTTGCAGAATTTTTTATTAAGGTGGTTGATTATTCTCCAGAATAATTTTAGCTTTTCTTTTTGTTGCATTACAAAATATAGTAACAAAAGCTTATTAAAATTACCTTTCTTGTTATGTTTAGATGTCACAAGAATTATTTAGTGAGTATTTTAAAAAAATAGCAAAAGCTTATAGAACTGGGGAAGCAAGAGAATTAACCTATAGGCATGATTTTCAGAATTTTATAGAAAATTTATTTCCTAACTTGAAATTATCAGAAGAAAACAGGATTATCAAAAAAATAGGTAGACCAGATTATACTTGTTTTAAAAAAGGAGGGATAAAATTAGGATATATAGAAACTAAGGACATCGGAGTTGATTTAAGCAAGGAAATAAATGGTGAACAGATTAAGAAATATTCTGAAGGGGCGATACCCAATATAATTCTAACCGATTATATGAGGTTTATTCTTATTAGAAAGCAAGAAGTTATATTTGATGTTGATTTATTTAAACCATATGAATTAAACAAAGATAAAAAAATATTTGATGAAAAGATAATCAATGAATTTAAGAAGTTATTAGAATCCTTTATTAACTATTCATTACCAACCATAAAAAATTCCACAGAGTTAGCTATTCAATTATCAAAAAGGGCAAAACTTTTAAGAGATTTAGTAAAAGAACAATTAGAAGAAGATTTACAAAAAGTTAAAAACAAAGAGGAGACAGACTCTGCTATTTATGATTTTTATGGGGCTTTTAGAGAATTAATAAGAAATGCTCCAGTTTTAGAATGTGTTGATGCCTATGCTCAAACAATAACTTATGGTTTATTTTTATCAAAAATCGGTTCTCATGATGGGTTAAGTAGAGATTCTGCCGTTACTTATATTCCTTCAAGCATTAGTATTATCAAGAAGATCTTTATGAATATTACAGGGGATGCTTTACCAAAAAATTTATCGTGGATTGTTGATGAGATTGTTGATATTTTAAATTACTCTGATATAAATAAGATACTTTCTGAGTTTGTATTTGAAGGTAAGAATTACAAAGACCCATTCATACATTTTTATGAGGACTTTCTAAAGGAATATGACCCAATCGCAAGAAAGCATTTAGGTGTTTATTACACTCCAGAACCAGTTGTTTCATTTATAACCCGTTCAATAAATGAAATATTAAAGAAAGATTTTGGAAAATCTACAGGTTTTGCTGACGATTCTGTAAAAGTTTTAGATCCCGCAACAGGAACAGGAACATTTATAGCAAATTCTTTTTATTGGGCTTTACAGGAGATAAGAAAGAGAGGACTTGCAGGAATAGAAAAAGAAAAAATAAAAAATCATTTGCTAAAAGATTTTTATGCTTTTGAAATTTTAATTTCTCCTTATGTTATCTCTCACTTAAAATTAACTTTGATGTTAGAACAAGAGGGATATAGATTAGAAGATAAGGACAGAATACAAGTTTATCTTACAAACACATTAGATTTAAGTGAGACTATTAGTAGTCTAAGTGGTTTCCTCAAGGAATTAAGTAAAGAAACATTAATGGCTAACACAATCAAAAAAGAAAAGCCCATTTTAGCTATAATGGGAAATCCTCCCTATTCTGTAAGCTCACAGAACAAATCAGAATGGATAATGGAAAAGATAAAAGATTACAAACAAGGATTAAAAGAAAGGAGATTAGGAAATTTGGATGATGATTATATTAAATTTATAAAATTTGCACAATGGAAAATAGAGCAAAATAAAGAGGGGATTATAGGATTTATAACGAATAACTCTTTTGTTGATGGCTTGACTTTTAGAAGAATGAGAGAGTCTCTACTAAATTCTTTTGACTCAGTTTATATCCTAAATCTTCATGGAGATTCAAGAAAAAAAGAGAAATCTCCAGATGGGAGCAAAGACGAAAATGTATTTGATATTCAACAAGGAGTAGCAATATCCTTATTTATCAAAAAAAAAGAGCTAAAAAATAAGGGAGTATTTTATTATGATTTATATGGAAAAAGAAAAGATAAATACGATTTTCTTTATGGGAATGATTACACAAAAGTGAACTGGGAAAAACTAAATATAAATCAACCAAATTTCTTTTTTATCAAAAAAGATTTATCAGGAAAAAGAAAATATGATAAATTTTATCCTCTAACAGAGATATTTGATATTTATAGTAGCGGAGTTAAAACCCATAAAGATCATTTCTTAATTTCTTTTGACCAAAAAACTCTATCGGAGAATATCCAAGAATTTCTAAACAAGAAAAAGGATGAATTTTATCTTAGAGATAAATTCAACTTGCAAGACACTATGAATTGGAAAATTGTAGAGGCAAGAAATAATACCTTTAAAGAGGATAACATAAAAGAATTTCATTATAGACCATTTGATTTTAGATTTATTTATTACGAGGATAAGATAATCACAAGACCGCTAAAAAAGATTATGAAACACTTTTTTAAAGATAACATAGGATTAGTCACAACAAGAATTGGCTTAGAGGCAAACAATGTATTCATAACTAAAAATATATCTGATATTCATTTAACAGGTGGACAATCTTACGTTTTCCCTTTATATGTTTATAATGATTCAAAGAAAGAGATTAGTCAAAAGACTTTAGATGGTGGCGAAATTAAAACTAAAATAGGCAAATATCCAAATTTCAGACAAAATTTCTTAGAATTTTTAGAAAAACAATATCCTAATCAAAAAATAACACCAGAAGATATTTTATCATATATTTATGCAGTCTTACATTCAGAAAATTATAATGATAAATATAGGGAGTTTCTAAAGATGGACTTTCCTAAAATTCCATTTGTTAAAGATTGCAAAATATTTAAGAAACTATCTGAAATTGGGGATAAATTGATTAATTTACATACATTAAAAATAAACTTTAGTAAGAATATATCAAAATTTGAGAAAGAAGGAGATTATGAAGTTAAGTTTGTTAAATATAAAGATAATAAGGTATACATTAATGATAATCAATACTTTGAAAATATTAATAAGGGTGTTTGGGAATTTAAAATAGGGAGTTATCAAGTTATAGACAAATGGCTTAAAGGAAGAATTGAGAGAAAACTTAATTACAGAGAAGTTGAACATTTAATTAAAGTTGTAAATGTTATTTCTGAGACTATTAATCTAATTAAAGAAATAAATAAGATTAAAATTGATTAATTTTAGAGGAATAGATAAAATGGTTTACGATTTATATGGGTTATCAGAAGAAGATAAAGAAATTATTAGATAGCTAATATTTTTTCTTTCTCGGTTCTTAAAAAGGGCAATAAGATTTACAGAGAGGAGAGATTGTTTAGATTGAAGGATTATTCTTAGTTACCCAATCTTTTCTTGTTACTATAACTTCAATTCTTTTTATTTCATTAGGGTCTTCTTTAAATATTTGATAAGAATAAAAATTTTCTTTAAAAAAATTATCTCTGGATAATTGTTCAACTGAATCTTCAACAGTTTTAACTGCTCTTTCTTTTATTGCTAAAATAAAAAATCTATCACTATTATCTTTACTTTGAGAATGACAAAAAATAATAACTTTATCTATATCATCTTCATTTTTAACAAGAAGTGAAGATTTTTCCCAATCATCTACTAATCCTTCAAATTCACTTTCAATATATTCAAGTGGATAATTATTTCTCTTTAAACTATATAAATATTTTAAAATTAAAGAAAAAAAGATGGTTGATGTTAAATTAATTAATTTTACTAATCTTTTTCCACTAGGAATTTTTAGAATTTGAATCTTTATTTCTCCAATTCTTTTATCATTTTCTTGAGTTAAATTTCTGCTATATTCAGAAACAAGTAATCCTGTTCTGATTATATCTAAATATTTATGATTTGGAATTAAATAGACAATTTCATTATAAGTTGGAGTTTTACCAATCTCTCCTAGTTTTATTGCCTCAGCTTTATTTGGAACAAAGGCATATCTTTTTTTATTTTGTTTATCCTTTATAGCTTGTGCAATTTTTTGATATCCTGGTTTAATAAAATTATCAATTCCAATTTTTGCAAGATAAACCAATGTCGCTGGGAAAGAAAGCTTATTAATTTCTATTAGAATTTGATCAATATCAATTGTCATCTTTGCTATCCTTCTGTTCTTCTTTTCGGATAAGCTCAGAAATAGCTGTTGGTGTTCCATCCATTACATAAAATGAACCAGAAACCAAACATGCAAATTTGGATTCTAAAAATATTTTAGGATTTTCTTTGGAAGGTATTTTTCTTCCAAATTCATCTAAGATAAAACCATTATGATCTACATTATACCCATTAGCTCTTAAAAGAATAATCCTTTCTTTCTCTCCAAGTTCCTCAAAGATAAGTTCATCTGCCATTTTAATTATTAATCCTCTTTTGCTCTTCTTTATAAATATTTCTTTACTTAAAAATCTTCCTTTTTTATCTATATTTCCTCTTTAATCTTCCATATTTTTCAAAATTAAATCTCCATCTTTCTTTACCCTGCCATTCTTCCCTGATAACATATCCTTCTTCTTCCATACTTTCTAGGTAAGATTGAACTGTCTCCCAACTAAACTCTGTTTTCTTAGCTATATAATTTATAGGAAAAGCTACTTTATGCAATTGTAAAAATTTCAAAATTTTCTTTTCAATATAATTTAAACCATTCATTTTTTTACATACTCTATTTTTAATTCATTTTTTGTCTTTGTTGGAGAAATAATAAGGGTATATCTTATCTGATCTCCTTTCTTATATTCCATGTATTTCATAATTTCTTTTGGAATTTTAACTAAATATTGCTTACCCTGATTATGATAAATGGGATTCTTTTTAACTATTTTTACCCCCTTTGTAATTTCTGGTTTTGTTAATTTAGCAAAATCTCTATCTCTTCCCCCCCTATTCTCTTTCACATTCTTTTTTCCTTTCTCTCGGGTTTTAGTAATACCTTTTTCCATTAATTAAGATATATATTACGACTATTTAAAAGATTGTTTTCCCTAAGTAGTGGAAATAAGTAGTAATACTAACTTCTATTAAAAGGAAATATTTATATACCCATATTCTAATAAAGTATTACGACATAGTTAGAGTATATCTAACAAATAACTAAATTCAGGGGGAGCAGAGAGGAGTAACCTGCTCTCTTCATATTCACTAAAATGGACTTCATACCAAAGAAAAAACACTTAGAAGATGAAAAGAAAGACTTCATTAAGATAATGTCTTTTTTCGTAGATAATATTGATATTCAGGAAGATCAATTATTAGGAAGACCAAGAGCTAATTTAAGAGACATTTTGAAATCCCTCTTAATAATGAGTTATCATTGCTGGTCTTACAGAAGATCTATGTCAGACATTGAAAAATTAAAGGAGGAAGGATTAATTCTATCCAAACCAGCAGTATCAACATTAAACAAATATATGCAGAATCAACAATTTCAGGATTTATTAAAGACTTTAATAGAATTATGTGCCTTGTCTTTTGTTGATGTTGAAGATTGTGTAATCTTGGATTCAACTTGGTTTTGTAATATGATTAGGCTTAGTGCCAGTAATATTGCCAGAATCAAAAATAGAAATATGAAACTTCCAGCTTTAAGCAAGACAAGAAAAATTCATATTATCATAGGTAAAAATTCTAAAATAATTCTTTCTGCAGAAACTTCATTTGGAACAGTTCATGACAGCCATTACTTCAAGCCTCTTCTTGAAAAAGCATTAAAACTAGGATTTAGGATAAAAACTCTCTTGGCTGATGCTGGGTATAATTCTAAAGAACATTATGCTCTTTGTGAGAATTATGGAATAAAAGAAACCTTTATTGATTTCAGAAAGAATGAGGTGACAGGAAAAGACAGAAGTGCTTTAAGAAGAAATCAGTTAATAATTTTTAGAAGTCATCCAGAAATATGGCACGAAACCTATGATATGAGAGCAATAATTGAAACTGTTTTTTCCTCAATGAAAAGAAAGGGAAAAAATTATATCAGAAGCAGAAATGCGGATGCTCAAGATTCAGAAATGCTTTTGCGGGTGCTTTGGTATAATCTGACGATAATCGCAAAGTATTATTATTGAAAACTTTATGAACATTAAATATACATATTACTTATTTATGAACTAAAATTAATTTATATAAAACTTTTTAAACCATAAAAAATTTCTTTATCAATGGGAGCGTTTATTTACACAGAAAATTGGTCAAGAACTAAAGACTCTGATAAGCCAGTAACATATTATGTTATATCAATTACTAATCATTCTAGAAATCCAAATCCTCCAGGAAGAGGATGTTATGAAGTAAGAATTCTTAATAAAAAATATATAAAAGAAGAAATAATAAAAATACAAAGAAGGGGGAATATCAGTATTTTTGGAAAATTGCCACCTCGTATGAGCTCTATAGAAGAAAGAGTTCTTAAAGGGCATCCTGAAAAACCAATCGTTAGAATAAAAAGAAAAGGCTATGATGTATCTTTTTTAAGAAGAAAGTAATATAGTTTTTTAGAAGATTATAAAAATTTTTATACAAAAAATTAATTTAACATCCCTATTTTTCTTTCAAGAGTTTTTCTTTTTTTATCAAGTTCTATTCTTTCTGTCTCAATTTTTTTTAATTCCTGTTCTGAAAGTTTTTCCACTCCTGAAAATCCATAGCTAATAATCAGATGACCTCCTCTTTCAAGAGTTTTTGACAAGACTTCAAATCTTTTTTTAGTTTCAATTAACTGGCCTCTAAAAAAATCTCCTCTTCCTTTTTTGGTTCTGGGTCTTATTGAATGTGTTCTTATTCTGTCTCCATATGTTAAATCATATACCATATAAGATCCCATAGCTAAAAATAAAGGAATTTGTATAGTAAGTAATAAAGCCCTTCCACCAATTTCTAAATAATCTCTTGCTGTTAATTGATTATCCTGTTCCATGCTTTTTTTGTGTATAAGAGGTATATAAATCTTACCGTTTATTTATTACAAAATTCTTAAAAACTATTAAAACTTAAATTATTTATGAACAGGAGAATTTTGAGTTCTGTATTCTTATTAATTGCCTTAATAATTATAGGTTTGCCTTATTCAAGTTTAACAGGGGCTATTATTGGACAAAATGAAATCATTAAAAATTTTCTTTATATCGGAGCTTTAATATTTTTTCTTATTTCTGTATTTTTATTTATATCAAGAAAATCCTTGGATGCGATTGTGATTCCTACTGGAACTTTGGAAGCAGACATTGATAGAACTAAAAAAGCTCTCTCTAAAAGAGATAAATTGGAAGATAAAGGGTATTTTTTAATTAGCGGCTATAAAGGAGAGGGGGTTGAGGGAATGAGAAAAGGTCAGGTTTACAGAATTTACAAGTATCTTAGAGACCAGGGAGTTCTTCCTAAAGATATTTGTGTGGAGGGAAAATCGCATGATACTGGGGAAAATGTGTTATATACACTTAAAAAAATGAAGGAGATGGAAGAAAAAACAGGAAGAGAAAAACCCCTAGATATCGCTTTTGTTTCGTCTCCATCTCATCTTAAAAGATTTGAGGATTTTTATGAAGAGGCTGTAAAAAAAGGAATAGTGGATAAAAAAGATTTTAGATTTCATAAAATAGAAACAGAAGAAGAGGGGGAGGAAAAAGGATATGAAGGCTCTCTTCCTAGGAAACTTTTGCATTATTATAAGCTAAGAACAATGGGAAGATATAAGGCAAAAGAAGGGGGCATAAAATATGCTCACGGTGAAGATTTTTTGATTAAATTTATTAGGGGATTAGAAAAAATTATTAAAGGAAAAAAGTAACTATTTTCATAAGCTTTATATAATCGTACTGCTTCTTCAAAACATGGAAAAAGACATAGGAAAAATACCAAAAAACGATACAACAGATGTAATTATAAGAATTGATGATTTTGCAGGAAGAAAAGGAGTAACAATAAGGGAGTTTGTAACATCTGAAAGATATACTGGCTTTACAAAGTCAGGAGTTAAAATTCCTGCTGCTGATTTTAAAAAGTTTAAAGAGATGATTAATTCTATCACAGAAGAAGATTTGAAAGAAGAGCCAGAAGCAAAGGAAACAAAAAAAGAAACAAAGAAGGAAAAAATTCCAAAAAATCAGGCAACTTTAGATGAAGAAATTCCTGATTATTGATTTATTGCATTAAATTTTATGTGGATTTTAATAAATACTTCTAATATTACAACAAACTAGCAAACCATATTGAAGCTTTTACAATTAATGAAAGCATAATCAATATCAAACCAAAAAAACCATTCTTATTTTTTCCGTGATATGAGCCGAAAAAAGCCAGAAATACTCCTGTTATAATGCCTAAAATAATAAAAGAATCATACCATTCCATTTTAAATTAAAGAAAATTTTATTTTTAAATTTTTGTTAACTAATTAATTTAAAAAAATATTGTAATTTTTATAATTATTTTAATTATATACTGCAAAAACAAAACACTTAAAAACCCTAATTTGTTAAATAAAATAAGTTTGGAGAGGCGGAATAATCAGTTAAACATTGCAGTCTTCGGATTGTTTTGTTTTGCTGGCTTCGGACGTCTCTTCTTTCTTAACTTATTTCTAAGTTTAATTAATTTTGATTCAAAATCTTTTAAAAAATTAAAAGAAAAAGTGCCCAGGAGTTAGTTTCCAGTTCTTTCAAATTGAGAGCTTTGTAGGCGTCCCAGGACTTAGTTGATATTAACCACAACTAAACGCCTCGTTGTTCGGATTTCTCCTACACTAACGTTATTAATATTAATTTCGGCTTTGCACAATTTGAAGTTCTAATGTTGTGCAATCTCTTTTCTAAGTTGTGCAAAAGAAAATTCCAAATTCAAATTAAATAGTTCCTGAATGAGACAGCAGAGGTTATAGCAGAGTATTTTGACAAGAACATCATTCTTTGCTCCTGTCTCATTCCTCATTTGAGTTAAATCACCAAACTTAGCTTTGATTGAATGGAATCCACTTTCTGCATTACTTCTCAGATGATATTTCTTCATGAAGAGATCATTGTTTTTTTTGAAGAAATTATACATCTCTGTCCAAATCAAATAACCTCTTTTTGGTGTTGTATTCTCCTTAAATGGAATCAGAGGCAATCCTCCTTTGTCCCATATCTTTTGCAGATTCTCACGGGATAAATATCCCTTATCTGCTGACCATTCTTCTATTTTGAAGTTCTCTGCAGTCTCATCAACCATTCCTGAAAGCATTGGAGAATCATTCTGATTGCCATCTGTTATCTTGCAGCTTGTTACAATATTAGTCAGAACTCCAAAAGTAATATGAGCTTTGAAATATTTGTGGTGTTTCTCATAGTTGCTTCTTATTGCACTCCATCTGTCATGAATAACAGCGTTTCCGAAGCCACTGGAATCACAACAGAACTTTTTCTCTATAGACTTCAATGGGAGAGAAGTTAATTTAATCAGTTCTTCCAATACAAATGTTAGGTCATTCTTCTTGAGAAAATTGAAGAGAGAATTGAAATGAGGAATCTTTTCTATCAGTTTAGCCTGTTTGCATAGTTCTAATTCGCCAATAATTCTTCTTCCAGATTTTAAGCAATAATTCTTCATGCACAAGCAGAAAATTACATGAGATAGCTCAAGAGGTTTTCTTCCATGAGTTCTATACTTTTTTGGCAAAGTATCACATAATTCTTTTAACAGCCTCACAAATAAGACTTTTTCTTTAGTTTGGCTTTTGTTGTATTTAGTCCAAAAGCTTTCTTCTTTGTTTGGCAATTCTGTTTGTATTTCCATTTTAAACTCCTTATGAGAATAAAGGCAGTCCCATAACCTGCCTCCTTGTTAGTCCCATAATCTAACTGCTAAACCAATAGTATTATTCTTATTTCACTCCTTTATAAATATTTCTATAATTGAGTTGCTAATAGTAAGTTTTATATATCATTAAATACTATAATTATTATATTATGAGTGGTAAATAATATTATGAAAGCAAGAAAAACAAAAAAGAAGGTGAATAAAAAAGAGATTGAAGAACTGGACAGAATTTTAAAGCCAGAGGAAGAGTTGACATTTGAAAAGAATATTCGTTTGCAATATAGTGAATCAAAGAAAAACAAAACAGGACAATATCTTGTTAGAATACCCAAGAAATTTGAAGAATTATTAAAGCTAGAAAGAGGAAAAGAAATAAAACTGATTGTTAAAATTCCACCGAAACACAAGGATGAAAAAATAAAAGTATACCTAGAATTTTAAAATGGCTGAAGAATTCAAATATTTTAATAAGCATGAAAGAAAGATATTAAATTTACTTTATAGAGCAAGAATCAAAATGTCTACTCTATCCATTTCAAAGAGATTGGGTATGCATTGGACAACTGCTGAAGAAAGTCTAACAAATTTAGAAGATAAGGGATGGGTAATAAGGGAGGATATGTCAAATAAGACTTTATGGCAATTTAATTATGAAAAATATGAAGAGGAGAAGAGAAGAAAATGAGCAGAGGAGAAAAAATCAAAATGGATGGGCTTGAAGTTGTAGAAAGGCATTTAATTTTGTTGTTGGGTGTCAAAGAAACCCCCATTAAGTCAGATTTATATCTCCAAAAAGAGATGTTTATTCTTTCTAATTCAAAAGAGGAACTAAAAGATGAATTGAATTTTGATAAACATTATTATGGTCCTTACTCGCAGATATTACAAGAGATTTTGCTTAAGCCGACCTATATAAAAGATCCTTTTGATTTTGATGGAAAAAGAATTTTACTTTCAGAAAACGGGAAAAAAGAATATGAAAGAATGATTAAGGAGTATTCAAAAGATAAGAGATTTTCCAAATTGCTTTTATCATTAAAACTTATTAGGGAAATGTATGATGTCCTTTCCTCAAATGAATTATTATTTTTAATATATGAAACCTATCCTGATTATGTTGATTTTTCAAGTGTAGCCAAAGAAATAATAAATGAACCTATGCGAAGCAGAATTATTGATAGTCTTTTTTCAAAAGGGATTATAACTGACGAAAGATATAAGGAATTGAAAAATGAAAGAAAATAACTTAATAGCAGATAATTCTTTTTACTCGTTCTTTTTGGATGATACTTATAACCCAGAATTATTAAAAGACATATTAAGAAGTTTTGAAGCACAGATAACTCCTTTTATTTATGAGGAATTAAAGAGATGTAGGCATTTTAAGATAATTGAGGAAGTAAAAGATATGATCAATGTCTTTAGTGAAAAGGACCTTAACATCGGAGAGATTTTAAGACCCCTCATGTCAGATAAGGAAATAAACAAAGGAGAACATGAAGTTATCGCTTTGGGTTATATATGCCATAATTTAAAGATGAATTTTGTTTTGATAATTGATGATGATGGTGCTATAAAGTTTATATGGAGAAATCCTTTTTTATCTTGTATAAAAAACTATCTTGAAAGAACAGCAGGATTTATAGAAAATTGTTATTTCAAATACAAAATATTTAATAAAGATAAAACTCTGATTTTGTTAGATGAAATGGAAAAGTCAAAGTTCTTTATAGACAAAGCAATAATAAAATCAATTAAAAAGAGGGTAAAAAATGGTTGATATAGATATAAAGGAAACAGCAACCGATAAAAGTTCTCCTTTTAATATAAAAATATTTCAATTAAGCGGTCTAGGAAAGGATTTTTTAGTTAAGACAATTGATATAAGCAATACTAAAAAGTCAATTATTGAGAATAAAGAAAAGGGAGACTTAAAAAATAAAAAAATTATTTTTGAAAAGAGTAAAGTTATAAAAGATTTTGATGATATTAAAAACTTAATTGAAACCGATGATAAAAAAGAAGTTAATGATTTCTTTGGGCGACAGACATGGTTAAATGATAGATATAATATTTTTCATGCTACATTAAAATTTAATCCTTATAATAATATAAAAAGGGTTGAGGAAATATCTGGCTTTCTTAATTATTATTACTCTTACTCAAAGAATATTGTTTTTATTCCTAATGTAGTTAAAAATTATACTCCATATGATAAAGAAAAGAAAAAGAGCGGGAACAGAGTTGAAATAATTGATTTTGATGATTACATTAAATTGGTTGATGAGCTATATGACTTCTTTGAGAATATGAATAATAAACCCATCTTTGTACCAATTTCATTAAAGTTCTCTATTGGAGATGTTAAGAAGTTAGTTGATTATTATTTAAAAAAGGAGAGATATTATTTTTGGATAGATTTTGAAACATATCCTGTAAATGAGAATATTTCGGCTCAAATAAGGGAAATAAATACTACATTAAGAAACTCTAAATATTTTGATAAATGTCTTTTGTTTGTTACAAATATAAAAAGAGAAATCATATCTCATTCCAAATTAGATAAAAGTCCTGCTTCTGATATTCTTGGGATGTTGTGTGGGGCTAATTTGGTGGGGGTTGATAAAAACCCACAAAAAGGGGGCATAAATCCCCCAGAAGATCCAGAGAAATTAAAGTTATTAAGAGAACACAAAGCGAGGGTTTTTGATCCAAATACTTATTATTACTTTAAACCCAAAAATCAGGTCATAAGTAAAGAACAGAACATAACTGACAATTCAATACTTTTATCTTATGAATTTGATAAACAAAAAAAGAAGTTTTTGGAAAAATCAGAAATTAAGACCTATCTTGGCACTAAAAACATGATTAAGGAACATCACAAGGGGAAATTATTAAAAGAATTTTCTTTAGATGAGAGCGGACAAAAAACATTATTCTAAATTTTTGAACAACCCCCCTTTCCTGTAAGTCTTATTTACCCTGTTAAGAGCAGAGAAAGAAAAAAAATTAACTATTTCTTATAACTTCTTTATCTTCTTCTGATAATCCATATAAACTATAAATTATATTGTCAATCTTCTTTTCTAAAGATTCCATTTGCTTTTTAATTAGGTCTTTTTCTCTATCTAAATTAAGATTTTCTAACCTTTTTTTCAATCCGATAATTAAATCTACGGCTTCAATAATCTCTTTATTTTCAGATTTTATCAAAGGAATAGCTAATAATGGCTCTTTGTCTATCTGTAATTGTTCTCCTTGTCTTTTACCTTTATGATAAAGCCAGAAATTAATTAGTTTTGAATTTAGTAATCCTGTTAAGTATTTTTGATTTATGTCGTTTGTTTTTATTATTAAAAATGCTCTTGACACATAGCAAGGAAAATTAGTATAAGTAAAAGATACTTTCTTTGTTTTTCTTAGGGAAAATATCTTTTCTCCTTCAAAAAATCTTTGTTCCCTTGGTCTATTTAATCCATATGGTTTAAATGCAGATGTTAGTATCCTTTTAAATTTATCAAGATGTTCTTTAATATGTGGATAATTATTAATGTTCTCTCTAACCTCTAAATCAGCATAAATAATCCAATAATTATTATTTGAATTACCATAATATTTTTTCAATTGTTCTGAAAGATAGTATTGCTTTATTTTTTCCATTTCTTTTTTGTTAAAATTTAGTTTTTTCATTTCAGAATTACTTAAAACAAAAATTCCGTCTCCCTTTTTTGCTTCTTCTTTTAGAGTTTTAAGATGGGTTTCGTTAACAAAATCTTGTAATACATCTATTCCATTCCCAATATCTTCAGTTTTCAAGAAATAATTTCCCTTTTTTTGTATTTTATCTAATATTTCTCCCACTTGATTATTTGTAAAATTAATTAGTTTTTCTTTTATCTCAAGAGGATTAATCTTTGCCTTAAATTTCTCAATTTTGTCTCCATCTTTTTTCGTCATCAAATAATTAGTTAGTTCTTCTTTAGAAATATCTTTATCAAGAACTTTGTAATAATCGACTGAATAAGCCTTGTTAGTCTTTTGTTTTTCCAATACAAAAATCATTGTTTGAATACTTGCATCTTTGAAAACTCTAAAATCATTAAAATCAAAGAAAGAAATTATCTTAGAGTCAGTTAATATTTTATTTCTTAATATAGAAGCCCCCGAACTTGTAACCCAACTATTTTGTGCTATGTAGCTATGCAAACCACCCTCTTTAAGCAAATCTAATGCCTTACAAGTAAAAAAGTTCCAAAAGTCCATTTTTCCTTGATAATATTTAGCCATATCTGTTTTGTTAACCACTTCAAAGATTTCTCTATTGACATCTTCTTTAACATAAGGAGGATTACCGATAATAACATCAAAGCCACCATTTTTTATTATATTCCCAAAACCATTTTTATCATCCCCCCAATCAAAAGGATTAATTTTTTCTAATTCATCTGTAGAAAGAGCATTTAATTTCTGTTGTGAAAAATAAGAAGAATTAACAATAGAATTCCCACATTTAATATTTTTATCTAAGTTAGGTAAAGCTCTTTCGTTGAATAGTTTTAATTGTTGATTAATTGATTCTTTGGTTTGATTTTCAAGAACTTTGAGCAAAAGGCTTAATTTTGTAACCTCAACTGCCTGTGCATCAATATCAACACCATATATATTATTTAGTAAAACATTCTTTCTTACTTCTGTTGTCAAGAACCACTTATCTTTTCTGACTTGATAAATTTCTTTTTTATATTTTTCAGGATTTTTAATATAATAACTTAAGAGGTAGTCTAAAATATAAGTATAAGCTCTAACTAAAAAAGTTCCTGAGCCACAAGCAGAATCTAATATTTTGATACTTTCTATTTGTTTAGGGGTTTTTCCTTGTATTTTTTTTCCAACAGTATTTTCAATTATATAATTAACAATAAATTCTGGAGTATAATAAACTCCTCCTGCTTTTCTCACCTCTGGCTTTTCTTCTACCTTTGCTTGATGAGATGAGGTTAACCTGACTGTTTTACCTAAAAATTTCTCATAAACTTTACCTAATATTTCAATAGGCAAAACCGAAAAATCATAAGGAGATATAGGATAATATAAATTTTCAATTATTTCTTTTAATATTTTATCATCAACTATAAGGGTGGGAGTTAGGGTATCTTTCTTAAAATCAAAAATACCACTATTATACTTATCATCAGAATCTTTAAAGTAAGGCATTAAGTTTTTGTAAATAGCTTCTTTTTTGGCAATTTCTCCTAACTTTCCATACTTTTCAATATTTTTACACTCTGCAATTATTAAAAATAAAATTCTGTCTATTATCTTTTGAATAACATAATTTAACTCATTTATAGTTATGTTTGGATTTCTCAAAGCAATATTCTTTGCTAAATTATCTCTCCATTTCTCAATTTCTTTTAAGAATTCGTTACTAACCTCAGAAGTTCCCCTTTTATCTTTATTTGAAAAAACAAATTTATCAAATCTGCCTTTGCTCACAGCTTCTTTAGAAAAAGCATCATAAATTTCATCAAATCTTTTTTCATAATCTTCAAAAGTAAAGTGCATTATCCTTGCAACATCTGGCTTGTCTGTTTCCTTAGGTTTAATCCTACAATCATAAACTGAAAATTGTTCAAAATCAGTTAATATTCCTATAGATATTTCAGCGTTCCAACCATATTTTCTTAATTGGAATGCTGGAGCTAACTTTCTATCTATATCTACTGAAGGTTTTTTAACCTCAACAAGAAAATGTTTTTTACCAAAAAGCCTAAAAGCATAATCAGGTTCTTTTGTCCCAACATTATCTTTTAATTCATCTTCTTTTATAACTTCTTTGTATTGCTCTGATAATCCTTGTTCATTTCTTATATCCCATCCAAGAGCATAAAAAAATTCTTCAATAAATTCAAGTTTTAATCTATCTTCTTTGTAAGAATTTAATTTATATTGTTGTAAATGTTCTCTAAATATTTCTATTTTTCTTAATATTCTATTTTTTGCTTCTTCTCTGCTAATCATAAAATCAATAAGAAACTTTAATTTTTAACTATTTGCTTTATTTCAGTTCTTTGATTAAGCAATCTATTTCAGCAAGGATGGCTTGGGGAGATTTACAACTTCTTCCTTCTAATATTCCTGGAACATGTTGGTTTATTGAAGTAACAAGTTCTATTTTTCTGTTTAATGCGTCTGGGGTTAAATTTGGACTATAAATTAACTTGAATGCTTGGTCTACCTTTCTTGCAACATGATGAAGTTCATAATAAAATTTAGATATGTCTTTTATTATTGCAGGGTTCTTTAGTACAGATATTAAATTTGAAGTTATAGAATTCCAAACTACTAATCTTAGATTGTAAAATACAGTATAATTTGGATTTGCTAAATCTTTCCTTAATTGTATTAAAAGGTCAAGATTAGATTCTATATCATCTTTTAATAAAAAAAGAAGTCTTCTGGCTTTTGTTTTTTCTGAATCATCATTATACATCCTATTTAGCCAAAAAGCCAAACCTACACCAGAAAAAGTAGCTATTAAAGTTGAGATGAAAGTTAGCAAAGTCAGAGCCCAATCAATAGCCATTTTACTTAAAAAACCAAGAAATTACTTTATTATAAAGATTCTTATATTGTGCAAGAACCTTTCAATATTGTGCAGGTTTATTCATTTGTGCAAAGCCATTAATTTCTTAACCTTTAAAAACAAATCTATATTGGGATATATTATGAAAAACAAAAAAATAAGACAGCCCATTGTTACTGTCTGCGGGCATGTAGACCATGGAAAAACAAGTATTCTTGACAGGTTTAGACAGAGCTCTGTTCAGGAAGGAGAAGCAGGAGGAATAACACAAAAAATTTCTTTCACTTTATATCCTGTAGAACAGCTAAAATTAGCTTGCCCTTTGATTAACAAACAAAATATTAAATTAAATATTCCTGGATTTCTTTTTATAGATACACCAGGACATGCAGCATTTACAAATCTAAGAAAAAGAGGAGGAAGTTTAGCAGATCTTGCAGTGCTCGTAATTGATATTAATGAAGGAATAAAACCTCAAACATCAGAAGTAATCCAGATATTAAAGCACAACAAAACACCTTTTATAATAGCATTAAATAAAATAGATAATATTCATGGATGGAAAAGATATGGAGATTTGAAAACAAGCATTGAGAGCCAGGCAAAAAACACTATTCAGGATTTTCAGGAAAAATATCTTACTTTAATAGGCTCTCTACAGAATTATGGACTTGATTCTGATTTATTCTATAACATAAAGGATTTCACAACAAAAATAGCTTTAATTCCATGTTCTGCAAGAACAGGAGAAGGAATTCCAGAATTAATAATGGTTTTATGCGGGTTGAGCCAGAAATATCTTGAAAACAGATTAACTCTTGGAGAAGATGCTAAAGGTGTTGTTCTTGAAGTAAAAAAAGAAAAAGATAACTTTTATCTTGAATCAATTCTTTATGATGGAGAACTTTCAAAAAAAAATCAGATAGCTGTTGCAAATATTAATGGAGAACCATTAATAACAAAAATAAGAGTGCTTGAAGAAATTCTTCCTTTATCTTCAAAATTCAAACCAAAAGAGAAAATTACAGCTGCAACTGGTTTGAGAATGCAGATTGTTGAAAAAACAGATATTTTACCTGGAATGCCTTTTGTTGTATACAAGGAAAATAAAGATGAAATTGAAAAAATGTTTAAACAGCAAATTACAGACATTTTGAAAACAGACAAGCAAGGGATTATTGTAAAAGCAGATTCTCTTGGAAGCCTTGAAGCTCTGCTTGCGATGTTAAAGCAGGAAAAAATTTCTGTCGTAAAAGCAGGAATTGGGAATATAAATAAATGTGATTTAATAAACGCAAAAGCAAATTTGGAAATAAATGAGCTAGATGCAATTATTATAGGTTTTAATGTAGATATTGATGAGGGATTGGACGGAAAAACAGAAAATGTAAAAATTATTATAGAGAAAGTTATATACAAACTTATAGAGAATCTTAAGGAATTTAGGGAAGAAAAAAGAAAAGGGATTGAAAAAACAAGATTAATGGGAATGGCTTCTCTTGCAAAAATAAAAGTTCTGCATCAGCATGTTTTTAGAAACACAAATCCTGCTATTTTTGGAGTAAAAGTTGAAATAGGAAAAATAATTACAAGAATGAATTTAATAGATGAAAACAATGACAAAGTAGGGCATATAAAAAATATGCAATCTGAGAATAAGTCTGTTAATGAAGCTTTAGAGGGAATGGAACTAGCAATATCTGTAGCTGGTGTAAATTTTGAAAGAAGAATGAAAAATATCAATTTCCTATACAGCGATATTTCAGAAGCTCAGTTCAAAAATTTCAGAAAAAATAAAGATTTGCTATCTTCAAAAGAACTTCAGCTTTTGCAGGAATTAGAGCAGATTAAGAAAATTAGATAATGAGTATTGGTTTTTGTGAGAATCCTTAACCTAAATGCCAACTTTTTAACAGATTGTTTATAAAGTTATAAGATTTTATTTTGTTATGACTATAAATTTTAAATATGGGGATTATAATTTAGGACAAAAACCCGCATTATATGTTAGGAAAAGTCTTAAATTCTTAAAAAAAAGTAAAATTAAAGACATTTTAGATTTTGGATGTGGAAATGGTAGAAATAGTTTTTTTTTAAATATTAAGGGATTTAATATAACAGCAATGGATTCTCAAAGCGTTCTTAATTTATATAAAGACGATTTTCAAAAAAGAAATATTTTTTTGAAACCATTTAATATAAAAAATACTAAAATTCCTTTTGAATCTAATTCTTTTGATTGCATTCTTTCGTGGAGAGTGTTGCATAGAGGATTAAAGAAATATAGATACTCTTTAATTAAAGATTTGAAAAGGGTTTTAAGAAAAAAAGGATTTTTAATAATGGCTGTTTCTATGGATAAAGATATAGAAATTGATCAGAAAAGGGGGAAAAAATATAAAGAAATTGAAAAAAATACTTTTGAATATATTAAGAAAGGAGTAAAAAATACAAGACATTATTATACAAAAAAAGAAATAATTTCTGGTAAATCATTTCCTGGATTTAGAACAATCTCCTTTTCTTCTTTTAAAGAAAAAACAGGTCATAAAGGCAAGAGGTATCTTAGAAATTACTGGAAGATAATCTTACAAAAACCTTAGAATATTCCTATATTCTTTTTAACATAACATTTAAATATCTATATAAAAAAAGATTAATATGAAACTCTTTGTACCACAAAAAATAATACACAGAACAGATAGACACATAAGATGGAACTGGGAAGTTTCTCCTGAAAATTCAAATAAGGTAAGATATCATTTTATTGTTGTTGACGACAAGAAGAGAGATATGACAATGAATTCTTTAATTGAACAAATATCTAGTATAGGAATAATACATTCTCCTATTACAAAAATAAGACAAAGAGAAGGTAAAGTTAAAGATTCAGATATGTTTTATTTATTTCATACTTATGATTCAAGAATACTGTTAAAGAGATTTTCAGGAACGAAAAAACTTGTTAGGAGGGATTTTGATCTGAAAGAAAGAGTAAGGGGAAGTATAGAAAAATATGTTGAAAGAATGTATTCTGATTAATCATTATAAAACTTTATAAACCATTTTCTCAATTGTATTATCATGGCATTTAAAATCAATATATCTGAAAAGTCAGGGAAAACATATAAAGTTGAACTAGAAACAGAAGAATTAATTGGGAAAGAACTTCATAGCAAGATTTCTGGAAAAGAGCTTCTTCCTGATTTAGAAGGGTATGAGTTTGAACTAACAGGTGCAAGTGATAAATCAGGATTTACAGTTCATGATGATGTTTCAGGTATTGGTTTAAAACGGGTTCTGTTAACATATGGAAAGGCAATGAAAAAAAGACCGAGAAGAGAAGGCAAGAAAAAGGTTTCAAATGCTAAACCAAAAGGATTCCGTCTTAGAAAGACAGTGCGCGGCAAGGTTATTTCTCCTGAAATTGTGCAGATAAATTTAAAGATTTTAAAAGAAGGCAGTAAAAAACTGTCAGAGATTTTTCCAGAACAAAATAAACCTAAAGAAGAAGTTAAAGAAGAGCCTGCAAAGCCTGATGAAGTTAAAGAAGAAATTAAAAAAGAGGTTAAACCTGTAGAAAAGCCAAAAGAAGAACTTAAAAAAGAAAAATCTAAAGAAGAAGCGAAAAAAGAATCTAAGGCAGAGACAGCGTCGGGATAAAATAGTATATAGATAAGCTGGAAATAGAAAAATATATAAACATTATAATTCATTATAAAATATAATAAAATGGTTCAGAGTATAATTGATATGAGCGAGAATGAAGATAGAATAATTAATATAGTCAAGGCAAAATATGGTTTAAAAAATAAATCTCAAGCAGTGGCTATGTTGGTTAAAATATATGAGGATAGTTTTCTTGAGCCTGAATTAAAGCCTGCGTATATAAAGAAATTAAGGAAAATACAAAAAGAAGGAAAGTTTATTAGATTTAATTCTATTGAAGAATTAAGCAAAAGCATAGAAAATGCGTGAGCTTGATATTGAAGAGAAACTTCATAAAATTCTAAAAAAACTTTTTAAGAAAGACAGATTAAAATATGAGATAATCTGGAAGAAAATACAGGAGATTATTAATTCCCTTGATATTGAACATTACAAGAATTTGAGAGCACCATTACAAGATTTTAAAAGAGTTCATATTGACAAGAGTTTTATTTTGACTTTCAAATACGACAAAACCAACGATAGAATCCTATTTTATGATTTTGATCACCACGACAAGATTTACAAAAAATAAATAACTTAATATACAGCCCAAATTCTGTTACCTTTTCTAAAAGACAACACAATAGAAACATTTAAATACTACCTATTTCTTGAAAATGTATGGAAAAAAGATCAAAACAAATTACAGCACCTGATTTTGAAAAGTATCAATATGGAGCACTAGCTGCACGTCTATATAATTCTAAAGAAAGTAATATGTATGCGCCAAGTGCGCTTGAAGTTCTAGCTGGTAAAGATGGTCTTAATCTTGGAGAAGAAGCATTAGGATTCATCAGAGGAACACAAGCTTCTGATAAAGGTATACAAACAGCCATTGGTGTTTATGCAGGACAATTTGAACAAAAGAGGGGGCAATATAATCTTTCTGAATTACTAAATAAATGGTATTCTCCTGTTCTTGCTGGTCTTGATAAAACAGATATAGATAAAATAAGATCAAAACTAGGAGAATCAAAAGAAACATATGCAGAAATAAATGAAAAATATATAGAAGCAGAGCATGTTATTGAAGGCATTAAAAAAGGAATAAAAACTTCTGAAGAAAAAATTGCAGATGCTATAAAAACACTTCAGAAATATGAAGAAATCAAAAAAATAGTAGATATTCTTGATGATTACAAATTTGAATCATTAAGAACTAAAGCAGTAGATGTTTCAAGAATACAAGATCTTAAAGGACTTGCTTCTAGAATAACAATGCCTGAAAAGAAAAAGGCAAGGTAAGGAAAATGGATAAACCAAATCATGTAGATTGTGAATTAACTTTATTAGATGGTGGGTTAACTTACTATTTAAGTAATAAAATTCATGATTATAATGCAAGTAATTTTCCACTTTTATTACACTGTCTTTTTGATATTTTTGAGTTAAACCACGGATCAAAATGTACCTATTCAATAAAAGTTGATGATAAAGCTAAAACATCATTAGGTGATTGTCGTGTAAATGTATTAGAAAGGATAATTGCCTTACAAAATAGAATTGCGAAGGCAAAGGCCGTTTTGCATTAGATTAATCTTATTTTTAATATAATAAGGTTTAAAAATTATTTTTCTCCTTACTCAACAATATCCTTCACAAGATTTGCCATTACTTCTAAGAATTCTTCTGTTTTGTTCTGCCAGTCATCTATTTCAATTCCTTTCAAATCCTTAATTTCCCCATGGGATATTTTTTTATGGAGAACAAGCAAATCTCTGTACCATATAACATATTTCATTTTTAATTTTCCTATATTCACAAAATGTTCTTTTAACTCCCCGGGTATATGCTCTGGAGAGGCAGGAGAAACATTTTTAGCGATAAGAGCTGCATGAGCACAATCAACCATTGCCCAATACAATCCATCTATTGCAGTTAATTCTGCGAACTTGCTTCTTGCAATATGTGCAGGCGCTCTCTGTAGAGCAGCATAAATTGCTTCTGGTGTCGGCTTTATTTTTCCTCTTATCAAAAGTGATTTTATTGGGTTAAAAAATCCAGCAAAGTCAATCATTGCTTCCCCATATCTAATAATGTTTATTATTACAGAATCTCCTCTCATCAAATCTTCCCACCATGTGCTTAATTTTATAGTGTTGATATGAAGACTTGCTTGATATGGATTACTTTTTATAAGTTTTTCAAGTTCTTCCCTGTACCATGCTGTTAATTCCTGATCCCAATTAATAGTCACATCATCTATTATAATAACAATGTCAATATCACTTCCTGTTACTGTTGTTTGTTTTGCAGCAGAGCCGAAGAGAATAATAGATTTCATAATCTTGTCAAACTTTTTGTAAGCCTTTGTTGCAAAATCCATCGCAATATCTGACTCTTTTTTTAGCTGCAAAGTTGGAGCGTCCTTAAAATTAATTTTTTTCTTATTTTTATGTTTGAATTTTTTTGCCATGAAAATTTAATATAGATGTTGCACAAAATTTAATTCTAAATTGTTAATATTAAAACAACCTCCATTATTATATTTTAACATTTCCGCCCCTTTTATTACTTCCCTTTTATATCTTCTAAAATATATTATTTAGTATACTTTTTAAAAGTTTCACTTCTAAAATTTAGAAAGACTTCTCAGATAATACTTTTTTACTTAAAATCTTACTAGCACTCAAAACTTCCACTCCAATTAACTTACTATCTCCATCAAAATCTAATATTATATTATCATTTAGCTCTATTGTTTTTTTAATCTCCCCATCTTTTATAGAATCTTCTATATAAATATAAGCTGCGTCAACATCCTTATCATATTCGATTTTCATTTTAATATTAAAGTAATTATCTTTATATAATTTTCTGCTTTAGTAAATATGACTTTAAGCATCCTGTTTTTAACAGAACCAATAGCTTCTATTCTCCCATCAGAAGATTTTTTAGTATAAGAAGGAAATTTTAAAATATGTTCTACTTCCCATCCTTCTATTCCACGTTTTTTCATCCTTTTCTTAGCATGATCAGAATAAATAATATCCATATTTTTATTCCATTTGTCTTCCTGACATTCTGCTTCCTGATGTTTGCATTGTTCCGCCAAGTTCAGAGGGAAGTCTTGAAAAACCTGTTCCAAAAGTTTCATAATTCATCTGTGGAAGCATTTGCCCTAAACCTGATGAATATCCTTGATAAAGCCCTGCTGCCTGAGACCAGTAAGGAGCCATTTTCATTGCATAAACAGGAGAACCCATAGCTTCAATTGTTTCCTGAAAAGGAGGAGTTTTGAAATGCTGATACCATTGTCCTGCTTCAATAATCTTTTTTGCTTCAAATCCTTTTTCTCCTAATTTTTTCATCATTTCTTTTAGCGGAACATTTCCCATTCCCATAGGAAGTTCTGTATGTTCAAAACCAAAATTATCAGAAAGGTGAACATGTTTTACATAATCAGCAACTTTTTCTGTTTCTTTTACAATTTCTTCTTCTGAATAACCAAATTTTCTTAGCATGTTTATATGCCCTACATCCCAGGTTGCACCTATTAATTTTTCAGCTTCTTTTTCTGCCTGCGATTCTGACATTCCATCTTGTGTTGCATTTTCAACAAATCTTTTTCGTGAAGCTTCAACAATGTTTTTTATATCTTCACCTGTGCTCAAAGCAAAACCAGCTGGAGGATTTTCTATAACCATAAGAGGAACATTTTTTCCTTTAAATTCCTTATAAGAATTGTAAGCTGCATTTCCAAAAGTTTTTGATGATTGCTCAACTGCAAATTCTTCTATGGGAACATAAGATCTTGGAGGAAAATTTTCCATAATATGAATGAGTTCCTGTAATGCTTCTGCATGAATTTTTGGATTAAAATATTTTTCAGGATTCTTTTTGTCTTCTTCTACTCCAATTAATTTTCCATATTCTACTGAGAGTTTTTTTAATGAATTCATATTTTTTTCATCATTATCCATTTTTGCGGCTTTGTATGCTTTATCAAAAAGATTATCAGCTGACATTTTGGCTTGTTCAATAAACTCAAATGCAGAAGAAACCTTGCCCATTTGTGCTCTTTCTTCATTAGTAAGTTCTTCTGGTTTTAATTTTTTAGTTTGAAGATCTGTAAATCTTGCTATAAATATTGGATGAATATCTTGCATAATTCTTTCTGCGTTCTCTCTGTTAACTTCAACTTGAAATAAAGAATTTTTCCATTCTGTTGCATTTAAATTATTCAATCTTTGTTCAGGAGTTTTTGATATTTCCTTAACCTCACCCCCCAAATGAAATTCTTCTTCTCTTCCTAAAGGTGCTAATCGTCCTGTGTCTCTGTTTACAACCATCATTATTTCATATTTTTCTTTTTCTTTTCTTTTTGATGGAGGTAGAAATTGTGAACCTTGAATTCCTTCACCTGAATGGAAATTTACAGGTATGTTTCCATCTGGATTTAATTCTCTTGCTCTTAAAAGAGCATTTGTAACTCTTCTTTCTGCTGCCTCTCTTTCTGATTCACTAAAACCGCTTCTTGGATCAATACCTGATGTATTGAGAACAGGAGCATGCATAGAAACTTCTGTACCTGTGAGTTTGGAAAGCCTATGAACCTCTTTAAGTTGCTGATTTGGAATAGAATCAAATACCTCAGGAGAAACAGCTTCAATTTCTACATGTTTTACGCCAGATGCAAGTTTTAAGGATACATCCTGCAAAATATTTGCTGTTCTTGGGTCTGTTGTCATTCCAAGACTTCCTGTTGTTATATATGAATCAGATGGTGGAAGTAAACTAGAATATCCGCCTTGATAAATATCTGAAATGCTGTAATCAAATGAAGAATTGTAATCCCTCTTTTCCATAATAAAAACAGCAGAATTTTATTTATATAATTATTGTTTTAAAAAAATCATGATAACTTATATCCTAAACCAATATTTTATAATGCTTAAAGTGAATTGTTGATCTTTTTTGTAAACCAAATTAACTTTCCACGACGATCATCTACAGAAGTGTTACCTATACAATATTGCGAGTTTGAACTACCACGACCAACACTATCATGAGACCTACTTAAATAAAGAATATGTTCATCCACATATGCCTTATGCCTGATTATATACTTCAAATTACTACTATCACCAACTCCAGCATTTAAAAATTCTTTATTTAAAAATCTTATAGCTTCCCAAGAGTCCATTTTTTTTGTGTAAAAAGGACTTTTTTCATATAAGTAATATGCAATGGCTTTTTGATAAAGTGTTGCATAAAATTCTTTACATTTTATCATTTCTTCATAAAGCTTATTAATTTTTTGCGGGTCATGCGAATTCCAAACTATCTCTTCTTTAAATTCACTTATTAATTTTATTAAACCTTTTATTATTCCCATATTAATCCAAAAAATTCTATAATTTATTAGAATTTAAAGTTAACTCTTTTTAAAAAATCAGTAACTCTTAGGCATTTTTGGCTTGTATTTTTCATATTTGGCTTCTTCTTTTTCAGAAGAATCTCTTCTTCTTGCTCTTTCTGCATCAAATCTATCTACTCGTTCAAATCTTTCTACATTCTGAGACTGGAAATTTTTGATTTCAGATGCTCCTTGAAAAAATGCCTCCTGATTTATATCTGGTATAATTTCGTTCTTTCTTCCTGCTTCAATTATGTTTAATTGTCTTGGTTCTGCTGAAATTGTTGAATCTGAACCTAAATATTTTGGCTCGTCTTTTGCTTGTCCTGGAATGTATTTGAATTTGTCATTATTCTCTTCTTCCTCTGCGAATGTTTGTGAAGACTGGGAACCTGTTCCTACAAAAATAGTTCTAGGCGAACTGCCTGCAATTCTTTCGAGAACAGGAGCTTTAACATTTTCGGATGGCTGCATAAATTGCTGAAATTCCAGTTCTTTGAGATTTAATTCAACATCTTCTTCCAAACCAGATTCTGGCAGATTTGTCTCTTCTTCTGATTTATCATCTTTAATTGATTGTAGAGACACAGCTATTTCATCTAATATGTTTTCTTTTTTTGTTTTATTCTTATTACTAACTTTGCTTTTTTTCATGTAAAAGTTATGTTAAAGAAATATATAAATCTGATTATTAAGTATAACTAGGCATTCCGTGTGCTTTCTTATATATATCAAAAAGCTTGAATGCAAGCTCTGTTGCTGTTTTTGCAGTAAGAGGCCTTAGATATTGTTTTTCTGCATATGTTTCAGGCTTTATTGTTACCTTTTGCTTTTCAGCTGTTTTTTCTTCGATTTTTTTCATTGTGGGCGGCTGGCCTGACAAAGCACCAAATAAATTTGAAAAATATCCGGGGGCTTTTTCGGGTGTTTTTTTATCTGTCTTTTTTGCTTTTTGTTTAGGAACACTGCTTTCGTCATATCCTCCAAACAGAGCTTTAAACGGATTTGATGTGTCTTTGAGAGCTTGGTATACTTCTCCATTTGGTTTTTCTTCAAGAAAGAAATTAATTTCATCCTGCAGTTGCGCTAAACTTTCTGTTGTGATTCCTTCAATAAGATTAAGAGCATCATTAAGGTCAGAAGCTTCAAGCTCTTCATCTAATTTTTTTAGTTCATCCTCTGTTAGAACATAAGATCTAAAAGAAATATCAGCTCTTCCTCCAAAAGCATAATGAGCCTGCTGACTTACTCTTTGAGGAATACCTCTGAATCTAAAATCAATAAGAACGCACGCGTAATAATCTTTTGTTTTCAATCTTTCAAAATCACTTGGAAGATGTCCAGATATTGCCTCTTCCTTTGTTTTTAATTTTCTTTTTCCAAGAAGAGTTAATTCAAGGATAATTGTGTTGAATGCTTTTACTAACGCTGGTTCTCTTCCTTTTTCAGTCATTTCAAGCTGTTGAGCTGCTTTAAGATATGGTTTTGCCCATCTTGAATAAAGTTTTAAAGAATTTACCTGGCTGCTCAAGTATGTTTTTTCAAGCTCGTATCTTTTTCTTAATTCTTTTTCAGATTGGTCAAGCCAGTGATTGAATTCAAGTATTCTTGGCCTAAGAATTCTCTTAACTCTATCATTTAAATCTATTTTATCCACCTCTTCTTCACTTTTTACAAAAAGAAATGCATCTATAAGTGTCTGGAAGCCTGCCTGTCCAAGAGCCATTGCTTTTATGCTTGAATTTCCCTTATTTATATCAACTTTATCCATCCATATTTGCTTTAGTGAAAGAATAGCTGCTTCTTTTTTATCTGACTTAATATCATCATATTGCTGAAGCCTTAACCTGAAATCTTTTAAGTCATATATAATATTTAATACACTTCTAATAACAGCATTTACATCTCCTAAAATCTTTGAAGCTTGTTGCTGCATTATTGTTGCTCTTTGCCCAAGTTCTGCAAAATGCCCTGAGCCAGGAGATGAACTAAAATTATCTATAAGTTTTTGTGTTTCAAGTCCAAAGTCGTTCATCAAATCAAGAATAAAAAAATAAACAGGCTCTAAAGTCTCTGATGAGGAATCATAAACAAGCCCGTGTTTTGACAGTGGTTTTTCCTTAATTGCTTCTGCTGGAATGAAATCAGCAGAACCATATGCTTGCAACAATTCTTTTCCATTATCTGCGAAAATCTTAGGATTTATTTTTCCAATATACTGCGCAATTGTCGCTGCCATAATACAATAAAGATTTATCTGTTTAAAAAATCTTCTTATACATCTTCTTTAAAAAAATCTTCTAAGAAATCTTCATCTTCTTCATCATCCTCTTCCTCTAAATTTCCAATTTTATTTCTTTCTGAGAGGAATTTTCCCATTTAAAATTAACACTCTTGAAATATATAAATTTATGCTAGAATTTAAATTCTAATAAATCTAAAATCTTTTAATTTATAAATTTTTTCTATGATTTTCAACGGCAAAAAGGTTTTATAAACTAATTTTTCTTTTTTTAATTATGAAACAAACAACGGAATTTGTTTTTGATATGTTTAGAAGGAATAAAAAGAAATTAAGAAATGTCATTTTAGTTGCAACTTTTGGGGCTATTTTTACAGTAACAACTCCTTATGTTTATGGTAGACTTTTTGATTTAGCAATAATTCAAAGTACAGCAATTAATATTTTACTGTCACTAATTGGGCTCTGGCTTTTATTGAGCTTATTATCAACTTATATTTCAAATAGGACAGGATATATGGGTGAAATTCTTGGAGCAAAAATGTCTTTTGAAGCTGAATCAGAAGCTTATTCACATTTTTTAACTCTTCCTATTTTATTTCATAAAAAAGAACAGCGAGGAGAAATTTTACAGAAAATCTCAAGAGGTTCATGGTCATTACAGGACTTAATTTCTACTGTCTCTGATGTATTACCACAATTATTAATGCTATTATTTTCTCTTGTGGCAATGTTCATAATACAATGGCAAATTGCAATAATTATGTTGATTTCGTTCTGTATCTATGCTATTTTAACAATTAGATTTGTCAAGCCAGAAATGAGGGCCAGAAGAAAAGAACACAAGGTTTTTGAAAAACAATATGGAAATGTTTATGATAAACTGTATAATGTTTTCCTTGTCAAAAATTTTGTGATGGAAGATAAAGAAAGAGAGAATTTTTTCAAATCTCTTGCCGGCAAAGCTTTACGAGCAACCAAAGAAGCTGCAGAAAAATCAAAAAGTGTTTCTGTTATGCAAGGATTTGTTTATAGCCTGAGCTTTGTGGCTGTATTAGGAATTGCAATTTTTTTCTTAAGGCAAGGAAATATAACGCCTGGAGAGTTTGTTATGTTCTTTGGATACATAAATTTAGCATTTGCTCCCTTTAGATTTTTTGGACGTATTTATAGGATGTATAAAAGAACAGTTGTTGCTATAAAAAGATTTTTGAAATTAAGAGCAATTGTACCTGAAAAAATGAATCATGGAAATAAAATATTAAATTCTGTTAAAGGTGAAATAATCTTTGACGATGTTAATTTTGGATATCTAAAAAACAAGCGTGTTTTAAAAAATATTAATTTAAAGATAAAACCCGGTGAAACAGTTGCATTAGTTGGAAAAAGTGGGGTTGGAAAAACAACTCTGGCTGAGTTAATCATGGGATATTATCAACCAAGCAAAGGAAAAATAAAATTAGATGGGGTAGATATATCTGATTTGCAATTAAAGTGGCTTAGAGATCAGATTGCAACAGTTCCACAAGACCTAAATCTGTTTAATGATATATTAATGAATAATTTAAAGTATGCTAATCCAAAAGCAACAGAAAAACAAGTTATAATGGCTGCTAAAGCTGCTTCTGCTGACGATTTTATAAATCACCTTCCAAAGAAATATTATACTAAAGTAGGACAAGATGGAATAAAACTTTCAATGGGGCAGAGGCAAAGAATTGCAATAACCATGGCTTTTTTGAAAAATCCTAAAATATTGATTCTTGATGAACCAACTGCTGCTTTAGATGCAGAATCTGAGAAAAAAGTTCAAGAAGGAATTCAGAGATTGATTGAAGGAAAAACAACAATAATAATCGCCCATAGATTTTCAACAGTTAGAAACGCAGATAAAATAGTTGTACTTGATAAAGGAAAAATAGCAGAACTCGGAAGCCATGAAGAGCTTATAAAAAAGAAAGGAATTTATTATAATCTTTATACATTGCAGAAAGGATTAGACTAAACTATAACTAAATTTAAAAATCACTTTTACTTCTCTTCTTAATGGGTTTATTCGGATTTGGCAAAAAAGATAATGTTCTTGACCTTGCTGAGAGGTATAAAAAACAAAAAGAGAGGGAGGAAGCAGAACAATCATCCTCTTCTGTTTCATCTGACGCAGAAGTTGACGAAACAATAGATGTCTCTGATTCGTCTCATGAGAGAAGAAGAAAACTCGCAAAAAGAATCCTTGACATAACAACCAGGCTTGATGATTTATCAAATCAGATTTATCATATACAGCAGAGAATTGAAGTTTTGGAGAGAAAACTTAATGTGAAGATTGAGTAATTTAATTCTCTAACTAAATTTATAAATTGGTTTATCTATTTATATAATATGAAGAATTTTGAAAAAAAAGCCTGTGCATATGCCCTGAAAAATGCAATTGCTCATGATGGAAAAGCAATAGTAGGCTCTGTAATTTCTGCATTATTTAATGAAGGACTTAAACAAGATGAAGTTAAAAAATATGCAAAAGAGATAAATAAGATTGTTTTAGAAGTTAATAAACTAAATTTAGAAGAGCAGGAAAAAGAGTATGATAAAATTAAGGATGGACTTTCTCAGAGAGAAACCAGAGAAGGATTAGATGAATTACCTAATGTTTCTAAGAAAGGAGTTATTATGAGATTTCGGCCTGCTCCTTCTGGACCATTGCATATTGGAAATATGATTGGAGCAGGGTTGCCAAATTCATTATATGTTAAAAAATATGGAGGAAAATTTTATGTTATTTTTGATGATACTAATCCAGAAAATGTTCATGCTGAAAGTTATAAGAGTATAAAAAAAGATTGTGACTGGATTTTAGGAAATGTTTCAAAATATCTTATTTCTTCTGATAGGATGAAATTATATTATGATTATATTGAAAAACTTTTGAAAAAGGGGGTTGTTTATGTTTGCACTTGTTCTGCTGATGAATTCAAAAAGTTTTCAAATTCTAAACAAAATTGTTCATGCCGAAAACTTTCTGTCAATGAAAATCTTATAAGGTGGAAGAAAATGCTGAATAAGAATGGTTTTAAAGAAGGAGAAGCTGTTTTGCGATTTAAATCAGATATGAAAAATTCCAATCCAGCTATGAGAGATTTTCCTTTAGCAAGAATAAATGAGCATGAACATCCAAGACAAAAGAAAAAATATAGAGTCTGGCCTTTAATGAATTTAGTTGTTCCAGTTGATGATATGGAATTAGGAATGACGCATATCATAAGAGGAAAAGACCATAAAGATAACGCTGAAAGACAAAAAATGATTTTTAAAATATTTGAAAAAAAGTTCCCCTGGACGTTTTTTATCGGCAGAGTTAAATTTACAGATTTAATTCTTTCCAAAAGGAAATTAAATGAGATGATTAGCAAAGGAGAGCTTTCTGGAGAAGATGATGCAAATATTCCCACTATTTCTTCATTAAGAAAAAGAAAATATAAACCAGAAGCATTTGTGAAATTTGTTGAACAAAGAGGACTGACAGAAGTTGATAAAGTTATCGACAGCAAAGAATTTTTCAAAATTATTGATTCTTTTAACCGACGGAGTTAGACTAAATAAAAACAAAACATTTTTAAATAGAATTCCCTAATAATAAGATTATGGAGAAACTAATAAGAGGCAAAAGAGGTTTGTCAGAAGTTTTGGCTACGTTGATGATTATCCTTTTGGTGCTGATTGCTATTGGTATTATCTGGTTGGTTGTAAGAAG
>JBDRNV010000005.1:0-79554 GCA_043810695.1 Nanobdellota archaeon | reverse complement strand
GTCTACTAAAATAAATTTTAAAGTGCAATTCCCTCCTGCAACTGGAGCATATCTTGCAGCATCTATACACTCTATAATATCCCGCCAATCTGGTTTTTTAGAGTTGAATTTTTTTGTGCTTGTTCTTGATTTTATTGCTTTATCTAGTTCCATGTTTAATAGTATCTTCCTTTTAATTTTTGTTTTCCAACTTTCCAAAAAGTTTTTATTGCTATTGGTAACAAACAAGCTATTCCAATTAATATTAATCCTATCCACCAATAAGGCCCTCCTGTTATTAAAAAATAAATTCCACCAACAAAGAATACTATTAGAAGTAGAATGTATCTTATAGATTCAATTTTAAAACTTATTCCATGAACAACATTAACTAATTTAAACGTCTTCTCTTTTACATTTTTTTCTTTTGCTATTTTATTAGTATCAATTTTCTTTTGGTGATAAAATAATATCCAAGCGAGAGGTACACAAATTGCAACAGCAACTGTGAGTATTGTCTTTCTAATTAAATCAATTTCTTTTGAAATAAAGGGAATTGTCCAAAATAAAATAACTACTGTTACTAAAACGATTGTTCCAAACCATAATCCCCAATACATATCTTTCTGCCTTTTTATTAAATCATCCATATTTTAGATAAAGAAACAGAGTATAAAAATATTATCCAAAACTAATAACTCCACCACCAAGAACTTCAACAGAAAAGTTTAAATATGTGCAATCACATAAATATGTATGCCAAACATAACATTATCTGTTCCAGAAGAATTAATGAAAAAAATGAAAATGTTTAATGAAATCAAGTGGAGTGAGGTAGCAAGGCGTGCAATTGAACAGAGAGTAATTGATTTGGAAACAATAGAGCAAATAGCGTCAAAAAGCAAATTGACATTAAAAGACGCAGAAGAAATAGGCAAAAAAATAAAAAGGTCTGCTGCGTTGAGATTTAATGCTTATAATTCCTGATAGCAATATCCTTATTTCTGCCATTATAAAAAATAGCATAACGAGAAGCATTATTCTGTCTTCAGATAATAAATTTCTACTTCCAGAATACTCCCTTACTGAAATAAAAAGACATGAGATGGAAATCTTATATAAATCTGGGTTATCCAAGGAAGAATTTAATCTGATGATGAAAAAACTGGTTAAATATATAAGAATTGTTAAAACAGACGAAATTATAAGATACAGGGAAAAGGCAGATAAAATAATTGGAAAAATAGACGAAGATGATGTGTTATTTATTGCCTGCGCTCTAGCTTTTCCTAAAAGTATAATATGGAGCAATGATGAACACTTCAAGTTACAAAAGATAATTAAAACTTATAATACTAAAGAACTAATAGAGTTTATTTTACCTAAGTAGTTTTGTTATTTTATCTATTCAAAACTAATAACGCCCCCACCAAGGCAGACAACTCTTTGATATAAGACAATAGCCTGCCCTTCTGAAACTCCTGTTATTGGTTTGTTCAAGGTAATATGATATTTGTTATTGGAATGCTTTGGTTTTTAGGAAAATAACTTTCTAAACCAAGCAAGTATTTTTTGTATAAGATCTCCTTCTACACATTTTTCTGAAACACATACATAAGAAGAACATTCAAAATGATTTTCACATGTTCCATTATCTTGGACTTGTGTTATCCAATTACCTCCAACAGCACAATATTTTTCAGATTTTCTGTTGTTATAAGGATAACAATCTCCATTTAATTTGCAACCATTTTTGCAAATTAGACTAGTCTGATTTTCTGTATAATTTCTAGTTTCTGTTGTATTTCCAAGAATTTTACTGTTGCAGGTTTCTATTTCATGTGTGTGGTCTCCAAAATATCCCCAAACTCTTCTTTTTGTTCCGTCATCATTTAATTTCCAATCTATATCATCTACACCGGGAGTGTACCATTCTGACCATCCACCAGAAAACCATTGTATTCTATACCTTATTATTTCCGGATGCTTTGAGATATCAAGACCTAAATTTCCAAATTCAGAATTTCTGAAAGGAGGAGATATTTGTGATGAAATATTGTCTTGACAATCTCTTATAACTGGATTATTACTTATATGAATATAATCTTTACTTTGTAAACTTAACAATGAATTTCCTGCACTATCTTTTATAACAACTCTTACAAGATATTTTCCATCTAATCCTTTATCTGTCGGTACTGTGAAGGGCCAACCTCTGCCAAAACGAAAATCATCATTATTAACCATTGTGTCAGATGATTGAAAAGTATATGCTATATCACTGTTAGGAGTTAATATTTCAATCCAAGGTTGATAGTTCAAATATATTTGTGGAATAATATTTGTTGCCCAGCCGACAGCATAAGTTTTACCAATTATCCAAACTTCACCGCCATTAGGTGAAATTAGAGTTAGATTTGTCTGGTTTATAAAAGTCTGATTAGTTGATAATATACACTGTCCATTTATATTACAATTGTAACCTGACTGACAGGTTCCACAACCCATAGTTCCACATGTTCCATTTGCTACTAATCCACAAATTCTATTTGAACAAGCATTAATATTAGGTATACATGTTTGATTAGTTTGGTTTGTTATAGGTACACATTTTCCTAATTCATTGCAAGTATGTGTGGCAATGCAATATCCACAATTTGTAGCAACTCCACAAATTGAATGAACACCACAATTATATCCTAAACTTGTACAATTATCTTTACATTGCGGTGGAAATGCGCAAGCTCCATTTCTGCAACTATTCTCAGGACATATATAAAATTCGTATGAATAACCTAATCTGCTAGTTGAATTACAATAATATTCTAATAAAGTTTTACCGCTATCATTTAAACATTGATCTTTATAAATTCCAGTCCCAATTGTTAAAGTACCATTAAGATTATAATTTCGTCCACCATCTGTGTCATAACAAGCTAATAGATTAGAATCTTCTTGCGCTGAAATATTATTTGTACTAACCAAAAAAATTAAGAATATAAATAAAGCTCCAATAATAAATCCTCTTTTACCCATTTATATTATAAATAAAAATAGTATATATACTTTTCTTTTAAAAATATTATTCAAAACTAATAACTCCTCCGCCAAGAACCTTTTTTCCAGAATATAAGACAATAGCCTGCCCTTCTGAAACTCCTGTTATTGGTTTGTTCAAGGTAATATGATATCTGTTGTGGGAATATTTTAATGTTGAAGATAATAACTCGCCTACCTGCCTTATTCTGCTTAATACTTTAATTGATTTGTTCTTGCTTGGTTCTTCATTTATCCAATGAGCATCTTTAATTATTATCTTTTTTCTAAAATTTAAAGCATGCCCTTCTGGAGCAGAGATTATCTCATTTTTTTTCAGGTTTTTTCTTGCAACATACCATCTCTTTACCTGGCCTTTTTTATCTTTTTTTTCTATTCCTATTCCAAATCTTGGCCCTATTCTCTGTCCTATTGTATAATAATAAATTCCATCATGCTCTCCTATGATTTTTCCGTCTGGATCAAGAATTTTTCCTTTTTTTGGTTTTATTTTTTTCTGTAAAAATTCCTTTAATTTTATTTTTCCTATAAAACAAATTCCTACTGTTCCTTTTCTATTAAAGTTTTCAAACTCATTATTTTTTGCAATTTCCCGAACATGTTTTTTTGTGTAATCCCCAATTGGAAATAATGAATGCTTTAAATCATTCTGATTTAATCTATATAAAAAATAAGATTGGTCTTTTGATTCATCTTTTGCTCTGAGCAGTTCATAAGAATAATGCTGCTTACTTTCGTTCGCAGATTGATATTTATTATTAATATAAGAACCGCCAATTTTATTATTTAATTTAAGGTTTGATTTATCATTAATAACTCTTTTTATTCTCGCATAATGCCCTGTTACAACATAGTCTGCTCCAAGTTTTTTTGCTGTTTTCCAGAGAAGAGGAAATTTTATTTTTTGGTTGCAATCTATATCAGGGTTTGGAGTTATGCCTTTTTGATAAAGATTAAACATAGTATCTACTACTTCTTTTCGATATTCTTTCTCAAAATCTAAAGTAATCAGAGGAATGTTAAGTCTTGAGGCTATTTTCATTGCAGATTTTCTGTCGTCTTTCCATGCGCATTCTCCAAACTTATTTTTCGTATCAGACCAGTTTTTCATGAATGCTCCAATAACATCATAACCTTTTTCTTTCATTAAAAGAGCAGCCACGCTTGAATCAACGCCTCCTGACATTGCAACAAGAACTTTTAGTTTTTTCATGGTAAATTTAGAGAGCACACAATTAAAAATGTTTTTAGATGAGAAAGTTTAAAAGTAAATTTATTTTAGCATTATTATGCCCCGGTAGCTCAGTCCGGTTAGAGCACATGGCTGTTAACCATGGGGTCGCAGGTTCGAATCCTGCCTGGGGCGTTTTTTCTTAACCTTTTTCAACCCCAAGTCAAAAATAGGTTCTGGCTGATGCTTTTCAAGATAAGCATAAACATTTGCCTGTTTAGAGCCTCGTATTAAAGAAAAAATAGCTTCCTGTGCTGTTCTTATATACTCTGGTTCTCCTATTATTCCAACAGAATTATCTTTCAATTCAAGATAACATTTTGTTAGTGTACTAAGTGCTTTAAGGGTTTTTCCTCCTCTACCTATAATTCTTGCCCTTACAACTTCAAGATTTTTTCTTTTTGTATAATCTTTTATGTATATAATTTCCAGCATATAATCCTGCTCTTTTATTAAAATCGCAGCAGAAAAAGGAAAACCGAATTCTAGAGCATCAAAAACTTTCTCCGCAACGAACTCGTCCTCTGGATTGCCTTCTATTATTATTTCTTTTCCTTGATTTTTTATTTCCACTCCAAGAATTCTTTCAAGTTTTTTTCTGTTTTTTGTTATTCTCTGGAATTTTTCACAGATTACTTTTTTCATTTTTTAATGTAATAATTCCTTAATCTTATTCTATTAATTATTTCTTCTAACATTAATTCATATCCTCTTAATATTTTATTATTTTTGCTTTTAATTGATTTATAACTTTCTTCTAAAATAATAAATATCTCCCTCCAAGTTATTTTTTCTTTGGAATATTCTTGATTTTCAGGTATCAAAACTATAATCGCTTTATTTTTATTCTTAATAAAATTTGGAGAATTTATTTGTTTATTAATTTGATTTAATAAAAGTTTCTCTTTTATTAACTGTGTTTTAACTTCTATCCATAGGCACGAATTATCCGTTTTTATTTCTATATCTGAACGGCTTTTATTCTTGTTACCTTTTAATCTCAAATAAGGATATGGCTCAATTTTTGCATTATTTATTTCGCTTATAATTAAATCAATAATTTTACTTATTGAAGTATTTTTCTCTTTAATTTTTATCAGAAAATTTTTTAATAAATATTCATAGGGAATTATTTGTAACAATCTAACTAACTCCCAGGTTATTGTTTCCTCTTTTAACCAAGACTGTCTATTTGTTCTAAAATGAAACCAATTTAATACCCTAACAGTGTAAGATTTTTCTTTTTCATCAAGTTTTTTCCAATCTTTACTCTCATTTGTTTCTTCTGTCATTTTCAGAACTCTTTTGATTCTTCAGATAGATATTTGTTCTTTTTTAACCATGCTACCTGGTTTGAAGGATATTTGAAAATAATATCACCTTTATTTTTATCAAGCTCCCATAATTCTATTATAACAACATCTCCTGGACGTAACCATAAAGCTCTTTTTAATCTGCCTGGAACCCTGCAGTTTCTTTTTTTTCCATCAAGACAATCTACAAACATTTTATTGCCTCCAAGTCTTTGTTCTATTACACCTATTATTTCTCCTCCTCTTGGAATTCTTGCTCTTGTAATCTGCTCTTCTCCATTATTTTCTCCTTTAAAATTATCTCCCATAAAATATTGTTATTTAAGATTATTTATAAAAGTAATGCAATTAGAATATTAATAGAATTTTTATAATAAAATTAAAGCGAACGGAATCCCCTTAATTCTTCTTATTTCCTCTTTTGAAATTATTCCTGCTTCAAGAGCGGTATTTATTGATTTTTCTCCAACAATGTTAAAAGTTGCGTCCTCTTTTGACATCTCTTTCATTATTTTTAGGATTTTTATTCTATCTGCATCTTTTCCCTTATAGAAATTTTCTTTTACATCCAGTTGAAATTTACCTTCTTCAAATCTTTTACCAAGAAGTTCTTTATCACAAACTGCAACTATGTCTCTGTATGCCTGGATTATATTCACAAACATTTTAAAAAAAGAGATTAGAAAGCTTTTTTAGCACCTTCTTTGATAGCTCTTTCTGCATTATCCTTTGAAAGCATAGCACTCATTCTTGTTCCGCATGCAGTACATCCACCCTGGGCCATATAGCCTCCTCTTGCTGTTTGCTTTATTTCAGGATTCTTCATATCCATATCTTTTTTCTTACACTTTACGCAATAACCTTTTACCATTTTTTTACCTCCATAAAATTTGTAAGGAATTTTGTTTTTTAAACCTTACTACCAACAGGATGTTTTGCTCCACAAGCCAAGCAGTGAACAAAAGTTATTCTTCCTTCTTTTATGAGTTCTGTATCAGGCTTTTTGCATTCTCTGCAAATTACAAATTCATTTGCATATTCTTCTACTTTTTGATTTATTTTTTCGCTTTGAACCTTTATATTTAATATTAATCTATCTCCTTCTTTTTGTCCTGATGCTGCAAGTTCTTTAAGCATGAATTTCTGAAAATGCTCTTGATTTCTTCTTAAATATGAAGCTATCTGATAAAAATTTGTAAGTATTGTCTTTTTTCCTTCAAAATGTCCTTCTATTTTAGGAATTTCAAATCTATCACTGCAAGTATCATTTTTCTTTATTTTTTTATATGCTTCTTCAAGAAGTTTTTCATAGTTTTCCATGATAAAAAGTTACTTGACAAGGTTTATAAATGTTTTAGATTTTTTTATAATATGAATCTAAAAAATGTTCTTCTTGCTATTGCGATAATAATACTTACTATTTTTGTGACTTTTTACGGAATAAATACTCTTTTTCCAAAACCAGATTATGAAGATTTTTGCGGTAATGTTGGATAGGATATTCCTATAAATGATAATGCTACTTGTATTGCAGAAGGAGGCAGGTGGAGTTATTATGCAGGTATAAAACCAGTAGAAACTTCTGAAAATGGCTATTGTGATTTGTATTATTATTGTAGCCAAGAGTTTGATAATCTGATGAAAGAAAGAAGCAAAAAAGTTTTCTTTCTAGCGCTTCCTGTTGGAATTGCTATAGTTGCTTTGGGAGCTTTTTTCTTTGGACTTGAAACAGTTGGTGTTGGTTTGATGGGTGGAGGAATAGGTACTTTGATTTATGGCTCTGGTGCTTACTGGCCTTATACTTTAAACTGGATTAGATTTTTGATATCTCTTATAGGACTAGTTATTTTAATATGGCTTGCTTATTATTTTAATAAGAAGTTTGGGAAGAAGAAATCATCCAAGCGTGGCTGATTTAAAGAGATAATCATTATTAATTATTAAGGGGTAACATAATAGAAACATTTAAATATCATCTATTTCTTGAAAATGCATGGAAAAGACAATAAGATTTATACCCAAGAATGTGCCTTACTTAATAGCAGGATTTTTATCAGAAAATGAGCAGAAAATATATGAAGATGCTATTAAAAAGTTTAATAATGAAAGGGCAAAAAATTCATTAGATATTTCTATAAAAGGTTCTAATCTTTTTAAGGTTCTTTTGCTTAATCAGGTAGGAATAAGGACAGCTACTTTACCAGAATTAGACCAAATAATCCAATTAGATAATAATTTTTTAAATGGAACATATGAAGATGTTCCTTCTCTTGTATTAAGAAGTAACGAAGATACTTATGAAAGAAATGATTATTTAGCAGAAACATTGGCTAAACTTATTAAAAAAAGAAAATTTAATGAACCTGTTGTTATGAATGGCTTAGAATTAGTTGAGGATGGTAATTCTTTTTATGGTTTAAATTTTAAGAGAGGAAAAACCTTTGATTATTTTGAAGCTCCTGAATTGAATAATAAAAATAATCAACAAAAATTTGTAAGACAAGATGAACGTGGAATGCCTATATTTGATAAAAAAGGAAATAGAACTCTTTATACAAGAGATTCAGGACTTTCCGGGTTGTACTTGGGCAGGGGCTTGGATTTGTACTCCGACGGTGGTAGCTTGGCGTATTCCATCGATTATGGTAGGGTGGTTGTTGTTGGTGGCGAAGCCACTTCACAAAAAATAGTAAAAAGAAAACAATAAAAATGGAAAAGACAAGACTTCCAGCATTCAAAGGAAAACCATTAATTGCAATTCCAGAAAACACACCTCAAGCAGGATTTTTAGAAGGAGATTTTGGAAAAGCTTTCTTAGCAGAATACCAAGGAAAAGTTAAAATTGATTACAAAAACGCAAATGCCCTTAATGTTCTTTCATATACAGATGGTATTGTAAAAGAAAGCAACCCCTTTGTAGTTGTTCTTGCTAACCAGATTCTTAAACAAGAAGGATTAAGAACAGCAAACCAAGCTGACCTTGAAAGAGTTTTAAAAACAAATGCCTTTAATTTAAGAGGAACATATGAAGATACTGGATTAGTTTTAAGAACAGAGGGAAATCCAAATGAATATCTCGCTAAAAATTTAGCAGAACAGGTAAAAGCAAGAGGAAAAAAAGCAGGAGAAACACCAATACTTATTTCATTAAATGAGCTTGAAATAGTCAATGATTCAAATTCGCCTAAGGGATTGGTATTTAAGTTAACAGATGAAGCAGAATTAATTTATGCACCTATTCTTAATGGAAAAAATAATCAAAAATCATTTTCAGAAACAGGAAAATATGGTTTGCCTGAAAAATTAGGAGATGGAAACAGAACTCTTTATACAAGAGATTCAGGACTTTCCAGGTTGTACTTGGGCAGGGGCTTGAGTTTGATCTCCAACGATGGTGGCTTGGCGGATTCCGGCGATGGTGGTAGGGTGGTTGTTGTAAGTGGCGAAGCCACTTCGCAGAAAATTTTGGATGATTATTTAAAAAATCTTCAAGAAATAAGAGATAAACAAATATCAGAAGTTGATAGAAGATACAAAAAAGCAGAAAAAGTTCTTAGTGGAAAATAAATTGTCCAAGCGTAGTCAATTTAAAGGAAATTAAATTTATAAAACAATTCTTCTTTATAAAATTCCTAGCCAGTACTTGTTAATCAAGTATCATGGTTGGGCCACACGCCCATTAATAGCACTTCCATTAATATGGAAGTCATAAAATTCAACTTTAACAACTAGTAAGTTTACTGAAAATTGAAAAGGTGGTGATTTACTTTTAATTAATGGGCTAGAAAAACTTTCCAGGTTGTACTTGAACAGGAACTTGAATTTGAACTCCAACAATGATAACTTGGCGAATTCCAACGATAATGGTAGAATGGCTCAACTAATGGCTAGGTTTTTCATGCTAATATGCGAACCCATAAAAATCTTTATCCTGAGATTTATTCAATAAAGAATCTGGTTCTTGCATGGAGAAAAGCAAGAAAAGGAAAAACACAGAAAGATGATGTTATTGAGTTTGAGGAAAAATTAGTAACTAATTTAAGAGCATTACATAATGAACTGAAATTCCAAACTTATGAACCTCTTCCATTAAAAACATTTATTCTACGAGACCCAAAATCCAGAAAAATTTCTAAATCTGATTTCAGGGATAGAATTGTTCATCATGCTTTAGTTAGAGTTATTGAACCAATATTTGATAAAACCTTTATTTACGACTCTTGCGCTAATCGTAAAGGAAAGGGAAACTTGTTTGCTATAAAAAGATTTTATAATTTTATGAGAAAGGTTTCAAAAAATGGAAAAACAAAAGGATGGTTTAATAATAATCAAGTAAAAGGATATTGTTTTAAAGCAGACATCAAACATTATTTCCAGGAAGTTGACCATAAAATTTTGCTGAGCATAATAAGAAGGAAGATAAGAGACGAGAAAGTAATTTGGCTTATTGAAAGAATTTTGGAAAATAATGTTTTAGACAACCCTAAGGGAAAAGGAATGCCTCTTGGAAATTTAACCTCCCAATTTTTTGCTAATGTTTACTTAAATGAACTTGATAAATTTGTTAAACATAAATTGCGGGCAAAATATTATATAAGATACGTTGATGACTTTGTTCTTATAAATCCGTCAAGAGAAAAACTACTAAGCTGGGGGGGGGTGATAGAGGATTTTTTAATTAAAAATTTAAAAATTGAATTTCATAAAGAAAAGTCTAAAATTATTTCTTTATCAAGAGGAATAGATTTTGTCGGTTTCAGAAATTTTTATTATTTCAGGCTTTTAAGAAAAAGAAACATAAGGAATATGTTTTTGGAAATCAGAAAATATAGGAACGCGGATTTAAATAAAGAAAAGATACTTGAAATCTTTCAGGGCTGGAATGCTTATGCAAAATGGGCTGATTCATTTGAATTAAGGAAGAAAGTTGTAAGAGAAATTTATAGGTAAAAGAAGATAAAATCATCCTAAATACCTAATTTTTCCAGGACGTGACTCATACTTGTCAAGAAATAGATTCTGCTGTTTCAATAACTCTTCTGGCATCTCCAGAAAAGAATTTGCTTGCCCATAGAATTTCAATAGAAGTTATACTTCCATCCTTTGAAATATCAACAATCATTCCATTAGGTAACTCTACACTTTTCCAATATTCTTTGTTTTCCAAATCTATATTCAAAACATCAGCTTCTTTGTCGTAAGTTATCTTTTTCATCTTAATCTAACCAATATGCTGTTATTATAAATACTTTTTGGTTCTCTTTTTTATATACAACTTTGAGTATTCTTCCAGAGACTGGTATTTTTGAAATGGCATTAAAAACATCTGTCCAATACTTGTCCTTTAACTGATTAGAATTTTTTATGCAGTATTCAATGATGTCCTTTGTAATATCTTTTTTCTTATCTTTTTGTTTCCTAATCCAGTGTTTTGAATATTTTATTTTCATATTTAATCATCCCAAATACCTGATTTTTCCAGGGCGAGGTTCAAAAGCAATTCCTTCTTCAAGAAGCTTTTGAACTTCCCGGTTTATTAATGTTGAAGAGATGGTCGGGAAATTTTCAGTTATTTTATCAATCTCTATTCCGCTGTTTTCTTCTGAATTTTTTATTAGTTCAAGAATTCTGTCCTTAATTGCTATTACCTGCTCTTTAGCAATATTTCCAGAATTTACGACTTTATCTTTTTCTGTTTCTAATTTTCTTACAAGAAGATATTTTGAATCCATTTCTTTTATTATTTCAGGAGAGAGATATGTTTCATTGTTCCAGTGTCTTAGCATTCCTATTACAACAACTGTCTGCCCCTGAACAAAATTCCGAAATTTATCAAAATCATCACCAAATGCTTTTAATCTTATCTGCCCTGAGCCGTCATCTAATGTAAGAAAAACATATTTTCTTCCGTCGCTTCTTTCTTCTTGTCCTGTGTCATACTTGTCAACAATATTTCCTATAATATTTACTCTTATTATTTTTTTATCTCCTAATTCAAGAAAAGAAAATCTTTCTCCATCTACTACTGGCTTTCCTATTAAAATATCGCCTATTCTTAGTTTATATGCTATATTTCTTTTGAATTGTTCTTCAGCCATTTTTTATTTGTTTATTATCGCTTTGCTTAATTCTGAACACGGAATCCCAAAGCAGCTTACTCTTACATTATTTATTAATATAGTAAAACCTAAAAATTCGTTAGGTGCATCTTTTCTCATATCATTAAAGAGGGTTAATAACTCTTTTGGAACTATATGAACAAATTTGCTAGACTTCCTGTTTTCTTCGTTAATAATATAATAATCTTTACCTTCAATATCATTAAATTTATAATTTCCAGCTTGAATTCTATTTATCAAATCTCTAAATAAATTCAAATATTTTTCTTTATCTTTTATATTAACGTTTCCTAATTTTTCCCACATTTTAAGTCCTTGCAACATATCCTTTTCTTGGTTTAAATATTACACCGCTTATGTCAAGTTTTGTTATTGCTTCATCTATTTCATCTGTTGTAAGTTTGCCTTCAAGTTCTTTTTCTATTTCTTCTATTGGAATCATTTTTCCGAGTTTATTTTCAAGATTGGTTATAACATCTCTTACGAGAAAGACTTTATTTCTTTGCGAGGCGGGCATTCCTCCTGTTCCTTTGTCTATATCAAATGTTTTTGACTCATAATCCCATCCAACCTGGGTTAGATAATATTTCATGATTTCTATTGCCCTTCTTGAGTCTTCAGCATCAACTGTTTCGCTTAATCTCATTTTTGCAGAAGCTTCTGACATTCTTATTAAAGCTTGCAACTGTCTTGCAGAAATTGGAATTGGCCTCAATGCTCCTTCTGATGAAACAGGCATGTTTCTTAATTCAACATAGAATTTTTTTATTTCTTCAACAGCTTCATCTTTTAGAAAAGGTTTTATTCTTTGTTTTGCATAAGCAATATATTTTCTAAAGAGTTCTCTTGGAATTACCATACCTTCTCCTTCATTTTGATGTGCATTTAGAACATGTGTTGCAATAAGTTCGTCCTTTTTTCTATCAGGTAAATCTCTTAAAGGAAAGATTACATCAAACCGATTTATTAATGTGGGAGGCAAATCAATTTGCTGTGCAATTGGCTGATATGGATCAAACCTGCCAAATTTTGGATTTGCAGCTGCGAGTACAGATGTCTCTGCACGTAATGTTGCCTGAACATTTGCCTTGCTTATTGTTATCGTTTGCTGTTCCATTGCTTCATGCATTGCGCTTCTGTCATTGGGATCCATTTTTTCAAGTTCATCAATACATACAAGTCCTTTATTTGCAAGAACCATTGCACCTGCTTCAAGACTCCAACCACGAAGATATTCATCTCTTACAACAGTGGCTGTAAGTCCTGCCCCGCTTGCAGATTTTCCTACAACATATCTTCCTTTTGGCGAAATTCCTGCCATGAAACCAAGAGTTGCTGATTTTGCAACACCTGGGTCTCCAACAAGAAGAATATGCAAATCTCCCCTGCTTTTTTGACCGTCTATATGAGTTTTTTTAACTCCTCCGAATAATTGCAGAACAAGAGATTTTTTTATTTCTTCATAGCCCCAAACGCTTGGAATGATACTTCCGGCAAGTTTTTCAAATACTTTTGGGTCTTGTGCAAGTTCAAGAATCTGTTTTTCATCTTCTTCATTTATATCAAGCTCTTCAAAAGTTTCTTCCATAGGAATTATATTATTAACTTCAAGAGCAAGTTCAAATCTTGTTGAAAGTCCGCCTGAATTAAGTGGAACAGGAACTTCTTTTAGTATTCCTATTATTTTGACTCTGCTGCCTGGGGTTGTTTTTTCTTCCATTTTTGGTTCAACAAGATCTTCCTTAAGAAAAGTGTTTATTCTTTTTGGCTGTTCTCCTCCTGTTAGAGACTCAGGCGCTTCTTCAACAACAACTCTTTGAGTATCTACCATTTCCTTGCTGATAAGCCTGAAACCACCTCTTCTGCCGCAAGAACATCTTGAAGGTTCTAAAAATTTTTTTTCCATTTGCAGAACAGAAATCACAGTGCCGCATGAAGGACATTCGAATTTTGCATTTATAACCTGCGGACGAACATCACTAGCCTGCCTTACAATTCCTTCAATGACAACCATTTCATTAAGATTTTTTGATCGAATATTTCTTACAGCCATCTCCTGACTTTTTGGAAGATTTACAAATCTTATCCGAACCTTACTAACAAGCCCCATTTCTTCAATTGCAAGCTCAATAATTCCAAGTGTTTCTTCTGGATTTATAAGAATCTCTTCTGCTAGTTTGTTTGAGAATTCTGTCAGTTTTATAAAATCAATATATATTACGTTTCTGCCCTTTCTTATTGATTCACCTATTTCTTTCTTATTGAAGTCAAAGAAATTTTTTGCTTCAATCATTAATTCATCGTTTTTTGACTTGCCAGTTATCAATGCTTCTTCAGCCATAATATTGCAACCAGTATTCTATTTTTATACTTTATTGTAAACTATTGAATAGTTTACAGATTGTTAATGATTTTTTTAGAAGTAGTGAAAGAAATTTATAAGAAAAATAACCAAATATATTGTGATATAAAGAAAATAGTTGTTAATATAAATGAAAAAATAAATCCTTTATTAAACTCTTTATTTCCCCAATTAAGATATTTGTAAATAGGTACTGATAGAATAAGATAAATTATAAAAATAAAAGTAAGATTCCAAAAAATAGGCCATTGGAATAATGTTTCTTTAATTAAAAATGCTAAAAGAGCAATTGTAACTAAACCAAAATTTGTTAGAAAACCCATAAAGAATATTGAATCAGAGAATCGATTGTTAATCTTTTTTAGAGTCTTTTTAATTCCCATTTTAACTATTACTTATCGTAATTCTTTAAAACAGCTCTGACATTTTTCAGAAGCAAATCCATGCTGTATTCAAGCTGCTGCTTGTTTTTTGTGCCTGTGCATACAAGTTTTCCGTTGCTGAACAAAAGGAAAGTTGCATTTGGTTCTATTAATTTATATACAAGCCCTGGAAATTGCTCTGGTTCATATTCTGTGTTCTGCATTTCAAGAGCAAGGAAATTTAAATTCAATTTTAAATTTATCATTCCGGAAGCAACGATATTCTGAACAGTTATCTTTGGTTTTATTGTTATATTTACATTGATTTTTTTTAGTTGCTTTATAACAGCTTGTATTACTTTTTTTACCTGTGCAATTGATTTTGTGCCTGTACATACTAGATTTCCAGAGCTGAAGACAAGAACAGCTGATTTAGGCTCTTTTACTCTAAGAACAAGCCCTGGAAAAGTTTCTGGATTGTATTCTGTGTTTGGCTGTGTTCGAGCCAGTTTTGTTAATGGAATTGGCTTTTCAAGAGAAGTAGTTGCAACAATGTTTTGTATCTTGTAATTGCTTGCTTCAGCCATTTTTATAAAATATCCTTTATAAATAAGAGAAAAATGTCTTTATAAAGGTTTATAAGGAGGTTGAGGAGAATTTTAAAGAGTTTTTATAAATTAGTAATATCTTCTAGATTAAATTTTACTATTTTGTTATTAGCATTAAATAAAAAATCTCCTTTGAATTTTTGTCCGTTTAGTAATTTTGGTAACCAGTATTTGTCATCTTCCCACATTTGATTATAAGGAATTTTATTTATGTTAAACCATTGAGGAATCATTTCTTCTGATTCTTTTGGAGTGCCAAGATATCTTCTTGCTCTAAAAAAATATACTAAATGATTTTGTTCTTGACTTTGAAATTTAAATAAAATTTCTCCCATTTTTTCTGGATTAATTATTTCTATATTGACCTCTTCTTCACATTCTCTTATTACCGCTTCTGTTTCTTTTTCTCCTTTTTTAACCCCTCCTCCAAAACCATTATATTTTCCTTTTCCAAATCTTTTCTTTTTCATTCCTAAAAGAATTCTCGGATTTCTTTGTACAATTGCAACTGTTTCAATCCTTGTCATTAAAATTATTTAATTTAAATTATTTATAAGCATTATTGTAATCAACCATATCTCCAGTTTCTTTTTTGATTTTCAAAATCCTTTTTTACTTCATCAAGGCTTGAAACCTCGCTTAATGGCTTGTCTGGCCTTAGGGCTGTGAATCTTGGAAATCGAAGAGCAAAGCCAGAACTATAATTTGGAGAGTGCTGGATTTCCTGGTATATTACCGAAATAATAATTTTTGGTTTTATTTTTACAGACTTGCCTTTTTCTTCTATTATTAAAGGCTTGAGTTTTTCAGTAAGCTCGTTGAAAGAGATTCCTATTCCTGATTCTTCTGTGGATTTTTCCTTTATTCCTGTTCCCATTTTTCCAATTTCAAGGAATTTCCCGTTTTTGTCTCTGCATGAAAGAATAAAACTAGACATCCAGCCATAACGTTTCCCTGTTCCATACTCTGCTCCTGTTATAACAAGATCCATGTCTTTCGCTTCTGGCTTAAGTTTAAGCATATGCCCTACTCTTCTACCTGGCTGATATACTGCTTTAAGATTTTTGAACATTACTCCTTCTTGATTATTTCTAAGAGCCTGCTTATAGAATTTTTTAGTTTCTTCTTCATCAGATGTTATAATTTGTTTCGCATGAATTATTTTATATGGTTGATTTTTTATTATTTTTTTAATTAAATTTGTTCTTTTTTCAAAAGGCTCGTTTAATAATGATTTACCATTATAATAAATGATATCAAAAACATTAGTTTCAACTGGAAGCTCATTTTGAAGTTTTTCTATATCATATTTCCTTCTTATTCTTTGACTTACGCTTTGAAATGGTTTATACTCTTTGGTTTTCCTGTCAAAACCAACAGCTTCTGAATCAAGAATAAAAGATTTACCATCAACATATTTTTTTATATATTCAACAACCTCTGGAAATTGTTTTGTTACATTTTCAAGTCTTCTAGTGAAGAGAATTATATTATTGCCTTTTTTATGAATCAAAAGCCTGAAGCCGTCATATTTATACTCAACTGCGCAGGGCTTTCCTACAGATTCGAAAGCTTCATGAATATTTTTTACTTTTTGAGCAAGCATGACTTTTATTGGTTTACCAACATGAAGAGTTAGTTTTCCAAGCTCACTTATTTTGCCGCCTTTTACAATATCAAATACACTAGCCAAATCATTTGATTTATCTATCATATCCTGAATCTTTTTTAGAGCATCTTTGTCTGAATCAAAAAAGGCTAATGTCATAGCATCCCTTATAGTGCTTTCTTTTATTCCTATTCTTAAATCAGCCAAAAGAGTTCTTATTATATACAATGCCTCTTTTGAAGAGGCAGAAGTCAGAAGTTCTGTTATTAAGGAAATTTTTTTGGCTACTGTTCCTTTTCCTTCAAGTTCTGGGAGTTTTCTTAAATTTTCAAGAATCTTTTCTGTTGTTAAAATATGTTTACAAAGAGTAGATTGTTTTTTTCTTTCAGTAAGAGATTCAGCAACTTTTCCTAAATCTCCAATTTTTTTCCATTCAGAAACAACAGCTTTTTCCTCAACTCCTGTTGCTTTTGAAATAGCTTTTATCGTAAGCTGACTGCTTATACCAATTTTCTTTTCCTCATATTCGGGATAAATATCCCCCAGAAGAAGATACATAATACCTCTATCTGATTCATTTAATTGTTTTAAAAATTTTGAGAGTATCGCTGTTTTTTCAAGTCTTTTTGTTGTGCTTCCTATTTCTTCATACAATTCAGCAAGTTTTTTGTATAACATGTTCTCTTTTTTATACAAAAGAATCAGATGTTTTTAAGTTTGTTTATCTTAATCCTCTAGCTTTCTTGCCAGCGCTTGTTAAACCATGGAAAACCCTGCCTCTATTCTCTGGTTTTGCAATCCAATTTATCCTTGAATCATTTTTTATCTCTGGTCTTTCAGGATCAACAAGAATAACTTCATAGAAATAATGTACTCCATCTTTGCCAAGAAGATAAGAATTCAAAACTTCAAGATTTCTATATTTTCTTGCAGCCCTCTGTTCTGCAATCCACTGATAATTCATCTTTAAATTTTTTCTTGTGTGAAGCCTTTTGCTTCTTCTACCTTTATTCGGACGAGGTCTTTTGTGTCCTCCTCTTACCACACGAACACGAACAACTACAAATCCTTTTTTATCTTTATAACCTAAAACACGAGCCCTATCAATTCTTAAAGGTTTGTCTACTTTTGTTACAGCTTCAGAGGCTCTCCAAGATATCATTCTTTCTCGTAGAACTTTTAAATTTGGTTTTTTCCAGGCTTCTCTTATATAATGATAAAGTCCTTTTGTCATAATCTATTGAGAAAAAATTGGTTTTTAAAATTTGGGGTTTCGCAAAACTTATAAAATAGATTGATTCGATAGAGTGATTACTCAACTGTAACAGATTTTGCCAGATTACGCGGCCTGTCCACATCTAATTTTTTTAAATCAGCAATATGATAAGCCAGAAGCTGAAGAGGAATTGAGTTTATTATTGGAGAAATCTCTTCCACGGTTCTGGGGACTTTTATGATATAATTAGATAATCTTTTAATAGTTTGGTCATCTCTATCTGTTATTGTTATTATTTTTCCTCCTCTTGCCCTTACTTCTTCCATATTACTTAAAACCTTTTCAAAAACAGTTCCGTTAGTTGCCAAAAAAACTATAGGCATATTCTCGTCTATTAGAGCGATTGGCCCATGCTTCATCTCTGCCGCAGGATAACCCTCTGCATGAATATAAGAAATTTCCTTTAATTTTAAGGCTCCTTCAAGAGCTACAGGAAAATTTATTCCTCTTCCTAAATAAAGAAAATTACTACTTGATTTAAAGATCTCTGCTATCTCTTTTATTTCTCCAGATTTATCCAAAACCTCTCTTAATTTTCCAGACAAAGAAGAAATTTCTTTCAAAAGCTTTTTATCTAATTCTAATCCTTTTCTCTGCCTAATAAACAAAGCAAAAAGTAGGAGAGCCATTACTTGTGAAGTAAATGCCTTTGTACTTGCAACACCTATTTCGGGTCCTGCATGTAAATATATTCCAGAATCTACCTCTCTAGAGATTGTAGAACCTACAACATTTACAATACCAAGAATTTTTACATTTTTAGATTTAGCTTCTTTTAAAGCCGCAAGGGTGTCTGCAGTTTCTCCCGATTGAGAAACAACTATTAATAGATCCTTTTCATTAAGAATAGGATTTCTATATCTAAATTCAGAAGCATAATCAACCTCCACAGGAATTTTGGAAATTTTCTCAATTAAATATTTACCTATCAATGCAGAATGCCAGCTTGTTCCGCAAGCAGTGATTATAATTCTATTTATATTATTTACATTAACATCTACGGTCAACTTTATAAGATCTTTCTTTATTCTGCCTCTTAAAACATTCTCCAAAGCTTCTGGTTGCTCAAATATCTCCTTTAACATAAAATGTTTGAACCCTTTTTTCTCTATCTGACCAATAGCCCATTTAATCTCATGGACATCTCTGGTTATTTCTTTTTTTAGATTTTTAATAAAATAATCAGATTTTTTTATAATTGCAATATCATCATCTTCCAGATAAACAACTTTGTTTGTATAATCCATTATCGGGGCTGCATCTGAAGCTATAAAAATTTCACCATCTCCGATTCCCAGAATTAAAGGGGAACTTCTTTTAGCCACTACTATCTCTTCATTATTTTTATGAATTACGACTAATCCAAAAGTTCCTTCAATAAGTTTCAAAGCTTTGGACACCGCGCTTTCCAAATTACCGGAATAAAATTTTTCTACTAGGTGGGCCAAAACTTCAGAATCAGTTTCAGATAAAAATTTATGGCCTTCTTTTTCTAAAATTTTTTTTAATGTGACATAGTTTTCTATTATTCCATTATGAATGATTATTATTTCTTTTTTACAATCTCTATGAGGATGAGCATTTATTTCATTTGGTTCTCCGTGAGTAGCCCACCTCGTATGTGCGATACCTATAGTGCCTTTTATTTCTTGAAATTTTTCAGGCTGACAAATATCAGATATGTTACCTTTACCTTTAATAAGATAAACTTCTCCTTTATTTAAAACACATATACCTGCACTATCATAGCCACGATATTCTAATCTTTTTAATCCTCTAACAAGAATTGGAACAGCCTCTCTTTCTCCAATATACCCAAAGATCCCACACATAATATTATTTGATGCAAAGGACTTTTAACCTTTATGAAACTACACACTACTAAGAAAAAATGAGCCCGCACGGATTTGAACCGTGGACCCCTGCCTTATCAGAGCAGTGCTCTACCAGGCTGAGCTACGGGCTCATTAAAATTTGAAAGAAATACTCTATTTATAAGTTTTTATTAATCACTTTTTTCATCAAGTTCAAGAACAAGTTTTTGCTTAGAAAAATTATAATTTCTTATCGGCAGGTTTATTGGAATTATCTTGTAAAATACTTTGTTTTTTGCAAGAGCCTTTATCTCTATGCTGTTCTCAAGTTGAATTATAGAAACATCTTTTATTGATTTAACACCAGGCATGTTTATCTCATAAACAACCTTATTTGAAAGTCTTCTTATATTTGTTTCAGGCTCTTTTTTTGGCAAGCCTGCAAATTTTCCAGCTTCTGATTCAGGAAGCTTTAGATCTTTTACTCTGCTTTTTTCTTGTTCTTTTAGTTCAGGAGAATTTCCAAAGGATGTAACTTTTATTTCAGGAGGTTTATTTCCAGAGGTATAAATGCTTATTCCTATTCCACCCTTTTTCATTTTTATTTTCTTTTGTTTATCTTCTATATTACCAATTTCCTTGAACTGATTATTCAGATTTTTAATAAGTGAATTAAATAAAGCATTAAATCCCATTGGAAGTCTTATTTCTTCATTAGGCATAAAGTCATTTTTTCCAAGAAGCCCCCAATTTTCATCATCTAAAAAATTTGAAGAATCTTTTAACTGACTTCTACAATAAGGACAGAAGTTATAACTATTATTTATCTTTTCTCCGCATTTTGAACATCTTTTTTTATTAAACATCATTAAGGAAAAATTTGTCTTGTTTAAATAATTTTCTGGGGTGTGAAATAGAGATTTGAAATGCACCAGCCAGGAATTGAACCCGGATCACGAGCTTTTTCCGTTGGATGTCTGCCGCAGCTGCATCAGCCATGGGAATTTTGAGTTCTACCATTAAACCACTGGTGCCTGGTTTTATTAAAAGGTTAACTAATAGGGCATGTATTTTTCATTATAATAAACTTTATATATTTTAATTTATATACAGAAAAATGCCAGAAAGAACAGAAATAGAGAAATTTGTGAGATGGTTGATTTCTTCTGATATACTTTATAGACCACTAAAAAGTTTAGGAGAAAAAGGTTTGAGAAGATTGGATAAAAAAGCCAAAGAAATTTCTGATTTATTAAAAGAAGGGGAAGAAATAGGAGAAAGGGTTTTTGCTAAAACAGAGAAAAAAGAAGAAGAAAAAGCAAGAACATTAAGAGAAGGGATAAATGCATTCACAAAAAAATATCCTAAATATGGAGACATTCTTGAAAAAATGATAGCAGAAAAAAGAAAAAGAAATAACAAATATCTTATCTATGGACTGCAAGAAAATTTCAAATTAGGAGAAGAAGACTATATCAGAGTAATGATGGATTTAGGATTTGATAGAAGAGAGGCATCAGCAGTTTATCCTCATATTATTGCTGTTTCTGAAAGACTTGGTAAAGCAAAAGCTCAAACTCAAAGAACAATATTAATCTCATAAATAGTTTTTTATATCTTCTTGTTCTTTACTCTTTAGGGCAAACAAGTTTTATGTTACAACAGCGATTGATTATGTTAACTATTTTTAAATTAGGACACGTATTTAAATACATTCTTTTTTAATATAAATGATGACTAAGAAGATAGTTATTAGTAAAAAAACCCTTGAAAATTTATATGTTGAGAGGCGATTATCTACTTATCAAATAGCCCAAAAATTTAATTGTGATCCTACTGTTATTCAGAAGAGACTGAAAGAATACAATATAAGAGCAAGATTTCCAAAAAAGAAAATAAACATACAAAAAGACAAACTATATGATCTATATGTTAAACAAGGGCTTTCTGTCACAGACACTGCCAAAAAAATAGGAATTAGCCACTGTACAGCATATAATAAATTAAAAGAAAACGGAATAGAGCCAAGAAAAAAGAATATTCTAAATATAAAAAAAGAAGAATTATATAAATTGTATATAAAAGAAAACCTATCGCCACAAAAAATAGCTAAAAAATTCAATTCCAACAAGACAACGGTTTTTGAGAAACTAAGAAAATATAAAATAAAAAAAAAAGTTTATCTGAAGCAAACACAAAATACAAAAAAGCAAGATTTAATGGAAATGGCGACTTAAAAGCGTATATGATTGGTTTTCGATTGGGAGATTTAAAAGTTAAAGCTACTAATAAAAATTCTACCGTATTAATAAGTTCCAATACAACAAAAATAGCCCAATATAAATTGATAAAGAGGATATATGGGAAGTATGGACACTTTAAGGCTAAAGATTATAATGGAGTTTATCATGTCTATTGCAATTTAGACAAATCTTTTAATTTTTTAATAAATAAAGAAGATAAAATACCAGAATGGATACTCTATAATAAAAACTTTTTCTTGGCCTTCCTTGGAGGGTATACTGACGCAGAGGGAAATATTGGTATTTCACAAAATAGAGCACGATTTAGAATTAGGACTTATGATAAAAATATCCTTTTTCAGGTACATAAAAACCTGGGTAAATTAGGAATTAATTCAAAATTTGGAATTGTAAGCAGACAAGGATTTTACGGAATGATAAGACAAAATAAAGATTGTTTTGGGGTATTTGTTAATCATAAAGAAGATTTGCTTAAATTATTAAAATTTCTTAAACCCTATATTAGACATAAAAAGAGATATAAAGACCTGATTACGGCTGAGAAAAATATATTGGAAAGAAATAAAAAGCAGAGCACCAACTTTAAGATATGAAAAATAAAAAGACCTTTTACATAACCACAACAATTGCTTATGCAAACGCTCCACCACATATAGGCTTTGCATTAGAGGTTGTTATAGCTGACGTTTTAGCTAGATGGAATAGGCTTATTGGAAAAAAGGTCTTCTTTTTGACTGGCACAGATGAACATGGGGTTAAAAATTACCAAGCGGCTAAAAAAGAGGGATTAAATCCGCAAAAGTTTGTAGGTAATAATTCTGCTAAGTTTAGGGAACTAACCGATGTTTTGAATATATCTAATAATTATTTTATTCGAACTACAGACAAGAAAGTTCACTGGCAAGGTGTTATGGAAATGTGGAAAAGGCTTGAGAAAAGAGGAGACATTTACAAAAAAGAATATACTGGTGTATATTGTTCTGGCTGCGAAAGATTTATCACAGAAAAAGAACTTATAAATGGAAAATGTCCAGATCACCACAATTTAGAAATCCAACACATCTCTGAGGAAAATTATTTTTTTAGATTATCTAAATATTCAGATAAAATTAAGAAGTTAATAAAAGAAAACAAACTAAAAATTACCCCTTCAACTTGGAAAAACGATTTTCTTGCTTTAATTAGGAATGGTTTAACCGATGTTAGTTTCTCAAGGGAAAAGGGGCATCTTCCCTGGGGAATTCCTGTTCCAGGGGATGACAATCAGACTATGTACGTCTGGCCAGACGCATTGAGCAACTATCTTACAGGAATCGGATTTCCGAATAAAAAATACAAAAAATACTGGCCTGTTGACATACATGTTGTCGGTAAAGACATGTTAAGATTTCATACAGGAATATGGCCGGGGATGCTATTAAGTGCAGGAGTAGAACTTCCTAAAGAAGTTATTGTTCACGGATTCTTAACAGTTGGAGGAAGAAAGATGTCTAAATCATTAGGAAATGTAATATCTCCCTTGGAATTAGTCAAAAAATATCCTTCAGATAGTGTAAGATATTACATTTTGAGGAATTTTGTATTTGGAGAAGATGGAGATTTCTCAGAAAAAGTTTTGATTGAAAGACATAATAATGAACTTGCAAACAAATTAGGAAATCTTGTAAGCAGGGTAACGAGTCTGGCTGAAAAATATGGCATTGAAAAATCAGAAAACAAATTGCTTAAAAAATTAAATTTGAAAAAAATAGAACAAAATATAGAAAATTATGAATTAGATAAAGCTCTTAATGAAATTTTTGCATTTATTGATATATGCAACGAATATGTGCAGAGTGAAAAGCCCTGGGAAACAAAAGATAAGAAAGTATTATATGAACTTGCAGACAGCATAAAAGCAGCTGCAATTTTACTCTGGCCTTTTATTCCAGAAACAAGCGAAAAAATAGCAAAAAATATTGGATTTAATATAAAATTTGAAAATATAAAAAAACCATTACAATTAAAAAAAATTAAAAAAAGCGAGATTTTATTCGAGAAGATATAAAAAACCCTTACAATCAAAATCTTTAAATATATCTCATTACTAAATATATTGCAAAGAAGATGGTGAACAAAAAAGAGAAGAATTTGTTTTTGAATAAGAAAATTTCAAACAGGCTTTCTTATACAATAATTTCTTTAGTTGCTTTAATCTTGGTTGCTGTTATAGTTTACGCAATTGTTCCTAATCCAGGACATCCCATAAGTGCTATAGAGGAGCCAAGTGGGTGTGTTGCCGGACAGGTTTTAACATGGACAGGAAGTGTGTGGAGTTGTGCTAGTGTTTCTGGTGGCGGAACAGGAAATATTAGCGGTGGCGGAACAACTAATTATTTAACAAAATTTACAGGAGCAAGTACTGTTGGGAATTCAATTATTTATGATAATGGAATAAATGTAGGAATTGGAGTAACAAATCCTAGAACAAAATTATCTGTTGGGGGATATATAATATCATCTTCTGGAACAATTGTTAATGGCCTTGTTTATTGCAGAGGAGGGATATCTTTTGGTTCAACTTCTTTTATCTGTAATGATCCTCGCGTAAGTTCTTATAATATAGATAGATATATGGAAGATAAATATATCAGTGCTTATGAGGCTATTAAAAATGCTCAATTTGTTTGTTTGGCTTTAGGAGGTCATTATAATTCTCATACAGTTATAAGTGGGCAAAGCTTTAGAGATGGTGTAGAAATTATAGATAATTTTTGGAGGTACCAGCGACTTGCTGTAAATCCTAATACTGATAGTTATTTAACTAGTGTTACTTGTACTAATCTTCCTTAATTTTAAAATTTATTTTTTTTCTATTATTTTCATTTTTGAAATTTTGCTATTAATAATTTTTATTTTTTATCTTTTAATATATAAAAATTCTGCAATCAAAATCTTTAAATATACCTCATTATTAAATATATTATAAAGAAGATGGCGAATAAAAAAAAGAATAATTCATTTCTGAATAAGAAAATTTCAAATAGACTTTCTTATACGATAATTGGAGTTTTTATTTTTATACTTTTGGCAATAGGTGTTTATTCTTACGGAACTACTAATCCCCCTGTTTTTGGACATAGTACTGGAGAACTTGCACCACCTGCTTCCGGATGTTCTGCAGGACAGGTTTTAACATGGACAGATAGTGGTTGGGCTTGTAATAGTGTTTCGGGTGTAAGTGGAATAAGCGGAACAGGTACAACAAATTATTTAACAAAATTTACAGGAGCAACAAGTGTTGGAAATTCTTTACTTTATGATACAGCAGGAAATGTTGGAATTGGAACAACTAATCCACTCTACAAACTTCATTTGCTAGGAGAAATTGTTGCTGATCCTTTAACTTTAAATAATCCAGCTCAGCTTGGTGGAAAGATTGGTATTAGAAGATATGATTCAGGATTTATTAGTCAAAGTCTTTGGTCAATTAGATATCAAGGAAATGATGTAATCATTGGTGGTGATAGTGGTCTAGCAACACCAGCTAGCAAAATCACTTTTAATAGGGATCCAGCTGTTATTAAGGCTGATACATTAGCTTTTGAAATACAAGGAGTAGGTACAAATTCAGGTGTACTTAGATTGAGAAACTGGGTTGGTGGTGGTACAGCTGCTCTTAATCTTTATAGTGCTTCATCAAGTGGTACAACTGGAGATACTGCGTGTTTAAATACTCAAACTATATATGGTTCAGGTGGATTATGTCTATATAATATTGATTCAAATCAACAAAATATTGGATGTGGTTATATAGCACCTTCTGCCACAGCGCTGTGCATAAAAAGAGAAGCTTAATCTTATCTAATTTTACTTCCCAACTCTATCTTTGAATCTGGTTGAAGAAGGCATACTTTGTTTTCTTTTTCATCTGTTGCTGCAAGAAGCATACCATGGCTTTCTATTCCCTTTATTATTTTTGGCTCAAGATTTGTGAATACTATGCATATTTTGTTTTTTAATTGCTCTGGTTTATAATAAGGTTTTAAACCTGCTACAAGAGTTCTTTTTCCTAGTTCTTTTCCTAAATCTATTTCAAGCTGATAAAGTTTGTCAGCTCCTTCAACATGCTCAACTTCTAGAATTTTTGCAGTTCTTAAATCAAGTTTTTGCCAGTCTGAAAATTTTATTGTTTCCATTTTTATTGAATTTGAAGATTAAATTGATATTTTTAATGTTATATTACTTTAATAATTAGTTTAAGTTATTTACTGTTAACAACATCTAATTTTTATTAATATATTTTTCTGTTTAATACCAATCAGGTTATTTTATTTGATTATATTTATATTTTATAATTAATAATTATTATTTTTTCAGCTTTAACCAATTAAAAAGTCTATCTAGTAACCTATCACTATCTTTGTCAGAATCATATTCAACACCAAGCATTTTTGCCGCAACTTCTTTATAAGCACGTGCCGCCTTGCTTCTTGGATAAATATGCACTGCTATATTCTTTACATTTATTGATTTCCTTATTGAATCATCTTCAGGTATCATTCCAAGAATAGGTATTTCAAGCATGTCTTTTACAACTTCAGGAGAAAGTTCTATATCATCTTTTTTGACTCGTGTAACAATAATTCCCTTTACGGGTTTTTTTAAACTCTCTGCAAGTTTTATTGTTTTTAGAGCATCTGTTATGGCAGGCAATTCTGGATTTGTTACTATAAGAATTTCATCTGCTGTTTCTATTGCGCAGGAAGCCTCGCTTCCAAGTCCTGCAGCACAATCAACAATTATATAATCAGAGATTTTTTTGAAATTATTTCTAAATTCTTTCAATCTTTCAGGTTTTACTCTTTTTGATTCTTTTATTGAAATAGATGAAGGCATAATTTTTATTCCTGATTCATGCTCATAAACAGCCTCAAAAGGTTCTGCTGCACCTCTTAAAATATGATTTAGATTTATAGGAACTTCAGGGGCATTTAAATGAATACCCACATTTGGTGTAGAAAAATTCCCATCTATAACAAGAACATCTTTTCCAAAATAATTCATCGCAGCTGCTAGGTTTATAGCAGTGGTTGTTTTTCCAACCCCTCCTTTTCCAGAAGTAATAACGATTATTTTTGACATTTTTTAAACTCCAACGGAGATTTTAAATTTATGATAAAAGAAATTGCTTTGTGGTACTTATAAACTTTTCTAACTTATCTGCATAAATTTTTAATTTTTCTAAATTTATATTTATTTCCTCCCCCCTATAAAAAACTCTGAGTGTTACATTTTTTCTAAATTCTCCAATTCTTTCTTTTCTTAATTCTTCTATTTTCTTAAATAATTCGTACATATCTATTACTTCAAGAAACTCTTTATCTTTTTTAAAGAGTATTTTGATGGCATCAATCTTTCCCACTGGATTTAATGGGATTTTAGATATCTTTTTTTTGGTTTTTGCGCGTTTTAGAAGTTCATTAATGCTTGTTTCTATCATTTTTCTCCATCTTAGAATAAGATTCATAATAACATCGCAAGTTTTTGTATACTTTAGACTAACATAAAGAAGGTGGTCTGCACTTATTTTTTCTTGTATTATTTCTTCCATCAAAATCCTTCTTTTTTATTTTTATTGTTAAATTAGAAGTATACAATAAGATGCATATGAGCTTTTTATACTTTTCTTCCGACGATGTTTTATATGCATAAATATTGAACCTCTATTTCCATTGGAATTTTAAGTTAATCATTTGTTCTGAATGTCTCACGCATTTTTTTCACGAGATTTTTTCCAAGAATTAAAAATTCCTTTGTTTTATCAAGAGTCAGTGTTTTTGGCTTTAAACCGTTTGATAAAATAACAACCTTGTCGTCTTTTACAAATTCAAATGGACTTTGTTTATGTTTTTCTATGAAATCAAACAATTCAATAACCAGCCCTATTTCTTCTTTAGTTATGTTGTATGCAGGAGCGCATTTTTCAGTGAAAACCTTAAAGTTTGACTTAGGATCTTTATAGAGTTCTATTTTTTTGTAAATATAATCATGCTGAAGTATTGAACTTATGCAATGGGCGACTGCATTTTTTATTTCCTGCAATATCTTTAAAAGAAGCCTTTTATCTTTAATCAAAGGAAAAGTTATATATGTCATGTGGTCTGCTACTTGAAGACTTTTTTCAGCTTCCATAATATTTTCTAAAAATTTTTCCATGTTTCTTTTAGGAATCTAGAATTGATATATATTTTGGTAATTTGGAAGCATATATTGAGAAAATATTAATTTACTACCTCTCCGCTACTAAGTCTTAAAATAGCTTCTGCAAGATCTCCTCTTGAATTTTCCAGCGCTAAAACTGCCTGTTTTTTTGTAGAACCTGTTTTGTCTATTACTGTTTTTACATCTAATTCTGAAAAACTTCCTTCAATGTTTTCTGTTTCTTTAGAAATATCACCTGCAATCTGGAAACTTTCCTGCCCCTGAATTTTTATTTTGGTTACAGAAGGATTTTCAATGAAAATTTTTTCTCCATCTTGCTTTTCAATAATCACTCTTGAGGCAGATATTTCTTCCTGATCCATACCAATCTTCTTCATCATTTCCTGCATTTTCTTAGGATTTAATCCGCCAAGTCCGCCTAGCATGTTTATTTTTATATAAAAGCCTATTTATATTTTTTGTATTGATTATTTAAAAAATAAACTCCAGAAAAATTCTGAAAACTATTATTAAAATTACAAATGCGATTATGTGGGCTGGTTTTAACATTATTTTGCTTTTATATTCCTCACTAAATCTCATCAATCCGCCATAACCAGAGGGCATCTGAATTCGATTATCTGCCATTTTATCTTATAATTTAGAAAGAGGGGGATAGTTTTTAAAAGTTATCTTATCTTTTTAATATATGAAAATTTATGATCCTTTATCTGACGAGCCCAAAATACTGGATTTCTGGGAAAAAGAAAAAATCTATGAATTTAAGCCTGGAAAATTAAAAACTTATAGTATAGACACCCCTCCCCCAACTGTTTCTGGAGATATGCATATAGGCCATGCTTTTTCATATTCTCAGCAGGATTTTATAGCAAGATTTAGAAGAATGTATGATGGAATGATTTTTTATCCTTTTGGAACAGATGATAATGGTTTACCGACAGAAAGACTAATAGAAAGACTGAATAATGTTAAAAGCAAAGAAATGCCAAGATCAGAATTTATAGAACTCTGTCTTAAAACTCTAAAAAAAATCACACCTGGTTTTATACAACAATGGAAAAATATAGGAATAAGTGCTGATTATGAGATATATTACTCCACAATCGATAAAAACTCCCAGAAAATATCACAGGAATCATTTTTAAATTTGTACAAAGCTGGAAGAGTATACAAGTTAGGATTTCCTTCTATATGGTGTCCTGAATGCCAGACAGCAATTGCCCAGGCAGAACTTGAAGATAGAGAATTTTTTAGTTTTTTTACAACTCTTAAATTTTTTGTAGGAAATGAAATATTGCCAATATCAACTACTCGTCCTGAATTAATACCAGCATGTGTTGCAATTTTTGTTCATCCTTCTGATAAAAAATATAAAAAATTTGTAGGAAAAAAAGCAAAAGTTCCTCTTTTTAATTATGAAGTTCCTATATTTGCAGATAAATCTGCAGATATGGAAAAAGGAACAGGCGCGATGATGATTTGTTCATATGGTGATAAATTTGATGTAGATGCTTTAAAAAGATTAAAACTTGAGCCAAGAATAGTTATTAATTATGATGGAACTATGAAAGAAGAGAGATATAAAGGACTTAAAATAAAAGAAGCAAAAGCAAAAATTCTTCAAGATTTGAAATCAAAAGGACTAATTATTAATTCAGAAAAGATATCCCATGTTGTAAATGTTCATGATAAATGCGGTACAGAAATAGAATTTCTTCCCACAGATCAATGGTTTATAAAAATTCTTGACAAAAAAAAGGAATTTTTAGAATACGGAAAAAGAATAAAATGGCATCCAGAATATATGTCTAAACGATATGAAAACTGGGTAAATGGATTACAATGGGATTGGATTGTATCAAGAGACAGGCATTTTGGAGTGCCAATTCCTGTATGGCAATGTATAGAGTGCAATAAAATAATTCTTCCTGATAAAAAGGAGCTTCCAGTGGATCCTATGAATCTTAAAAAAATCTGTCCAAAATGCAAAAAAGTAGCAGAACCAGAAACTCGAGTTCTTGATACATGGGCTACTTCTTCACTTACACCACGGCTTGCCTCTTCTTTAATAAAAAACAAAATAAAAATTCCTTATTCATTAAGACCACAGGCTCATGATATAATAAGAACATGGGTGTTTTATACTATAGTAAAATCTTATTTCAGTGAACATAAAATTCCGTGGGAAAATATTATGCTCTCTGGTTTTGTTACATTAGAAGGAAAGAAAATGTCTAAATCAAAAGGGATAGTAATTAATCCAAAAGAAGTCATGGAAAAATATGGGGTAGATGCAGTAAGATTCTGGGCAGCTGGTTCTAAATTAGGAGAAGATTTAGATTACTCTGAAAAAGATGTGCTTGAAGGAAAAAAATTTATCACAAAATTATGGAATGCATCAAATTTTGTTTTTATGAATCTTAAAGATTTTGATGGAAAAAAACCTACTGAATTAGAAAAGGCAGATATTGAATTTTTAGGGAAATTAAATAATATTATTAAATCTGTAACAGATTATTTCTTAGTTTATGAATATTCGAAAGCAAAACAAGAAATTGAAAAATTTTTCTGGAAAGATTTCTGTGATAATTACTTAGAAACTATTAAGAAAGTTGTTTATCAAGGTGATAAAGATGAACAACAATCAGTAAATTACACACTGTATAAAAGTTTATTAACAATTTTAAAACTATTTGCTCCAATAACACCTTTTATTACAGAATACATTTATCAGGAATATTTTAGAAAATATGAAAGAGATAAAAGTATCCATATATCTAAATGGCCTGAACTAGGAAACGAAAAAATTAAAGGATTTTGGGATATGATTAAAGAATATTTATCAAAAATAAAGAAATATAAATCAGAAAATAAGATGCCTTTAAATGCACCACTGAAATCTATTACTCTGCCAGATAAAGATTATAAAATGATACTTGATTATAATTACGGCAAACGTTTTGAAGCAACATCTGGAGCAGTAACATTTGAATCAGGTAAAGAATTTAAAATAAAAAATTAAAATGACAATCAGCAAACTAAAATCAGAGATTTTGTATAATTCACTTTCCAAAGAAAATGAATAAAGAAGAACTTTTTGAAATTATTGAAGAACTTGAACAATATAAAGGCAGGGCTACAGAACTAATAAGTGTTTATATTCCGGCCGGACAGAACATCTATACTGTTGTGGATCAGCTTGAAGCTGAGAAATCAACCGCAAAGAACATTAAATCAACTTCTACAAAAAAAAATGTTGGCAATGCCCTTGATAAAATAACAAGACAGTTGAAAGAATACAAAAAAACACCGGAAAATGGACTTGCTATTTTTTGCGGTAATATATCTAAAATTGAGGGGCAGGATGATTTGAGGCTTTGGGCTATTGAATCAATAACACCTCTTAAAATCAGAATGTACCGCTGTGCCAAGGAATTTGTTCTTGAACCTTTGAAAGAAATACTTGAAGTTTCAGAAGTTTTTGGTTTGCTAGTTATGGATAGAAAAGAAGCAACAATTGGTCTTCTTGAAGGAAAAAGAATAGAATTTTTACAGAAAATGACTTCTGGTGTTCCGAGCAAAGTAAGAGCTGGAGGGCAAAGTTCTCAAAGGTTTCATAGAATAACAGAAGGACTTACAAAAGAATTTTACAAAAGAATTGCAAATGAAATGAAAGAAATTTTTTTTAATATGCCAAAATTGAAAGGAATTCTAGTTGGAGGACCAATACCTACAAAAGACGAATTTCTTGATGGTGAGTATCTTACTACAAATTTAAGACAAAAGGTTATGGGAAAAATAGATGTTGGCGATTCTTCTGAATCAGGGCTTAAAGAGCTTGTTGAAAAATCTGCTGGACTTTTGGCAAATCATGAAAGAACTCAAGAAAAAAAAGATATAGAAAATTTCTTTCAGCATCTTGGAAAGAATCCTGAAAAGACAATTCTTGGAGAAAAAGAAACAAGAAGAGCCTTGCAGCTTGGTGCTGTTAATATTTTATTTCTGTCTGCTAAACTTTCAAAGGCTCTTTTAAAAGAATTGAAAGAATTAGCTGATAATATAGGTTCTGAGATAAAAATAGTATCTATAGATATGACAGAAGGTGAGCAATTCTATAATATGAGTGGTATTGGGGCAATACTGCGATTTAGAATATAATACAGTATTTCACTACTTTGCCTTTCTCTGGTGCATTAAGTGGTCTTTTTTAATCAAAAAACTATGAACCTAAGATAAATTTAAATATCTATAACTTGACATATAAAGTATGTGGTATTTGAAATTTAAACTTCAACATAGAGATTGTATATATACACAAAAAACTAAAAAGTTTAAGATAAAAGATTTTATGTACCCATTAGGCGAATATGTTGAGAAAGGAGTTCATCTTTTTTCAGCAATACACATTTTAGAAGGAAAAGAATCAAACAAGAAAAAATATATTTCATATCTTAGAAATTGTAAAAAAGTAATAAAACTGGAAATTTCTCAAAACGTTATATTTACATTAGTAAAAGAAGAAAATTATACTAGTAAATATAAGCAGGTTTATAATTCTAAATTGTTTTTTCCATCTCCTATGATAAATAGTGATGATGGTTTTGAATATTGGGAAATTGCTTCTTGGGATAGAACAGCACTAGCCAATATAATTAATCTTGAAAAAAGCAAGATTTTTATTCATTTTGAGATTATCAAATTTGTTGAAAAGAAACTTGATGAGGTTTATTTATTACAATTATTGCCAAGATTAAGTCTAAAACAAAGAGAAACTTTTGAATTAGCAGTAAACAAAGGCTACTACAAATTTCCAAAAAAGACTAATCTTAATGAAATTGCTAAAATAATGAGGGTTTCAAAATCAGCAGTGCATGAATTTTTGAGCAGAGCAGAATCAAAAATAATTCCATTTTTGAATAAGTAGATACTTGACATATCAAGTAAAAAATTCTTAAAACAATTAGCTATCACTTATTAATGGTTACTGAATATTTTAATTTAATGAAGGAAACTGCTCAAGTTGTTCATCCCTTGGTTAGAATGTATCTTGATAGATTTAAAGAATCAAAAGGGAAATTATATGATATAATTTCTCAAATACCTCAAGCATTTATGAAGCAAGGCTCTAATTTTAGAACTTATCTTTTGCGTGCTTCTTATCAGTCATTAACAGAAAAAGATTGGAAATGGATTGCTCCTATAGGAGCTTCTATAGAGTTTTTACTTTCTTCTATGTATTATGCTAATTGGATTCAAGATGAAAAAGGCGGGAAAAGGAGCAGAGATGAAGACAAAAATATACTAACTGCAGCTTTTTTAATGAGAGATTTAAAAGGGGTTGCTTTATATGAAATGGGAGATAGACTGCCTCTTGAAAAGTTAGTTGCAGTATCTTGTTTGTTAAATGAAAGCAATAGAATATTTCATGAAGGACAATTTATTGATATAAATGTTAATACTTATCAAAATCCGAACAAACCTCTTTCTGAAAGTGGAATGAATGATTTATTTTTTGAAAGGACATATAAAATAAATGCTGCTTTTATTGAAAGAATTGCTAAAATTGGAGGAATGTTAGCTGAGGGCTCTAATGAACAAATAAACGCACTATCTGAATTTGGTAAAAATTTTGGTATTGCTCATCAAATTATGAATGATATTGCAGATTTTGTTCCAGCAAAAGCGGGGATTAGCACAACTACTAAAATTCCTGATGATGCCTATACAGATATAAGAAATGGACATTTAACAATTCCAGTAATTTATACATTGTATCATGATAGTGATAAAGAAAGAGTTAAAAAAATTATACAAATATTAGAGAAAGGTAAAGAAATACCTCCAGAACAAATAGAAGAGGTTACTCCTTTGCTCATTCAAAATGGAGCAATTGATTATACTATAAGTTATGCAAGAGAATTTAAGAAAAAAGCAAAAAATTCAATTAGAGATTTTCCTGAGAATAAAAGGAAACTTTTAGATTGGTTGCTCATCTCCATTGATTCAAATAAATATTATACTTTTTTAAGAGGTATCAAAAATGATTTAAAATAAATTAATAACCCAATTTTTGAGAATATCAGAATCACTACAATGATATACTTTATGCACCATCTGATTAATTCTTTTTTTTAATTTCATATTCTTATTTTTTATTAAATTCATGTTATTTTTTGAAATCTTTAATTGAGGAGGCTTGAACATGATTGGCTGAAAATTAAAACAATCTCTGAATATATTTATTCCTTCTTCAAGATATTCTTGCTGCCTGTCCGTGTTAAACTCATTATATTGATGCGTTACTCCATGCATTCCAATGCTTTTATTTAAACTAAGAATATAAGAACACCATTCTTTATTTTCAGAAATTGAAAGATTATTATAATTAGGTATTACCCACAGTACATCTACTTTATCAATTAAATCTCTTTCACATGGAATTTTTGGACTAATATCATCTAATTCTTTAGAACTAAAAAAACGAATTAAGAAAAGAACCAAAAAAATTATAACCAGAAAAACCAATGTTCTTAATAATATCTTTTTATAAATTATTTTATTCATATGTTATATAAATAATATCAAAATTAAATACCTATTGTTTTAAGTATATTTATATAAATTTTTAGAGTATCTCAAAACCTTTAAAATCCTTACAGACTTTTATATTTCATGATAAAAAACGAAACAATAGAAGATATTGAGAACACAAAAGAAAAAGACAATGCTAAAAGAATAGAAGCGATTCTGTTTGTTGCTGGCAAATTTTTGAATATGGCAGAGATTGTTTCACTTTCTGATTTAAACCCAATTATAATACAAGAGGTTATAGAAGAACTAAAAAAGAAATATGAGAACCAGAATTCAGCAATAAAAATTATTGAGAAAAATGAGATGTGGAAAATGGATGTTTCACATGAGCACGCTCATCTGACAAGCAGAATTGCAACAGGAAGCAGTGAATTTTCAAAATCAGAACAAGGAACGCTCGCAATTATCGCTTTTAAGCAACCAATAAAACAATCTGTTGTTGTAAAAATCAGGGGAAATAAGGCTTATGAGCACATCAAAAGATTTAATGAGCTTGACTTAGTCAAAAAGAAAAAAATAGGACATACATACGAACTTTCTCTTGCTGATGAATTTTATAATTATTTCAATGTTTCTGAACAGGATATAAATCCTCAAAAGACTGAATAATAAATAAAAAAGCAATTTTTACACTTAAATATCAATATATAGGACAATAATCTATATAACTCTCATATTTCCTATATAATTAAAATTAATAATTAACTAAATTAAAAATAAAAATAATAAAAAATGCCTGAATTTCTTACAATAATCTACCTTCTTTATTCATTTATAGCTTTATATCTTATTTTTCTTTTTATTCTTATTTACACGAAGAATAAAAATGAACTTTTTTCTTATCCAAAATTAACTAAAAACTATTCATTAAGCATAATTATTCCTTGTTATAATGAAGGAAAAACCATTGGGGGAGTGATTGAATCTCTATTGAATTCAGATTACAAAGAATTAAAAAAAATAATTGTTGTTGATGACTGCAGCACTGATGATTCTTATAAAATTATAAAAGAATATGAAAAAAAATACGATATCGTTAAAGCTGTAAGAACTCCTAAAAATACTGGAAAAGCATCTGGCTCAAAAAATTATGGAACAAAGTTTGTTAATACAGAACTTATGGGGTTTGTTGATGCAGATTCATATCCTCAAAAAGATGCTATAACTAAAATGGTTGGTTTTTTTAATGACGAAGAACTTGCTGCTGTAACTCCAAGCATATTTGTTAAAAGAAAAGAAAAATTTATTGAAAGAATTCAATCAATAGAATATAGAATAATTTCTTTCACAAGAAAACTTTTGGGTTTTGTAGGTGCAATTTATGTTACTCCAGGGCCTCTTGCAATATATAGAAAAAAATTCTTTGATAAGATAGGTGGCTTTGATGAAAATAATCTTACAGAGGATATTGAGATTACATGGAATCTTCTTTCTCAAGGATATAAAATTGAGATGTGTACTTTATCTAAAACACATACAATTGTTCCTGATAATGTTAAAGAATGGTATCGTCAAAGAGTAAGATGGAACATTGGTGGAATACAAACTATATTTAAACATAAAGGAGCTTTTGCTAAAAAAGGAATTTTTGGAAGTTTTGTTTTACCCTTTTTTGTATCATCATGGATTGTGGGTCTTTTTGGAATTGTTATTTTAGTTTATCGAGAATTGAGAAGATTTTTTATTAATTATCTTGCTACAACATATTCGATAGGAGCACAGACAGCTATTTTAACATTAAGAGATATAAATCTTACTCCCAATATCCTTGTATTCTTTGGAATAGCAATTCTTTCTCTTAGTCTATTTTTTACAATTTTAGCACTTTCATATACCAAAGAAAATGAAATTAAAAAATTTAAAATATCAGATTTTTTAGTATACGTATTTATTTACCTACTTATATATCCTATAATATTAATTACAGCAGCCTTTAAATTTATAAAGAAGGAAAAATTTTGGTAAAAATGGCAACATCTGAAACTTTAAGAAATTCAAGACATTCTTTTTGGCAAGCACTAATTATAACACTAGCTATTTTTTTAATAGGAATTTTTCTAGGCATCGCTTATGAAGGAAACAGATTAACAGAAATTAATGATTATTATATTTTATCAGATATACTTCTTATGGATTCTTTTGCTTTAACTAAATTAACAGATATTAATAATGTAACTGATGCGATCAACTGTAATGTTTTGATAGATTCGAATATTCAATTTGCAGATAGAATTTATTCAGAAGCTATTTTACTTGAAAAATATGAGGAATCTGGAAAGCTGACAAATGAATTAAATGTCACACACAGAAAATATGATCTTCTAAGAACTTTATTATGGATAAATTTTATGTCTATTCCAGAAGAATGCAAAAAGAATATTTCTAGTGTAATATATCTTTATGAATATAATACAGATGATTTAATAAAAAGAGCATCTAATAAAGTATGGTCAAGAATTCTTTTTGATCTTAAACAAGAAAAAGGTGATTTGATTATTCTAATTCCCATAGCTGTTGATAGTGACTTAACCTCTTTAAACTCAATACTTCAACGTTTTAATATACCCAGTTATCCTGTTCTGATTATTGATAATAAGCATGTTGTTTCTCAGATTAGTTCTGTTGATGAAATTGAGAAATATTTTAAGTAATGTTAAAAAAATTTTAGTTACGTTTTTAAATAATATCTTATTTATCCCTAGATGGAATTAAGTTTGGTTATTCCAACATACAATGAGAAAGAAAATATCCAAAAACTTATTAAAAAAATTCAAGAAGAATTTAAAAAAAACAAGATAAAGGGGGAAATTATAGTTGTTGATGATAATTCTCCAGATGGGACTGGAAAAATTTTAGAAGATTTAAAAAAAACAAAAAATCTTAAAATTATCCATAGAAAAGGAAAATTAGGGCTTTCTTCTGCTGTTTTAGAAGGTTGGAAAATAGCTAATGGAGAAATTTTGGGTGCTATGGATGCTGATTTGAGTCATCCTTCAGAAAAAATCTCTGAAATGCTGAATCTTATAAAAAATGAAAAAACAGATTTTGTTGTTGGAAGCAGATATGTTAAAGGGGGTAAAATAATCGGTTGGAATTTTAAAAGAAAATTACTATCAAAAACCGCAACACTTTTAGCAAGAGTTTATACACAGGTTAAGGATCCCATGACTGGCTTTTTTATGATAAAAAAAGAATGTATAAAAAATGTTGAGTTAAATCCAAAAGGTTTTAAGATACTTCTTGAATTAATAATAAAAGCAAATTATAAACGTTTAAAAGAGGTACCTATAACATTCACTAATCGAATTAAAGGAAAAAGCAAAGTAGGAACAAAAGAGATTGTTTGTTATTTACAGAATCTTATAGGGTATTTGTCTTATAAGAAAAATGTGATTAAAGAATTTTTTAAGTTTGCTTTTATTGGAGGAATTGGAACTTTATTCAATATTGTAATTTTGTACCTTTTAACTGAAAAAGTCGGAATTTATTATATGTTTTCTGCAGTGATTTCTTTTATTATAGCTATGACTAGTAATTTTATTTTAAATAAAATTTGGACATTTAAAGAAAATATAAAATTAAATGTAGGTAAGAAATACGTTCAATTTGGGTTAGTTAGTATTTCTGCTCTTTTAGTAAATTTGTTTTTCCTTTACATTTTTACAGAAGTTTTAGGAATTTATTATATCATCTCTCAAATTTTAGCAATTGGAATGGCCTTAATAATAAACTTCTTTGGAAATAAAATATGGACATTCAGCAAATAATTAAAAAAAATAAATGGATAATTGCTATTTTTATAATTGCACTTTTAGTTAGAATTATTTTTGTTTTTTCTATGCCTGTAAAATTGTGGGATGAAACAATATACTTAAATCTTGGTTCTGATTTAAGTCATAATCCTTTGAGTTATTCTTTTTCACATGGTTGGAGCGATTTCATTCCTTCTGGAGGAGATGATTTTTATGGTTATCCTAAAGCAGGTTTTAGAGCACCATTATTGCCCTACTTAATTTCATTTTTTTATATTTTTAATTTTGGTTTTCTTCTAAATTTTTTAATGCCTTTAATTGGCGCGTTAAGTGTAATTCTTGTTTACAAATTAGGGGAAAAATTGTTTAATCAAAAAATAGGATTAATTTCTTCTTTATTTTTTGCATTCATACCCTTACATACTTTTTATAGTGGCAGAGTTTTAACAGGAGTTTTATTTACATTTTTTGTATTGCTCACTTCTTTTAGTTTCTGGAAAGGATACGAAAAAGGAAACAAAAAGCATAAAATATTATTTGGAGTCTTTTTGGCTTTGGCTCTTCTATCAAGATATACTGCTTTGTGGATTATGCCTATTTTTCTTTTATATTTCTTAGTTAGAGACAAATCCTTAAAATTCCTTAAAGATAAATATTTGGGGTATTCAATTTTAGCTTTTTTTATAACCTTAATTCCTTGGTTTTTTTATGGAATTTTTGAATATAACAATCCCTTTGGGGCATTTATTCACGGAGTAAAGGCATCTGCATATTGGGGAGGGTTACAATCTTGGCATTTCTTTTTTGATTATTGGTGGCAGATGTTTTCAATAATTGGATTTGTTTTTGTAATTGCTTTAATTTATATTTTATATAAAAAAGATTTTTTCAAAAAAGAGATTTATTTTCTCTTGATTTGGTTTACTTTCTTTTTAGGAATGGCTATTTGTATGCCTCATAAAGAAGATAGATTTATTTTAGCAGTTGTTCCGGCAATTGTTTTAATTTCAGGGTATTTTATTGATAAAATCAAAAAATATAAAAAATTAATAATAACAATTCTTTTGGGAATTTTAATTTTCTCTTTATGTTTAAACTTTTATGATACTTACAAAACTTACCATAATATAAACACAGATTGTTTTACACAAGTTGGTTTTAAATTAAAAGAAATTCAAGGGAACTTTTTAATTGTTAGTGAAAGTCCTCCTTTGTTTAGATATTATGCAAAACAAGAAAATGCATATTACCCAGATAAACTAAATGAAGAAACAATTAAAGAATTAGAAAACTCTACCAATAAAAAAATTTATTTTGTGTTTACAAAATTTAATTCTGGACTTGAAACAGAGAAATGGCAAAACTTAAATAAGATTATGAAAGAAAATTATAATTTGGTTTTTGAATGTTCAAAAGACAAAGAAGTAAATTGGATTTATTCAAATTAATTCTTGGTGTGAGCTTACGAATTACCCGAAGAATTAGAAACTCTTCATATAAAATAGAAAAATTTGGATGTAACGAAGTGAAACTAACCACTTCAAGAAACATATTTTTTTAAATACAAATATTAAAAAACCTGATTCTTATCTTTTTTTAATGGAATGCTCTATTTGCGGTATAGAACAGTCTGAAAATATGCTTCTAGATGCTATATCGTCAAAAGAAATTATAAAAGTTTGTGAATTATGTGCTGTAAAAGAGAATCTTCCAATTTTAAAAAGACCCACCACCTCACAGCTTAAAGAAGCTGAAAAAATAGTTCCTTATTATAAAAGAGTTGGGGATACCCGTAATAAAAAAGTGGTTTCTGATAAAATAGAAACTACTCTTAGACAAATTGTAGACAGAAATTATGAAAAAAATATTCAAGCTGAAAAAAAACCAAGACCAGACCTTGTTGATAATTTTCATTGGGTTATTATGAGAGAAAGAAGAATGAAAAAAATAACACAAGAGCAGCTTGCAAAAGAAATTTCAGAATCAGAAGCTGCAATAAAAATGGCAGAAAATGGAATTCTTCCTGATGATAGTTACAAGCTTGTTAAAAAACTTGAAAGTTTTTTAGGTATAAATATTATCAAAAGTGAAATAAGGAAAACAATTTCAGAGGAACCACAAAAACAGCCAGCTAGAATTTTGAAATTTGATCCAGCAACAGTACAAAATTTTACTATTTCTGATTTAAAGAGAATAAAAGACGAAAGGGAAAAAAACTCGTCTACGCGTGGTCAAATTAAGGAAACTCAATTTGAACCAGAATTTGGAGATGCTGACTTAGAAGAACCTATTAATTTAGAAGATTTTAATGAAAAGGCTTTGGATGAAGAATGAAACAAAAATAACAATATTTTTAAACTATCTTAAAGAATTCTTAATATGGAAATAAATGTTTTAAAGAGTTCAAAGGATGAAATTGAGATGCAGCTTGAAAATCTTACAATGGTAGAACTTCTTAGAGTTTATCTGAACAAGGATCCTTCTGTTACTTTTGCAGCATGGAAAAGAGAACATCCTACTGAGAAACCAATAATCAATGTTAAAACAAAAGGAAAAACAGTTAAAAAAGCAGTTGCTGATGCAATTGACACAATAACAAAAGACCTTGAGAAAATTGAGAAAGATTTCAAGGCTATGAAGTAGCGAGAACTAATCTTCCTTTAAAAGACAATCACAACAATTCTTATTAATCATCTTTTTCTATATTTTTTATGAGAAAAGCTATTAATGCTGTGATAATGATAAAAAACAGACTTTTGCTTTTTAGAAAGGGTTTAGTTTGGATTTTGCCTGGTGGAAAACCAAGAGAAGGAGAGTCAGATGTTGAAGCACTAGCAAGAGAATTTAAAGAAGAAGCTTCTGGAGCAGAATTAATAGTTAAGAATTATTATGGAAGTTTTATAGGAAAAACATCACACACAGGAGATTCTTTAGAAGCAGTTACTTATCTTGCAAAGTTAAAAAAATCTCGTTTGAAAATAACTCCTTCTGGAGAAATTAGTGAGGTGAGATTTGCAGGATATTTTGATGTTTTTACCCTGAAGCTTTCAGACATAACAGAGAAAGTTGTATCTCGTTTAGTTGAAGGAAAATATTTTTAAAATGCGGATTGAGAAAATTTCAGCTGGAAGTTTTGACCTTAACAAATGGCTTTATGGTGGTTATGAAAAAGGGATAATTACAATGATTGCAGGTCCGCCTGCAAGCGGAAAAACTAATTTTGTTATTTTAGCTGCATGTAGCCTTGCTAAAAAAGGCGGCAAGATTATTTTTATAGACACAGAAGGTGGTTTTTCTAGTGAAAGAATAAAACAAATTACAGGAGAAAGCTATGAGAATATTCTTAAGAACATCCTCATTCTAAATCCAGTGAATTTTGACGAACAGAAAAAAATCTTCCTAAACCTTCTTAATAAAGTGAAAAAAGAAGAAATTGGATTAATAATTATTGATGGAATGGCTATGCTTTACAGGCTTGAACTTGGTGATGCACTAAATCTTAAAGATGATAATAAAGTCAAGGAAGTTAATAGAGAAGTTGCAAAACAAATGAGAATTCTTGCTGAAATTTCAAGGAAACAGAATCTGCCAATTTTAATTACAAATCAGGTTTATCATGGATTTTTGTCAGAAGAAGAATGGAAAAAAGGAATTAAACCAGAGACAAATATTGTAGGAGGAGACTTGTTTAAGTACTGGAGCAAAACCATAATTGAATTAAAAATCAACGATGGAAAGAAAAAGGCTGTTCTTTTGAAGCACAGAAGCATGCCAATAAAAGAATTAAATTTTGAAATAAGAAATGAGGGCATATTTCGCAAAGGGTGGATATGAATATGCCACTATTTCGTCCACGCTTGGTCAAAATAAAGTATTTTAGAAGAAGATGGATATAAATAATTCAGAAATAAAATCTTTAGAAGAACTAACATCTGAAGATTGCCATATTCTTTTTGATACTTCTGTTATTATTTGTCCTTTAGGGAAAAATAAAGAATTTTTTGAAAATAGAAAGGAAAAAGCAAAAGCTGATTTTTTAGAGAAAAATAACGAATTTCTTAATGAAATGAAAGAGTATATTCTAAATAAAAATAATTTTTTCACAACCGATTCTGTAATAAAAGAACTTTACTCTCATCATCATTATAATTATATGAAAATGATTAGAAGAGCTGGGGGACATAAAGATAGAGAATTATTAAGACTGCGTAGAATGATTAACAAAGAACAAAAAGAACAAAGAAAAATAATAAGTGCTTTTACTGATAATGATAAACTGATTATTTTAGAAGGAGAAATGGGAAATATATATGATAGAATCTTTGAAAAATATCAAAAGCTTATAAAAGAGAATGGTTTAAGCTATACTGATTTTGATTTTCTTATTACTGGAATAACTCTTTCTATGACATCAAATCCAGTTATTTTTGTGTCAAATGATTATGGAATTTTTCATGCCAGAAATAGAATTCTACAAAAAGAAAATCTTGAAGAAAAAGATTCTAGATTTTTTATCAGAACAAATTTTTTTGAATTTAGGTCTTTGTATTATTGTAAACATCCTAAAATTGAGCAACTTTCAGGTAGTTCTTAAAGAATATAAACTTTTAAGTCATATATTATCTATGACGGATATAAGATTTGAAGTAATAAAAAAAATAGCAGAAATAAACTTTAAATATAAGGATTTGGATAAAATTTCAGAGCTTAATACAAACTCTCCACCAAGTGTTTTTGTTGGTTCTAAACTTACATACCCTTTAGTAAACGTTGGTATTTTAAGTCCTCTTGAAAAAGATGAAAATGCATGGGTTTATGATGATGCAAAATACTGGGCTGAGAATAATTTTGGTATAAGAGATGTAGTAAATCTAAGAGATAACCTTCTTAATTCAAGATTTCAGACAAATGTAAAAGATATAAGAAAAGATAATACAAAATTCATTCAGATTGCTCAGGAGCTTGCAATGGCTTCAAGTCCTGTTGATGTTGAAATTGAGCTTCAAAATAAAATAGGTCCTGGATTAAGAAAAGATAAAATTCTTCTTCCTCAAGGAATGAGGGCTCCGCTGAAAAAAGCAAAAATAACAAGCAATGTAAAGATAAGCCAAAAGCTTGACAAAGTTGTTAATGATGATATAAAAGCAGCAGAAGGAATTCAATATCTTTATAAAAATAAATTTAATGAATATGCGTTAAGCAAAATTCTTAGTGTTGGTGTTCTTGGAATGAAGAAGGATAAAAGGCTTGTTCCAACAAGATGGAGCATAACAGCAACAGATGATATACTTGGAAAAAAGCTTCTTGAGAAAATTAAAAATTACAAATGGATTGAAAATTATGAATTATTTTTTGGGGAGTTTATGGGTAATGCATATCTAATAATGCTTTTTCCAAATGTATGGAGCTATGAGCTTTTTGAGTTATATCTGCCTGGAAGTTCATGGAATCCTGGCAATGAAATAAAAGCTGCAACTGATTTTGAAGGATTTTCCGGAAGGAAGAATTATGCTTCAGATACAGCTGGAGGTTATTATGCTTCTAGACTTCCTATTTTAGAGTATCTTGAAAGAATAAACAGACAGGCATCTGTACTTGCAATAAGAATAGAACTTCCAAGTTATTGGGCTGCTCTTGGAGTGTGGGTTGTACGAGAATCTGTACGAAAAGCTCTTAATCATAAAAAGCTGAATTTTACAGAAATCAAAGAGCTGGTTGAAAGTGCAAAAAAGATAGGAATGATAAAATTCGGCTTTGATCCTGAAAAAGTTCTGAAGAAAAGTAAGCTTATAGAGAATATGAAGACTCAAAAGGTTCTTGGAGAGTGGGTTTAGTGATTATTAAAAATTTTCTTCTTCTTTTATAATTAAATTCATAAGGTATTTTCCTCTTGGAGAATTAGGGTCTACACCAAGTTCAAATGGAATTCCAGCTTTTTGTATGTCTTTCATAAATTCAATTGCATATAAAAATTTAGGTTTATCAAAATTTCCATCTCCTAAGTTTCTTTTATAAAACACATAATAATCATCATGTCTGTGATTTTGTGCTCCAGAAAAATAAACTCCAAAAATAATGTCTAATTTATTATCACCATCAACATCGGTTAGCGGTCCAGAGACGTTAATAGTTAAAGAAGATGAGCTATCTTTTTTAGAATTTGGATTTACTTGTATTCCTACTCCTGTTTTTTGGTTAACTTCAGTCTGACATCCACTTCCACCTAAAACCATTAATCCTCCAAGCGCAAGTGTTGCAAGTGTTTTTTTCATGTTAGTGACGTTTTCAAATAGATACTATTGTATCATTCTTTACCGTTATAAAACTAGAATTTCCGTTGATTGGTGAATATTTATATTTCAGATATTCTGTATTCTCTTCTACGAGATCACTATAATATTCTATTGAACAATCAAGTTTTTGTCCAACATGCAAATTTTTAACCTTTTCATCTATTTTTGCTTTCTCGCTGTCGCATCCGCCTAAAGCCAATAAGCCTCCCAATGCAAGTGTTGCAAGTGTTTTTTTCATGTTTTTTATAAAAAACACGTATTTATAAATCTTATGGTGTTGTAACTACTTCAGAATTACTCTTGATTAGAATTTTCTGAATATAATGGATCAATTTTATTTTCTAATTCTCCCCGCTTATTATGATATTGTTGATATTCTTGTGAGCTTGGATTATAAAATCTATTCCATAGTTTCTTTAATTCATAAGAACTTCGTATTAGCAAATATGTACTACCAACTAATATTGCTCCACAAATTCCTATTGCAATATCCTTATCACTCATAGTTATTAATTAGATAGAATATAATTTAAACTTTGTTATAAATCATTCTCTATTATTTTCTTTTTTCTCTCTATATTTCTCTAATCTCTCTTTATTTGTGGGACATTCACGGTTAAAGCAGAAAGTCCAGGGTTTTCTTCCCTTTTGTAAGGACATTAACAAAGGAAAATTACATTTCCAGCATTTTGATTCTGTTCTTCTTATGCTTCCGTATGGGGGAAGTGAATATGTTGTTTTGCAGTTTGGATAAGCATCACATGCAATGAAAAATCTCCTGTTCTTTTTTGAATATGTTATTGCGAGAGTTCCTTTGTTGCATACAGGGCATGGCATTATCTTACTCTTTTCTCTTTGGTTTGCTCTTTCCTCTTCCTGTGCCTTTACAAGTTCTTCTCCTATTGTTTCCCCTTCTTTTTCAAACTGTTTTATTATTTCTGTTATAGCTGATTTTGCTTTTTCCTTTATTTTCTCTTCTTTTGCTTCCAAATCTTTCTTAGATTTTAAAATTACATCCATTTCTTTTTCAAAACTTCTTGTAAGTTCCTCGTCTATTATTATTGGAGAGTGCTTTTCAAGAGTAGATATAAGTGACATTCCAAGAGGAGTTGCCTCAATGCTTTTTTCTTTTATATACCCCCTGTCATAAAGTGTTTCAAGAATCGCAGCTCGTGTTGCCTTTGTTCCAAGGTCTCTCTTTTCCAATTCAGATATTATAGAAGCAGGTGAATATCTTCTTGGTGGTTGAGTTTGCTTTTCTTCTGTTCTTGATTTTCCTATCTTAATTTCTCCTTCTGCATCTGGAAGTTCTCTTTCAATTATTTTTGCAGGATAAATCTCCATCCAACCTTTGTTTTTTATTGAACTCCCTTTTGTAGCAAAGGTAAGGTTGTCTACCATTGCTTTTATAATTTTATTTTCAATTATTGCATTATCGCAGAATAAAGATAAAAATCTTCTTACGATAAGATTGTATATTTTTTCCTCATCTCGTTCAAGTTTTGATATATTTCCTGTTGGGTATATTGAGGGATGAGCTGGATCTGTTTTGCTTCCCTCAACAGGCTTATTCCTTTTTATTAAATATTCTGCGTTATATTGTTTTGATATTTTTTTAAGTATTGTTTTGTAATCTATCGATGAAGGTAATTTTTGGCTTGATGTTCTTGGATATGATATTAAACCTTTAAGATATAATGACTGGGCTGCTCTTAGTGTATTTGCAGGAGTTATTCCATGTAAAGCATATGCTTCTATTTGAAGATTAGTCAGGTTAAATGGGGGAGATGGAGGAATAGTCTGCTGAGTTTTAGTTGTTGATACTATTGCCTTTTTTTTAATAATGTCTTTAAATTTTGATAATTCTGCTTTGTTGAATATATCTTTTGTATATTTTAATTCAATAGCCGGATTTGTAAGAGTTATAAAAACCTGCCAGTATGGTTGTGATTTGAATGAAAGAATATTTCTCTCTTTTTTTACTATAAGATTTAATGCAGGTCCTTGCACCCTTCCTATTGACATTATTTTAAATTTGCCTGTTAGTTTTATTGCATTCATAAGGGCACGTGATAAATTTATTCCATAAAACCAGTCAAGATAATGCCTTGTTTCTCCTGCAATTGCTTGTCCCCAGTTAATACTTGAATTTTTTGATTCATAAGCATCATTTAATTCTTTTTCAGTAAGAGTTGAGAATTTCATACGATTGGCATCTTTTTGTCCTGCTATGAATTTTACAATATTTAATCCTATAACTTCTCCTTCAATATCATAGTCTGTTGCAATTGTTATACTTCCTGCATTTTTTACTAGTTTTACAAGTACATCATAATATCTCTTTGAAAAGTCTTTTTTCAGAACAAGATAATTAGGAACCCATCCTATATCAAATACAGGCAGTTTTGGTCCTGGATTATTTTGTTTTAATGTGAAAAGATGTCCGACAGCACATGCGACAATTATTTTTTTTCCATTTCTTTCAACTTCATAATAAGAAACTCTATTTACATTTTTTTCTGTTAATTTACCAAGAGCAGAAGCAATCTTTAAGGCTGCCTGAGGTTTCTCTGTTATTATCAGTTCATAACCTCCTTCTTTTAATTCTACTTTTTGTGGTTTAATTTTAATCGTAGATTTATCTTTTGATTTAATCTTTCTAATTTTTTTTGTTTTGTCACTTTTTCCTATTAATTTTTTTTCACCAATTTTTTCAATTGTTTGCAGAGAATCTAAGTCAGTTTCTTTATACATTTTTTCAACAGAATGCTTAATATCTTCAGGATCTACAGGAAAAAATTGCTCTGCTGAAGTTTCTGCTTTTGTTTTTTTCTGTTTGTTTCTTGGCATTTTATAGGTTATTTAAAAGGCTTTTTATATTTTTAATTGATTCGCCACATTTAGCCTTGCTTCACAAGAAAATAAAAACATTTAAATATTTAATGTAATTGAATTATTGATAAAGAGGTAAAAAAATGAAAATGAAATTACATTGGATGATTTCTATTTTGGCAATAACATTTTTGGCATTTTTAGTAATAGTTTCAGCTTCTATGATGATTCCAGCAAATAACAATGCAAAGGAAAATGCAGGAATAGCGGTAGATAAATCACCGGTCATAGATGGCGACTGGGCACTTCCAACACCACCAGGTTTAGAAAAAATAGAATTTATCCATTACAAGAAAGATTTCGCAAAACCTGAAGCAGCCAAACAACCCAAAGCACCTTCTTGTTATAAGTTTCTGACACCAACAAAAGTGAGATGGACAGCTCTACCAGTAAATTATGTGATTAACCCGACAAATCCACAGGGTCTAGATGAAAGATTTATCACTAATGCTGTATCTACTTCAGCTGAAACCTGGGATGTAGCAACAAATAAGGAGCTGATGAATGATGCTTATATGGTTGATTACATGGCAACTTATGGGGTTCAGAATTATGCGAATGCTATAACATTTGGTAATTATCCAACTGCAGGAGTTATAGCAGTAACAACAGTATGGTACAATCCAGCGACAAAATCAATAGTTGAATTTGATGTAATGTTTGATACAGATTGGACATGGGGAGATGCAACAGTTAATCCAATACTAATGGATTTGCAAAATATAGCAACACATGAAATTGGTCATGGTGCTGGTTTAGCAGATGTGTATGACACAGTCTGTTCAGCAGTAACAATGTATGGATATTCTGAATATGGAGAAACGCAGAAAAGAACCCTTGAAATACCAGACATTACAGGATTACAGACATTATACAGAGCTTAAATTTTTTCTTTTATTTTTCTTTTTTATTTTTAATTCTTATCTAAAGATATTTTCGGCGGCAGAAGTCTCCATTTTTAATTTAGGCACGAAAACTCAAAATTTAGAAATACGCTTCTATCATAATTTCTTTTACACAACCACTACATGTTTCATTATAGGAGCGTAAGAATTTATCTAATTCTTCTTTGTTTGCGTTGTGTGATCCATCTTCAGTGTATATAGTAATATTGGTAGAGGAAGTACATCCATCACTGAACCACCTACTTTCAGCAATAGTGTATGGCTTTAAAGATTCTTTGAAACTCTCTTTTGTGATAGTATAGTTACTTTTATGACCAATTCCCATACAATAATATTGGTAATCTGCTTCGTTTGCTTTGTCACAATAAGCAAATATATTATTAGGTAGATTTGTACTATCAACATACACATAGGAAGCTCCGCCTCCAGAACTACAAAAACGATTATTCATAAATATCACAATAAATAAAACAATAAGTGCAAATAATACAACTAATATAACTTTAGATCGATGTTCCATACAATTATTATTTGGATTATTGTTTATATAATTTCTTGTTTTCTTACTTCTTCGCTTCTTGTTGCGTTACACAAAATTTATATCTCGAAAATTTTTTCTTTTCGACTTACATTTATCACCCAGGTTTTTCCTATTTTTTCTTCCATTCCTCCTGCTTCATGCATGTGGGCGTTTATTGCTATATCTGGTGCAAATTCTTCAATTGCCTTTCTTACTGCTTTAGAGCCTTGAAATCCAAAGATTTCTTCTGTTTTGCTTCCTTTTGGATGTATGTGAGTGACCATTATTTTCTTTTTTGCATTACCAATTTCTTTGTTTCCTTTTTCTAAAAGCCTGAATATGTTTTCATCTCCTATCTGATGTATTCCCATATTAGCTGTTCCTGCTCCGAAAATTCCTAAATTATTCTTTCTAAATCCATAACCATGTAGATTTTTTACTTGATAAGCTTGTGCAAGAAATTCAATTGTTGAATCTGATTCATGATTTCCTGGAATAAGTAAAACTTGTTTTTTTTCTTTTACAAAAGGACCAATAAGATATTCTATTGATTGTTCTGCCATAGTCAAGTCTCCTGCAAGGATTATAATATCAACATTTTCTTTTTTTGCCTTTTCAGCAAGCCTTTCTACAAGTCCTGTGTCTCCATGAATGTCTCCTACTGCAAGAATTTTTGTTTTTTTGGTTTTTTCCATGTTTTTTGTTATTTATTTTGATTAATAAACATTGTGAAGTGTATTTTGCGGAAAATTTAGCTAATTAAATCATAAATAAACTTTTTAATATATAGTTTCCAAAAGGTTTAAAAGCACATTACTTATGGGATATATACAATAAAATACACACGTTGAAAAATGAAAGACAACTTTGATATCTTTTTTAGGAGAAAGCCTGCTTTGATGCTGGTTTCTTTGAAAAAGAACACACGAATGAGATACGGTAGTATTTTGGCTAAAGAAGTTGACTGCACATACAGCCATGCTGTAAAGATTCTGCAGACTCTTGAGATATTGAGTTTGGTCGATTTTGAAAAAAAGGGGCGAATAAAAATTATAAAGTTGACCAAGAAGGGAAAAGAAGTCGCAGATGCAATTGAGAATATTCAGAAACTAATAAGATAATTCTGACAACTACCGCCCCGAAATGTTTTGTTCTACTTATTTGTTATTATTTTTCGGGTTTTTTTGTTAATAATACTAATAATAAAAAATTTAAACTGTTAATAATTGATTAAATAGTATAAAAATGGTTCTTCAATATAAAGGAAAAAGAGAAAAGAGATGGAAGAAATATCCAGGAAAGAATAAAATAAAAGGTTCTGTCGGTAGTTATAATTTTCGTCTTTTAAATGAAGCCAAGACAAAAACACTTGCTCAGGGAAATTACAATAAAGTTCTGAAAAGATTTAGAGCTATTGAGTTCTTTAAGCACAGGAAATAAGAATATTTTTATATGCAAGTTAATCTAGTAAATATACAAAACAGCAAAAGGCTCCGTAGCTCAGTCTGGTAGAGCACTGGACTCTTAACTCGAATCAAAAGTTCAGAATTTCCTTGTACAAACGAGGAGATATCCAGGTGTCGTGGGTTCAAATCCCATCGGGGCCATATTAATATTTGAACCCTTGGGTTAATTTGTCGCGAAGCGGCGAATTAGAGTGAACTTGTGAGCTCTCAAATCCCATCGGGGCCATTTCAGAAATAATATTAATCTTCTTTTTTTCCTCTATTCTTTATACTATTTACTATTCCTCGAAGTGTTCTTAACACAAACTCCATTAAAATAATTACAATTAAATAATAAACTATCAATTTCCATAAATCAAAAAATTGCCATATTTTTTCTATAGAATTTGTTGTTACAAAATAAGAGGCGTCAACTAAAAAAACACCTAATAAAGCAAAAGGCATCATTTTAGCTAAATCTCTAGAAAGATCCTCATTGTAATAAGTCATAAATCTTATTACCCCAACTAATGCTACTGCGATTAATAATATACCTTCTATTGGAGTATTTTTAGATAAAAATGCCAAAATTACTGAAAGTATTAAAACCCAGAATAATAAAAAAACTGGAAAGATAACGATATATCTTATAAGATATATAAACCTAAGTAAAAAACTTTTAAATTTACCATAATGTTTTTTTTCATCAATATCTAATTTAAAAATCTCTCTTCTTGCCAACAACCTGTAAAATTTAAAGATAAACCAAACATATATCGCAAGTCCAATAATAAATAATCCTAGTGGTTTTATTAAATCTATTCCTTCAGAAACCGTAAAATTTCTTGTTACGAAAGATGTTATTTCACCAAATGACATATTATTTTAATTTAGTTAACTTATTAAATCTTATCTATATTTTATCAAAGCATATTCACATTTTATACACTTATAAAATTAATCTAAGTTTGAAATAAACTTTATATTTGCATGAGCCATCTTTTTGTGGAATTTTAGATTTACATCTGTTCCTTTTGCATCAAAAATAACTAAATCTAATCCTTCCCAAAAAAGAAACCAGCCAGCAGGTTCAAGAAGAATAACAAAAAAACTTGTCAAAAAACTTTCCTGTTTGAAGTTAAATAATAAAAAAGTAGCGAGGAGCATTACTATTATCCCAGAGGCTATAAAAAGAGTTCCTTTCTTTATTGTCTTATTTTTTTCATTTTTTAAAAGATTAAAATGTTTCTTAAAATATTTTTGTAACCTCTCTATTATTTTTACTTCTCCTTTAAAATCTCTTACTTTTCTTGGAACTAAAAAAATACAATCTACTTTTTCAGCTTCTTTAACAATACTGGCTCTTTTTGCTTCAGCGAGAAAATTCTCTGATAATCCTCTTTTAGGCAATGGTCTTGGATCAAAATTTGAGAATATGTCATTATAATCTTCAATAACAAATCTTATTTCAGAAGTTTCTTCAAAATCTTTTAATCCCTCTTTTAATTTTTCATATCCTTTGTTCATTATTAATAAAATTATTAAGTCTTTTTAAATTTTAGTAGAAAAACTAATTCTAACGATATTCCCTCCAAGTATACTCACATTTAGTGCACTTGAAGAATTTAGTTTCTGCTTCATCCGAGGATCTTGTCTGTATAGTCCAGAAATAAGCCTTGTTACTCCCACATTCTTCACAGGGCTTTTCTAATTCTATTATAGGATAAACTTCTGAATCTTTTTCAGAGATAACATTAATCTTCTTTTTTTCTTCTATTTTTTCTGAAATTTTTAATTTAATCTTGCCTTTTGCTGAGTAACTGCATCTAGGACAAGCATCTCTTTTCTTTTTGTGTATAAGAACAGCCCCGCATCTTGGACAAAATTCCATTTTGATTTTTTTAACCTAAAAGGCGCTCATTTAAATAACTTTTGTTTTATTTGATTAATTTTCCTTACAAAAACCCCTCTCTCCTTCTGGTTTTTGCCACTCATAAAATACTAACTTCACCCATCCAAGATAAGGAGCTAACTTAAATACAGCTTTTCCAACTACCTGTTCTTCTGTTATATCATTTTCAAATGAAAGCTGCTGCCAATTATTATCTCCAAATGTTGAAAATATTCTTTTGCCGTCTTCTTCTCTTATATTTATAATCCTATGAATTACAGGGTTTCTTTGATTTGCATTAAAAATTATTATATCACCTTCTTTTAATTTCTCAGGATTTGCTCGAACTATAAAAAGAATATCACCTTTATTAAATCCGTTTTTAAAAGAAAAATCCTGAAAGTCTAATTTGTTTATTAAATAAGGTTCATATTTACTTTCATGCCTTTCAAACCATGAATTAAAATTAGAAAGCAGATTTCCTTTATGATACATACTACAGGATTCAACAATTGCTAAAGGTAAAGCTGTTCCTGTTGCTAAACTTAGCAAGGGAAAAAATATAAATTTTATAAATATAAAAAGAAAAATAACAGAAAAAATCCATCCTTTAAAACTATCATCCTTCCATAGAAGATGCCAGAATTTTTTTAGAATTTTTTTAATATTGTTTAAACCACCTTCTTTTTTTGAACCCATTTCAAATTTAACTCTTAATAGTTTTTAAAAGTTGTCAGTTAGAATAAAAAGCCAATAATCACCGAAATATTTAAATAGGTATATCTTTTATGTATATACAAGAGGTATATCCTCATTCACCTCTTTTCAACCCCAGTCGTGTCATATGACACGGCTGTTATAATAAAAAAATTAAAGAAAAACAAAAATAAAAAATGGTTGACAGAAAATATAATGAAAATAATTTTGGTTACTCTGAAGGATTTAGTGAACTTCCAAAAATAGATTTCTCTTCGTTAATTATATGTGGAGAATTACCTCTTCCAATAATTCCAATGAGATATGATTTTGGCATTTTATCTAAATTAAATTCACTTGAAAATAAAACTAAAAAAACAAATTAAAACATGACAGATATTTTTGATAATACAATACTTTGCAAAAAATGTAATTTAAAGATGAAAAGGGCAGAGATAGAAAAGAATGGATTTATTCTAAGAACTGTAATATGCCCTGAATGCAATGAAAAAATAATTCATCCTGCAGATGAGCAGGAATATGCTAAATTTATAAACCTAAAAAACAAGGAATTTCGAGTAAAAATGAGACTCGTCGGAAATAGTTATGCTGTTTCAATTCCCAAGGAAATTGTTTTATTTATAAGAGAACAGGAAAAAATAATGAACGATATGGTAAGACTTTGTTTTGAAGATTCCGGAAGATTAAGTTTGAACTTTGGAAATATTGGAGAAAATAAAGATTCTAGAGTTATCAAAGCTAGAGAATATAAGGTTATTAAAAATAATCAGCCTGTTCTGCATGCACGACAATTTTATGATTCAGCTAATCCAGAAAATAATAAAAATATTCTAATTAAAAAAGATAAAGAAAAAATAAAATGATAAAAAAAGAAATTCAGCTTAAAGTTGTTGAAGCGCAACAGGATGATGCGTATAAAGGAGTTGCACGAATAGATGGGGAGGTAATGAGAGAGCTTGATATAAAGAGAGGGGATGTTATAGTTATTAAAGGAAACAGAGAGACAGTTGCAATTGCAGATAGGGCTTATCCTGCAGATGTCGGAGAAGGGATAATAAGAATAGACGGAATTCTAAGAAGAAATGCAAAAACAGGTATTGGTGAGGCTGTTAAAATCTCAAAAGCAGAAATAAAAGAGGCAAAAAAAATAATTATTGCACCTGCGCAGAAAAATATCATGGTTCAAGCAGAATCAGACAGCCTTAGAAGAGGATTACTTGGACGAGCTGTTCTTAAGGGTGATGTTGTTGTTCTTGGAGGTGTTCAGAGAAGAAGAGACGTGTTTTCTGATGAATTTGGAGGGGAAGTCGGAGACATGCTTGGAGACATGCTTGGGAATATGGGCTTTGGACAACTTGGAGGATTTACACAGATTAAATTTTTAGTTATAAATACAAATCCAAATCAGCCTGTAATAATAACAGAAAATACAGAAGTAACATTAAATCCAAAAGCTGTTGAAATAACAGAAGAAAGTATTCCAGAAATAACCTATGAAGATATTGGCGGATTAAGTGAAGAAATTAAAAAAATAAGAGAGATGGTTGAAATTCCTCTTAAACATCCTGAAATTTTCCAAAGACTTGGTATTGAACCTCCAAAAGGTGTTCTGCTTCACGGGCCTCCTGGAACAGGAAAGACATTACTTGCAAAGGCTGTTGCAAATGAATCAGAAGCAAATTTTATTCTGCTCAACGGACCTGAAATTATGAGCAAGTTTTACGGAGAATCTGAGAAAAAAATTAGAGACCTTTTCGAGGAAGCTGAAAAAACAGCACCCTCAATTGTATTTATTGATGAGCTTGATGCAATTGCTCCAAAAAGAGAAGAAGTTATGGGTGAAGTTGAAAGACGTGTTGTTTCCCAGCTACTTACAATGATGGATGGTTTGAAATCTCGAGGAAAAGTTATTGTTATAGGAGCAACAAATCGTCCTAATTCAATAGACCCTGCATTGAGACGTCCTGGAAGATTTGATAGAGAAATAGAATTAAGTGTTCCTGGAAAAGAAGGAAGACTTTCAATTTTGAAAATACACAGCAGGGGAATGCCATTCACAAAAGATGTTAAACTTGACGAGATTGCAGCTGTGACTCATGGATTTGTTGGAGCAGATCTTGAAGCTTTATGCAAAGAAGCTGCTATGAATGTATTAAGAAAACTTCTGCCTAAAATGAAACTTGATGCAGAAGAGCAAATTTCACCTGAACTTTTGGATAAGTTGATAATAAAACATGCTGATTTTATGGACGCACTTAAAATTGTTCGCCCATCTGCAATGAGAGAAGTTTTAGTTGAAACACCTAATGTTGGCTGGAAAGATGTTGGCGGACTTAATAAAATTAAACAAGAGTTGAATGAGGCTGTTGAATGGCCATTAAAATATCCAGAAACATTTGTAAGAATGGGTATACGTCCTTCAAGAGGTGTTCTTCTTTATGGTCCACCTGGTACTGGAAAGACTTTGCTTGCTAAGGCTATTGCAAAAGAAGCAGAAGCAAATTTTATACAGGTTAAAGGTCCTAGTTTGTTAAGTATGTGGGTTGGTAAATCAGAAGAAGGAATGAGAAAAGTTTTTGAGAGAGCAAGGCAAGTAAGTCCTTGTATTATTTTCTTTGATGAAATTGACTCACTCGCAGGAAAAAGGGGAGCTGAATATGGAACAAAAGTTACAGAGAGAGTTTTGAATCAGCTGCTTGCAGAAATGGACGGGCTTGAAGACCTTAATGATGTTCTTGTAATTGGAGCAACAAACAGGCCAGATATGCTTGATCCTGCTTTGCTAAGGCCTGGAAGATTTGATAGAGTGCTTCTTGTAGGTGCACCTGAAGAAGAAGGAAGACTTTCAATTTTGAATATACATACTAAGAAAATGCCTTTAAAAGATGTTAATCTTAAAGAGATTGCAAAGAAAACACATGGTTATACAGGAGCTGATTTAGAGGCTCTGACAAGAGAGGCTGCAATGATTTCCTTAAGAGAGAGTAAAGATGCAAAAAATGTTACATTAGAGCACTTTGAAGAAGCCATAAAGAAAATAAAGCCAAGCGTAAGCAAACCACTGCTTGAAGTTTATAAGAAAATAGAAGACAGCTTTTTGAAATCTGCAAAATCAGCAATTCCTCTTGAGAGTTCTTATTTGGGATGATTAATAACTATATAGTAGTTACAAAAGAGTAAGATTTATAAATAAGGTGTTTCTGGGAAGAGGATGGGATTTGGTAAACTTTTAGATAAAATAAAAATAAATAAATTTGTAGAGGCAGGTTTAGCATATGCTACGTGTAATCTCTTTTTTGCTAGCAATGAATCAGCCATAACTGAAGGAATAATTAAAGTTAGTAGTATTTTGCTTGTTGGTGTTTCTGCTGGTATAGCAAAAATACAAAATCTTCGTTATGATAGACTTGTAAATGAAATAAATAAATCTGGTTATGATGAAAGAATTTGTTCATTATATATGAATAGCCCTTGTGGGAGGAGTCTTGTTAAAACTGTATTAAAAAGAACAGATAATTTTGATAATTATCCAAAATTAAAAGAAAAATATCCTATTACATCAATGTTAGATTAAAACTAAAAAATGAAAAATCTTGAAAAAAGAAAATCAAATGAAGATACTGAGCAATTTTCAGGAGCATTATCTGCACATTGTGAAAAATGTAAAACTGATAGATTATTTTCATATTTTGGAAAACAATCTAACTCTTTAAATATTCCAACAAGATTTAATCCATTAGGTGAAGATATTCTTTTATATAATTGTTCAGATTGTGGTAGCACAAGAGATTCTAACACTTTAACAGAAAAAAGAATAATTTCAGAAGAAGATTTTGAAAAACTTTCAGACAGCGAAATTGCTTTATTTTATACATTTCATATAAATCATCCTTGCTCTGTAAATGTGAATAATAAAGATGTAAATATAAGAGCTATTTATATAAATGAAGCAAAAAGAATCTTACCTAAACTTAGTAATCCATTTGCAAAATCTTTTTTAGAATCAGTAATTAGAAATTATATCCCTGAATCAGAATTTATTCAGTAGTCACAATAGTATTATCTTTTTCTATTAAAATTGTTTGTTCTGCCTGGCTTACTTTGCTTCCTAGAATTTCAACAAGCTGGCTGTAATGATGAAGATTCCCATTTTCTTCTAATTGTTTTAAACCGAAAAGAGCTTTTGTTCCTAGCTTTTTAACAATCCAGCGCGAACAAAAAGGAAGAGTGCTATATTCTTTTATTATAAATTCTAGAACTTCTCTTGCAATAGGACTTCTTACATTTTTTATTTCCCTTAATTCATAAATTCCAGATGGTTTTCCGTCATGGACGCGTCCGCTTCCTGTTGTTGCAAAAGGCTCAATTGCATAAAGTTCTTCTTTTAAACTAATATTTTTTTTATCTTCTGTATTAGGTATTGTTATTCCAGAATGCAGTTTGTACTGTTCCATACCATGCCCTGAAAGATTTATCACAGGAGAAAAGCCAAAAGAACTTATTGTATCCTGAATTATTTTTCCTATATCACTAAGTAAAACGTCTTTTTTTGCAATTTTTATCGCATCTTCAAGTGCTTTTTTTGAAGCTTCTATAAGTTTTTTATTCTCTTCGTTATTTTCAAGATCCATTGAAAAAGCAGTGTCAGCTATCCAGCCATCTAGATGAACTCCTATATCAATTTTCAGCAAACCGCTTGCAGTTGTTTTATCATCATAACCAGGTGTATAATGAGCTGCAATATTATCAATGCTTAGATTTACAGGAAAAGCAGGCTTTCCCCCAAGCTCTTCAATCTTTTTTTCTATTTTCTCTGCTATTTCAAGCAAAGAAACTCCTTTTTTTATTATTGAGGCTGCATATTTTTTAACTTCAGATGAAATTTTTCCAGCTTGAATAATTTTTTCCTTATCTGATAAAGATTCTTTTGAAGATGAACTATTAATCTTATTAGATTTATTAATAGAAGGGGTATCGCTTTTTTTAGCTTTATTTTGGTTAATTATTTCATTATTAGTTTTAAGATTATTAACAGACCTATCTCCTTCTGCTCTTCCAGTATTACCCCCATATTGTTTTTCTGTCATGATTTTATTTAAGAAAAAGGTGTTTTATAAAGTATCTGTTATTAACTAAAATTTTAAGTATTATTTAATAATAGCGGCTTTGTTTATTGTATGGTAGATTTAATGAACTAATTTCCTCTAAATTATCTAAATCATTTGCCTTTATCATTGAAGGAGAGAATGTGTATAAAGTATCATCCATATATAGAGATCTTGAAATGCTTTTATCCCCATAAAAGTAATAGCCCATTTTAGCATAATCTGTTTCATTGTAATGAGTTATTCTTCCTTGCAATTTAAAGCCATCCTCTAGATTTATTTTGTAGACATAAGCTCCCTGAAATGTGAATTCGCCATATTGATTATCTTGTGTTTTTTCGCCTTTGATTTCTGCAAGATTTATTGGTAAAACCAAGAGTTCTTTTTCTCTATCGAATAAAAATGCTTTGTGATTCTGCAATGCTTCTGAATCTGTTCCTCTGTCTCCAATAACTTCTTTGTATTCTTCTATTGGATTATTAACATCTGAAACATCAAAGATTGCTATTTTTATTCCTTGATACCATGCAAAGTCAAGTTGCCTGCCTGTTGTTTCTTCTTCACTAGCATCAATTGCTTCTTTTCCAATACCTATAATATGATTTTCATCATAAGGATGCAAATAATCAGAATAACCAGGTATTTTTAATTTTCCAAGAACTGTAGGATTTGTTGGGTTTTCCAAACTTATTACAAACAAAGGATCAATCTTTTTGAATGTAACTAAGTAAGCTCTATCTCCAATGAATCTTGAAGAATAAATCTTTTCTCCTGGAGCTAAATCTTCTAAAGAGCCTATTAATTTCATATCTTTATCTAAAACGTAAATATTATTTGTTGATGGTTTTTCAGAGTTCCAAACTTCTCCTATTGTTGTTGCAATTCTGAAATAATCTTTGTTTTCATCCATTGAAAACTGATTTAATAAATGCCCTGGAACTTCTCCGCTAGATAAGAATTCGACTTGACTTTTGTCTATTGAAAACTTATTTATTATTGTTTTTTCCTGATCTGTGCTTCCAGAATTCCAATAATAAGCATATTTTGTATAAGTTGTATAAATATTATTCTTAGACACATAAATTGTTTGAGATGAGCCTGTTAAAACTGTTTTTTCAGAGGTTTCTCCATTATTAATGTTTATTGCTAGTATGTTTGTAAACTGGAAGGATTGATCTTTTATAGGAGAGTAATAAACTTCATCTGCTTTAACAACTTTAACTTGCCCGTTTTTTTCATAAGCTGGAAGAACTCCTTCTTGATAAGCATACTGATTTGCAATCAAATAAACATAATTGTTAATCATTCTTGAAGAAACATAGTTTCCTGTTAAGGAAATATTCTCATCTAAAGTAGGATTTTGTCTATTTGAAATATCATAGATATAAACACCTGTCTTTGCTTCATCTTGGTTAGGAGGTGTTATGCATCCAATTTCCATGCATCTTTCTCTACCATATACAATTTGAGAGTATTCTTGAGAGAAAACGATTAATTTATCTTTATTTACAAAAATTTCTCCTACAGAGCCACTAAGATTTATTTCGCTTAAGACTTTCATATTAGAAGCAGGAAAAGCATCAACAATTACTACTTTGTTTCCTGAAACAGCATAAATGTATTTTCCATCATTTTTTATTACATCTGCTTCATCAACTCCTTCTACTTGTATGTTTGTTGAGGAATATTCATCTGCCCCTTGGTTTGAGCCGGAATCAGATTCTGTTCCAGCCATTGATGGAGATGTTGCAGCCTTGAATATATCAAGTATTCCCCCTCTTCCGCTTTCAACTTGATTATCTTTTAAGAATTTATTAAGTTCGTTTAAAGAAGAAAACTTGTTTAAATCTCCTTGTTGTTCTTGAGTTTCTGGAGATAGCAATAAAACTAAAGCAATAATTGCAACTATTGCAATTATTACAGGAAGAATTGTTTTTAAGATATTCATGTCCGGCTTCTTTTTTGGTGATATTACTATATGACGGTTTGCTGGCTTGTAAAGATTTATTTTTTTTCCTTTTTTGCTCCAGAAAAAGTTCTTTGCCCTTTCAACTAATCCTGATTCAACAAGTTTTTTTAGATTATATTCAACTGTATTAATAGGCATTTTCAAATTTTTTGCAATATCTTCTTCTGATTTTTCTTTGTTTTCAGCAAGATAATCTAGAATCTTCTTGCAGGTGTCGCTTTTCAATACTTCTGCGACTTTTTTTGATCTTTCATCATCAATATTCATCATGATAAATTTATCGTTCATGAAAAAAACAAGAAACTGATATTTATAAATAAAGCGAAGAGTTCAATTCAGATTGAAGTTAAAGAATTAGAACCCTGATTTTTAACTATCCTTTATTTTTTAACCTTCTATTTTTAGGAATAAAATTTCCTATTTTTTCTTCAGAGGCTTTTCCACATCCAAGAAAATCCTCTTTATATTTCATAACAAGAAAGCCTTTTTTTCCTGTTTTTATATTAAGATCTCTGCCCATCATCCATTCTTCTGCCTGCTCTGAATTTAATTCAAAAATATTCTTATTTATATTATTCTTTAAAATTTGAGTTCCTTCTATGCTTAATTTTATTTCTTCTTTAATAATCTTGGCAAAATAAATACCTATTCTTTCTATAGGTATAATTTCATTTATTTTTTTTATATCATTTTCATTAAGACTACCTGAAAATAAAAAAAGTCTTTCTTCTCCCCACATTATAATTTTGTATGGAATATTTTCTATTCCAAATTGTTCTTTAAGATTTTTTTCTATCTCTTGTTTTTCATTTTCATTTAAGATTTTTAAAAATTTCATTTTACTTTTTTTAATTTTGCAAGAAAAAATCCCTCTGTATCATTATCTTGGGGATATATTCTGCAGCAATTAGTTAGTTCTTTGTTATATTCCAGCCCACCCCACCCCTTTAATCCTAATCTACACTTTATAGGTAATTTAATCTTTTTTAATATTATTTTGCCTTTGAATTTTTCTAATATAAAATCAATAACTTCTTCATTTTCTTCTGGCGCATGTGTGCATGTGCTGTAAACAATCTCCCCATTATTTTTTAAAATTTCAATTGCAGCGACTAAAAGATTTTTCTGAATTTTTGACAATTTTTTTACAGTATTTATATTCCACATTAGAGCTGTTTTAGGACTGCTTCTTAAGGTTCCTTCTCCAGAACATGGAGCATCAATAAGAATTCTGTCGCATTCAAATCCTTCTTTTTTGAGTTTTGTACATAAAGCTGTTCCTTCTTTTTTTGTTATTATAGTATTTGTAACACCACACCTTTCTGTATTTGATGCAAGAATTTTTATTCTTCCTAAACTAATTTCATTTGCAATTATTGTGCCTGTATTCTGCATTTTTGCAGCAATCTGCGTTGTTTTGCTTCCAGGAGATGCACATAAATCAAGAACAATTTCATTTGGCTTTGGCTCTAGAACAAGAACAGGAAGCATGCTTGCAATCTCTTGAACATAATAATATCCTAAAAGATGCTCGAGAGAACGGCCAAGCTCGCCCGGTTCTAATTCTTGTAATTTACGCTCGCTATCGCTCGCAAAGTGATAATTATTATTAGTATGAGAATCAACTTCTTTATCATTTAATTTATTTATATTATTATCAAACTTTCCTTCAATTATTAAAATTTCAGGATAATCTTTAAACGGCTGATTTATTTTCCATCCTTTAGATTCTAATCTAATTATTAATTTTTCAGAGGAAATTTTTAAAGTATTGCAACGAATTGAATTTAAAGTGGGTTTTTTTAGTATTTCTAAAAATGAATTAAAATCTTCATTATCTGGAAGAAGTTCTTTCATTCTTTCTGCAAGTAATGGTTTTAATTCTGGAATCTTCATTTTTTACAATCACAAGATTTTATTCTTTTTCCAAGAAAGAAGAAAGGGAATAATATGTCACTTACACAACAAGGAAGAATGACTGCTATTAAAACTATAACAAAGACTTCTGCAAAATAAATAATATTAAAATTTAAACTAAATGCCATTAAGTAAAACAAACTTGCAAATACAGAAAGAAAGATATGAATAAAATGTGGTATTTTAGTTGCTTTTTTTGCTACCCCAATAAAACTACCAATTAAAGCAGAACCTAAAATAATAAATGGAGTCTCAATTATCGGAAGATGAAAACCTGTTTTAAGACTTAATAGATTTCCACCCAGCCACGGAAGAATTATATCGCTTAAACTTCCAATAATTATTGAACCTGTTATTCCAACCAACAACGCCGGAATAACCTTAGGCCTATATCTGTAAAAAATTCCTGCAGTGACTATCGAAGAAGCTATCACATGAAGAGGATGGAATATTTCAAAAAGTGTTTCTGAAATAAAGATTTTGATTAAATACTGAATAAGAAGAAAGGTTAGAATCGCAATCAGAGTTGCAACTACTGTAAACGGCAGATGATGTTTTAATTCATGAATAAGTTCACGGGTTTTCATCAAAAATCTCCTAATTTTGTCTGTTTTTTCCCCTGAATTATCTCATTTATATTCACATTGAAAACTTGCAATATATTTTCAACAGCAGGAATAATCTGCCTCTCAAGATAATATTTTATATCATACTCTCCTTTTTCATGAACAAGCTTGACTTTTTCCCGAACACACTTCTTTTTTTCACGTGTTTCTGCAATAAAATATTCTATAAGCGCTCCTTCATCTATTGGTATCTTTTGTTCTTCCATTTTTTTGGCTGCAATGACATGGGGAGAGATTGCTTTATATTCTGAAATTGCTTTTCTTAACTGCGTCCTTATAAGAATTTCTTTTCTTTCAATTTTTCTTTCCTTAATTTTTTTAATGATTTCCTTTACATATAATAGGGCTTTTTTTTCATTCCCGTCCTTTAAAATCATCCTTAATACTTTATTTTGTGTTTCTCTTGCAAGCTTGCACCAGTTTCTTCTTACTGTTTCAAAACCTCTTATTTTCAGTTTATTATTTTCACTTATTAGAGCATATTTCTTTTTGGCTCCAAATTCTCCTGTTCTTTTTGTAACCCATATTCCTCTTTTATAAAAATCCTCAAGTTCAAGCTCCATTATTCCGGGAAGTTCTTCATTTACTTTTTTCAGAAAATTTAATGTTTCCTGTTTTGTTTTTTTATTTATAAGAAATGCAATGCTGTCTGTATCTGAATATATTGTTTTATAGCCTGCTTGATTTATTTTTTCTATTGTATTTTTTATTGACTGCCTTGCAAAAGCAGCAGTGGCAGCAGCTGCTTCTCTGCAATAATATCTTGCTCCAAAAAATCCCTGATAACCATAACTTGAATTTGCCAGTAGCTTAAAGGCATTACTTCTTGCTTTTGTAATTGCATCTTCTTTGTTTTTTAATTCCTGTTTGTATTTTTTTCTTAGCATTATTATTTCTTTTAACATTTCTGGAAAAAATCCTGATTTTTTTGAAAAATATACTTTTTTCTCTAAAGCTTCTATATTGTATGAATTTTTTTCTGGCTTTTCAAGAAGAGTTGATTTTGAAAGATTATATGTTACTATGATACTTCCATAACTGCTTGTAAAGTCAAAGATTACAATATCTTCATATAATCCGGGAATTGGCTGAAAAACAAAAGCACCCTCGTATTTTTCTTTTCCTCTTCTCTCTCCTATTTCATCATGCATTGGTCTTTTTTCAGGAATCTCATTGAATTTTTCAAGATTGTGCAGAATATATGACTCTACATTTTTTGCCATTCCGTTTCTTGAAACATCAAATGCAGGCTCTTGCATAACTCTTGAAAATTCCCTTATATCTGGCCAGAATTTGAAAAATAAGCGATATGTTAAATCAGAATCTTGCAGATTGTATATAAAATAATTTTTCCAGTCTTCATCTGACATTTTTGAAATAGCTTTAAATTCAAATCCCTTTTTTCTATCCCCTAAAAATTCCCAAGAAACATCATTTAGTGAAAGTGTTTCAGATTGCATATATTGAGAATATGCAGTATCAACAAACTTAAGGAGATCGATATGTACAATTCCATCTATTCTACAAGTTAAAATAGCTCCTCTGTGAAATACAGGCTGACTTCCATCCAAACCCAAAGGAAGTTTTATTTTGTGTTGTTCAGCTCTTGCTTTTATATAAGCCATATCAAATCCATCACTAAAATAACCAACTAGAAAATCAGGAGAAATTTTTTTAACATATTCAGCAAATTTTTCCAATAAATCCTCTTCATTTTTTACATATTCAACAAAATCTAAGACTTTATCCTTTGAAACAACTTTTTTTGTTGTTATAACTTTTCTAAAATTATTTGAAACTAGAGAAATCATTAATATTTCTCCTTTTCCAATCTGAAATTCACTTGTCTCAATATCAAAGCTTAATACTTTTGGAGTAAAACCCTTTTCACCTATTCCTTTTGCAGAATTAAGTTTAATACACAAATCAACATCAAGGGCTGAATCTATTCCTCCAAATTCAGCACTATTATGTAAAACCTCCCCCTCTATTTCATACCAATTTAATGGGATAATCTTTTTTTCAATTATATAATGGCTTACAAACCCTAGATCATAACCTCTTCTACATTCTATTTCAGGTAGTCCAAGCTTGTCTGCAACATCGTGCAAATCTTTGTAATTTGTAGCAAAAATCTTAAGTGCCTTAACTGGTTTTCCAAGGAAATTTTTTTCATGCAACTCAACATCTTCAACCTTTGTCTGCCTGCCTTTTATATCAAGTTTTATTTTTTTTACTTTATCTATAAGTTTTTCTATCTTATTTTGTTTTAGATTTTCCTTAAGTATAGCCCAAAGAAAAACAGGGCAGGAATCTATTACACATACTCTTTTTCCATGGTTGTTTCTGCCTGTTATTTTTATATGATTCCTTCCATTAAAATCAAAATAACTATAATCTATTGGAATAAAATCTGTCTTTATCATGGGTTTAGTAAAACTTTTAGTTATTTAAAACTTAAGAGTTGAGGATTATTTTAATATGAGAATGAGGTTTAATAATACTTAATATTGATTGGGGCGTCGATAACTATTTATATTTAGCTTATCTATCTAATTTATGGGGCTAAATATTAAAGATATCATACCAAGAAAAGAAATAGAGATAGCTGATTTAAAGGGGAAAATTGTATGTGTTGATGCTTATAACATGCTTTACCAGTTCCTTTCTACTATAAGACAGCCAGATGGAACTCCTTTAATGGATAATAAAAAAAGAGTTACTAGTCATTTATCAGGCATTTTTTATAGAAACATAAACCTTCTGGCAGATGGCATAAAGATTATTTATGTTTTTGACGGAAAACCTCCTGAATTAAAAGCAGGTACAAATAAAATAAGAGAAGAAGGAAGAGAACTTGCAAAAAGCAGATATAATGAAGCAAGACAGGAAGAAGATATTGGAGCAATGAAAAGATATGGTTCACAATTAATAAGACTTGACGAGACAATGATTAGTGAGAGCAAAGAACTTCTTGAAGCAATGGGAGTTGCTGTTATTCAAGCTCCTAGCGAAGGAGAAGCAGAAGCAGCTCATCTTAATAAACTAAACAATGAAATCTATGCAACTGTAAGCCAGGATTATGATAGTTTGCTTTTTGGAGCCCCTAGGCTAATAAGAAATCTTGGGCTTGCAAGAAAAAGAAAAACATTTTCAGGGTGGGTTGAGATAAGACCTGAAATTATTGAACTTCAGAAAGTTTTGAATTTACTTGAAATAAATCTTGACCAGCTTATTTGTCTTGGTATTCTTGTTGGAACAGACTACAATCCGCGCGGGCTTCCAGGAATAGGACAGAAAAGAGCACTGGATATTGTTAGAAAATACAAACAGCCTGTTTTAATATTTAAATCAGTTGAAGAGCAGATGATGTCTCTGCCAGAACAGGAGAGATTTGACTGGAAAGAAATATTTAAGCTTTTTCATAAACCAGATGTTATTAATTCAGATATAAAATTTCCAAAGATTGACGAGAATAAAATAAAAAAAATTCTTGTGAATGAGCATGATTTTTCAGATGACAGGGTTGAAAAGCAGCTTGAGAAACTAAGGGAAATAAAAGAGCAGAAGAAACAGAAAAATCTTGGAAGCTGGATTAGGTGAGATTTTTGTGTAGAAGGAAAGCCTCTTAAATTTTTTAGGACAACCGCCTTATTTCTCTTTCTATTATTTGCATTGCCTGTTTTATTCTTTTTTGTCTGTGTGGATTGCCTCTTGCATTATTATATTCAAATTTATATGAGTTAAGTTTCTGCTTTAAATCATATAAAGATCTCTGTCTTTGCTGATAAATTATTTTCTCTCTTTCTATAATTTGTGGTGGCTGACCTGGTGGTAAATTAGGGTTTAAATGTTTTTTTTTAAATAACTTAATTATAAATTTACTAAGCCCAATAAGAAGCAGAACAAATCCAATAACAAAAACAGTGAATTTTTCATAGAAAATATCTGTAAACATATTTATTATTATTAGGAAAAGTCCAAGGAAAGCAATAAATCCAGATATTTTAAACCACTTTTTCCATAAACCAAATATAATAAAAGCAAGAAGAAATATAGGAATTACTGCATAAAGAAATCCTGTACTAATTCCCCAGCCATAAAACAAACCAGTTATGTCAAATCCAGACCTGTAAACAGAATATACAATTAATATAGCTACTCCAAAAGCAATTACTCCTGCTATTGCTTTGTTTGGCTGCCCCATATTATCTTTGAATACCTTTCCAAGAGCATAAAAGATTATTGGAAAAAATATTATGAATAAAGCAAAGAGAGTTAAATCCTGTGGGCCTATGCTCTCAAGAAAACCTGTAATAGAAAATCTTCCAAAACTTGAGAAAAACTGCGCGCTTACAAAATTAATGAATAGGATAGACAGCAAGCCTATCAATAGTCCTCTTTTCAATCTTTTCATAATTTAGATAGAAATCTAATATTTATAAATATTGATACAGTTTTATTTTAAGGTATGACTATGAAAAATAAATTAAAAAAGAAACTAAGAGCCTTTGACATTTTAGGAAACATTGCTTTGGTTAAGTTTGACAGGAAAACTTCTATTAAAGAAAAAAAGAAATTTGCTGGTAAAATAATGAAAAATAACAAGTCAATAACAACTGTTCTTGAAAAAACCCACAAATTTCATGGCAGATTAAGAAAACAACAGACAAAATATATTACTGGAAAAAAAACAAAAGAAGTTTTGTATAAAGAAAATGAATGTGTCTTTAGATTTAATTTAGATAATGTTTATTTCTCTTCAAGGCTGAGCAATGAAAGAAAAGAAATAGCTTCATTGATAAAAAAAGGAAATGTTCTAGTTATGTTTGCAGGAGTTGCTCCTTATTCAATTGTGATTGCAAAAAACTCCAAGGCAGATAAAGTTTTTTCTAATGAAATAAATAAAGAGGCTAATAAGTATGCACAACTTAATATAGAGTTAAATAAAGTTAAGAATAAAGTCACGCTGTTAAATGGAGATATTAAAAAAATTGCTAAAAAATTGAAAGAAAAATTTGATTATATTGTCATGCCACGCCCTCAACTTAAAGAAAGTTTTTTGAAAGAGGCTTTTATGTTAGGTAAAAGGGGAACTATAATATATTATTATGATTTCTGTAAGGATAGTGAAACTGATTTGGTTATTAATAATATAAAATATCAAGCTAAAAAATACAAGAAAAAGATAAAAATATTAAAAGTTAAAAAAGCAGGAGAAATTGCTCCTTATAGATTCAGAATTAGAGTTGATTTTGAGGTTTTGTAACTATGAAAGTTACTCAAAAATATAAAAAACAATAATTATAAAAACAATAAATTTTTTATATGAATATGAAAAAGTCAAAACATGTTTTTTGGGAATCTATTTTAATTATCGCATCTGTCTTAGTTTTTAGAAGTTTATGGCTATTAATGGATGAAGTATCTTTTTTAAGTGAATCTCTAGTTCTCTTTATATTACTAATTATTGGTTTATTTTTTGCAGGAATTTCTTTTTATAGAATGGCCCATTCTAATTAATTTTTAATTATAACTTCTTCTCTGCCTTTATTGCTGTAGGCGCTTCTCCACCATGCCAAGTGAATCGTGGGCGCATTCTTGCAGGATAAATTCTTTCTGAATTATCATCTAATACTATTGCAGAACCCTTTAATGTTGGAAGATCATCCATTTGTTTCTTTACACTTTCAAGGACATAGGACTGCATTATATAATTTAATGCCTCTAAATCTGATTTTGAAGTTACTCTGTGAGATATTACTATATCTGCCTGCGTCATTACATCCCTATGAATCCTTCCTGGTTGTTGTGTTGCAAGCACAAGGGATATTCCAGGCTGCCTACCTTCTCTTAAAAGCTGGACAAGTGCATCTGTTGCAACTGTTTTTTCGTTTAACGGAAGAAATTCGTGTGCTTCATCAATAAAAATCCATACAAGAGGGTATTCTTTTTTTTCAACATTTGATAAAAGCTCAAGTCCTTTTGAAACAGACTTAACCTCTTCTTTTTTACGTGCTTCCATTCTTTGATTGAAAATTTTTCTTGATATAAGACTTATTGTAAGAGCGCGAATATTAAATGCTCCTACTGAATTATATACGCTTAAATCAAGAACAGTTGTTGCACCTCCTGATATCAAATCTTTTACCTGTGTTGCTTCTTCATCTTTTTTTGCAAATATGCCCCAGGTTTCAGCAGCCTCAAATAATCCTATTGCAGCATTCTTATTTTCCTGCGAGGTAAGTTCTTCTTTTTTAATTTCTTCTATTATATCTCTAATATCAAAATTTTCTCTTTCTTTTAATTTTGAAAGTGTTCTCTGTATTAAAACAGAAACAGGGTTTGTTATATCAAGTCCGAAAGTTAGAATCCAATCCTCTGGATTTAATTCTTTTATATCAAGTGCGAAAGGCTCATCAACAGAGATCCCTTTTCTAAGATAATTTTCATAATGTCCGAAAGGAACAAATACTTTTACAGGGAGATTTTTTGGCTTGAGATTTAATTCTGCAAGCAACTCCTTATCCCTTTCATTTTTAAATTTCATAGTCCAGTATATTCCCATTGTATCAAAAATCAAGGAAGCTATATTCTGACCTGCTTCTTTAGGAAGATTTGAAAGCTCTTCTGCAAGAACTCCTAATGTATATGATTTTCCACTGTTATGCGATATTATCCCATTCGCGATAAAAGAATGGTTCTTTGGAACTGTTAAATCATACACTTCCTTTATTCCAGAAACTAATGAGATATCTTTTATTTTTTTACAGACTAAATTTTCATTGATATAATGAGTTTTTCTTCTTTTAGTTCCATAAGATTTGTGTTTTTCTAATCTTTCTTGCTTTGATTTTATAATAAATCCAATTTTCTTAAAATTCTCTATTGATACATTATCTGTTATGAATAATCTATAACTTTTGAATTCTTTTCCGTTAAGTTTTGATATTTTTTGTCTTATTGAAGATTCAATCCTAAAATGGCTTAATAAAATTTGTAAATCAGATAAAAATTCTTTTGATTTTGAAGAATAATCAATCGTCTTACTTTTTGCATCAATATATCCATCACAACAAAATAAAGAATTTATGAAATTTGCCTTGAAATTATTAGAGCTTTCAAAAACTATTTTTGGAACCCTTATTATTGAGCTTTTATTTCCTTCAGGAATACCTAATAAAATAAATTTGTTCACAACAGGTTGATGCAAAACCTGAACAACTTCACAATTACAATCATTTCTAACATATCTTTTCGCATAAATCCCAAATTCACTTTCAAAATCTTCCTTTGCTTGTGTTAAAATCTCATCATCCGCATTGAATATTCTTATTCTTTTTTTAGTTCCATTGTATAAATATCCTCTTCCATCTTTCCATACCCCTTTTCTAATTAGTATATTTCCATCTGCTAATATATAACCAAGTAATCTTGCTAGTCTCAAACTTTCTTTATCTTTTTTTATCTCTGGTAATTCCAAAGGAAGAACAATTTTATCACCAACTTTTAATTTATCGGCTTTTTTCCAGAAATTATACTTTCCATAAGAAGCAAGTAATGGATGCTCTCTTGTAAGAGTTATCTCTCTTCCATCTTCAAATTCTATTTTTAAAAGTTCTTCGTTTTCAATTGGATATGCTAAAAGTTTGGCATTTTCCCATTCAAATTGTTTTGTTTCTTTATTAAAAGAGAATACTTTATTATCATTTTCATTAAAATCTTTTATTTTTTTGTACCCCTTGTCTGTAAACACTAATGTATTACCATCGAGACAGCCTCTTTTTCCAGCTACAAGAACAACATGACTTCTTGCAATGTCCATAAGAACCCGATTGCTTAAAGAGGTATACTGGCCCATTTTTACATAACACTTTCCGATAAAAACAAGTCCCCTGTCTCCAAAGGCTTTTTTATCTGCATTATCTCTTCCTATTACAATGTCATAAGGCATTGAAAACCTCCTGCGGGTTTCTCACACTTCCAGCATCCATCATTAAAAATAGCCTATCTGATTTTTAATTGTTTGGATTTATTTTATGCTGCTTTAGTTACATAACCCTTTATCTGTTCAAAAGCTTTTTTTGCATCTAAGAAATTAGTATAATATCTGTATATAGAATATCTTTTAGACTTTTCTGAAATATTTTCAGGATTTTCTAATTTTATTCTAATTCTTTCTGGAATATCAAGAGCTCTTCCAAGACCTCTATTATAAGAAAGAATATACTCATAATATGTTTTTGTTTTTTCGTTTAAGTATCTCATAAGATTTGCAGTAATTGCTATATTTAATTTACTGTCTCCGGCTAAATCTTTTAATAAGGTCTTTTCAGAAGTATTTTCTCTTATATAATCAGATAAAATATTTTTTTGAGACAGTGCGTTTCTATAATTATCTCTTAAATATTTTGGATGCAGCTGAAATCTATTTATTTCTCCTTCTGTTCCAACAGCAAATTTTTTTCCAAGTGATTCTACATTTGCCAAAGCTACGATTTCTTCAATTGGAGTTCCACTTATATTTGAGGCTTTCCTAATAAATGAAGCATCAGCAGATAAATTCATTAGTGTTATACCTGTACTATAAATAGGAGAGTCTTTTTTTTCATTTGACATTAAAGAATTTAATTTAGAAAAATAATTATCAAGCCTATGCAACTCTTTTAATATAGGACCCCCCTTTTCAAAAAAGTCATTTTTATAAGAAACAAAAAGATTTCTTTTGAAATTAATAAAAGATACTTTTTCATTCTTTTTTATATTCAAAATTTCTTGATATCTCTCATTTAATTCATCTCTAACTTGGTATAATTCTTCTTTTGATGCATTCTTTTTTCTAAATAAAGTTACTTTTTTTTCTACAAATTCTGAAATTCCTTCCTCTACTTTATTTAATTTAGTCTCTATTTTAGATACCCTTTTTACTTCTTCATCTAAATTTGTTAGATATCCTGAATTTTCTTTAATTAATAGGTTGTCTATCATGAGAATTTTTTCTAAAAAATTTAGATCTACTGAAAATAATTCTTTTTTTATTAATTCTCTTTCAGAATAAACTACTGTATCTTGAATTAGATTGGGTATTCCAAAAAATCCAACAATTCCTGCCGTAGCTAGTGTTGTTTTTATTAAAAAATTTCTTCTTTTCATTACATTCTTGGATAAAAGATTGTTTTAAATATTGTGGAACTCAATCACAATGTTTTTTTAGAAGCAAAAGTCATTCTTTTTTATTAAGATATTCAATTTCATCTTTTGAAAGTTTAAGCTCTTTCTGAATTTCTGGCTTCAGCAAAAAATATTTTATTGTTGAAAATTCCTTAAGCGCACGTTTTTCTCCTATATGAACATATTTTCCGTATTTTTTTGCAATTGTTTTTTTCTTTTCTATTTTCTTATTGTTTAACCACATTTTTAAAATTCGTGTTGGTTTTCTGTAATTTGTGAAATTTGTTTTCTCTCCTTTTTTTGCACTTGAAACCCCATATGAAAGCAGAGCATTCTCATAAATAAGAAATCTCCAATATTGTTGCCTATAAATTCTTTTTCTGAAAATATCAACCTTGCTTAGCGCATCATATGCTTTTGCTAGTTCTTCTCCTTTGTACTCTGTAGGAATATTTTCCTCAATCCAAAGAAGTATCTCATCTAGTGGTTTATTTATAGAATCAAAAAGTTTTAGAGTTGTGTTATTTGGTTTTCCCTTAAAAATCATTCTTAAAGCACTGAAAATATCTATCTCCTTATTCCTTTCGTCAATTAAAATACTTGATGGATCAGCAAGACTTGCAGCTGTTTGTAAATCATTTACTGCAGCTCTTAAATCTCCTCTTGCCTTTATGGCAATATTTGTAAGAATATCATTATCTATAAATTTTCTTTCTTTTCTTAATATGTCAATCATAACCTCTTTTATGATTTTGTAACTAATTTCCTTAAATTTTATAGATTCTGTTTCTTTTCTTAGTCCACTAAATTTTTTCTTCCATATGTCATTTGCAGTTATTATTATTGGATGAGCTGTTGTACCAATAAGTTCAATTAATTCTGGAAGTCCACCCTCATCATCTTCTGAAATTCCATCAATTTCATCTATGAGAATTATTTTACTTTTCTTTGTTAATGATGCCTGCTCTGTTGCTGGCTTAAGAATTTCGTTTAACTTTTCATTATTTCTTAGGTCAGAAGCATTTAGCTCAAAAATTTCTGAATTTGTTTCATTTGCTGCTGCATGAATAACAGCTGTTTTTCCTGTTCCAGGAGGTCCGTGAAGAACTATTGCTTTTTTTTCACTTCCTTTTTTGATTTGATTAAGAAAATCTTTAAGTTTTTCAATTGCTTCTTCCTGCCCCTTAATATCTGCAAAATATTTTGGCCTGTATTTTTCTGTCCAGTTTGCTGTCATTTTTAAAATTCAGGTACTTTAATAAATAATTTATTTGAACCATTGTATCTTATTCCATAATTCCAACCATCTTCTAAAAATGCTTTACCTTCATCAGATAAACCTATTAACCAAGGAAGTCCTTTATTATCAGGTTCTGGTATAACTATTCTTCCCATATTTTCTATAGCCCTTGAATTTTCTATATATAAAACTCTTGCTTCATCTAAAGTATATGCTAAAAATACATAAGCTTCTAAGGTTTTTGAAAAACCTTTTAATGATAAATCAAAAAAATTTCTTGTTTTTTCTTTTAGTAATAATATTTTATCTATTTTATTTATCATTAAAGTTAAATCTTGTGCTGAGTCATATATAACTTTCATCATCTTCTTAATTTTTTAAAAGGATTATAACCCTCTTTAATTAAATTTTGTACTGGTAAAAATAAAGGATATTTTCCCTTTAAAATATCATCCCAAGAAACATATCCCCAGCATTTACATTTATCTTTTTCTTTTATTATAGGAAGATTAGAAGATATTTGTTTTGCTTCTAAAAATAATGTTATATAATGTTTATCCTCGTCTATAAAAAAATCATTAGTTATTGCAATAGGATTTTTATTTAAGTAAATTATATCTCTTCCTTCTTCAAATCCTGTTTCTTCATATAATTCTCTTTTTGAACATTCATAAAAAGATTCAAATTTTTCTAATCCGCCTCCTGGAAAAGCCCATGTACCATAACCATGAGGTGCAATTCTATGTCCAAAAACTATTAATCCATTTGCCTTAACAATTGTTGCTACTCCAACTTCTGGTTTTCTCTGCTTCATTTTTTACTTCCCCAAACCAGCCAGAACAAAACTGGCAATAAGGCTCTGCAGCTGAATGAACGGGTCAGAACCTTCTACAATTCGAAATTCAGTCTCACCTGTTTTTTCTGTCAGTTTGACTTTTAATTCAGGCTCAACAGGAAGATTCCATATTTCTTTCTGAATTGATTTAATAACATCCTGTCCAGAAATGCTTTCTTTTAGCATTACATCGAGAAGTTTCTCCCGTGATTTTTCAAAATCTCCAGAAATAGCATAGTCCAGAACAATACGTATGTCTTTTGGCTTTGCACTTGAAATAAGAGTTGAGATAAGATCTAATGATATTATAGGAGATATAGAAGCTGTCGATTGCAACAGGTTAATTGTTCTTCTGCAGTCTCCTTCACTTCCTTCATAAAGCATTTCAACTGATTCATCGCTTATTTGAAGTTTTTCTCCCGCTTCAATTTTCCTCATTACTTTTTCTATATCTTTTTTTTCAAGAAGTTTAAATCTAAAAATTGCACACCTGGATTGTATAGGGTCAATAATTTTGCTTGAATAATTGCATGAAAGTATAAATCTACAGGTTGCAGAATAATTTTCCATTGTTCTTCTCAATGCTTGCTGGGCTTCTGGTGTAAGGGCATCTGCTTCATCAAGGAAAATAATCTTAAACGGAACATCTCCTAAAGATTTTGTTCTTGCAAAGTTTTTTACTTTTTCTCTTACAACATTAATTCCTCTTTCATCAGAAGCGTTGAGTTCTAGATAATTTTCGCGCCAGTTTTTTCCAAAAATTTCTTTTACAACTATTAAAGCTAGGGTTGACTTGCCTGTTCCAGCAGGACCTGCAAAAAGCAGATGAGGAATGTTTAATGAGTTTGTAAGTGATTGAACTTTTTTTATTATTTCATCCTGTCCGACAATCTCTGAAAACTGATTTGGCCTGTATTTTTCTGTCCAGATTTCAGATGTCATAATATCTTATTTCCTGCATAACTTATAAAGATTATGATGATTAAGAAGAAGTTTTAACTACTTTTAGATCTTTTTAACTTTCTCTTGTGTTTTTCCTTTCTAAGACGTTTTCTTTGCCATTTCCACCTCATTTGTCTTTTTTTCTTCCAGCGTCTTGATGATCGTTTCATAAATAGAACTGTTTATTTTAGTTTTTAAGCTTTTCTTGAACGCCGTTGATTGCATTTTTTTAAAGCATTCTAAATTTTACCAACCAGAAGAAAAATTAGAAATCTCATACATAGGACTCTTATTAAAGAGTCTATCTAAAAAAGAGTATTTCTCTATAAGCTGAACTCCTGTAACAACTCTACTAAATGAGGTGTTTTTAAGATTAGAAATAAGATTCCTACCTTCTTCCAAAGAAGAAGCAAAATCTTGCTCAACTGCTAATTTTGCCATCCCATCTAAATCTCTTCTAATTACTTTAAAAAAATTAGATTTACCTTCATCTTTCCCATATTTTTTAAGAGAATCCTCAAGAAAACGAGTTGCTTCATCATCTGTTAAATTTCTTGAATTGGCTGTTGCTGTCATCTTTTTTCAATAAATATCCTGTTTTTAAATCTTATGAAATAAACGCCCCTGCCGGGGGTGGTCATTCGCCAAATTTAGGGAAATGCCCATGTGGGGATTTGAATTTTAGTCAATGCCCCAGGAGGGATTTGCCCTTTTCAAGTGTTTTCTTGTTTTTTTCCTCTTTTTATATTCGTTAATTATGATAAGTCGTCGGAGTTTAATTAATTTTCTATTTCTTAATTATTTCTTCACACTTGTTGACAAAATCATAAGCATCTTTTTTTATTTTTTCTGCAATAGATTTTGTAGTTTGTTTTGTTATGCTATATTGAGCTATTTCCCGTTTATGTCTTGCATCAGATATTTTTTCAATTTCTTCTTTATGAAACATTGCTGATTTTAACAATATTAAAATATCTTCGTCTAAGATTTTCTTTTTAACAAAAAATTCTTCTAATACACACAAAGTCGCTGTATGATTCTTACTTCTATAACCTATTTTAGCTAATAACGAGATTGCAGCAGTATACATTGCATAATATCCTGTGATGACAACCCATTCATTTGAATCGTAATCTTTTGGAGTTTTAAGCAAATCTCTTGCCTTTTTGTTATCATTTAATTCAGAAAGAATACTCATTGTTATAAGGTTCTGCCTAGCTTTTTCTAAGAATTTGTTTGCTAAATTTTTATATGAATTATCTTTTGCAAGTTGTCCTTGTTTAATATACCATTTAATTGCTCTCATTTTTATACATCCAATAATAAAAAGAATCTCCTCCCTTAAATATTATTCCATACAATTTGAGATCATTCCATAATTCAGGATTATCTTTTTTTATATTTGGGAATTCGTGTAAGGGTAATATAACTGGAGCAAATTTAATATTATATTTATGTCTTAATGAATCAAGAAATCTTTTAACTTCTTCCTTTTTCGAGGCAATACAAATAATATCTATATCACTTTGTTTTGTTTCTAAACCTTTTGAATAACTTCCAAATAAAATAAGTCCCCAGACATAAGGGTTTTCTTCAATTTCCTTAATCGCCTTATACACATTTTTATGTTTCTTAATAAATTCTATTTCTCTTTCTAGCATATAATGATCAAATCCGATTTCTGCATATAGATTCTGTAAGTCAAGAGAGTAAACTAAGGTTTTTCCTACTTTTTTTTCTTGCACAATTCCCTTTTCGACAAGAGATTTTAAAGCAGTGTTAGCTCGTTCATAAGAACAATCTACTCTTTCCATAATATCCTTTAGAGTCATATCTTCTCCTTCTGGAAAAAATGAGCTTATGATAGTTCCCTCTAAAAGCGAGATATCTTCCTTTCCAAATATTCCAAATCCTCTTGTTTGTTTTCTTTTTATTTTTACCATTTTCCATCTATTGATTTATCTATAATATTATTGATTTATCAGTATTTAAAGATTTCTGCTAAAGAAGTAGTCAGGAGGGATTTGCCCTTTTCAAGTTAGTTCTTGTTTTTTCCTCCACGTTTTTGAGTATTCTTTTTTCTTCCAATAAAGTAATCTGTATAAAATCTTCTCTTTGTACTTAAATCATAAATTCCAGAATCTAATTCTTTAAAGAATTTCTTAAACTCTTTTAATGGCATATGTCCTAAAACTGCGAATATTCCATTTTTCTTTAGATGTTTGTTTGCTATTTTAAGAATTTCTCCTAATTCTTCTTTTTTAAAATAACTAGAACTTCCAAATGAAAAAAAGCTTATTACAATATCATATTTCTTATTTAGGTTAAGTTGTCTTATATCTTTTTTTAAAAATGTGCATCCTTTTAAGTTCTTTCTTCTTTTAGCTTTCTTGAGCATACCTTCGCTGTAATCAACTAATGTAATTGGATAGAATCCTTCTTTAGCAAACATCTCAGTTATTAATCCTGTTCCAGCACCTAAATCCAACATTTTTCCTTTTTTGATATATTTTTTAAGCTTTTTGATTAAAAAGTTGGCAGCCATAAGATTCTGTCCAGCAGTTCCTTTTCCTCCGGTTTTTAGTTCTTTATCATATATTTCTGAGAATTTATCATAAAATCTTTGCATTTCTTCTTTTGTATAATCTATTGGGAGGAATAATCCTTCTGGAAGATAGGTTTTATAGAACTGAATTCTAGCACCATCTTTTCCTTTTTTTCCAAGATGAATTCTAATAAAATTAACTCCCTTAGGTAATCCATCAACTTTTATCCACGCAGGTCTTTTATCTTTTCTTTTATCATACCGAACCTTAAGTTTATATTTCTCTGGTTTTACTTTCTTATAAAAATATTTTAATTCCATTTTCCTCTTTTTATTTAATGTTTCTAACTTTTTAAAAGTTGCACTTCAAATCCGCGTTGGGGATTTGAATTCCCAATGTGCAAATCCCCACGAGGGGGTGGTGGGGAAATAGTGCCATGCCCCGCATGGGGGTTGGCGTTTTTATGTGTGAACGCCCCTGCCGAACTATTATAGAATACAAGTAAAAATTAGATAAAAGTAAATGCACTTTCTAATCTATATAATTTATTTGTTCCAGTATTATTATCTATACCAACATGCGAAGTAAACCAATATTGTATATGACTACCATTTGATGTTAAAAAATCTCCAATAGAACTTAATCCTCTACTAACAATTAAAGAACTTGTTAGAACCTTATCTATATATTTTCCAAGATGCTCTTTATCACTTACTTTATTATCTAGAAGAATTTTTTCAATATCTTGTTGAGTGAATAATCCCCTTTTTGTTTTTGCTATTTCTTCTACACGAGAAATAAATATCTTTATTCCATTCTCTTCCATTTTAGGATTATATTCGGTATTTTCTCCAGTATAATGATAATCTATAAATTTTACAAATTCTATATGTTTGTTATTATAAAATATTTTATTTTCTGCTTTTTCTTCTACTTTGTCTAAGGTTATCATATTTTTTCAAGAAATTTCTTCTTTATAAACCTTATGGTTTTGTGTTACTTTTAAGTTAAGACACGCCCCTGCCGAGATTCGAACTCGGGTCCCGGCCGCGAGAGGGCCGTATTCTTGGCCTCTAAACTACAGGGGCATTAGCATCCTGGAGTTTTAGCTTTTAAGCTTCTAAACTACAGGGCTCGCTCATTTCATTCGCTCACCCTGCTTCGTCCCAGACGTCAAAGCAAAGTTTTGCGTCGCGAAGTCGTTTACGACTTCTGAAGCGTAATCAAATCAGGGCAAATTTTTGTAAAGCTTATATTTTTCTAACAAGATTTATGTTTAAAAGATTATGTTTATCATGCCATGCTTATATAGAGAATGAGGAAAATTCCAATGCAGTGAAGTATAAAACTTATCAGAGCTAGTTTTAATGGTTTTATTGTTGTTAATCCAGCAAGCATTGAAACTCCTATTTCATCAGGTAAAGGAGTAGCAATTAATATTCCTGCAAAAATATAAAGAAAATAATGTCGAATTAAAAGACTTTTATTATTTTTAATTGCATTTCCTATTGTTTTGACTATTTTTTCATTTCCTAATTCATTAAATTCTTCCATAAATGAGAACTTTATTGTTTTAAATATAATCATATCTCCTATTACAGAACCAATACCTGCAATAATGGTCGCCAATAATAAACTTGATGGCTGAGAAACTATGAAAAATCCAACACTAAACGGCGCTGAAAAACCTAATGAGAATAATATTCCTGCTATGCCCATCCCAACATAATTAAGTTTCTGAAGATTTGAAACAAAATTTAAAACCACTGGTAAACTAAACAAATAATAAGCAAAAACTATCAGTACTACAAACAACAGTAATCTTGGATATTTAAGATAAAAAAGCTTTTTTATCTTACGAACACTTTTAGGAGCGTGTTCTCTTATTACTTTATGTATATGCTCATGGGTATGTTCATTAGTATGTTTGTGATATGCCATTTTACCTAATTTTTATTATCTTATAAATTAAAATACATATATAAATTTAATATTTTTA
>JBDRNV010000004.1:0-20945 GCA_043810695.1 Nanobdellota archaeon | reverse complement strand
TTTCTTCTTGCTTTGCTGTCTCCTGGTTTGTATGCTTCTTTTCTTCTTACATCTGCAACAAGAAGATTTCTGTCATAATTAAGAAACGCCTTTTCAATATCTTTATTTTTTGTAAAAGCAACTATTGCTCTTGCTAATGCCAATCTTGATGCTTCTATCTGACTTTTTTCGCCTCCACCCCTCACATTTATTGAAACATCAAAATTGAAATCTCCTAGAATATTCTTAGCTATCCTTATAGGCTCTTCTATTTTAAGTCTATCAAGAAACTGAAAATTTTCATATGGTTTTTTGTTTATTGTTATTTTTCCAGTGCCTTTTGTTGTTACAGCTCGCGCAACAGCTGTCTTTCTTTTTCCCGAGGTGATTAGTTTTGTGTTCATCTTATTTTTGAAATATCTCCAATATAAACAAATTTAGATTTTTTCTCTTTTCCCCCAACAATCTTCTTTGCATCCTGAAATTCTTTTGGGATTCCTACATAGCATTTTATTCTTCTGTAAGCAACTTTTCCTCTTCCCTTTCGATGATCAGGAAGCATCCCTCTTATTGCTCTTTTTACTATTTTTTCAGCAAGTATAGAATGTTTAGGTCCTTTTTGTCCGCTTCCTATCCTTTTTTTTCTGTTCTCAAAATTTTCTCTTATGTTCTTCTTATTTCCTGTTATAATAACCTGCCCACAATTAAGAATAACTATTTCTTCTCCATTAAGAGCTTCCTTAGCAACATAACTCGCAAGCCTGCCTAAAATAGCATTTTTCCCGTCTATGATTTTCATTTTGTTAAAATTCTAATTCCTTTTCCATCAGGATTTTTTTTAATTTCATCAGTTATTGTTGAGATTGGTATTTTTGATTTTAATAGTTTCTCTCTCGCCTTCTCAGAAAAACCAAAAGCAACTATTTTTATTTTTTTATTTATCTCTCCTTGTGAAAGAACTTTGCCCGGAATAACAATAGTCTCTCCTTCTTTTGCAATTTTATCTATTTCATCAAGATTTAGTTCTGTTGAATTCCTTCTTGGCATTGAAAGAATTCTTGCAACATCAATCCATTTTTCATTTTTCTTTGCAGCAATTATTGTTTCAACTAATTCGTTATTTGATTTCTTTCTTAATTGCTTTTCTACTTTTGTTTTTGTTTTAGCCATATTACATCTAAGCAGAATTATTAATCCTGCTCTAGCGCGTCAGCGAATAGTTTCGCTTAACTCGCAGGTAAAAAACTCAATAATTTTAGGTTTATAAATTATGCGGGAGAGACATTTAATCTGTTTTTGTTCTAGGTGCTAACTATTTTTAGAATTTAAATCTAACTATTTTATTCATCTAAGATCTTTTCAAGCCTTTCTAATCTCTTTTCCATATTTAACCTATCACTTTTCGCCCTTTTTATCTTCTCCTCTTGTTCAATTCTTTCTAATTGTGGATAGAGAGCTCCATAAAAAGACTTAATTTTTTCGCTGTCATATTCATTCCCAAATCCACATATAAAAGAATTCTTTCCATTAGATGCATGTTCATAAATGTTTAATGTACATAGCTTACCCAGATAGTATAACTCTATTTTAATGGGACCCTCATTTGTTTCTATTATTGTTGTTAAATGTTCCCCTGCACAATAATCTTTTTTCCAATCTTTTGATTCTATCTTCTCTAATCTTTTTAAAAGTTTTTCTAACACTAAGTTGTGTTTTTCTAACACTAAGTTTTCATCTACCATTTTAACTCCATATTAACAGAAATGGAAAGTATATAATATTTTTGGTTGTTACTATTTTATAAGAGTTATGCGGGAAGAAGGATTCGAACCTTCGCAGGCACTAAGCCAAGTGGTTTCTCCGAAGCCCGCTCGCGTTATTGATTATTAGTCTCTCGCAAACTTTCTCGCCTTAGCCACTCCCATTTGACCGCTCTGGCATTCCCGCAAATTGTTTTTGTACGAATTATTAAAGCTAATTCTTTTTAAAAACTATTGTTTAGAATTAAATCTTATCAACACTCTTTTTAAGTGAACCTAAATCTTTTTTCAAAGCATCAATTGACTTTGTGAATACTTCTTCTGCAGATATCTGCCCGAAAGATTCAACTGTTATTACAAGTTCATCTTTTTTTTCAATCTCTGCCTTTTTCTTTTTTTTGTCTGCAATACCTTCGCAAACATCTACAACTTCTCTTTTTTTATTATCAATTAGTATTATTTTTTGTCCTTTTTCTTTTATTTCTATCTCTGGAATTATTCTTTTAATTTCTTCATAACAATCTTTGTCAAGTGTTATCTCAGAAACATTTCTATAAAACATAAGTCCTGGAGAGAATTTTGCATGTTCAGAACCCTTTCCAACTTTTGCTATTGCATTAAGCTGTAACACCTGATCACTAGAAAGAGTTGTAAGAGGTATGTTTTTATAAACAACAGCAGGATGTCCTTTTAAATCTCCAGAGTATACAACTCCCTCTTTTTTTACATTAAGTGTAAGTTTTGCTGGCTTTTTTTCAGAGGTCTTTTCATCTTTTAAAGGTATAAGCCCTATTCGATGTGCAACTGTTTCATCGTAAAGAGGAGAATCATTCTTTGAAATTTCAACCTCATCTACAGCAAGAACAGGAATTTGTCCTATATATCTTCTTATAGAGTTTGCAATTGTTTCATCAATTTCAGCTGTAAAAACCACCTGATTTTCTGTTTTTTCTATTTTTTTCATTTTATTATTACTAAACCCCCTATAAAATCTTGTAAAAAAACAATCTTCTCTAATTTTTTAGAGTGTATAAATTCTTTTCCTGAAAATCTTTTAATATCCCCTTTAATATTCATATTATAAATAAAATCAGGAGATTTATGTTCTGGTAATCCTCTAAAGGGATGTTTAAAATTCACATCCATTAATACTTTCTTTAAAAACTCATAAGTTTTTTTTGTTAATTCTATATTATTCCAATATTTTGGAAGCATCCCCCCAGAATAAGACATACACCATATTCTTTGTCCATCTTTTTTTCCCCACCTTATTATCTCATTTCCTGGAGCTTGATAAGAACCAGCGTAATTGTCTGTATAATGAAAGTTTCCTTCTTGAAAAACAAAAGTTTTAGAACCATCTATCTCTATCAGCTTCTTTTTCCCGCTAGCATAACCATTTTTTTTAGCTTTAACCACAAAATGTTGTAATTCCTCTAAATCAACATCCAATTTTCCGATTTTCATTTTATTATTTTTTAATTAAGATATTTAAACTTATTCCTAAGGGCGTCTTCCCCTTCTGCCTCCTTTTTTCTTAGGTCCTCCCCTGGGAAATCTTGTTGTATCAAGTATATTAAGTATTTTAAAACCGCTTCTTGAAAGACTTTTTATTATTGCATTTGCTCCAGGTCCTGGCGCAGGGTTTCCTGTTTTTGCTCTTATTCTAAAGTATAAAGAATCAACTCCTATTTCATTCAGATTTTCTGCAACTCTTTTTGCTATAAACATCGCGATTGTTGGATTTGCCTTAAGTCTTCCATGTTTTGTTACCATGCCCCCTGTAACTTTTGTAAGAGTCTTTCCAGACATATCTGTAACATGAACTATTGTATTATTAAATGATGTATAAATATTAACAACAGCTTCGGATTTTTGTTTTTCTTCCTTTTTCTTTTTCTCCTGCGAAGAAGTTTTTTTATTATTAGTTTCTTTCTGAAATTCAAGTTCTTTTGATGTTTCTTTTGGTACTTCTTTATTTATTTTTTCTGTTTGTGGTTTCATTTTCTATTTTTTTTTCTATTTTTTTATTTAAAAAGATTTTTTCTTCAAGTTCAAGAGGTACTAAATATGATGGGCTGTTAACAACATTATTTCCTATAATTATTTTTTTATGAACAATCAGTTGTCTCGCACTATGTGGAGTTCTTGCAATTTTCTTTTTAACTAAAATAGTCTGAAGCCTTCTTTTTAAATAATCTTTTTTATTTAATGATAAAACATCTCCTATTGAATTTACATTAAATCCCAATTTTTTAAGCCTCGTGAATAAAGCTGCTTGTTCCTCTTTTCCTGCAGAAATAAGTTTTTTTGCCTTTTCCCTTATTGAATTAATTCTTGCCTCTGCTTTCCATATCTCTTTTTTATTTTTCAATCCGAATTCCTCAATTATCTTTGCTTCTTCTTCTATCCTTTCTTTGTCAAAAGATCTTTTTGGTTTTGAATATCTTTTATGTTTCCTTTTCATTTTTTACCTTTTTTCTTTATACCTCCGCTTTTTGTTTTATTTTTTCTGAAATGGCTTTTTGTTCTTTGTCCTCTAACAGGCTGTCCTGCAGAATGCCTTATTCCTCTATAGCTTTTTATCTTTTTCAGTCTTTTAATATCAAATTCTGTCTGCAGTTCAAGATCTGTTCCTGTTAAATGCCTATTTTTTCCTGTTTCAAAATCATTTCTTCTATTAAGAATAAACTTTGGGACATCTGGATTTTTTATAAATTCAGATATTTTTTTTATTTCCTCAGGAGTTAATGAGCCTATTTTTCTATCTTTGTCAATTTTCAATACTTTACAGAGAGCATTTGCAAGCCCCCATGAAATTCCTTTTATTTTTGTTAACCCTGCATAAATTTTCATTCCTCCTTCTATATCTTCAGAGACAATTCTAATCATTTTTTCTTCATACTTTTTATCTTCATTAGACATTTTATTTTGTAAAATGACTCCGCCACTTTGTGACGTCTTAGGCATTTTCTCTGAAAGAGGATTTTCCTTTGTTATTTTGATTTTTGATGTTTGTTTTTGCATTTTTATTTTAATTTTTTCCCTATTTAATTTATAAATAACCTATATCTTTCATCTTCTGTCATTTCTTGGATCATCCTTTTTTCTATTGCTTTTTCAGGATCTGGCAGATTTTGTATTCTTTTCTTCATATCTTCAAAACTTTCAAAAGGTTTTTCATTTCTTTTATTTAGTATTTCTTTCATATGTTTTTTTCCAAATCCAGGAAGCATCTCTATCTGATGAATTCTTTTATTTATCGCTTCTGATTTGTTGAAAAATTCAACAAATTCACTCTCTTTTTGTTTGACTACCTTGCTTATAAACTCTTTTAATTGATTTTTACACTCTTCTGTAATTCTTTCTCTGTTAAGTCTTCCAAGAATATAATAAATCTTATCCCTTTTTCCTTCACCAATATAAACTCTTTCTCCTATATCCAAAGAAACTCCTCGTCTTGGAACAAGTTCCAAAAGAGTTAGATTTAGCTCACCTATAGCTTGAGCTATAGGCATCATTTTTTTTTCCAACGGATATCCGTTTGGTAAATATTCTAGTATTATTGCATATTCTTCCTTTTTCATTTTGTTTATTTATATTCTTTAACAATCTCAAGTATTTTTTTTGTTTCATCTTCATCAAGACTTATATCATTAAAAATTTTATTTATGCACTCTGCGTCTTCAGGCATAAGATCAATTATTTTGACTATATGCTCTGGCTTCATTTTTAGTAGGTTAAGCTCTTCTAATTTTTTCCTCATTTCTTTTATTTTTTCAAGTTTTATTTTTACGAATTTTTTTATAAATTTCTTAAATTCATTTTCGCTGTCTCTTTCTCCTTCAATATATTTAAGAGCTTCTGTCATACTTAATGGTTTCATTTTTGTTATCATTATATTTTTTGAATATCTGCTGTTTTTATTTTTTTTAAATGGACTGGTTCAATTATAAATTTTTTCTCCTTGTTTTGATCCATTATTTTTACTATAAATGCTCTTCCTCTTTTATTCTCAACTATTCCTGTTCTTCCTTGCATTCTTTTTGGAAAATTTGAGGGTATTGCAGGCTCTTTTACAACAGCAACAATATCTCCTTTGTTAATTTCCTGAAAGTATCTACTAAGCTGAATCTTCCCGCGTGTTCTCATTTTCTTTCTTCCGGCCATAATTTACTCAGAAATACTTTATTTAAAAAACTATCCTTTATATAGAATTAATTGAATTTTTTAAGCTCTTTTTCCTCGTCTTCTCCTATAAAAAGTCCTTTATGATTTATATCCCCTCTTTCCTGGGCTGCTTCCATATTCTGGACGATTGTATTAAACATCTTTTCTCCCCACACACCAATACCACATCTTGCACAGAAATCAATAACGCTTTCTTTAGAAATTTCTCCTTTACAATAAATACATTTTTTTGTCATTTTCACCTTTTTTTGTAATTTGTTATTTTAAAAGAAAAATGTAGTTTTTAAAGTTTCTTGTATTTGTGTAAAATTATTCATATTCCAAGCAACTTATGCACAAGAAATGCAGGCCAAACAAGTGCCTTAAGAATTGCAAGCACCCCTGACCAGAACCCTGTTGCCTGTTGTAAATAATATACAGCAGCACCTATAGTCCCAAGACAATAAATACCTCCAGAACCCTTACAAGTAATGTTGTTTTTTTCCCATTTTTTCCAGTTTCTTTTTCCCATTTTATCTTTCTAATAAAAACCTTTTTATTATTAATAAACATTACGCATTGGAGATTAGCCCTTATAACCCATAATGTTACTACTATTAAAACAAAACATTTATATACTTTTTAATATAGTTAAAATTGGCTATTATAACAGAAAAAATGAAAATACAAAATACCCTAAAAATTCTGGCAATTTTGGTATTAGTTATTCTAATGTTATTCCAATTCTATGCTGTTTCTGCAGCCCGAAATCCAACAGAAATAACAAGAAGCTCAACTCCAATTTATAATACAAATCTTATTAACTCTAACTATAACTCAAAGACATTTATTGTAGAGAACAGTAATCTCGATAGAGCTCTGCAGAATGGCTGTACCCTAATAAAAAAGTCAAAGCATATTAGTACTGTAAATTGTGCTTCTTCTAGAACTATAAGCAATCTTGGTTTGCAAGAAGATATAGAACTTTATGGAACTAATGAAGATGCCAATACTCAAATTAATGCTGATAGAGTACTTTATGGCTTTAAAGTCACAGGTAAAGGAAGAAAAATAGTCATTTTAGATACTGGTTATGATTATACTCATCCTGAATTAAGTTCAAGTTATTTAGGTGGTTATGATTTTGTGAATGAAGATAATGATCCTATGGATGACAATGGTCATGGAACTCATGTTGCAGGAATAATAACAGCAGATGGTTTAAATCCAGAAGCTAAAGGTATTGCACCTGACGCAGGCATAATTTCTGGAAAAGTATTAAATGAAAAAAATAAAGGTTGGGCTTCAGATATAGTAGAGGCTATATACTGGGCTGTTGATGGGCCAGATGGTATTTATGGAACAAGTGATGATTTTAATGCAGATGCAATTAGCATAAGCATTGGAACTAATGCTCCTGCTACTTATAATACCACTACATGTGATAGTGCGATACAGTATCAAAGCATGGTAAATGCTATAAATTATGCCGATAGCCATAACGTTGTTGTTGTTATCTCAGCTGGTAATAATGGACTATTAGGTGTTGGATTTCCAGGATGTATTTCAACTGCATTAACAGTGGGTAGTGTTAACTCTTTTGATGTTGTTGCAATTGATTCTGGCAGAGGTCCTGCTTTAGATCTTGTTGCACCAGGTGTTAATATTTTATCAACTTGGCTATCAAATGAATACATAACTAGATCAGGATCAAGCATGGCTGTACCAATGGTTAGTGGAACAATTGCTTTGCTTAAAGTTAAAAAACCAAATCTTACTTCATTAGAAGTTAAAAATGCTTTAACAAAAACAGCAAAAGATCTAGGTACTAAAGGTTATGATTGGAATTATGGTTTTGGTAGAGTAGATGTTTTTTCAGCTTTCAGAGAATTATTAAAAGGTGATTATAGAAAACCTCCAATTCCGATAGCAACTTAATTCTTTTTAGAATTTTATAAGAGGTAAAAAAGCAAGCCAGTTTTTTAGGATTAATCAAAAACATTCTCTCGGGCTTTGATTATCGCTTTTCTAGCATTCTCGTCTGTAATAACTATTTCAGCCAATTTTATAATTTCCTTTACAAAGTAATCTATGTGATTGGCACATTTTTTACATTTTTGTGCTTCTTTATATATTTTAAGAATTTCCTTATAATAATTTCTATTCCTTTCAGATGCAGGCAACCTAACAATATTATCTAACATTTTTACAAGAGAAGAGTACTCTTCTGGAGGAACCAAACTTTTCTTATTTATACAATATTTAATTAATTTCTCTAGATTTTCTTGTTTTGCCATTTTTCTTCCGAATTTGGATAATTTTATCAAACATTAATATTTTTAAACTTATTCATATCTTAATGCATCAGCTGGCTTGAGTTTTGAAGCTTGCATTGCAGGAAGAACACCTGATGCAGCTCCAACTATAAATGAGAAAAACAATGCCCCTAAAATTAATGGCAGTCCAAAAACAGCTTGTAAATAAGTTGTTCCAAGCTGTGCTGTTGCAATATATTCAACTCCTTTTCCAATAGCCATTCCTAAAATAATTCCTATAACACCTCCTACAAGTCCTAAAAGTCCTGATTCTATTAAGAAAATAAGAAAAATATCTTGATTTTTTGCTCCGACAGCTTTCATAATTCCTATTTCATGTGTTCTTTCAAGTACAGAAGTATACATTGTGTTCATTATACCAACACCACCAACAATAAGAGAGATTGCAGCAATTCCAACAAAGACAGTTTGGACAACTGCAAAAATATTTGTGAAAGTTTCTAGAAGTTGGGAAAAAGATTGCACAGAAAATGTTTCTTCTCCTATTTTTTGATTTTTCTCTTTTCTAAGAGCTTTTCCTATATCTGTTGCAACTTCATCTGGATTAAAACCTTTTTCTGTTTTAACAACAATTGTTCCTACATCATTCCCTGTATTAAATAACCCACTGAATGTTTCTTTTTCCACCCAGACAGAATTATCATCTGCAGGATTTCCTTGTTTTTTTAAAACACCAACAATTTCAAATTCTTTTCCTTTTATTTCTATTTTGCTTCCTATTCTAGTATTTTTATCCCATAAATTTCCAAAAATATGATTATAACCTACAATAACTTTTGATTTATCATTATCTTTAAGCTGTCTTCCTTCTAAAACTTCTAAAGCATCCATATCTCCAAATATTTCAAGATATTTTTCACTTACTCCAGATATCATTATTATTTCTTGCTCTTTGCCATTTACCACAATACCTATTCTAGTTAATGCACCTTCTGCGTCTTCAACCCCATTAACTTTTTTTATAATCTCTAAATCTTTTTCAGAAAGAATTAGTTCTTCCTCTGAAGCAGAACCAAAAGAAGCCATACTTTTTGGTGTTATGAGTATCTTGTCTCCTCCAACCTGCTCAAACTGAGTGTCAATAAAGCTTTGCAAGCCTTGCCCAAGAGAAATAAGAGAAACAACAGCAGCTATTCCAATAAAAATTCCAAGAATAGTAAGCCAGCTTCTCAACCCTCTATGTTTAAGGTTTCCAAATGCAAGCAAAAAATAATCTTTTAACATAGAAGTTACCTCTTATTTGCCAATTTTTGTTTTCGTCTTTTTCTTATTTTTCTCCATATATACCAAATAATTGATAGAACAAAAACAATCAAAATATATTGTATGGTATTGTTCCTTTGTATTAATCCAAGCTCTAATGCCTGCTTTTCTGTGTAAACTTTGAAAGGAAGATTTACTATTTCGATCTGGTCATTGTTATCAAAATCTTTGTAGGAAATTTTTGCAGAGAGTTGTGGATTTTGGTTTGTATAAATTACATCAAAAGTTGCAGTATCTGAATCATCTGCATCAATTGTTCCTATAAAAATTTTATCAACTGAAAGCAAAGTAAATCCCTGAGGAAAAATTTGAACAGAGACAGACTTTATTTCTCCTAATCCTAGATTTATTATGTTAAGAGAAAGTTCTCCTTCTTTCCCTAAAATAGCTGTTTCTCTTGTTTCAACAGAGAAATCCAAATCCGTCTTTGCAGAAACTCTTATCCCAAAACTTCCCGTTTTTGTGAAATTTTCTAAATTATCATCTGCATTAACATATTTAATTAGGTAAGGAATACTATAATCTCCAGGAATTATATCTGTAGATGGTTTTATAGTAAAAGTCACAGAGTCATCATCATCTTCATCAAGATTATCTATATCTTTCTGAGAAGTTCCTATTGCTGTAAAAGGAAGATCCTCAAGAATCAGATTTATAGAGATATCTTCAATATCAAAGTTCTCATTGTTTTCTATTTCCAAAGAAATTTTGCCTTCTTCTCCTGAATATAATGTAACATAATTTACATTAACAATAACAGCAGATGTTAAATTAAGGGCAAATACTAAAAGAATAAGTCCGAAAATTATTTTGAGATTTTGTGTTTTCATGTTATATTTTTCTAAAACTTTTACTTATAAATGTTTCTCCCATGATTATCAATTTTTTATTGTCCTCCACCCTTTCCCAGATTTTTTTGTGACTTTATCTACTTTTCCATCTTTTAACCAGTATATTGTTCTGGCATATTTTTCGGCGATTTCAGGAGCATGCGTGACAATAATTATTGTTTTTCCTTCTGTATTTAGTTTTGTAAGAAACTCCATTATTTTTATTTCTGTTTTGCTGTCAAGATTTCCAGTTGGTTCATCTGCAAGTATAACTTCTGGATCATTTGCAAGAGAACGAGCAATTGCAACTCTTTGCTGTTGTCCACCAGAAAGCTGATTTGGATAATGCTCCATTCTGTCTGTTAATTCAACCATACCCAAAAGAGATTCTGCTCTTTCCTCTCGTTCTTCTTTGCTCATTCCTTGAAAAAGCATTGGAAGCATTATATTTTCCTTTGCTGTTAGATTAGGAATAAGATTGAACTGCTGAAAAATAAAACCTATTTTCTTTCCACGTATTTGTGCAAGTTCTGATTCTTCTAAATGTTCAATATCCTGTCCGTCAAGAAAAATCTCTCCGTGAGTTGCCAAATCAAGACTTCCTGTAAGATTCATGCCAGTGCTTTTTCCAGAACCAGAAGGCCCCATTATAGCTACAAAATCTCCCCGCTCGATTTTTATATCAACATCATCAACAGCCTTGACAATATTTTCTCCCATATAATAATACTTGGAGACTTTCTTTAATTCAATGATGTTTGAGTTTTCCATTTTATATTTTAAATCTTAATAACTCTTGATTATGTTGGGGTATAGGTGTTGGCACAATAACAGAAGTTAAATTTCCACTAACAGCTCTATTTCCAAAATCAAAATCAAGCTGAAGAACAGGCATTTTTCCAAGCCGTAATCTTGTAATATTAAATCTACCTTCTATTAGTTTTGATAATTCAATTTCTTTCCTAAATTTTTGATACAAATCTATTATTTTTACTCTACCTTGTAAAAATATTTGTCTAAGTGCTTGAATATTTAATTCTTCAAATACTCCCTCATTAATCATATTTTCAACAAGAGCATAACCTGCTTGAGAAACGCAAATATGCAGTCCTCTAGGTGTAAAATAGTTAACAAAAGAACCTCTTGTTACCTTAGGCTCTCTTATATTAAACTCAAATTTTCCTCCCTTTAAATCATAATCAGCACTAATTAAAGTCATATATCCTGGTAGATATACTTCATTCTTAAGGAATTCAAATGCTGTTGGTATTCTTCTATTTTCCATATTTTCTCCTATAAATCCTCTTATTTAAATTTAATGAAACTGAAACACAACCTTTAAAAATAACATTTAAGAGTTAATTATATGATAATACCTATACGATTTTGTAAAAAAGAAAAGTATATAAGTTACAAATTCATCATGATATTATGGGGAGCAGTTCCAATTTAATTGTTTATTTAAAGCCAAACTTTCAAAGAGAATTATTTCAAAGAATAATTGATAGTCAGAAGGGATCTATAAAAGCGGGTGAATATCTTCACCAGCCAGCCTCCTCGATAAGAGCATATAAAAATTTATATTTTAAAGGAATATCTAAAAATTTACTAGAAAAAATAATTAAATTAAAAATTTTGACTAATAAAAAACTTAAGAATAATATTATTAAAGTTTTAAATAAAAAAGAGATTATTGATAAATCTTTAGCAATTGGTAGAGAAAATAGAAAAAAATATTTTATAAATTTAAAAAATAATCTTCCCAAAATAGAAGAAATTATCAAAAATAAAGAGTTATTAGTTTTTAAATGGATTGAAAAATATAAACCATTGTTGGAATCAAATTTCAGAAAAATAAATATTAAATATACAAATAATCTTATGAATATAAAATATAAGAATTTTGCTAAAAAAGAATTTCGTGATTATTCTGTCCAAATACCTAAAATAATTTATTTAAATAACGAATTTTTATATTTTTTTGGTCTTTGGTGTGGAGATAGGGCAGGAGGAAAAAGATTTGGTATCTGCAATAAAAATAATGAAATAATAAAATTTACAGAGAAATTTCTTAAAAGACATTATCAAAAAATAGAAAAAATTTTATACATAACTAAATCTCTTAAAAATCCAGATATTGAATATAATAAAAAATTTATAATTGATAAAAAAATAAAAGGATGGGTTCTTTCAACGCATTCCAATAATGGCATATTAACCTCTTTTTTTCATTATTTATTATCACATTTAAATGATTTTTTACAAATGACAGAAAACAAAAATCCTTTCTTTGCAGGTTTATTTGATGCAGAAGGCAATGTCTCTCTTTATAATAAATCTTTTAGGTGGGCTTGTAAAAACCAGGAGTTAGTGGATACATATTCCAGATTCTTAAAAGAATTAGATCTATATGAAAGATATGATGGCTGTTGTTTGATTTCTTATAATCTTAAAGGTTTTTATAATAAGATATATCCTTATATGAGGCATAAAGATAAAATGGAATTAACTTCTTTTTTGTGTTGTGGCCAAGGAAAGTTACCAGAAAATTATTTAATTTTAGCTAATTATATAAAAAACAACCCCTACCAAACAACAAATAATATTTCGAAAGCTTTAAAAAAGACTAAGGTTTACTCGCAATTAGGATTGTTAAAACAATTTGGTTTTATCACCCAAAGTGGCTATCCATATAAATACAAAATAAATAATAAAGGAATTAAATCCTTAGGAATCTAAGATTATTATACCAATTCGTTGCTTCAGCTGCGGAAAACCTATAGGTCAGTTTTGGGATGAATATACCAAAAGAGTTTCAGAAGGGGAAAAACCAAAGAAAGTTCTGGATGATTTAGGAGTTGAAAGATACTGCTGCAGAGCAATGTTTCTAGGACAGGAAAATTATATTGAGTTAATAAGCAAGTTCAAGAAAGCTTAATTTTTTAAAAAATTAAAGCGAGACAGCACCAGTGCTTCGCATCTTTTCGGATACTAACACACATGGCGTAGCCGGCTTGACTTCCGAGTTCGGAATGGGATCGGGTATTACACAGTTACTATGGCCGTCTCAAAAACTTCAGATTTTTCGGGTTTATAAAATTTTCTAAATCAGAGGAACTTCCGAAAGTAAATAAGTTTTTGGCGTAATAAGCAGAAGAATCTTGCAGTTGAGATGTTAGAGAATTGTGTAGGATTTCCCGAAATATTTATATATTAGATACCTTATATATAAGGTATGTGGTATTTGAAATTTAAATATAAACATAGTGATTGTATTTATGCACCGAAGCTGCAAGAATTAAATTTATCTGTATTTTTTTACTACTTAGGTAGTTATTTAAAAGGTAATTATATTTTTACATCTGCAGCCCAACATTTAATTGGTGATAAAGATTCCATTAAGAGATATATTAATTATATAAAAAATCATAAAAACATAGTTAAAGTAGAAATATATAATAATCTAATATTTACTGTAGCAAAACATAAAAAAGAATTAGAAGTTTATGGTGCAATATATCAACCAATTTTTATATACCCTTCTCCCGCTTACTTAAGTAAAGATGATTTTGAGGTAATAGAAGTTGCTTGTTGGGAAAGAGAACCAATTCAAAAGTTAATAAAAAGTTTAAAGAAAAATAAAACAACAACTTATTTTGAAATTCTAAGTCTAATAAATAGAAATATGGAAGATATGTATGTAATTAGATTGTTGCCTAAACTTCCAGAAAAACAAGAAAAGGCGATAAGATTAGCTTTTGAATATGGATATTACAATTTTCCTAGAAAATTAAACTTAGATAAATTATCTAAGATTGCTAAGGTTTCTAAACCCACTTTTAGAGAAAATTTAAGGAAAGCTGAGTCTAAAATAATCCCAAAACTTATCTCTAAGTAACCTTCTATAGAAGGGTAAAATTAAATAAAGTGATAATTTATTCTTGATAAGTAACAATTAAGGAGACTAATAAAATGAATGATAAGACATTAGAAAAAATCGTAAATAAAAATGAATTTAAGATGTTTACAAGGCACCTATTTAATCGGATGAATATTAAAGATTTTAGTATAGGTATGGGAAGTGCCTTAGGAGCAATATTATTATTACCATATTTAATTCCAACAAATGTAAGGAGTTGTAAACAGGCCACCGGTAATAAATCTGTCTCTAACATTACTATAGGGGGATTTATGTGTGGTGTTTATTCGGGAGTTCTGTTAACTGGACATGAAATAATCTATTATTTAGAAAATATAAATAAAGGGAACTTGGAAATTTTGACGGTCCCGTTAATAACAAATCTTGCATCCAGTTTATATGAATTGTTTAGGCATTATAAAAATAAATAAAGAAATATTATCTTCATTACACACATTAATGCAATCTTAACCTAAAAATCGATAGAGTTTTACAGTTGCAGCACTAAAAATTAAATTTTTGAGCCTCATATCCTTAAAATTTATACTTCTTTGTTCACTTTTCTACTTTCGGATCAACCGATCAAGTAAATCAGGTTTAAGCCACGTTTTCCACTTTACCTAAGAAAATATCTTTTATATTAATTTTTTCTAATAACAATTCTGTTAACTCTCTTTTTATCTCATTAGCTTTGTTAAAATCAACCATGTATCTAGCTTTAATATAAAAACCTTTTTCATATACACCAAATCTCACAATTATTTTATCATATTCTTTAAAATTATCTTTGAAGATTTTTTCAATTTCTTTTTTGATATTTTTATCGTAATATTCTTGCACTGTTTTTTCAACAATCTTAATTGCTTTTTTCCAATTGCTTTTATAAGTTAAATAAATAGCAATATTATCCCATATATAATCAGTTCCTTTACTGAAATTTATTACAGGATGAATAAAAACAAACTCATTTGGAATAGTTACAGCTCTACCTGTTGAATCTCCATCTGAATTTAGTTCAGAAAGACTAGTATACATAACTCTAATATCATAAACCCTACCTATTACATTATTCATCGAAATTATATCTCCTATATGATATGTTTTCCCAAAGATTATAGTAGTCCATCCTACAAAATTTAATATTGGTTTTTGAAGAGCAAGAGTTAATCCAAAACCAATAAGCCCTATTGAAGTAACTAAAGAACCAATTTGTTTGAAAACCAAAGAGAAAGTCAAGAAAATTACTATTAGCCAAGCGAAATATCCATAAACAGTTAAAAAAAGTTTTATATTCTTTTTGCTTCTGCCAAGTTTTTCTAAATGATTTCTGATTAATCTTTTTGTGCTTTTTATAAAAAGATATGTTAATGAGAAAACAACTAAAACTATCAAAGAATTTTCAAATATTTCTAAATAACTATTTATTGATGCTAAAGAGGGTATTCCTGATAAACTAAAACTCCCTATTTTTAGAAGAATATAAATTATAATAGCCACCACAAAGATAAATATTGCAATTATATGCCCTGAAAAACCAGTTTTATTTACTTTTAATTTCACTTCTTTATTTTCCATACAAAGCATACATTGAATGTATTTAAAAAGATTACATTTGAGAGTTTATGTTACATAAATCAGTATTTATTTCTAAACCTTTTTATATAGGAAGAAAGTGGTAATTTTATGTGGGTGTGCCGGAGTGGTCAAACGGGGTGGACTCAAGATCCACTGTGCTTAGTGCCTACCTAGGTTCGAATCCTAGCACCCACATCCTTATTATCATTGCCCTTGTAGCTCAGCCTGGATAGAGCATCAGGTTCCTAACCTGAGTGTCGTAGGTTCAAATCCTACCAAGGGCACTTCGTGATGTTTGATTGGAAAAATCAACCAAGGGCACTTCGTGATGTTTGATTGGAAAAATCAACCAAGGGCACTTCGTGATGTTTGATTGGAAAAATCAACCAAGGGCACTTCGTGATTGCATGATTTGAGTCAATTTTTAATATCAAATTGAAGGTTTGCAAGAGAGAAAACCTTTAAAATAATCTATTTTTTATACTATCGGTGCGCTGGTGGTCTAACGGTATGACATTTGCCTTCCAAGCAAATTGCCCGGGTTCGACTCCCGGCCGGCGCATAATCATTAAAAATGGAAAACAATCAAGAAATTCCAACAGAAGAAAGTGTAAAAACTTCAAGAAAGTTTAAATTTAATTATGATAAGCATTACAAATTACTTTTCTTCATACCTTTAATTTTATTATTAATCTCTTTAGTCTACCTTGGAGTTTTTTATTCAAAAAATGGAGATATTATTTACAAAGATGTTTCATTATCAGGAGGAACTTCTATTACTCTTAATGGAGAGATAAATCAAGACTCGCTTGAGAGTTCTCTAAAAGAAAAATTTCCCGATGTTTCTTTTACAAGATTAGAAGATGTTACAACAAGAAAACAAATAGCTTTAATGATTGAAAGTTCTGCCTCTTCAGATGAATTGAAATTAGAAATAGAAAATATTCTGGGTTATACTCTTAATGAGGAAAATTCAAGCATAGAATTTACAGGAGCCTCTTTAAGCCAGGATTTTTATAAGCAACTAATTATCGCACTGCTTATATCATTTGTTCTTATGTCGATTGTTATTTTTGTTATGTTTAAAACGTTCATTCCAAGCGTTGCAGTAATCTTCTGTGTATTTGCAGATATTGTAATACCTCTTGCAATTATTGATTTTTTTGGAATAAAACTTTCAGCAGCCGGAATAGCTGCATTTTTAATGCTAGTTGGTTATTCTGTTGATACAGATATATTATTAACAACAAGAGCATTAAAATCAAAAGAAGACCCTCTTAATACAAGAATTTTTAGGGCATTTAAAACAGGTTCTTTTATGACTTTTACTGCTTTGGCAGCTGTTTTTCCAGCTTTCTTTCTTATAACAGGTTTGCCTGATTCATTCAGACAAATCTTTCTGATATTATCTTTAGGATTATGTGCAGATTTGATAAATACCTGGTTAACAAACGCAAGCATAATTAAATGGTATTGTGAAAAGAAGGGAATAAAATGAAAATAGGAATAAGAGTGTGGATATTAATAATCGTGCTTTTCCTTTCTCTTTTAGTCATAGCTCCCTGGAAATCTTTTGAAAAAGGAGTTTTAATAAAAAGCGTTGAAATAAATTCATCTGCTTTTGATCAAGGATTAAGGCAAGGGCAGATAATTTCATCAATAGATGGACAAAAGATAAACACACTTGATGATTTTTCAGAAATTATGTCTGAAAAAAATTATTTAAACAACAGCATTAAAACAATTATTCTTACAGATCAAGGTGAATTTATTCTATTTTCTAGTAAACCACCTGAAATAACTGTTTCAAGTATTCCTAAATCCAATATAAAAACAGGACTTGATTTATCAGGAGGCTCAAGAGCTTTGGTTAAAGCGCAGGACAAAGAGTTATCCTCTTCAGAGATAAATGACTTGATTAGCATAGTTGAAAATAGATTGAATGTTTATGGAATTTCAGACGTCAAGATTTCTTCTGTTTCAGATTTAGAGGGAAATAATTTCATGCTCGTTGAAATTGCAGGAACAACTCCAGAGGACTTAAAAAATTTAATTGCACAGCAGGGAAAATTTGAGGCAAAAATAGGAAACGAAACTGTTTTTATTGGAGGAATTAATAAAGATATAACTTCTGTTTGTCGTGCAGACCAGACTTGCGCATATATAGAAGAGTGCAGCACAGCTACAGAAGGTGAGGCATGCAAATTTAGATTTGAAATAACTTTAAGTGCAGAGGCAGCGCAAAAACATGCAGATATAACAAAAAATCTTGATATAAATATAACTTCGCAGGGAAGATATCTTTCTTTGCCTCTAGATCTTTATCTTGATGATGTTCTTGTTGATACACTTTTGATTAGCGAAAATCTTAAAGGAGTTGTAACAACTCAGGTTGTTGTGTCTGGTTCTGGAACAGGCGAAACAAGAAATCTTGCAGTAGATTCTGCTGAAAAAGAAATGAACCATCTTCAGACTGTTTTAATTACAGGAAGCCTGCCTTATAAGTTAGAGATAGTTAAGCTTGATACAATATCCCCCTCTTTAGGCGAATCTTTTACGAAAAATATAATTCTCTTAGGGTTTATTGTATTTTTTATAATATCTACAATTCTTTTTATTAAATATAGAAAAATTAAGATAACACTTTCTGTAATTTTAACAATGTTTTCAGAGGCATTTATAACAATAGGAATTGCTGCTTTAATAAATTGGAATCTTGATGCTCCAAGTATTGCAGGAATAATTGCAGGAATGGGAGTAGGAGTAAATGATCAAATATTAATAATAGATGAATCTGTATCGAATTTAAGAATAAGTCTGAAAGAAAGAATAAAAAAAGCTTTCTTTATAATTATCGGAGCTTTCTTTACTATTGTTGCAGCAATGCTGCCTCTATTCTGGGCAGGAGCAGGTATGCTTAGGGGTTTTGCGTTGACAACCATTGTAAGTGTGACAGTTGGAATTCTTATTACAAGACCTGCTTTTGCAGAATTAATAAGAAAAATTGGGGAATAAAATTTATTAATTTTTTCTAAAAAAGAGAATTTCACAAAGAATAAAAACAAACAGAATCTCTAGATATAATGAACTTTTTAGACATAGTCACCTCAGACATAAAAGAGATTTTCACAAGAATTTTTAAAAAAGATTTTTCAGGAAATACAGGATTAGCAATAAAAAATAGTGCTTATCAATTTTCATCAAATCTTGTTACCAAACTAGGCTCTATTATATTCACAATGATTGTTGCTCGATTATTGTTGCCAGATCTTTTTGGACTTTATAATTTAGCGTTATCAACTATTTTATTTTTTTATGTTTTTTCAGATTTAGGTTCAAATCAAGCACTGATATATTTTGTTTCAAAAAAATTAGGAGCTAAACAACATGGAAAAGCTAAGGGATATATAAAAACAATTTTTTTAATTAAAATAATTTTGACAGGAATTTGTGTGATTGCTCTGCTGGTGTTATCAAATTTCCTTTCAGATGTTTATTACAAAAAACCACTTTTTCTTGCTTTAATGGCAGGAGGATTATATATCTTTTTTAGTTCACTCCAGAGTTTTTTAGTTTCTCTTTTTTATTCTAAAAATAATTTTAAAACACCCTTTATTAAAGACTTACTTTTTCAAGGACTAAGAGTAGTGGGAATTCCTATTTTAATGTTTATACTAATAAAAAAATTAAATCTTGGAGATTCTTTTATTTTATTTTATTTAATATTTTCTTTATCTCTTATTTATTTGTTTTCTGTAATTTTTCTTTTATCAAAAATTAAAAGAACACTCAATCTTAAAGCAAAAAAAATAAAAACTTCCCTCAACGAAAATAAGACAATAATCAAATTCATATCAGGATTATCTCTTCTCTCTTTATCTCCTCTGCTCTTGGGAAATGTAGATAAGATAATACTAGGGTATTTTGTCTCTACAGAATTTATAGGATATTATTCTGCAGCATTTAGTATAACAGCATCTCTTGCTCCACTGATTGTTTTCTCAGATATATTATTCCCTATATTTACAAGGATGAGTAATAAAAGAGCAGAGCCAGCATTTAAGAAAACTTTGAGATTAACTTCTATATTTTCTTTATTGGCATTTTTTGTAGTATTTCTGTTTGCAGATCAGATAATCTTTATAATTTTTGGAAAAGCATATCTAACAGCTGTTCCTCTTTTGAGATTTTCATCTTTATTACTGCTAAGTTTTCCTTTATCAGAAGTTTTCAGTAATTATTTAATCTCAAGAGGATATATATCTAAAGTATCAAAACTTATAATTCTAACATTAGTTTTAACTATTCTTCTGACTTTTTTGATTCCTTACTTGTTATTAAGCCAGGGTTTTTATATTGCAACAGTTGGAGTAATTTTTGCAATTGTAATAAGCAGATTTTTTTATTTAGCAGCACTTGTTTTTATATGGAAGAAAAATTTAAATATAAAGGAAATAAGAATGAATAATGGATAAAAAAAGTGAATTTGAGAAATTTAAAAAAATAGTCCAGCATCCTAAAGAGGAACTCTTAGCAGTTTTAACAATAAATCCAATCACTGTGAGACTTGCATATTTTATTAAAAAATTTAATTTGAGTATTTCTCCAAATCAAGTCACTTCTGTAAGACTTTTCATATTATTTCCTCTGACTATTTTTTTGCTTTTTTTGGCTCCTATTTTGAGAAATAAAATTTATTATCTTCTTGCGGCAATATGTGTTTATTTTATGGCTTTTACAGATGATTTAGATGGAAACATTGCAAGAGCACTAAAAAAAACATCAGATTTTGGAGCATTTTTAGATAGTATTGCAGATAGAACATATACATTCATACTGATAATCTTTCTTTTTTCAATTGGAATGTGGTCTAATCATATATTTTTAATTTATGGAGGAATATTTATTATTACTTTAAAAGCATTCCATCTAATGATAATTAGTAAAATCTTTTATTATAATACAAAAAAATTAGATGTAGAAACAATATTTTCTGCCAAAAAAGAAATGAAAAATCTTGGATTTGTAGAAAGATCAACAATAATGGCTAGAATTAATAAAATACTTAAGATAAAAAGATGGTGCGAAAGTGTTGGGGGATTTGAAAGAATAT
>JBDRNV010000003.1:0-35334 GCA_043810695.1 Nanobdellota archaeon | reverse complement strand
AAAATTATGTGACACAATAGAATCAAGTGTTTACACTTGGGGTATACTTGGTTATCATAATAGTAGGGAAAACATGGGTCGTGATTTTGAAGCAGATATTCATTTAGTCTATAGTCCAAAAAAGAAAAATGAAGTTCAATTAGCTTATTATAAAAATACTAAGCGAGCAAATGTTTTCATTAAAGGTCCTAAAGCAGAATTAATAGTAGCTGATATTAGAAAATTGATTCCTGAAGAAAGTCTAGAAAATTTGGCTTTAGTGTAGGAGAATAAAATGAGTAAACAAAAAATTCTTTTTACAGAATTTGGTTTTAGAAATGGTATAAGAATAAATGATTTTGAAGATGCTTTTTATAGAGGAAATGAAAATATTTTTTATACAGAAAGCCAAGGAGAAAAAAGAGATAAGGAAATATTAGAAAGATATAGAGTAATAATTAACTATTTTGCTGAAAATCCAGATAGAATAAAAGGAAATTGGCCTCATTTATATAATATTCATATGTTGGATAAGGTTTTGAAAATAGATAAAAATCTTGCTATTTTATTCAAAGAAAAAATTATACGCCCTTTTGAACCTATAGTTTTCAGTTCTGATCCTATATAACAATTTTTAATCAAAAAATAAAATGATAATTACAATTCGTCCAATGATTGGAGAAGAGTTTTATAGTCCTGAGAATTTTAAGAAATTTGTTGAATCTTTTTTTTCAGCTAGAGCAAAATTTGTGCATCAAGAACATTTTCAAGAAGAAAAAAACAGAAATTCCTCAATAATCATTTATCATATTAATCCAAGAAATGTAACTTTAATATACACTTCTAAAGAAACTGGATTTAAAAAATCTGAACCAGATTATAATTATGTTTCTATTATGCTTACTGGAGAAGAATCAGCTGTTAATGAAATAACAGACATAATTGAAAGAGAAAGACAAAAACAATCACCATTGGAAAAGATGTTTCGAGAGAGAAAATAAGATAATCCTACTAACTAACCCTTAATTCTATTATAGCCATATCTGCAATTATCTTTTTGTTTTTCTGCTTCCAGTCTTCAATAAACTGCTTTAACGTGAGATTAATCTTATATTTAGTGTAAAGCCTGCTGTTTTTAATAAAAATCTTGGAATATTTGCCTCTAAATTCCTTAACATGTCTTTCTTGTTTTAGAAAAGGTCCTGCTACTAAAATTTCCTTATTTTTGCCAGAAACAAAAAAGAATCTTGCTGATTTTCCCTTAACATATTCAAAACCTCTGCCTTTTATTTCAAAATATTTTTTTATTTCCTCTGTAATATGATTATAGAATTTCAAAAGCTTGCTTCCTGCAATGTTTCCTTCCTGCCTGTCTGTTTTTGCTTCTAGCATTATAAACTCATATTTTTTACTTTCTGCATTTTTTCTTACAGCTTCAAAATCTATTTTTTTAATTTCAAATGATTTTATGCTTGGATTTTTTAGAAAATCCTTGCAAGATTTCTGAAAAATTTTAAAAGTTTCTTCTGAAAGAGCAGCAAGAACATTTCTCTGTTTGTAAGTAGGATCAATAAGAATTATAGGAGAGTGCAGCTTTGCAGCATTCAAATCCATAAGAATAGAATTTTTATTTTTGTAGAATTTTTCTATATCTATTATTATTTTACTATCTGTACTCTTAGCTATATTTTTTATAAAATTAATAAAGGTTTTGTAATGATAAATAAGAAGCTCTAAGCCATAACCTGAAAAACCGCCTATGTAAGATTCTGCGCCATAGCAATTATTTGCATAGCAAAAAGCCTTTGCAAGCCTTATTTCATCCAGAATTCTCTTGTTTTTTATTTTCTTTTTTATATAATTAACATGATAATAAGATAAATCTGTTATATTTTCAGCTTCTTTTGGATTTCTTACCTTCTTTACAGGAATAATCTCAAAGAAAATGTCCTTTAAAACTTCTGTTTTAAAATAATCCCGTGAGCCGTGAATTTTTGTGAAGTTCATTGATTTAAGGATTTTTTCTGTTAGTTTAGAAAGCTCTTCATTTTTGTACCTTTTATCAAATCTCAGAAATATATCAATGTCATAATGGTCTTTTTTTATGATTGTTCCTTTTGTAAAACTGCCCCCTATAAAAACCTCTGTAAAAATCTTCATTTCCTTTATTTTTTTATTGATTTTTTTCAGAAAGCTTTCTAAAGAATTGTTTATTTTTTTTAAATCATCGCTTGGAGGCTCTATATTTTTAAGAACCTTTTTTAAAATAGAATTAATATTTTCCATTATATAAAAAAGAAAGAGGTATTTTTAATTATTCCTAAATTTTAGTTTTATCGAGTAATAGTTAATAAATAATATTGAATTAGTTTAATAATTAATTAGATGTATTTCTACTAAATTCTTATTTTTTCTCATCAGGGTTTCTGATTTCTTTTATATTCTTTACATTTGTTTTCAGTGTTGATGCAAGATCAATTATATACTTGCCTTCTTCGAGTTTATAGACCAAGGGTATATCTCTTCTAAAAAGCTTTACAATATCAAGTTCAAACTTCCCCTCTCCCATTACCCTAACAGATTCTATATCAAGAATAACAGGTGCATCTGCATCAACAATCCCTGCCATTTCTCTTATATCTTTTTCAATTTTTGTTTTTTCTTCAACAGGGATTTCAATCATTTGCTCTTTTACTTTCTCCATCTGGTCTTCTCTTATGTAAAAGAAAAAATGCCCTCCACATTCACTACAGCCGTCAAGAAGTTCTCGATTTCCAGGAGGGATAAGCCTTGAACATCTAACACATTGGTGCATTTTTTAATATAGTATATTTAGTTTTTTTATCTTATATTTATTAAATGAAGGCAACAATTATAAAGTTTTGTATAATTTATAGGATAATTATAGTCATTATCAATTTAGCCTATTTTAAGAATTAAATCATCTCTTTAGAAGTAATTCAATCTTTCTTGGATTTCTTTTTATTTCCTTTACTATTGTTGCAGGTCCTATTATTGTCAAAGCCCCTATATCCCCTCCTGCAATCGCATTAACAATATTACTTCTGAAATTTCTGAAGACTCCTCCGTTACCATTGCCTGAAATAACAGCAAGTTCTATTCCTTTGAAATTTTTGACATGCCCTATCATAGCCATTGTATCTTCAATAAGACGTGTTTCTTCACCAGGTTGAAGCCTGCCTTGAATTATTAGAATATTATTTCCCAGGACTATGTTTAATATTTTTCTTATTCTTTGACTGCTGTCCAATCCCCTTATTTCTGAATAAGGAAGAAATTGCATGGAAAATCCCCTAATTTTGCCCAGACTCTTTTTTTTCACCATTGTCTTTTATTATATATTTTGGAAAATATACTTTTTAATTTTTACCTTAATCATACATTCTTTGCAAGTTTAAAGACAGACTCGTAAAACTCCTCCAAGTTTTTTCCGTATCTTGCGCTTATTCCCACAACATCATATTCAGGAAATGCAGACTCTATTTTTTTGATATTTGCTTTTCTTAAATCAATTTTATTTGCAATTATTAAGACAGGAATTTTTCTTGCAACAAGATTTCCTATGATTGTTATGTTAACCTGATTGTAAGGATTTTGTGTTGCATCAAGAACAATAACTACAATATCCATATCATCAAGCCATTTTATACTCTCTATAACACCTTGTGTAGCCTCCTTTGCTCTTACTTTCGCGTCCTTCTTATTAAGTCTGAATTTTAAGAAATCCTCGTAATCTATTTTCGTTGCAATTCCAGGAGTGTCTATTATTTTAAAAGTCATTTTCTTCCCCTTGTAATCTATTTCTACTTTTTCTTTAAACTGGACATTTCTTGTTTCATGGGGTATTTTGCTTACTGTTCCTATTTCCTTGCCTGTAAAATCTTTGCATATTCTATTTGCAAGACTTGTTTTTCCTGCATTTGGCGGCCCATAGAATCCTAATTTTAATTCCTTTTTCTGCTTGAATATATTTGAAAAAATTCTTCTAAAAAAATTTTTTATTATATTTGCTACCATAATAAATTTTATTAAACAGCCTTATTAAATTTTTGTGTGATTACTTATCTAAAACCTTCTGATATTATGTCCACCTTGATGACCTTGTCTTTTATGCTCGTCTTTTTTTATCTTGTTAGCCCATTCCGCAGCTGGAATTTCAAACATTCCTGTATTTTTTCCTTCATATTTTCTCATTATATATCTTATCTGCTCTGAATTCCATTTTGTCTTTTTAAGATGCTCTTTAATATGTGCATTACTTACTCCTCTTTTCTTTGCATGATTCACATATAGGGCAAGATTATAAAGATCATTCCTGTTTTTGAAAAGATAATCCTCATATTTTCTTTTGTACCATTTTTGAAGTATTATATAAACTATGATTGTTAACAATAATAAGCCAATTATTATTAATACTAACATAACTATTTTTGATTTTTCAGGTGGTAAAGGCTCTATGTCTGTTAAATCAAGCTTGTTTATTGAAGGAGAAACAAATAAAGAAAGTTCATTAAATTCAATATTTTCTGTTGTATAAAAGCTGATTTTTGGGTTATTTTTTAAATTTACATAAACAAACCCTTTAGATTTGCTTACATCTCTATCAAAACCCATATTTTCAAGTTTAGGCATAATAAGATAATAATCATAATCTACATCACTTCTTTTTAAGTCTGCTTCTATTTCAAATATTTTTACTATTGGTTCTATGTCAGAATCATAATTTCCTGAAAATTCATTAAAATTAAGAATTAAATCAACATTATTATTCTGCCAAAGAATTACTGCATTTTTGTAATCATCTATTCTTGATGAACTGTAATTTCCTTTTGCTATATCCTTTATAACATCCATATCAACATACTCTTTATCAGGTAAAAACAAAAAAGCAGGAGCTTGTTTTGTCTTGAATACACTATTTGGAATTTTTATTGCAAGAAGATTTGTTAATATAGAATTATATTCAGAGTCACTTGTTGCATCATTATATCTAGAAGCAAGACTTTCCAGTTCATCACCTATATTTGACGTATTTAAAATATTATTAATTCCTGTTCTATAAAATGGTTGCTGCATATTTTGTATTTCTTCTTTTAAATCTTTAAGACTTTGATTCATTTGATTTAGTGTTGTATTTATCAATTGTTTAGGAGAGGTGACATTTATTTCAAAAATCCTTGAAGAACTAAATCCTCTTGAATCTTCAACACTTACTGTTAATTCATGAATTCCTATTGCTGAATAAGTATGTGCTGATTTGTTTATGCTTGTTGTAGCTGTTGAACCGTTTCCAAAATCCCATGAATAACTAGTTACATTGACATTTTTAGGAACACCTATATTTAATATAAACTCTGTTGGATAAGCAGAAGCAGTAGATATTGGGGTTACTGAGTTTATTATTGGAACATCTTTAACTTCTATATCTTCAGAAAGAATCTCTTCATTATCGAATTCGAGAGAGAAAGTATGCTCTCCAATATCTTCAGGAACAACAAATCCTGCTTTGTCAAGGTAAAGTTTCGAGAAATTAGAACTAACTTTTGGAGAAGTTTCTGTTGTATCATAGAAATTTTCTTCAATAGCTAAACCTGCATCTTTTAGATACTCTGCTTTTAGATTTTGTATAGTAACTGTCTGAGAAGTGCTTGATTTCAAACTTATAGGAACAACACAACCTAAAGAACAATCAATTTTTCTATTTTTTATTCCGTATTTTTCAATCAAATAATCTTGAGCCATTTCTGAAAAAGTTTCTCCTAGTAGATTGTTTGGTATGCTTAATGTTCCAAAACTTGCGAACTGTTTTCCCAACGCAAAAATCTGATAAGCAGCTTTGTCTGGTTCAGAAGGAACATCTGGGAAACCGCAAACCTCTACCCCTTGAGTAGCTGAATATCCTTTTATCCTATAATCTCCTGTTCCTCCTGTATTAAAAATACATATATAATGTTCTGCTTGTTTTAATACAGCATAATTTATATCACAATAATATTCTCCTTCATTACTTATGCCAGGCAGAACACAATTTCCTTCGTCATCTCCTTCATTGTCATAGATTATCATTTTAAGATTTAAATCACCGCTATTTTTTTTAATCCATGCTCCAACCCGAAATGCAGGAGATTCTGTAAGATTTATTCTTTGACAGTAAGTTGTTCCGGTTCCAGATAAAGAATATGTTTCTGTGGCTAATGAAGACTTAAAACATCCATAATTTTTAGGAGGACATTCTAATCCACCTATTTCACTTTTATCATTTTGAAAATCAATAATTCCATCATCAAGTATATCTATTTTTAACTGGCTTAAGCATGAAGCTGTTGAAGTACTCTGAATACCAAAACTTATAGAATTAACAGAAATTACATCTCCTGTGAATTTTAATCCAAATATCTTTGAACCAGCAGCCCCCATGTTAAAGATTTTTGTTGTCTCCTCATTGTTTAATAAATAATCTTTAGCACTGCAATTTAATGGACTGCATATTTTTTTATATGAAGGGTTTTTTTCAAGCACTTCCTTAAGTGTAATAGAATTTCCATAAGAATCAGTAAAAAGCGAATTTACAGGCTCATTGCTAAAGCTCATATTTATCCAGCCTGTTACATTGAAAGAAGGTCCGTATATTTTTGATATAGAATAATTTTGAATTCCTACTGTAAATGTTGCAGAAATAAATGCTAAAGATAAAAATACAAGAGAAATCATTAATACAAAAACAACTAATTTCTTTGAATTTTTAGATAAAAATATCCTCATTAAACTCACCACCTTTTTACCCATTTTATATTCCTTAAAAGATAAAACAAGTTTATAAATTTGTTGCAGACGTTTAATAAATTCTTAATAAATAGAATTTTTTAGATTTTTTCTTTCTTTTTATTCTGCTGCTTGGATGTTTTTTCCAGTGCATTACTAGATATATCACCACAATAATCAAAACAGCAGCAAGAAGATTATAAAAGCTGAAGAATGAAAGTGCTATTTGTGCAGGACATAATACTGTTTTGTCACCTCGAACACATCCTGCTTTCATCTCTTGATTTTTAGGGTCATCTTGACAAGTAGGATCACAATCATCATCCCACACCCAAGTTACTTCCCATGAAAAACTCAACATTCCATCATCCTCACAAGTATCATCTGTTTCTTGAACATAAAAACATGTTCCTGATGCAGGAGGTGTATATTCTGGATTTATTTCAGTATATCCATCTTGACATTTTTCATTTGATAAATCACTAACCCAATAGCAGAAGCAAGAAGTAGTGGTTGGCAAACTGCAAAAGTTTGACCCCTTTTTTTCATTAACAGTTCTTTCTGCTACAGCTTGAGAATAATCTCCACAGGTATTCAATGTTTCATAATCCTGACACCAATATGCAGGATCAATAATTTCTTCATAATTTACTTTTAATTCACCGCTATTATCTATAGACATACTTGGATTTTCTTGTAGTTCAGCCATAAAGACATACTCTGGATTATTATCTATTCCTCCTGTATCTTCATGCCACTCTGCACTCCATGAAGCAATTGCTTTTCCATCACTAAAAGTTGCAGTTTTTTGATCAAATAATATTTGTTGTGTATCATCTGTATCTCTAGTTGCATAATTACCACCAAAGAGAGCGTCTGTCTCTCCTATGTAAAAATTAACTACTTTCCCATTACATTCAGCATTACCTTCTGCAATCATATAAACAAGGCTGCCCCTATTTGTTTCAGTTATTGTATTTCCTGTAGAAGAATCAGACCAGTATGAAACACTAAATTCACACCCGTCACCAACAGGACCTTGTGCAGAAGTGCAGCATATATGTATAGGATAACTTGTATCATTTGCAAGATGTGCATTTGTGTCTGCAGAAAGACTTACAACTAGTTTTTCATCTCCTACACAATTGTCTGTTGTTTTTCGACAATCTAAATCTCCATAACAAATATTAGTAGCATAATTTGTTAAACCAGGTTCTTCTGCATGCGCATTTGTTGTTGTAGATAATCCAACAACTTTATTATTAGCACATGTTCTTAGATTAGAATAATCAGCATAAGCATAAGGTGTTCCAAAAATTTCATCATAACATATTAGAACAGGATAGCTCCCTGTTCCATCCCAGACTTCTCCATGTGCATTTGTTTCAGAAGAAAGTTTTAGGATTATTTGTTCATTTGGACAAAAGACTGCTGATTCAACATTTGTTGAACTAAAAAGAATACTAATTAAAAAGAAAAATATCAAAATTAATAAATTCCATCTCCTCATTTTATTTTAATTTTCCAACCTTATTTTTACTTTATATACAAGCAAACTTGTTTTATAAATATTATTATCTTCTTATTATTTGTGTTTTGAGAATTGGCTAATATGTCTCTAAAGTTTGTTCAAGTCTCATTCTTTATTTTTTCTAGTTTATGTAAAACCTCTATTATAAGTTTTTTTCTATTTATATGTAAATTAGCAGGAGGTGCATCAGCTATGTTTATAAGTGGATTTATTGTCTCTTCAATTTTTTTGTCTACTTTAAGATTATCTAATATAAAGAAAGTGATAGGAATATTACCTATCGCTTCAGTCATTAAGTTTTTTTGTTCATTATTTAGTCTCTTTTCATATTCCAAAAATAAGCTTAATGAGTTTATAGTAAAGTTTATCAAATTCAAATTTATATTTTCTCCCTCTTTACTCAAATGATAAATTTCTTTGTCTTTAGCTTTTAAATCATAAATCTTTTTTCTTATTTCCTTTGGAAATCTTTCTTCTTCTTTTTCTGCAAAGAACATTCTAAAAAAAGCGTGAGGAAGATTATAAACCTTCCTTTTAAAATTACCAAGATTTTTATTCTTCAGTGTTTTCTGTTCCCCAAATGGATTTTGTTACTTTTTTCTCCCCTTTCCCTAATCCATAAAATTTTGTGGAACCGCTTCCATCAGGATGTGCAGTGTAGATATTTCCAACTCCTCCAAAATCCTGTTGGAACACTGTGCTGTTTTTTTATTAAGTCTTTTATATACAACCCACCAGGAAGAATCATACCAACTCTTGGGACTTCTATCTTCATCAAAGGTGTTGCCACAATCCCAAATTTAGCCACCTCTCCTTTACTTATACTCCCAAAACTACCTCCCTTAAATCCACTTCCACTAGTTCCATAGTACAAAGCACTGGCACTTAAAGATTCCAAATCTCCAACTTGATAAAATATTTGTTTTTGTTCAGAAGCTTTTGGAAGCTGATAAGCAATTTGTTCTAACATTTTTTTTATTCTGGAAATTGGAAATATTTTTCTACAATTTTGTTGATTTTCTCTCGATTAATGGAAGTATCAAATTTTATGGAAAGGCTTTCATCCTCTACAATCAAATGGGCTTTTATTTTTGGGTTTCCATAAATAAAGAGATAACCCACTTCTTGGAGAATTACATCCAATTTATCTAAGACTTCTTCTCTAGGAAAGCCCAACTCTAAAAAAAGAGGGATTATATGCGAGTGATGAGGCGATTTTTCTGGTAGATCAATTGTGAAAGAGTCTATTCTTCCACCATTATATTCTTCACTAGACATGCCAACAATTTTGAGTTTTTCCATTTTAATCCTTTAAATCTATGTGAATGTTTGCAAGAGTTATCCATTTCTGCTTTCCAAAAGTGGTTTTCTCTCCCGGAACTAGATATTCATAATTTAGATGACTTGGTAAATCATCATCTTTCCTAACCCTTTCAATCATATTGCCTACTTCAGACATTTTTCTTGCCATCCCTTGACCTATACCAAAACTAGACGCAGGTCTAAAGCTACTGCTTTCTCCCACATTACTTTTCATCAAAGGTGTTGCCACAATCCCAAATTTAGCCACCTCTCCTTTACTTATACTCCCAAAACTACCTCCCTTAAATCCACTCCCACTATTTCCATAGTACAAAGCACTAGCACTTAAAGATTCCAAATCACTAATTCGATAGATTACATGTTTTATCTCAGAAATTCTTGGAAGTTGGTAAACAATTTGTTCTAACATTTTTCTTTATTGTGTTTTTCAAGGAAATTGAAAGTATTTTTCAAAAAATTCAAATATTTCTTTTTTTGAAATCATAGAATCAAAGATAAGATTTAATACATTCTTTTCAAAAAACATATGCGCTTTAATTCTAGAATTATAAAAGAAATAGTATCCCCTAGCAGATGGATAATGAATATCCAGATCATTAATCACGTCTTCAGAAAAACCAAGGTCTTTAAATAAATTCTCCATCCCATAAACTAGTTTTTCCGAAAGAGGAATTTTAAATATATCTAATCTTCCTCCGGGATACTCCTCACTTGAAATTCCCGATACTTTTAACTTTCCCATTTTATTCATCTTTCACATCTATGTGTATATTGATCAATGATTTCTTTGTAACTGGGCTGATATATTCAAGGTTCACATGGTCTTTTCCGAATTTTTCATGTTCTCCTGCTCTATATCTTTCTATAAACCCTTCTACTACTTTTGCGATTCCTGGTCCAATTCCAAAGTTTGAAGCTGGTACAAAACCACCTCCAGAACCACTCTCTGCACTACTTTTCATCAAAGGTGTTGCCACAATCCCAAATTTAGCCATCTCTCCTTTACTTATACTCCCAAAACTACCTCCCTTAAATCCACTTCCACTAGTTCCATAGTACAAAGCACTAGCACTTAAAGATTCCAAATCTCCAACTTGATAAAATATTTGTTTTTGTTCAGAAGCTTTTGGAAGCTGATAAGCAATTTGTTCTAACATTTTTCTTTATTCTATACCTCCTTTCAACTCTATAAACTTTCCGCTGGATAAAAGAGTGCGAGAATATTTTATAAGTTCTTTAACTGTTAAGAGTTTGTAACCATTTTTCAACGCGAGAGCGTTTGTTAAAAAGATTTTATTTGATCTTAAATTCTTACTTTGAAGATAATCTCCTAGAGATTCATCTTTTGATCTTCTTTTTTCAGCTTCATGCTCTTTCAAACTAAAAGCAATTGCTTCTTCTGTAATTGGCTGAGCAAGAATTTTTCTTTTTAATTCTCTTAAATATTCTTCTTTTCCAAAGACTAAATCTCCAATCATAATAGGATATGTAATCATTGGATTTAGGGCATTAACCCCCGATTCTATTTCATCAAATTTGTACGCTCTCACGTCAAGCCATGAATCATAACTAGGGGGAATATCATTTGAAGCCATAAATAAATCAATATCTGAAAAAGGCTTCTTTGAACCAAAATGCAGGATTAAGCGTGTTCTATTCAATGAACCATTAAAAAGGTCTTGTGATAGTTTTATCAATCGCTTTTTATCCTGGATTTTTCTTAATCCAAACTCATAAAAAGTGGCTAAGTTTCCATACCATTTAGAAAAATTAGTTATAGAATCAATAACTTCTTTACTTTCTTTATTTAGAATATCATACCTTCTCTCAAAGTCATCCCTTAATCCAAATTCTTTGCTAAGTAAATATTCTGTCCAAATTGCAAAAAGTTCATATCTTGCTAAGTTTTGTTTTCTAAATTCTTCTAATTCCTGGAATGTTTGATTTTGTTGCCTAAATTTATTAATATCATCTAAGACGAACTCTCTTTCATTAAATTCTTGTTTTTCTTCTTTCAGAAGTTTTTTCTCTAAATCAACAAGTTTTCTTCCGATTAATGTTTGTTCGCAAAATAAACCATGCCCAAAATATTCGTGAAACAAGCTTAGGGGATTTTCTTCTCGAATAATTGCTGTTTGATTTCTTGGGAGATAAATTCCTGAAGAATTTGAATTTAACCCTCTTTGTTTTACAAATTCTTTCCATTCAGATTCATTGATTTCCTGCAAAGAGGTTTGTTCTGGTTTATACCCTAATAAATCCTGATAAAATGAGTTAGAAGATTCTATGTAAGAAGACAATGCTTTACAATCCTGCAAAGAGGTTTGTTGCAGCATGATTTAGTAACTACTTTAAAGTTTATATATTTTTCCATATTTCAACTTTTTTAATAGTAAAAAACTATTTCCACCTTAAATCTTTAACAACCTTTCCAATTTTATTATGAAAACTTTCTCTAAAACCCAAACCTAAAATATTATTCATAGATTCTCCTGGAGCATATGTTTCTTCATATACTATTTTTCCTAATTCAACATCTGCAACACCAGGTGTTTTTCTTCCATAACCCTCAGAAATATTCATTAATGTTTTGGTATTTGGAATTGTATGAGTATGTCCTGCCCCCAAAAACATATGAAGAAGTTCATGATTTGTTAAAGATTCATAAATAAAAGAATTTCCTACAAATATATATCCCCTGCATGTAACATTTGAAATTCTACAGATATTCCTAAAGGCGTTACCTCCTGGAATTTTTTGCGGGAAGAAAATAATCCATTCTGATTCAATAGAATTTGCAAGCACATGTCCGATTGAATCTGTTAAATAATGTCTTGTAGAAACTTGATAATCTTTTTGAACATTTAACTGTCTTCCTTGTGTTACTCTTTGCAATCCTTGAGGATTTTTTATAATATTTTCAATTGCATCTTGCTTTTGTGGAGTAAATATTGCATCAAATGGAATATACTCATTTGCTATTTCTATATTTAACATTGAGATATCTGGTTTTTCGAGAAGAGGACCAACAATTTCACGAAAAAACATTTTGAAATCCTCGCGAGAAATAGCATTTGCTGAAAGAGAATCAGAGTATGGAAAAGCTCGAAGTAAAACCCCAAAAGTATCTCTGTTTGGAATTGATATTGTTCTTGTATAATTATCTGCCGGATTTGCTCCTTTTTCAAGTCTTGCTCTCATAATAAGATTTGTTGAAACAGGCTCTGTTAATTTGAAGTTAAAATTTCCAAAAGCATCTGTTGAGATTTGTTCGAGAAAAGAGCTGTCGCTTACAATTCCTCTATAAATATTTATTTTTGCAGAACTTCCTGCTTTTGTTCTTGTATCTTGAACCTGTCCTGCAACTCTTACAAGATCAAAAATATTTCCAGCAATATTTTTTGTATTAATTCCCCCTGTTTCGCTTCCAAATTTAACTTCTATATTATAATTTCCAGTGTTTTCGTCTAAAGCTTTTATTGTAAGCTGGTTATTGTTTATTATTGTCTGGACTTTTCCGTCGAGCGAAGTTGCATTTCTTAATGGAACAGGATTATCTTCTGGATTATTATCAGCGCTATCAAGAATTTCTTCAAGATTTAGATTTATTTCAGAACCCTCATTTAAATCAGCATTCAAACCTGAAAAATCAGCATCTGGATTATAATTTGGAACAGAAGCTCTTACCATATTTGAAGTATCATTTCCAGCAGTAGTTTTCCATCTTGCAACAAAATCATATTCGCCTTTTGTTATATCTGTATTAGTTTTATATGAAAAAACTTCTGAGTAGTTTTTTTGTGTTATTGTTTTTGAAAGAATCTGTTGATTATTTTTTAAGACATCTAATTTTAAACTAGCTAAATTTTCAAAAACAACAGAATATTTTATATTAACTAGATTTTCAAGTTCTGCTGTTTGAGAAACTTTTGGTTGAGGTTGAATTGGCGGTTCAGAGACACTGACAGAGGCAGATGCAGTATCACTTAAATTTCCAGAATCAATAACAATTCCCTTTGAAAAATATATTCCTTTATTTCTAAGAGTTATTGTAGTATCAATTGGATTTTGTTTTTCTATTTTTGTATTATAAGAAGGACCATTTATACTTAAAACATATTTTTTAATATCCTGAACTCCGTCAGCATCTTCTCCTAAAACCTTAAATCTAACATTTAATGGAAGTTCTCCTTTGTTTGGATTTACACTATGTATTGAGGTTGGAGGATTATTTACAGGAGTAGGCGGTTCAACAGGCGTGTTATCTTTGCACGAGGCTAAAAAAAGCATACTTACTGCAGTGATTCCAAGCATCCAATTTTTTAAGTTGTTAAACATGTTTATTTTCTTATTATAATTTAAACTATTCTTTAAGAAATTTAATTGTATTTATTACAAAAATTAATGGAAGAGTTATTAATAATCCTATTATCATAAAAAATACCTGAATAAAATCTATTATCTTTATTATTTGCATAAAGGAGTATTAATCCTATGTTATTTAAGAATTATTGTGATACTTTATCCTTTAATCACAGCTAACGGCTTTAATCTTGCTACTTTTTTGCTGATGCCGAGTTCGTCAACAACATTAACAACTTCTTCTATGTCTTTGTGTAATAAACTTGTAGCCCCCATATAGTAAACTTTATCTATTTAGAAATATTAATTTATTTATGAAAATTGATTTTAAAAACATCATTGATAAGAAAAATTATATTTGGGAATTTAAATCGGTTCCATTAAGAATTTGGACTAAAGATTGGCCAATACCATCAAAAGCAAAATTAAAAAGATATACTGTTAATTTAAAAACAAGTCACAAAACAAATGCAGAAGTGTCTCGTTATGCACTTTGGGGGTTAATTGAAGATGCTAAAAAGTTTAATAAAAGAACTTATAAAAAACATAGGCCTAAACAATGGGGAAAAGGCAAAAAAAGTGGAAGAAGATTTGATTATAAAATATTAAGTGATGAAGTGTGGATAAAATTACTTTCAAAAAGCTATCTCTTTAACGAAAGTGGAAGAAGGTTTCATTTTGATGGAAATTATTTAAGACTCTCATTATATAAAGATGAAATGGCTATTTGGTATCTATCAGGAGAAGGGCAAGTTAGATTTGTTATATTTCCCAGATTTGCTAGGGTAGATGATAAATTCTTTGAGTTAATTGGTTTCTTAGATGGAGAAATGTCTAAAAAAATAAGTAAAACAGGGGGAAGCGCTTTAAAAATATCAAACGCAGAGCCAATAATAATAAGAGAAATAATAAAACGTTTTAATAAATATTTTAACATCCATAAAAATTCTTGGACAGCTTCTTTAGTTTTAAATAATAAATTAAATCAATTTCATGAAATAGCAGATAATGAGTTAAAAGATTTTTGGGCTAAAAATGTTGGTTTACCTAAAAATAGATTTACGAAGACAACTCTTCAGAAGAAATATAAATCTTTATTTTCTAATAATGGGATAATCCAAATTAGATATTCCAATACTTTATTTTTTAGAATACTTTTAGATATACTGAAAAATACTAGAAAAATTATAATTCAAGATAAAGAATCTTGTGCCGCATATATAAGGGGGGTCGCTGCTGGAGAAGGGGGGATAGGAAAAAGAGGAGATAAACTTAGGATAGTACATATAGGTAGCATGGACGAAGAAAACAAGATTTTTTATTCTAAATGCTTGGAAAAAATTAATATCAATAGCATACAAAACTATAAATTAAGAATTGAAGTTTGTGGTTTAAGAAATTTTATAATTTTGAGAGATATTAATATATTCAAATACATCCCATATAGAAAAGAGAAATTTATAAAGGCTTTAAAAAATCTTGAAAGAGATTATAAACAAAGGACTAGCCAATCATAACCGCAATAGGTTTTAGCCTTGCTACTTTCCTACTTAATTTTACTTTTTCTGTAATATCTATAACTTCTTCTACATCTTTATAAGATAATTCAGATTCTTCTATTATCCCTTTAAGACCTCCTTCGAGGATTATATCTTTACTTTTCAAAATATCTTTAACTTCTTGAATATTTAGGGTTTTATGTGCCCATGCTCGGCTATGTGCTCTGCCTGCTCCATGTGCACTGGAAGAAAAAGACAATTCTTCAGATTCCTTTGTTCCAACTAGTATAAATGAAGGTGTGCTCATACTTCCTGGAATTAAAACAGGCTGTTCATTAAAGGCTCTTGTTGCCCCTTTTCTGATTATAAGAAGATTTTTTTCTCTCCCTTTAATTATGTGCTTTTCTACCTTCGCTATATTATGGGCGATATCATACACCAAGTTTATTTTTTTACCTGGAAAATTATTTTTTAATATATTCCTTATGTTGTGCATAATGATCTGTCTGTTGCAAAATGCAAAATTAACAGAACACCTCATAGCAGACAGATATTTTTTTCCCAAATCAGATTTGATAGGCAAATAAACTAATTCCCTATCAGACAGTTCATCTATCTTGTTTCCATATTCTTCTTCCATTAATTTCAAATAATCTGAAGCAACCTGATGTCCTAATCCTCTCGAACCACAATGTATAATCACACCTATATTATCTTTTTTCAATCCGAAATCCTCAGCTTTTTTTTCATCATATATCTCGTCTATGGCTACAATATCAACAAAGTGATTACCAGCTCCAAGTGTTCCAAGCTGGGGCAATCCTCTTGATACCGCTCTTTGCGAAACATTTTTTGGATCAACATTTTTCATTCTGCCATTTTCTTCTGTATGAAGCAGATCCTCGCTTGTTCCCATGCCTTTTTCAATAGCCCACTCTGCTCCTTTTCTAAGTACATCGAGAATTTCTTCGCGTGAATAAGCTTTTCCACCTTTTCCCACCCCCGAAGGAATTGTTCTTCTTAGGTCATGAAGAACTTCTTTTCTCTTTGATAGGAACTCTTTTAGAGAAATGTCTGTTGATAAAAATCTTATCCCGCAATTAATATCGAACCCTATCATTCCAGGAGAAATTATTCCCTTATTCAAGTCAAAAGCAGCCACTCCTCCGATGGGCATCCCATAGCCCATATGCGCATCTGGACATAAAATAACCTTGCCAACAAGTCCGGGTAAAGTTGCAACATTTATCACTTGTTTAAAAGTTTCGTCTTTTTTCATGTCTTCGAGAAGTTTCTCTGAAGCAAAAATTACAACAGGAACATTCATCTTCCCCTCTTTTTCAATTTCATAAATATTCTCTGAGATTTTTTTAATATCCATATTAAACATCCAGAACAACCTGAGCTGTGAATTTATTTTTTTGCTTTTTTATAAACATATCATTGTAAGTCGGGGACTTTACCTGATTCAAACTCTTGTATTTTTTTGAATCATCCCCATAAAAAATAACTCTTAATTGTCTTACTTTTTCATCAAAATTAACTTTTGCTTTTGAAGTTATAAAATCCTCTGCATCAAGCAAGTAGATTACTTCTTCAAGAAGATTATAAAGAAATTTTTTATCGTCTCCACCCTCGATGTTTATTGTCTTTTTTTTAACAGATTTTATCTTGTCATTATTGCTTAATATATTAGAAAGAGCAAGTACACAATTTTCAAAAACTTCTGGAAGATTTTTTCCAAAGGCTTGAAATTTTACATCTGCAGTGTGCTCTAAAAATTTGAATTTTTCCATGATATTTTGTTCCAATATTAGTTTATTTTTAAACTTTAATCCCAGCAAAAAAGTTTAATTACCCGTGGATTAAAAGTTTGTAATGTAGATGTTATCATCATAGATTCTGCATAAATATCTTTTTCTTCTAATCCAAGATTTGTTATCTGTTCATCTGTTAAAATACATAAATCAGCAGGGGAACATATTTTTGCAGTACAGGCAATATATGTTGGAATTTTGTCTTCTATTTTTGTTTTTGTTAATTGGGGAAAATTTGTATCATCCAATCCAATTTCTCCAGTGGAACCCACAATTTCCTCTCTCAATGTGGTGTCTAATTGTATTTCTTTTAATATACCTCTTTCAATATTATAAAATTCAGATGAAACATCTTCCTTTTTTGTGTTTTCATCATTAAGTACGATAAGAACAATCCCCATAAGAAGAATTATTGCAATAAAAGATTCAATAATTTTTAACCAACCATGTTTGTCCATTTTGATATTCATTTTGTTTGCTTTGCAGTAATTATACTATTGTTAATATAAAAACGCTTAATAGAATATATTAACCCCTCATTTATTTCTATCTTATATTTATTTATCATATTTTAATGTTAAATTAATTTTATTTTATCAATTTTTTATTACCATATTTTTATCCTCAATACACCAGATTCCTTTTTACCATCTGTGCTTATATATTGTATTGGAATTTCATTCACATAAAGATTAATGCTGCTTGCAGATGATTGTAATTGAATATTCTGCGCTGAAATAATTGTTCCGTCAGCATAAATAAAATCAAGTTCAAATTCATTTTCCTCTGGAATTTTTAATTGTTGTTTTGTATTTTCATAATCTGTGCCATAGTCTCCAATAAATTCAATTATTTTTGTCTCGAAAATAATTTTATATTTTTTTACAAGCCCAAGAGTATATTCTGAAGAGCATCCGGACATTGTTCCTTCATTTGTAGCAAATTCTTCAGAACCATAAATCCACAAAAGATTATTTCCACCTATTCCTACATATAAATCATTACCGTAGACTTGTGAATTTAAAAGGCCAGAATCACCTCTTGCAATAATTCTATTTCCAATTCCTGTTTCAGGAAGAAAATTAGTTAGTTTAATACAATTTGAAGATCCATCAGTTAATATAGAAACCTCTGTTAATTCGTCAGAAAAAAGATAATTTGTCTGTTCTCTTAAATAATCAAAAAGATTTTTCTTACTTTCAGATGTTATTGTTGGCTGGATTATTAAATAAAAAAAAGTAATAAATGCGACAAACATAACAAATGAAATAACAACTCCTACATGTGAACCTCTTTTTTTAGGCTTTAGTGAAGCTAATTGAATTATTTTATTTATCATTTCTGAAAACTTTTTTTGAAATTATCCTCCAAAAAACAAATTTGCACCTGTTGAAATTAGAAATGCTACAAGCATTAGAATAAAAGAGTGCCTTATTCCAGGTTTAATTGCTCCTTCTGACAGCTTTCCTATTGTTAAACCGCTGAAAAAACCCTGTACTAATAAAAGATAAAGGAAAGCATTAGATATTTCTTGTGCATCTATTGGTGTTCCACCCCCTAATCCAGCGACGTCTAAAGAACCGCTAGTTGGAGTAAGACCTGTAAGCAAAGGAAGTATTTGAAATTGAAGTACAAGAATTATCACTATAAAAATAAAGAAGATAATATATCCCTCAACAACAAGACTTGATATAGCAGCCTTTCTTTCTTTTTTTAGCTTGTCAGCCACTGTTACCGCTTCTGTAACAGATTCTAAAATTCCCCCAATTTCACCACCGCTTCTTTCAGCTTCTCCAATTAAAGTAAGTGCTCTTGATATAGCCTTATTATTAACATCATTGGCAAAAGTCTGAAAAGCATAATTCAAGGGAATTCCCATAGAAATTTGATTTGCTAATTTTTGAATATTATTGCTTAAAACCCCATATGTTTTTTCTTTTACATTGATTATGCTCTTATTTATTGATGTTCCTGTTTTTACGCTTTCAACAAGATTTCTTGCAAATTCTAAAAACATCTCCTCTTTTTCAGCATTTACTCTTGTTTCAATTATTATAGATGTTACAAAAGGAGTAACAACAGCAAGAACACCCAATCCAAAAACAAAAAAGAAATATCTTGTTTCATAAAGGAAAATGGAAACGATAAGAATTACTAAAGAAATACCCATTCCCATCCAATGCATTTTTTTAAATTCCATTTTAATAATTTCTTTTTATTTTTTTAGATTAGTCTTTTTTTTTAAAAAGATATTTATTGATATATTTTCCTGGTCTTGTTTTCCATAAAATTAATATAAAGACATAAATTAATATAAAATTGATTACAAAAAAAAGAATATCATTTATATTATCTTTAAATATAAAATTTAAAATATCCTTAACTATACTTGCCCATAGAAAAATTAAGAATATACAAAGAACTGCTAAAATAATTATCTTTATTTTGTCTTTATCCATTTTTTATTTTTTACTCCTTTGGTTGTTTTAAATGTAGGAAAGTTAGGAATACTATATTAATAATTGAAACAGAGAGAATCATTATAAGACTTATCATGAAAGGGCTAAGGCTAATTCCAAAACCACTTATGCTCATCATCATAAGAAGTAACATAAGTATCATTGGAGCTGCAATAACTGCACTTATGTAAATATCCATAAATGTTTCAGCAGTCTTTGCACTTTTTTCTACTTCTAATCTATGTTCAAAAAGAAGGGTTTGCGACCTTTTTTCAAAAAATTGAGGAAGATCTCCTCCAGATGTTATTGTTGTTACAAGCCCATTGTATAAATCTGCAAGTTTTCGGCTTGGGCTGTTAGCAGAACGATTTCTAAGAGCTGTAATCAAATCATATCCATAAATGTTTATTTCATTCTGAAGTTTTATAAATTCCTTTTCAAGATGAGGATATCCACCAGTTGAAATTAATATACTAAAAATCTTGCTGGGCTCTATCATAGAACTTGTTATCGAAGACATGTGTATTGTTGCGAAAGGAAGTTCCTGATTAATTTTGCTTTCAAGAGATTTTTTTTCAAGTTCAGGATAAAAATAAGCAAAAGCATATGTTGCTACAGGTACTGCAAATAAAATCCAAAAAACTTTTAGAAATCTGATTCCTAAGCTTTCCTCAATACTTGTTATGAATGGGGGAGCTGAACTTACATTAAAAAATAAAAGAAAAACCATAACCAAAATTGCAACTATAACGGATACTAATGTTGAAAAAAAGATTACAGGAACATATGTTGCACTTATATATTCCATATTGGATTTTACAAGAGTTCTTCCCAGTTTCCTAAACTTTCCTTTATTTATAAGAGAATTTGCTAAATTATAGAACAATTTGTTTGCAATATTTACATATTTGCTTGGTTTTTTCTCCTTTTTTTTCTGAATTTTTATCTTTCCCATCTTCATTTTTTTCAAACTAATTTTTTCAAGAAAAGTTGGTTTTATTCTTTTGATTGGTTTAGATGAAATAACAGCCCCTGGCTTTAACGCTGTTTTTGGTAAGGGTTTTATTGGTGGTTTTGCCAAAGGTTTTACTCCTGGTTTTGCCATAGACTTTAAACTTTCATTTAAAGGCCTAGCAAGAGGAACTTTTTCTACAGAATCAATTGTGTCCTGCGACATATTTCTAAGTTTTTCTCTTAAATTTCCAATAGAAGAAAAAATTATTTTTCTTTCTTCAGGATTTTTTCTTCTTTTAAGTTCTTTAAGCAAAGAATCAATTTCCTTAACTACCCTTTTAATTTCAGAGATATTCTCTCCTATCCTTTTTACAGAACCGTTTTTTCCATTTGAATTATTCTCTTCTGCCATTTAAATTTTAAAATTTTTATTTTAACTTTGTTTAAAAATTTCTCTTTGAATTTGTATGATTAATTTTTTTAATCTATTAAAATTATCGAAATCTTTTTTTTCATATGCTATCTCAAGCTCTTTAAAAGAATCTTCTAAAGTTCTTACAAACTGATTAAGACTTTCTATTTCTAAAATTCCAGTTCCTTCTATCCCCTCTTTTATCATCTATAAAAAAAGAAAATTATCTTATTAAATTTATCTTTTTACTTAACTTGCTGGGAAAATAAGTTAATTCTATTTTATCTAATTCCAAAATGAGCAAGAACTTCCAAAGGTTTTTTGTAATATTGTGTTATTATGTCCTGAACTTCCTGCATATCAAAAATCTTTTGCTCAAACATCTTATAAAGTAATTGTGCTCTTTTCCTAAATTCAGAGTAAAGAAGATTAGATTCTATTCCGTATCTTTTTGCAATTTTTTCAAATATTTTACTGTCTTTTTTGAAATAAAACTGATCATCAACAGGATCCCATATAAAAGGAGTGTTTGTAAGAGCAACTCCTTCAGATGTTACATTTATTATTTCAACTATCTCTTTAAGTTTTCTTGTTTCTTGTTTTTGTGCAATTGCATGCGTCATAATACAAATACAGTCAAGTACATTAAGAAGAGTCGGCGAAAGCTCTATAGGAGGAGTTTCAAGTCTTTTAATAACAGTGTCTACAGAATCTGCGTGCAATGTACTTATAGAAGAGTGTCCTGACGCCATACCTTGAAAAAGAACATAAGCCTCTTTTCCACGAACTTCTCCAACAATAACATAATCAGGATTCTGTCTAAAAGAGCTTTTTAGTAATGTGAATAAATCAACTTCTCCAAGATTTCCCATCCCTATTGCGCTTCTTGTAACACTTGGAAGCCAATTTTCCCTTGGAAGGTTCAACTCTCTTGTATTATGAACAAAAATATTATTGCATAAAAATTTTTCGTATTTAGGAATGCTTAAATCAAAAACCTCAACCTCATCTGAGCTAATTTTTTTTACACTTTTTATTTTATCCCAAAGAATATCATTATGAGAAATATCATTAAATTCTGAGCCTGTTGGAGCAATTTTTTGCATATAATTTCTTCCTATTCTTTGCAATCCATTTAGGTATCTTGACTGTAATTTTATTTTTAATAAGGAATTTAATTCATTTAATTTTTCAGAACTTAGAGGAATTACATCTGAGCTAGTATGAAGAGCTTTTTTATTCATTTGCATCAAAATTTCATTTTTTCTTTCTTGTAAGAACCCTATCTCTTTGAATGCAAAGATGTTTTCAGAGCTTGATATGGACATATTAATACATTTATCCTTTCTATTAAAATCATTAATTCTTGATATTATATTTAGCCTAAGAAGTAGAGTTTGGAAATCAGAAAGAAGTTCATAACTTTGGGAAGCACATGAAACTTCAGCTTTCTTGACAGTTCCGTCTGCGCTGAAATATCCTCTTATAAAATGCTTTATTTGATTATTTGATAGATTAAGTATAAATTCAGGAACTTTTTTTGTAGATGAATATCCATCAAAGCCAAGCACATATTTCATCATTTTATAAAATACTGTACTGTGTATTCTAAGGGAAACACCACCATCATTCATAGAGGAATAATTTGTTCCCAAATAATCTGAAATTCTTTTGAATACATCTATGCATTCTTTGTCAACATTGGATAATATTACAGAATTGCCATTGTAGTTATCATAACTTCCATCTCCAATCCATAGTCCACAAAACTCAAGAAATTCTTTACTGACTTTGAAAAGAACAGGAACAGAGAATTTATTCTTGCTTTTTATTCTGATTTGTGACAATTCTGTATGTGAAAATTTTTCTTCCAATTTCATAAATTCTCCAACTCTTATTATATTATTCTTTTTCCACCATCTGAATCTTTCTTTTTCAACTTTCAGCATTTTGTAGTTGTATTTTTCAAGCATTTTACCAATAGGCTCCCCCTGTAAGAAGTCTTCTTTGAAATATTCTAGGTAATTAATAAGATTAATCCATTTTATCTCTCTGCCTTCTATAGGAAGATTTCTTGGAACAGCAATAAATGATTTATTTTCTTTCAAATCCAGAGGTGTTATTTCTTGGAGAGAATTATTTTCTCCTAATGTGAATAAAGAATGATCTTTAGTTATTCTAATTTTTCTGCCTGTTTTTGTTATTATCTCATAAATATCTTTATTTATTCTATGTTTTATATAATCGCTAGGTTTTACAAAAACAATTTTACCATTTTCATCAGATGTCAGAACTTCTGCATTTATCTTTTTTTCAACAAATTCTTTTATAGTTATATTTCTTATTTTTTCCTCTTCTTTTATAATAATTTTAGAGTCTCCTGTAACACTATCTTCAATACTTACGACTCTTGCTTCAGGTGGTATAAAAAAAGCAACTGCATTCAACAAAGTTGTTTTTCCAGAAGATGTTCCACCTGTAATTAACAAGTTCATCTTATATTGAACAAGAATCCACAGATAAGCAAGCATTTCAGGGCTGAGTGTTCTAAAAGTAAGCAATTGTGGGGGAGTCCATGGTGTTTTTGTGAATTTTCTTATTGTAAATGTTGGTCCTTTTGATGTTATGTCTTTTGTATATGTTGCATTTACTCTGCTACCATCAGGAAGAGTTCCATCTAAAATAGGAGAAGCATAAGAAATGTGTTTTCCACTTCTTTGAGCAATTTTTTCAACAAAACTTTCAAGTCTTTCTATACTTACAAATTTAAGATTAGTTTTTAGATTTCTAAATATTCTATGAATAATATAAACAGCACCTCCAATACCATTGCATTCAATATCTTCAACAAAATAATCTTTAAGCAAAGGGTCAATTTCATTAAAGCCAAGGAAGTCTCTTATAAGATAATAATATATTTTTCTATATGTTTCATAAGATATGCCTATTCCAAGTTCAAAAGCTATTAGCTTGAATCTTTTATCAATATAATCCAGAAGCTTCTCTGTATCTTTTTCCACAATTGTATCATAATCTATCATGTCTTTCATTGCATTAAGAATCTGTTCTTTATAGGCAATCTCTTTCTTATCAAGAGGTGGTTCTTCAATTTCATACATAACTTCATAGTTTTTAGGATCCCAATAAATATGTACAAAAGCAAAAGGAGATATAACTGCATATCTTACATCAATTTGTGATTTATCTTTTATTTTTTTTAAAGGAGGAAATGTTTGTGTAAGATTTATTACAGGTCTGACGTAACTTTGTATTCCTTGTTTATTCTCTTTTTGTTTTGTTTTATTCTCTATCATTTGGCACTCCTGTGGCGAATGACTGAAAACTTTTTATTTTCTTTCATTTTTCACACCAACTATATGTGTTATCTTTTAAACATAACTCAGATTTTAGCAGATTAATTTCCTTTTGCTGTTCCTGATTCTGCTTCCATAATTCAAAAACCCAATTCATTCCATATAGTACTCTCTTAAAACCAAACTCATCTGTTTCAATAAACCCAGGATAAACTTCTCCGACTTCATCTGCAATAAACCCTTTTTGAGTTCCTTCTGGGAAGTTATAATATACATCTTCACTTATTGTTTTATTCACAATCCTTTTTTCATTCGTTTTTTCATCAAACACTTCTTCTGTAATTGTGTAATTCCTCGTCCCAGCAAATATTGAAGTATCTTTATATTCAAACTCTTTTGGAGAAAGTAATAATAATCTGCTAACATTAATATTATAATCCCTTACATTATCTTTTGTAGAAATATCTGACACACAGCTTCCTCCTATTATTGTTCCATTTGCGAGTTGAAAACATCCAGAAGCATTTACATCTCCGGCAATTGTTAATTTATCTGCAGGAGTTGTTGTTCCTATTCCAATATTTCCATTTTGTAAAATTGTCATTCGATTTGCACCAGCTGTTCCAAAATTTAATTCATTACTGCTGCCTAATGCAATAAAAGCTCTTTCTGTGGCTTGACGATAAAACCAAATAAAAGCAGCATCTGTAGAATGAGTTACATCTATAACTATACCTCCTCCACCAGAAGGTGCTCCTGCAATATGTAATGGTTTTTTAGGGCTTGTTGTTCCAATACCAACTCTATTATATGTGTTATCAATAAAAAATGTGTTATAACCTCCACCTGAAAAAGTATAATTTCCTGTCGCTGTGTCTCCATAATTAGTTAAATAAGAAGTATTTGTTGCTCCTCCAGTTCCACTTAAACAATTTCCTCCGCTTATACAAAAGTCAGATGTTGAAGTCATATTACCAACAAAAGTAATATTATTCAAAGTTCTATATGATATATTAGTCGCATTCCACTGCCAGATTTTCATAATTGATGTGTTATAATTAGTCAAATAAGAAGTATTTGTAACATTCCATTGAGATTTTGTAAAATAATTTGTTATATTAGCTGTCCATTTTGGGTCTGCTTCACTTCCTACAGGAAGATTTGTTAAAAATCTCCCATCTCCAACAAAAAAACTTCCTGCTGTAATATTGCTTGTTCCATTTATTATTCCTAAAACATTAAGAGGATTTTGTGGTGTCGCTGTTCCAATACCGATGTTACCTGTTGTTTTATTAATAAAAAAGATATTACTTGAATTAAAATCATTCTCAACAGTTATAGAACCTTCTTTTACAATAACATTTCCAGCAAAAACACTTGTTAAAGAAAATATAATAAAAATACCTATTATAAATTTACTAATCATCTCTTTTTTCATTATCATTTTTATTGCTTTTATAATATATAAGTTTATTGTATAAGTTTATTTTATAAGTTTAGAGATTTGAATTTTGATATAATTTTCCTGTTAAGCATAACTCTCCATATCTGTCAATATAAATTACATTATTGTCTGAGGAGTTTCTTATAATAAATGCGCCTTGAGGATTTGTATCACATGTTGCATTTTCATCAAAGCAATCTCCTGTTTCAACGCACAAATCACCTGTTGAGTTTATGAATGCAACATTATCATTTGTAATATTTTTGATAATTAAAGAATTCTGTCCCGGATTGTCACAGCTTCCTCCTGAAAAACAGCTTCCTTTCAGAACAATATTACCTTCATCGCCAAGCCATGCAACAGGATTTCCTGTTGAATTATAAATATAAAATTTGTGGGTGTCTGTTGGAATAGCAACCTCTATATAATAAGGCCCATTTTCGCTCCAACTCCAATGAAAATCATTATCATAAACTAAACAATTCCATATAAAATTAGTTCCGTCAGGAATATTATTAATAGTCCATGTTGTGGAATTACTTATTCCTGTTATATTTTTTGTCCAATTTGCAGTCATATTTCCAGTAATATTATGATAAAGAGTTATATTTACCAAACTTTCATCATCAAAGCTTGAACAATTAAAAGTTATATTTCCTGTAGAACTTATATAATTATTTATTGGACTAATAATTGTTGTATTAGGATAATCTCCACAAACATTATCTTCATCTATAATGCCATTACAATTATCATCTAATCCATTGCAAGTTTCATTTGTTGGTCCAATATAAGTTCCTGTACAATTTCCCCAATTTCCTACAGAACAAGTTTGTGTACCTTTAACACATTCTCCAATATCTGTTCCACATTCTTGGATTAATGATTCATCAACAGAACCATCACAATCATCATCTAAATTGTTACAAGTTTCATTAGTTGCTAAATAATTTGTTGAACAACTTCCCCAACTTCCAGCAGAACAGCTTTGAATTCCTCCAGCACATATTCCAATGCCACAACCTTGACTCAAACTTTCATCTGTAGAACCATCACAATCATTATCAATATTATCACAACTTTCATATCTACCTTGAGTATAACCTCCACCTGTACCAGAATTACAATCACAATAAATATTTGAACTAGGATTTATGTATTGGTTGTAATCATCACAATCATCTCCTGTTCCGCAGTCTTCATCTTCATCATGATAATTATCCCCGTCTTCGTCTGGACAGAGTTTACAATAATCTATATCAATATTTATATCTCCTACATTTTCTAATGTCCATTCTTCTTGATTTGGTTCAGGGTACCATTCATAAGCAATCTCATTGTCATCATTCTCTGTTAAAGATTCTTGTAAATGATCATGAATATAATAAAAATTATACCCTCCATCACACCCAGATCCTTCTATTACATGATCCCAATTTCCTAAATCTGTAAGTTCCAATTGATTCTCATCTGCGTAATCTAAGTCATCTTCATCTTCAGTATAATAACGAATATCTGTATTGGTACATTCATCTTCACTTTGTCCATCATTGTAAAATTTTAGTTTCGCCTTAATTACATCATCTATTAAGTCTTCATCCAAATAACCATCACAATCATCTATATCAAATTTTCCCGCAAAAGCAGAATCAGTTGATGTACATACATTAATTCCACAAATGTCTGCATCAAAAGTAGAGCCTACATTAAATGATTCATGGTCATTGATATAAAGATATACTCTTTCTTCTGCATCAAAATCACAATCTTCTTCTAATTCATCCCATGCACATTCTTCTGTTTCATCACATTCCCCATTAGTGCATCCATTACTACAATCTCTTTTTTGTTGCCCACTCTCAGAATAATAACAATTATTAGAACTGCAATAATAATTTCTCCACGTTTGCCATACATCTCCTCCAGAACAATAAGTGCTTCCCGCCCAACCATCAGCAGGACAATCATTATCAGAATAACATTCTATTTCTGAGTCACAACTTCCAGATGTGCATCCATAAGAACAAGAATCGTAAAGTTCTGTTTGTCCAAGGAGAGTAACACCATAAGTACAACTCCCTTCTCGAGGTGCAGAGCTACTACAGTAATAATCATAATTCCATTTTCCTCTCCAAACATCATCTCCAGAGCAGTAATAATACCAATTTTCACTCCATCCATCTAAATCATCACAATCTTGTTGACAAGGATAATATCCACAAGGATTTGAATTGCACTCCGATTCAACAATAAAGCCTATATTTACTAAACAAACACCACAAGCCCCACAAGTATATTGGTTAGGTAAATAACTTAAACATAAATCACAAACCAAATTGCAAGGAGTATTCCACCATAGAGAATAAAAAAATTGTGCCGCATAAGAAATACAATCCCAATAACCACAACTATGTTCCCCCCAACTTTCTAAAATAGAAAAATTAGAAACATTAATTTTAACTCCAGAATTTTTATCAAACATTTTTAGTACTAGAGTTTCATTCTCTTTTTCAAATTCCATCAAATATGATTTCTTAAAATTTTTTATTTTATTTTCAATATCAATTAAAAATAAATAATTCTTATTTAAATTTAAAATAGAAATAGTTGCTGTTGATAAATCATCATAATTGATTTCTATTGAATCATTTACTTCTTTATAACCTAACTCTCTTGCATAATCATAAGTTTCTCTAAACTCAGAATTCAATAATCTTCTCAAAGGAATATTTATATTAACTTCTTTTTGAGAAATAATTTTAGGTAAAGTTTTATTAGTCAATTCAATATCTAATTTATTAAGTTTATCTCTTTGCCATGGGCAAATAGCATGTGGTTGATTAACCAATGATTTATTTTCATAAAAATCGCTTTGATTAATATATAGATTCATTTGCCTTCTGTCTCTAATATCAATCAACTTAACAGATTTTACAAAATTAAATGATGCTATTTCCTCGACTAGATTAATTGAATCATTATTTAATTTAGGACCAACCAAAACATAAATTTCTTTTTCTTCCCAAGCATTTTTATTAGAAAATTTAGCATACTTATTTATTTTAATAAGTTCTTCATCACTATAATTTTCATAAAATTCAACCTTAACATAGAGAGAATTATTAAGATTTAAAGAGTCTTTTAATTCTCTATCCATCTTATCCCATTTTCTAGGAAGATCCATCCATTTTATGAAATCATAAGTTTTTATTTCTAAAATTTCTTTTGGAAACTTGTAGATATAAACATCTTTTCCATATTTTCCTATTTGTTTACCATTATCCTTTTCTAATTGCTTTATCTGTTTTTCAGTTGCTGAATCTTGAAATTGAAGAAGAACATAAGTAAAGTTTCCCTGCAAATCTAATTTTTTAAAATAATTATTTAATTCTTCCCCTTTTCTTATTTCTGGTGTAAATTTTCCGTATTCATAAGAGATTGTTTTGTTTAAAAATTGTTGGGTCGCTGAAATAAATGAGACATTAACCAGTAATAAAAAAAGAATTAAAAAAAGAGGGAGTTTGTTATACTTCATTTTTAGATCTCTATTGTAAAATATATATTTAAATACTATTATTTTAATGGACTTTACTTTTTAGATAATTTAATTAGCCCATAAGCAAAAAAAATTAATCCAAGCAAAATTAAAAATATGTTATTTAATCTGTAACTATATAAGTAAAATAAAATAAATCCTCCATTAATCATTAAAAAACCAGCCAATAAAGTTACAATTATTCCCCCATGAAGATTTTTTTTTCTTATAAAAATAAATATCAAAAAGATTAGTAAAGTCATTATAAAAGGTATTCCTAAAATAGTTAAAAATGAAGATTCCAAAATATCTCTAAAAAGACCTATTGAAATAATTAGAACTAATGCAAACACTCCAATACTTCTCCATAATTCTTCTTTTATAATGAAATCCATAAAAATCTAATATTTGTTTTATATAAATATCTTTCTTTATTCCCATTAGAATAAACTTCATAAGTATCATTTCTATCTGAAGACTCTAAAATAAATTCAATTATTCTTTCCTTGTCATTATTATACTCAATTTTATAAGGATATGTAATTCCAATATCATTATTGTTAGGGTTTTCAAGATAACTATAAAAAATTCCATTGTTATAAGTATCATTAATCAAATCTAAGTACCATCTATTAATATAAGATTCCTGATCAGAAATTTGTTCAGAATCATTATTAAAACCAAATCTATACATAGTTCCATCCCTTGTTTTTACAATCCAATAGATGCTTTGTGTATTGTTTCCTCCGGTAGAATTTTTAATATTTAGGAAACTTTCTATTTTTGTATGATAACTTTGTGTTGAAGAATCATAAACTAAGTCGTAAATATTATCATTTAAATGCAGTTGAAAGTAATCATCTGAGCTATCTTTCTGAGTATAATTTATATTTCTTTGTATATAATTTTGTGTAATACTCCAAGCACTTCCAATTAAATCTGGTTTGGATTTCGTATCATGACTTCTATAAATTAAATTAACTGTGGGAGAAAGGCCATTAGTTCCTGGGGGAACCTCTAAGGTATAAGAATATATTGCTTCTCCAGAAAATAAACTTACATCAAATGAACTTTCTTTTAGATTAAGATTATTACTAATACTTTCGGGAACAACACTCTGTACAAAAGGTCTATAAAATGCATCAGCAGGATCATCTGCAAATACTATTGTAGTTGATATAATTGCAACTAACAATAATAAACCGCTAATTATTACCTCTTTTTTCATTTTTATCCAATATATACTCCTTTAACTTTCTTACAATTTTTTTTAAACCAGTCAATAATTTCATTATACCATTTCTCAAACTCTTTAATATTATACTCTCCGCCGCTGATACCAAAATCTTTATCCCAGTAGATTCTATAAATTGGTCCGCGATCATATTCTATTATTGGCTTGGTTAGTCTATGAAAAATATATCTATAATTATTCTTCTGATATTCTTTTTTAATCTCTATGAACTCGGGTTTAAGTTTAAATTTAGGATTCCAAAGATCAAGACCTCCTAAATATGGACCATCAGGAGGGATATCTTTTAAAAAATAAAGTTTTTTCTTTTTGCAGAATGGAAAAATTATTTTTATGCTATTCTTTTTCAAATAATCGCTAAACTCAATTTCTTTCTCTCTTGATAACCTTATTGTTATTTGTTTCCCCATTAATTAAATGCCCCTCTTACATATCTATTAAAGAATGTTTCAACATTTTTGCTGAAGCTGAATGTAATTCTCCCCATCTTTCCAACTGCACCACGAGAAATTGCATTTCTTATATCTAAAAGTGCCATTCTTTCTCTTAAAATAGGAATTCCTGTTTGAGTTGTTCTTCCTATTTGATGAACTTCTGTAATCTGTTTAGTGATAGGATCAATACTTATAATATCTGCACGTCGAGTTACTCCTGTTATAGGGTCTGTTATTGTTACTTCTCTACGAAATTGTAGCCCTTTAGATTCTATATTAGAAATAATTTCCTTAATCTTTGCTTGATGCTCTAAACTACCTTTAGCACCAAAAGGATTTGGAATGTTTTTTGTTCCACTTACAATCTCTCCTCCTTTATCCAAAAATTTAAACCCTTCTGCTAAATCTCCTGCTTTTTCAACACCTTTTGTTGTTCTAATAACTGCTCCTAATCCTGTAGCGAAAGGTAATAATGCTCCTCCAACATCTGCAGCAAGAGCAATGTAATTACTTGATTCTTTTGGATTTTGAATTATTGTGTATAAATCATATCCAATAAATCCAACATCAATAACTGTGTCTATAACGTTTCCAGAAGAATCTGTATATTTGTAAGGATTATTTCTTGCATAACTATACCTATTTAATTGCTGTGGATCATAAATATCTGCTAAAACAGAATCTGGCTGTATAAAATGCCTTAAATAAGAATCATAATATCTAGCACCATAATAATATATTCCCGTTTCTCTATCTTTTTCTTCTCCAGTATAAAGAAATCTTGATTCTTCATCTCCTTCCAGATTTCCTCCGAATGGTAGATAAAATTCCTCTTCAATAACATTTCCAGATTGGTTTGTTACTAAAGTTGTGCTTCCTAATAAATCAGGATGATAATAAGTTTTATTGTCCCCATTATTTTCTTTCGCAATTAATTCACCATCTGCATAATAATAAGTTTCATTATAAATGCCAGAAGAATTAACTATTTGGATAAAGTTTTCATTTATATAATATGTTGTGGTATTACTTCCATCGTTATTATAATCAATTTTCATTATTCTATTGCCTTCATAATCATAAAAATATTCTGAAATTAAATTTCCAGCATTATTTGTAGTATTTACTAATCGATTAAAACCATCATAATAATAATTAAAATCAAATCCAGATATTAAATTTCCATTTGAATCATAAACAAGATTATAATTAGTTTCACCACTTATAAAATAAATATGAAAAAAGAATAAAAAAATAAACATTAAGATAAAGAAAATATTTCTTTTTCCCATTTTATTACAATATATCTAATCTTCTAATTCTTATAAAGTTTCCTTAAAAAGCATCTGCCAAGGACAAATCGCATGAGGTTGATTAATCAAACTCTTATTTTCATAAAAATCGCTTTGATTAAGGTATAGATTCATTTGCCTTCTATCTCTAATATCAATCAACTTAACAGATTTAACAAAATTAAATGAGGCTATTTCCTCGACAAGATTAATTGAATTATTATTTAATTTAGGACCAATCAAAATATAAATTTCTTTTTCTTCCCAATTATTTTTATTTGAAAATTTAGCATACTTATTTATTTTAATAAGTTCATTATCACTATAATTTTCATAAAACTCAATTTTGACGTAGAGTGAATTGTATTAATTATCTTTTTTAATTAACCTCTAAATTTATTATTGTTTTGCCTAAATTATCTGTTCCTCTATTCACGATGAGTAGTTTATATGGAGTTGAAGCTTTGCTTATTTTTCCTAATTCCTGCGTGTTTTGGAAAGTTATGTTATACTCGCCATAATAATCTTTAATTAAAGTTACTTCATTAATCTTTCCAAGATCTTTTGTCTGTATCAAAATATTTCCAGATGTTACATTTTGTCCAGGCTCGCTATACTCATATCTGCTATCAAGCTGGAAAAATATTCTATCATTTTCTCCATCTATATTTAAAACTCCTTTATTTATTTTAAGTAAAATTAATCTCTGATTTCCAGAACTGCCAAGTGTTTTTATAATAATATCTATGTCATTTAGAACAGAGATGGATTGTTCTATAATTCCTTTATCCTGAATTTCCTCTATTTTAGGTTTTGCAACAGCAAGAACAAGCCCAATTAAAGTAAATGCAATTAAAGTATAAACTACTGTTTCTACCCATATCTGCCCTCTACGATTTTTCTGTAAAAAAAATTGTTCATTTTTTTTATCTCTTTTTCCCAAGAAAAATGCTCTTTTATTCATGTGTATGTAAGTGAAAATTAGTTTTAATATTTTTTGTTGTATACTTAAGGAGCAAGTATAGCGCAGTTGTCAATTTCAGTTATTAAATCAGAGACTTCGCATTGTTTTCCGTCAATTACAGGAGATATTTGTATTACATCTGGTTCTTCTGAAAGTCCTGCTTCTACAATATCAAAAAAATATGTTAAACCAGAGTTTGGTCCAGGAGATCTTACCATTGTGTTATGATCAGGATACATATAGACGTTGCTTACAGCAGAGGGTTCTTTTTTTAATTTAAAACTAACTCCTGCTTCTTTTCCAGAAACTCCAACGAGAATTGCATCAACATCCACATCTCCAACATTAATAGAAAATTGTAATTCATCAGAATCGCTGTCATAACAAATGTATCTGTCATTAAAAGTTACTTTTTCAAATAATCCAAAACACGCTCCAGCATCTCCTGTCTGATCTTTTATAAAATTATTAACAACAATCCAGACTATTCCTGTAACAGCCATAACTAATGCTATGAGTATAACTGTTGCTATTATATCTGAAACACCTTTTTTATTTTTCAACATTTTTAAAATAGCGTTAAATTTACAAATCTAAGTTAAAATATAACTTCTTGCCCATGTCTTTCAGGACAAATATATGTTTGTTCACCTTTTTTTGAACTACCTAAAAGAACAGGAATCAGTGTAACTTCATTCGCAGTGCCTACACTAGTTGAGCCCAAATTTACAGATGCGAAAATTCCTCCTTGTTTTAATCCTGTTGTGGGCCAATTATCAGATAAAGACTCAAGGTCTTCTGTTACATGGCTTCCATCTCCTGATATTTTTAGTTTCATCCTGTAAATAGGGACATTTCCGAAATTCTCTATTGCTAATATTCCAGCAGAATAACTAGCTGAGAATTCAACTCTTTCACATGAAAGCTCTATATTTTCTCCCCCAAATTTTGTTACAGCATCTTGTGTAAGACTTCTAAACCATAAGAAAATAATAAGTCCTATTACTATAACCATTGCAATAAGAAGAACAGTTGCAATAACAGGAGAAACTCCTTTTTTGTTTTTAATCATTTTTTAATTATTCTTGTTTGTTTTCTTTCCTTTTATATTTTTATCATTTAAACTTTATAAATTTTAGTTATTTTTTATGGTACAGGCGGGGGTAGGCCGCTACAACAGCAAGTATCTGCTTGTGGTCCTCCTGTACACCAAATATTTCCTACTGAATAATATGTTCCTCCACCAGATACACAAATACCTGCAGAACTAGTACAATAACCAGTATCATATCCCCTAAGAACACATACAGCAGGACAACTATTAACACATACACTTGGTTCTCCAACACAAAACCAGTTATTTTCAACAGTGCATGTTGATGAACAACCATCACCTGAAACAAAGTTTCCATCATCACAAGATTCTCCTGTATTGATAACACCATTTCCACAAAATACACACTGTCCTATTGAATTACAAATACTGCCTCCAGAGCATGTTCCACAACTTACTGTTCCGCATGTTCCGTTTGTCCAGGATCCACACGCTCTATTTAGACAAACATCAGGATCAGGTTCACATGTATTACACTGTCCTGTTGCATTACACAAATCACTTCCAGAACATGTTCCACAATATGTATTTATCCCACAAATCTCCCAAGTATTACATTCAAGTCCTAAACTTAGACAAGTATCTGTACATAATCCAGAAAGTACACATGTTCCTGTTCCATTGCAAACAAAAGTACCATTTGTTCCACAATTTCCACAATTTGTAGTAACTCCACAAATTACTCTTGTTCCGCATTCATAGTTAAATGTAGCACAATTATCAGTACACACAAAAGGCTCGCCAACAATTCCTTCTGTTTTTGAATTTCCGCAGCTCACAAATCTATTTTTATTATCTTTTTCTTGGAATATTGTAGGAGTAACGCTTATTTCAGTAATATCTCCGAAATAAGAAGGAACATTAAA
>JBDRNV010000002.1:0-89357 GCA_043810695.1 Nanobdellota archaeon | reverse complement strand
TTTCCCCTACGACGCCGATTCATCGGCGAAGTCAGTTTGATTACAAACTGCCTAATGGATTATCAAATTCTTGATTCACTCTTTTTAGTCTTTTCTTCTCTTCTTCACCTAACTCTTCTATTTTTTCCTCTATTTCCTGTTTTAAATCTGTAAATGGGTCTGGATTGTGACGGAGATAAACATCTTTTAACCATATATAAATTTCTCCAAAATGAACTTCTTGTTCAAGCCATACTTTTTTCTGATTTTCAAGATGAAGTAAAGGTGAAAAAGAAAGTATTCTTTCATCTTTATTAGTACCTATGAATTCTGAAAATGAAACTTTTTTCTTCTTTTCTTCTTCCTTTAACTGTCCAGCAAGTTTTTCATAAATTTCTTTTATTTTATCTTTAATGCTGAAATTTCTTTTTGGCAGTGAAAAAGCTGTTTCTCTAACTGCGTTCTTAACTAAGATTTCTTTTTTAATTCTTCTATTTTCAGTAATAATTGCCTTATTAAGAGAATCCATAAGCTCTTGAAGAGTTACTTTTTTGAATCTTGGCATAGGACTTTTTGGAATTAATTCTGGAATTTGTTCTTCAAAATCAATTCTAAAAACAGGATTTGGCTCTATCTGAACTTTGTTTGAATTTTTTTCTCCAAACAAAATTTCATCTATGCTCTTTATGTACTTATTCAAAAGAATCTCTGATTTAATCCTTAATAAAAGAGCTGCTGCAAACAGCACCTTTCCAGATACAAAAAAATCAGCTTCTTCGAGATTCTGTATTTTTTCAAGATATTTTTCTGTGAGAACTACTATGTCAATATCCCATGGATTAAGCTGTTCTGTATTGATTAAATCATAAATAATTTCCTGCCATCCAATCTGCCTGTTAAATAAGATATCATGAATCTGTTCTTGTTTTGCATTATTATTTGTTTTTTTATTTTTTAAACTCTTTATTTTTTCCATTTAGAATAAAGAAGAGGCATTTTTATAAATATGATGTAATTATAAGTAGTGCCTAAATAGTTTTGAATTATTATATTGTAGTGCTTAAAAATAATTTTTATAACTCTTATATAATGTATAAAATATATTAAATTACTACTATGTTATAATTATAGGGCGTCATTTTACAAGAGTAACAAGATAGAAAGATTTAAATAGTTCATAGTTCTTTATTTTTTATCACCTCTTTTTCCCCAGGATAGAGGTATTAGGCTACTTTTTGCTACCTAATACATCTATCCCAGGGTTTAACATAATTAAGGGATAGATGTATTATCACAATCTTTTAAAAAAGAGAATTTTGTGGGCTTATTAAGAGTTTATCTTGCCCACGTATTTGATTTATCAAAGACATCAAGATTTATCATGCCCACGTTACACACTCTAAATACTACAACAATTCTTATAAAGATTAAATATTATTCATTAATATGGTAAAATATTATTTAAGAACTATCAGAAAAATAGATGGAAAAATCTTCATACTTATCATGGAAGAGTTAATGCTAATGCATGTCCTAAAGAGCCTATAATGGAAAGATTCAGTGATAATAGTTATCAGGCATTCGGAATGGAAAAAATGCATGAGAAGATAATGAAGCTGAATTCTAGAATTAAAAAATTAGAGACTATAGTGGTTGAGAAAACTTGATTTTTATTTATATTATTTATAATATAAATTAATATAAATGCTATCTAATCATTTTTTATTATGTCTCAAGATCTTTTTTTTGCCACATGGTATAATGAAGTTATTTCTGATACCGGAAAAATGATGGATATGAAATATAATCTTTCTTCTTTAGATAAAAGCCGTCATAATGAAGGATATTACGAAGAAAAAATTAGTTCCTTTGATACCCTTGAAGAAGTGGCTGACTCAGTTAAATTTTATAGACAGAAAAATCAACAACAAAGGGTTTTTTTATTAAATGTTATCCCGAGAAGTCATATGCCTAATCCCAGACATGAAAGAAATGAGGAAACAATAGATAGTTTTTTGACACTGTATCCCTTATTAAGAGAATCCCCTTTACAAGGAGAGAAGGATTTATCTAATTTAATGAGAAAGTTAACTGAAGAAGAATTTTATAGGTTAAGCATATTATCTTCAACATTAAAATCAGATTAATTTGCTTTATCAGTATCTTTCTTTTCTTTTGTCGTAAACTCTGAATAATGGCATTTTCCGCAATAAGCTCTGTCTTTTGCTATCATTAAGAAAATTCCAGGCCCGCATCTTGGACAAAACCTCTCTCTTGTGACTTTATCTCCTACAACTTTATATTTTTTATATTTCTTGCTCGTCAGTTTGTTCTTGTGCGGTTTTTTTCCTTTTTTTATGTCCTTAGGCATTTTTATTTTCTAAATTTTCAGTTGTTTTCTCTTTTTTCTTTTTTAATTCTATTTCATCCTTGTCTTTTTGTGAAGAATAGATATTTGCTTCTATATCAAAAATCCTTGTTCCGAATTTTCCATTTATTCCTTTTATTTTTATATTTTCAGCAGGCACTGAAAATTTCTCAGAAAGTAATTTTGAAACCTCAACTCTGCTTGGAGATATCTCTGATTTGATATATCCTTTGATTTCCTTTCTATTAAATAAAAGATTTTCTCTTTCTTCATTTATTTTAAGTTCCATTTTTGTATTTGTTATCGTGTTTTAATTGCGTAATTTCCCTTTTCCTTCTTATTAAGTTTTTTAGCTATCTCTGATTTTTCAGGATTCAAAATAACTATTCTTCCTTTGAAATTCTCTGTAAATTCCTTGGAATCACATTTAGGGCATTTTTCTCCCTCATAAATAGCATTACATACTCTGCATGCTCTGGGTTTTGCCATTTTATTTCTTTCCTCCTTTCTTTTCTCTTCTCTCTTCCCTCTTCTCTTCAAATTTTATTGCTTTTTTTTCTTCTCTCTCTTTTTTTAACTGATCTTCTTTAATCCATTCAAGTTTTCCGAGTCCTGGCTGCCTCATTGTTAATCCTATTTTTGGTTCATTGCCTCTATGACTTATTGCAACAATTCTCGCAAGGCATAAGTCTCCCTGATTTAGACCTCTTTTTGTTGATTTTCCAAGAAGTGAGTTTGTTTTGCTAAAACTTACATAATCTTCCATTGTCTGACTTATATGAATCATACCTCTCATTACTCCAAGATTGATAAAAGCCCCAAAATTTGTTATCTCTGCAATTGTTCCATAAACAAGTTCATGTATTTCTGGTTTCCATATAAGAAGTCTAAATGTGGTGTTGTAATATGCAGCTCCATCTCCTGGAATTATTACTCCTTCGCCAACATTTATAACCTCAATAACAGAAACTACTTTTCCAAGCTCTTTATCATAATAATCTGCGTATGTTTCTCTTAATTGTTTATTAACAGCTTCGAGTGTTGGCAATCCAAATAATCGTGGTTCTACTCTTACATAGTCCTGAACATCTGTTAAATACAACATTTTCTTTTAAAAATGAACAAAAATTGGTTTAAAAAGGTTCTTATATAATTTCGAGCTTCTTTTTCTGTCTTATAATAAGTTTACGGTTTTTTATTTTCTTTTTTAAGCCATTATCAAGAGTTGCAACAATTGCTTCTGGATTTTTTTTAGCGAAATTTATTATGGCTGAATCTGCGTCTTTTCCAGGGATTTTAATTAGAATAAATTCATTTTTTTCTATTATTCGCAGCGCTAATTTAGCTCCAAGTCCTTCTAATTCTCTTAGAGTTTGTTCTGGAATAATAATTCTTATACCTTCTGTTTTCAGCCAGTAAAAAAAATCTATTTTCTGGCGCACACATGTAAGAATAAAGCTTGTATCAAGTATTGTTTGTTTCATATTTTAAATAGAAAAAAAGAATATAAAAACTTAACATTTTATAACCACAATTTTTATAATACCTGATAATTTTTATTTTATATGAAAAAAACCTTGTCAGATTTTTTTAATAATGGAAAAGTTATTTTTGGGATGATTCATTTGGCAGGAAAAGATTCAAAAGAAAAAATTGATAGGGCTCTTGATGAGATAAATATTTACGAGGAAGAGAACCTAAATGGAGTCATAATTGAGGATTATCATGGGACCATAGAGGATGTAGAAAAAACTTTAAGAGTTGCCTGGAAATTATTTAATATTAAAATAGGAATAAACACTTTAAGAAATCCTTATCTTGCATTTGAATTAGCAAATAAATATAATACAAATTTTATCCAATTTGATACTATCCAGACTTCTGAAGGAGATGAAAATAATCCTAAAAGATTTAATGAACAATTATACAAATCTCTTAGAGAAAAATATTCCCATATTTTTGTTTTTGGAGGTGTTAGATTCAAATACATTCCTTTGACTGGAAAAACCCTTGAAGAAGATATAACAGATGGTATGATGAAGTGTGATGCAATTGTAACAACAGGAAGTGGTACTGGAATTAAAACACCTACTCAAAAACTCAGAGATTTTAGGGGGATTATGGGGAATTTTCCATTAATTATTGGAGCGGGAGTGACTGCTCAAAATGTTAAAGAACAATTAACAATTGCCGATGGGGCGGTTATTGGAAGTTATTTTAAACATGGGGATACTGAAGCAAAAGTAGATAGGCAGAATGTCAGGAAACTGGTTAATTTAGCAAGAGGATAAAAGCAATCATAAACATTTATTAATATTAATTTCTATTTTTATTTATGTATGAAAGAGAAAATATTCTGAGAATTTTTCAGGAAGCAAAAGAGGCTGTTTCCCGCAGTGATTCTGCAAAAATTAAAAACTTAAGCAATCAGACAACAAATTCTGCTTCTCTTACACATGATCCTGATAATATTGCTGTTGCAGTAATAATCTATTCTTTAAGCAAGATTATTGAGAGGGAAGATTATAAAAAACTTCCTGGCTGGAGTAAATTTTATAATATTTATATAGGAACAATTGACAGAATAATAGAAGCCCTAAAGAAAAAAGATGATAAAGCATTCAGCAATGATATTCAACTAATAAGAGATGCCATGGGAAAACTTTCTGGAAAACTTAAGGTTTATATTTCTGATGTTTTTAGGAAAGCAAGCATAAACAAGGCTTCTAGAATTTATGAGCATGGAATATCTATGGAAAAAACAGCAAAACTTTTAGGAATAACTCTTTTTGAACTGGCAAGTTATGCTGGTGAAAAAGAAGCATCTGATGTTCCTGAAAGCAAAACCATTAATGTTAAATCAAGAATTAAACTTGCAGAAGAATTTTTTAAATGAAAAACCAAGCAAACAAAATAACTTCATCCAACAATGATCAGAGTAAAGCACTTATTTTAGATTCAGGAGTTTTAATAAGCTTTTCAATGAATGGCCTAACTGAATTAATCAAAAAATTAAAAGGAATTTTTTCAGGGAAATTTTTAATAACAGCTGATGTAAAAAAAGAGATTATTGATACTCCAATTAAAATAAAAAAATTTGAACTTGAAGCATTAAAAATTAAAAAACTTCTTGATGAGGGGGTTCTAGAGATGCCTGGTTCTTTAGGAATAAATGATTCTGAGGTAGCAAAAAAAACAGCTGAAATAATTAATTTTTCAGATAATTGTTTTATTGGCGATGGGAGAAATATACGTCTTCTTGATATTGGGGAAGCTTCCTGTCTTGCGTTAAGCAGGATATTAAAAGAAAAAGGAATAAAAAATATTCTTGCAGTTGATGAAAGGACAACACGAATGCTTGTTGAAAATCATAAAAATTTAAGAAGGTTTCTTGAAAAAAAGATTGATGTAAAAATAACTGTAAATTCTAAAAATGTTAACTTCTTTAGAGATTTTAATGTTATAAGATCCCCTGAATTAGCATATATTGCTTATAAAAAAGGACTTGTTGATTTAATAGATGGAAATACTGTTCTGGATGCCCTTTTATACGCTTTGAAATTTAAGGGTGCCTCAATCTCAAGTGATGAGATTGAAGAGATAAAAAGTTTAAAATAGACAAACTTAAAAATCAAATTCTTCTTGTAAAAATGGGTGCGTAGGATACTGGAAGAAACTGAGTTAAATAAACTTTCAGAATTAATTGAGGGGTCCGTCGTATAACGTTTCATTATTTCCGGCTCCAGCCCGGAAGACGAGGGTTAGACTCCCTCCGGGCCCATTTCTTTAAATTTAATTCTTCAAAAACTTTATAAATAACCAAACAAGAATAAGAATATGATAGAGTGGATAATTGGCTTGGTAGTGTTGATTGTATTAATTTTGATAATTTATTATAACAGGTTCATAACTCTTGAGAATAGAATAGATAATTCTTTGAGTCAAATTGATGTTCAACTTAAGAAAAGGGCAGATCTTGTTCCAAACCTTATAAGCTCTGTAAAAGGATATGCAAAACACGAAAAAGGAATAATGGCTGATGTTACTGCAGCGAGAAAATCATTTATGTCTGCAAAAACTTTTGAAGGAAAAGTTAAAGCAGGCGCAGAACTTCAGCATGCTTTAAAATCAATTCTTGCAATTGCAGAGAATTACCCTCAATTAAGAGCTAATGAAAACTTTTTGCAGTTGCAACAAGAATTATCAGCAATAGAGGATAAAGTTGCATATGCTAGACAATTTTACAACGATTCAATTCTTAGCTACAACAATTTGACAAAAAGATTCCCTGGAATTATGTTTGCTTCTTTATACAACAAAAAAGCAAAGAAGTATCTTGAAATTCCTGCAGAAGAAAGAGCTGTTCCAAAAGTTGAGTTTTAAGCTATTTTTGCATACTTAAATTTTATATACTTAAATTTTTTAATATTATTATGTCAGAGCATATTTCATTTCATGATGAAATCCAGAAGAATAAACTGAAATCTATTTTACTTATAGTTGTAATCTTTATTCTATTTATTATTCTTGGTTATGTGATATCAATGATTCTTGATCCTTCTTATTTTTTTATTATAATGGTTTTTGCCACTATTTTTTCTTTATCTTATGTTTTAATTAGTTATTATAATTCAGACAAAATTGCATTGGCTTCTGTAAAAGCAAAACTCGCTTCTTCGACAGAACATAGAGTGTTTTATCATGCAGCAGAAAGTATGTCAATTGCTTCTGGTTTGCCAATGCCTAAACTTTATGTTATGGAATCAGAAGAGATTAATGCCTTTGCTTCTGGAAGAAATCCTGAAAAGGCAGTTATATGCGTTACAACAGGCGCGTTAAAAAAACTTAACAAACAAGAATTAGAAGGAGTTATTGCTCATGAAATGTCTCATATTGCAAATTATGATATTAGATTTATGACATTAACAGCTGTTTTAATTGGAATGGTTTCAATAATTGCCCAAATGTTTTTGCGAGGTCTTTGGTTTACAAATATTGGTAAAAATAGAGATGGAAGAGCTCAGATATTCTTAATTATAATTGGGATTATTTTTGCGATTCTTGCTCCTATAGCTGCTCAGATTGTTTCTCTTGCTATTTCCAGAAAAAGAGAATTTGGAGCAGATGCTACAGGTGTAAAATTTACACGTTATCCTGTTGGTTTAGCAAACGCACTTAAAAAAATTAAAAGCGAGCATATTTCAGAACGAGAGAAAAAATCTCGATTTCCAAAAGCAATGGCTCCTCTTTTTATTTCAGATCCTTTTAAAAGAAAAGTTCAGAATTTATTTTCAACACATCCAAATATAGATGATAGAATAAGAAAGCTTGAAAGCATGTAAGATTTTAAAAAAATTAAATAAATAATTTTATAACAAAGATTCTAAAAAATTAATATATGGATAGAGGTATCCTGCATTTTTTTCTCGTAATATATTTATAGTATCTTGAATATGACTATCTGTTTCGTAAGAGTAGACTATTCTCTTTAAATCTGTTTTTTTCTGTGTTATTTTAGATACATTTCTACTAGAAGTTATTTTATAATAAAGATTAAATTTGTCATAATTATTTCCATTTTGTTTATCTAATCTAAAAACATCCCCAAATAATTTTGCTTTGTAGTAAAATTTAATTGCGTCGTCTTTTAAACCAAACCGCTCAGCAAGTTTAGCCGCATTACTATATAATTTTAATTGTGAATAAAGTTGAATTGCTTCTCTAATATGATGTTCATCACTACTAACGCCTTTTTCTACAGCTCTTGTTATTATTCTTGATCTTATTGCCCTATCAGTTATAATAAGCAATAAAGTTTCTAATGTATATTCTTTGTAAGTTTTCATTCTCAAAAGAGATTCTTAACTATTTATAAAGCTTGTTCAAGAATAATTACTTCTTCGACTTCTTTGATTTCTCTGGCTTTTTAGATTTTTTAAGCTTGGAAAAAACATATATGTAAAGAATAGGAAGTATTCCAGCTGTATTAAATAGCATAAGACAAATAAACCAGGCTACTGAATCTTTCTTTGCTGCTTTCCACATTGCTAAAAGTTTCCATACCATCTCCCAAATTAAAATAAAGAAAAATATCCAAAGAGGAATTCCTAAAGCTGATGTAATCAATGAAAGACCTTCTGCCATATTAATAATAAAGAAAGGTTGTTTATAAATTTTATTTATTGGATTTTTGCAGTGCAATAATTCTTAAAAACATTGAAAAATAAAAGAGATTATGATTGGCTTAAGATTTAAATTATCGCTTGAAAATAAAGTTCTTGAAAAGATAGAGTTAAGAAATAATTGCCCTGGAACAGAGATAAGAGATGTGGGAGAATTGAAAATACATCCTACTACCTATTCTCAACTTATACAATTAAATTTTCATGAAGCGTCTAAAATAATTTTACAATCTTACTATCACAAACTTATGTCTAATGAAAAATTAAGACTTTCAGTAAATTCATTTTTATATGATCCTGATTAAACATTTATTTTGTCATCACCCGTAAATAAAAATAAATGTTTAAATACTTCTTAGTTTAGCATAAAAATGCGTTATACAACAGATTGGTAGAGTAAAATATATAAACTACAACATATTGTATGTCATATGGATTGTCCACATTGCTCTGGAAAAACCAGAGTTACAGATAAGAGAAAGTCTCCTGGAGGAATAAGGAGGAGGAGAGAATGTTTGAAATGCAAAAAAAGATTCACAACCTATGAAAGAATAGGCAAAGGTGAACTTTATGTAATCAAGAAAGACGGCAGAAGAGAAAAATTTGACAGGGAAAAACTTGAGATGGGAATTAACAGGGCTTTTGAAAAGCGTCCTGTTTCAAAAGAAAAAATTGACAAAATGATAAATGAAATTGAGGAACAACTAATGAAAAGAGGAAGAAAAGAGGTAAAGAGTTCTGCTATAGGAGAATTGGTAATGAAAAAAATAAAAAAACTTGACAATGTAGCTTACATAAGATTTGCTTCTGTTTATAGAGATTTTCAAGATATTCAAGATTTTAAAAAAGAGTTAAAGGAACTGTGAGATGGAAAATCCAGGCAAATTAAAAATAGATAGATATTTTTCTTCTGCTGATGGAAAAGTAGACGAACGTTTTAATTGGGGTAAATTTGATGTAGAAATAAAAAAGCTTTCTGGAGAAAGAATTTATTTTGCACCAGGGTTAGAATATCCTGTTGATTGGAGTGATCAGGCTAGGAAAGTAGTTTCCAGCAAGTTTCTTTATAGGGGAGATGGACAAGAAGAAAAAAGTCTTAAGAGTTTGGTTTATAGGGTAAGTGATGCAATTTCTCAAGCAAGTATTAAACAAGGATTATTCTCAGAAGAACAAGCAAAAATTTTTAGAGATGAATTAGCATATATGGAATTCAATCAGATGCATTCTTTTAATTCACCTGTTTGGTTTAATGTTGGATTACATGATAAATATGGAGTTAGAGAAAATAGAAAACAAAAACATTCTTCTCATTGGGCTATTGATAATAAAGGAAAAATTACAAATAACATAGATTCTTATGAAAGACCTCAAGCATCTGCATGTTTCATACAATCAATAGATGATGATATGGAAAGTATTTTAGGACATGCTAAAAAAGAAGGAATGCTTTTCAAATTTGGTTCTGGAACAGGGACTAATTACTCTTCATTAAGAGGAGTAAATGAACCACTAAAAGGTGGAGGTGTTGCTTCTGGAACTACTTCTTTTATGAGAGTTTATGATATAATTGCAGGAAGAATTAGGTCAGGAGGAAAAACAAGAAGAGCTGCTAAAATGGTTATTTTAGACTCAGATCATCCTGATTTATATCGATTTGTTCACTGGAAAATAAATGAAGAAAAAAAAGCATTATGGCTTAGTTCACAACCTCAATGGGGACCTCAAGATCCTCAGGATTTAGATACAGAAGCTTACAAAACAGTTGACGGACAAAATGGAAATAACAGTATCAGAGTAACAGATAATTTTATGAAAGCAGCTATTGAGGGAAATGATTGGGATTTATGGTTTAGAACAGCGGGTAGATTTAAGATTGAACAAGAAATTCCTTTAAGTAAATATAAGGATGATAGATATCTTCCAGATAAAAGATTTGTAAAAAAATTAACTAATAAAAGAAAAACTATCAATGCAGGAGAAGCACTAGAGCAAATAGCAAGGGCTGCAGCTGTAAATGGAGATCCAGGGCTTCAATATCATGATAACATAAATAAATGGCATACTTGTCCAAATTCAGCACCTATTAATGCAAGTAATCCTTGTTCTGAATATATGTTTATAGATGATAGTGCTTGCAATCTTGCTTCTTTGAATTTAATAAAGTTTGTTCCTGCAAAGAATTCAGAGGAAAAAATTTTAGAAATTGATTCTTTTGAATCAGCTGTTAGAGACTCTATAATTGCACAAGAAATATTTGTTGATCATGCTTCTTATCCTTCAGAAGAAATTGCAAAAAATTCTCATTTATTTAGACCACTTGGATTAGGTTATACTAATCTTGGAGCTTTATTAATGAGCAAAGGAATTGCATATGATTCAGAAGAAGGAAGAGCTATTGCTTCAACAGTAACTTCTTTAATGACAGCTCTAGCATATAAAACTTCTGCAGAACTTGCAAGAGAATGTGGAGCATTTAAAGAATTTAAGAAAAATAAAGAGCCTATGATAAATGTTTTAAGAATGCATGAAAATTACACAAAAAAAATAAATGGAATAGAAAAAGTAGATGGATTAAAAGAAATTCATGAATCTGCAATTAAAGCATGGGAAGAAGCGATTGCTCTTGGAAATGAATATGGATTTAGAAATTCTCAAGTTACTCTTTTAGCTCCAACAGGAACAATAGGATTTATGATGGATGTTGATTGCACAGGTGTTGAACCAATGATTGGATTAAAAACAACAAAAGGATTTGTAGGTGGAGGAGCTATATCAAGAACAATTGCACCTTCTGTTACAAGTGGATTAGAAGCATTAGGGTATAGAGGAAATAGATTAGAAAAAATTTTGGATTATGCAGAAGAAAATGGAAGTATTGTAGGTGCTCCTGAATTAGAAAAAGAACATTATTCTGTTTTTGAAACTGCGATGGGAGATGATGGCAATACAATAAATGTTGAAGGACATTTAAACATGCTAGCTTCTGTTCAGCCTTTCCTTTCAGGAGCTATTTCAAAAACAGTAAATCTTCCTAAAGATTCTAATGTAGAGGAGGTTAGGGAGACTTATATCAAAGGCTGGAAACTTGGGCTTAAATCTGTAAGTTTGTATATAGATGGTTCTAAAGGAATTCAACCAGTAATGTTAGACCAAAAAGTTAAAGAGCAGAATGGTTTAAAGTGGGGTGACAGAAAAAAGCCGCCAGTTCAAATAGAAAGACCAGGATGGAAAGTTAACATAGGTGGAACAGGAATACATTTTCAGGTTGGAGAATATAATGATAGGGCACCTAAGAATTCTCCAGCTGATTATTTTGTAGAATTTGGAAGTGCTGGTTCTCCTTATAGTGCAGATATTACTAACTGGGCAAAAGAAGCTTCAAGAAGTAGACAAAGAGGAGCACCTCTAGAAGAATTCATAAAACATAACAAAGGTTCATCAAATCCAGTAAATGGATTTACAGATCATCCTTTAATTAGAACATGTAGTGGAATTCACGATTTCTTTGCAAAGCTAATTCAATTAGAATATCTTGGGGACATGAGTGTTTGTGATAAAGAACCATCTTCAGAAGAAATAGAAAATTTAAGATGCAATGTTCTGGCTAGAAGAAGAAGAGAAGAACATTACAGATCAAGGATAAAATTCATAGAGAAAGTCATGGAAAAAGGAGAGGTTATTAAAATATATCCCTTATATGAAGATGAAATAAATAATTCAGAAGTTCCAATGACTCAAGAATTTTGCAAAGAGTGCGGACATAAAACAGTTCCAAGCGGTGCAAACTGTAGAAAATGTCCTAACTGTGGAGATTCTGGCGGCTGCGGTTAAAATATTCTTTGTAACACAATTATCTTTATAAAAAGAATTCTGTTTTTGAGAAAATATTCAAGAGAGATAATAAAATGGTTGATATAATAGAACCAAAAGTTAAAATTGTTGATTATGGACCTGAATTTAGATTTTCTAATGGAAAAAAGATAACTCCTGATGAATTTGTCTATGCTGCGGCTAATATAACATACAAAGATATTGGCGCGCTTCAGGAATTTATGGAACTAAAAGAAACAGAAGCTGATTTGGAAGGAAAAGTCAGTAACGCTTTAATAACAGTTGCTGGTGCAGGGCATGCCTCAATGGCAACAACACCTGGTTTGTGGATTTTTTTAGAAGGAACATGCTCTAAATTAGTTGATTCAATATTTACAGGAGCAAAATTTGGAAGTTCTTTAATGCCTTCTGGAAGAAGAGTTCCAATAGATATTTCTCAAATAGTAATTCCAAAAGGAATAAGAGAAAAAGGAGAAAAAGCAGAAAAAATATATCTTGAAACTTCTGAAAGAAATATAAGAACATATGAAGAAGTACAAAAAAGAGGAGTATCAAAACAAGAAGCTAGCAAAATTGTTCAGTATGGACATCGTGGAGGAGGTTTTATGTTTATGCCTCTTGAGACATTTATTTATTTCTCAAAATTAATAGAAGAGGATCCAAATGCTATGCCAAGAGAGGGTAAAGAAATAATTTCTCAGATAGAAGAAAAAATGAATTCTATGGGAATGGATATTACATATTGTGCAAGAAAAGAGGCTCCGCGTACAGGAGTTGTAAATCCTAATATTTTTCATTTTCGGAAAAATCTTGCAGAAGAATTAAGAAAAAATTATTCTTCTAGCCCAGCTATAATTAATTGTAATATTATTCTAAGTAAAGAAAGAGCTAAAAGAATAATTGAATATTTAAAAAATAGAAACGAGATTTTAAGAGATTCAGAATTAATTAAGAAAAATTGGAAGTATTTATTAGTTGAGTTGGATCAGATTGTAAGAGATTTTAATGATTCTGTTTCTGTAGTTACCTCTACTTTAACTCCTTGGAGAGTATGGGGGGAAGTAAAAAGGCACAGAACTTTGCCACAAACAGCAGAATCTGTTTATCATGCTACATCTAAAGCAATTAAAGAAATAAAAGAAAATGGAAATGATCCTGATATTTTTAAAAACATTGTCTCAATTCCATCCGGTCTTACTCAAGATTCTGAAGCCTTTTTAAATTGGACAGAATCTTTTAAAAACTCTCTTGAAAGCTATAATACTCTCTTAGAAATGGGGGTTCCTAAAAGTGATGCTATTGCGGTTATTCCAAGAGGGCTTAAATTAGGAGTTATTAAAAGATTTGATTTTTATAATTTAACATTAGGATATATGTCTTTAAGATTATGTGAAACAGCAGAACCTGAAATGAGAAAGATTACCGAACAAGAAAGAAGATTAATCAAAAATTCTCCTGCAATGCCGGAAATAATTGGGAATTTAATTGATGAAAAATGTATTTATACTGGTTTTTGTCCTGAAAAAAATTTCTGTAATAGAATTGAAATTGCTCCAGGTTTAGTATATAGTGAAGAGATACATAAAGAATTTAAAGAAAAAAGAAAAGAAGAAATTAAATCCAAACTTTTATAAATTATTAGAATTCTTAAATTAGAATGACAGTTACAGAGATAGTTAATGTAAAAGAATTTGAAAGCTTTACAAAGAAAGGGCTTGTACTTATTGATTTTTTTGCAGATTGGTGCATGCCTTGTGTTATGATGTCTCCGATAATAGATGAGCTTGAAAATAAATTCAAAGGTAAAATCAAATTTGGAAAGGCAGATGTTGATGAAAACACAGAGCTTTCACGAAAATTCAAAATAGTTTCTATTCCTAATTTTATTCTGTTTAAAGATGGAAAAATACTAGATAGATTTGTAGGAGCAATGTCAATAGAAGATTTTGAGGAGAAATTAAGAAAACATCTTTAAGAATAATTTTATAAACTAATTCTAATACTTTAAGTTAGTTGAAAAGGCTCTACTTTGGCCACGCTTGGACGAAGTAGTGACAAAATTTCGAAGAAATTTTGGCTCCGTAGCTCAGTCTGGCAGAGCACTGGACTTTTAGTAAAAAGGACCAAGGTCCTTCTTACGACATCTCCTTTTGGAGAGTAAGATAAAAGAAATCCAGGTGTCGTGGGTTCAAATCCCATCGGGGCCATTTTATTTCTTTAAAGCTTAGAGAAAGGTTTAAATATCTTAAGTGCATATCAAATGCATATTAAATACACTTCAAGACACATATGGAAGATTCAACTGTTTCAGCAAGAATAGAATTAGGGGATTATGCAAACAGAGTTTTAGGAATTATTAAGATAAAATATGGATTGAAAGACAAGTCAGAAGCTTTAAATAAATTTATTGAGATTTATGGGGATGATATCCTTGAAAGAGAGGCAACTGAAGAGTATGCAAAAAAAGTTATTACTATTTCAAATAATCATTTTAAAAAATATGGTCCTAAAAAAATGAGTTTACAGGAATTTGACAAACTTTGTGAGGCTTAAATGTTTAATTTTAACCTTACTGACGAACTCAAATCCATAATAGAAAAGCTCGTAAAAAGAGATAAAAAGAGAGTTGAAATAATCAATAAAAAGATAAGACAAATAGTTAATTCTGATTCAACGTTTATTGAGCATTATAAAAATCTAAAGCATGATTTGAAAGATTTTAAAAGAGTCCACATTGATTCTAGTTTTGTTCTTGTATTTAAAGTCGATCTTCCAAATAATTTTATTCTATTTGTTGATTTTGACCACCATGACAGTATTTATAAGAAAAAATATAAGATTTAACTAATTCTAATTCAAAATTTTTCAAAACCCATCGGGGCCATTCAATAGGCAGAAAGTTATATAAATCAGTAATCCCAAGGTATTACTATGAAAACGATTAGTATAAAACTTCCAGAAGATGAGGCGAGAGAGTTAGAAGAATTCATAAGAAAAAAAAATTATCCCTCTAAATCAGAGTTTATAAGAAACCTGATAATTGAAAAACTAGAGAGAAATAGGAAGGAAAAAATAGGATGGATGATTTTAGCAGAAAGATCAATGAAAAAACTTTGGGATAATAAAGAAGATGAGATTTGGAATAAATACTTATGACAGAGCAGGGAGATATACTTCTGGTGCCTTTCCCATTTTCTGACCAATCCGGGAGAAAAGTAAGACCTGTGATAGTTTTAAGCAATGATAAATTTAATGAACATTCTCAGGATATTATTGCTATTGGTATTACTTCCAATATCTCTAAAGATAAATATACCTTAGATTTAGATAATAAAGACTTAAAAGAAGGGAAATTAATAACAAAATGCATAATCAAAGTTGAGAATATTTTACGATTAGATAAGAGTTTAATCATTAAAAGAATAGGAAAAATTAAAGAAGAAAAATTAGATAAAATAATAAAGATTCTTAATGATATTATTAAAGTTTAGCAGAAAACCTTAACACTTCTGTTCAAATCCCATCGGGGCCATTTTTTATATCAAAAGAATAATATCACAAGTTTTAAAAATAGTTTTTTAATCATCTTTTTATGACTAAAATAACCTTTGTAGGAACAGGAGAAGCGTTTGATCCTAATAGAGCAAATACTTCTTATTTAATAGAAAATAAGGGTAAATCAATAATGATAGATTGCGGTTATGATTCTGCAAAATCTTTGATGAGATATCTTTCTAACTCAAAAAAGTCTCTTGTAGAATATCCTTCTGCATTATTATTAACTCATGAGCACGGAGATCATACTTCAGGGATACCAGCTCTTCTTGTTTCAATATGGGAAGAGGTTAATGGTGTTGTTGGAAATTGTAGAATAGGAAATAAAAGGAAATTAGAAATTTTAAGTTCAAATCTAGAGTTGTTAGAAAAAATACCCTATGATGTTGAAAGATATTATTCTGGTTTTTGGGATAGGTTTGAAATTGAAGGACCACAAATCTCAAAAAGAAAAATAAATCTTTCCGGGGATGAAATATATAAATTTAAAATTAAAAGCGCCCAGACAAATCATATAGCTGTTAATTTTGCGTATAAATTTGAAACTCCATTTGGAAAAAGTTTTGCAGTTAGTGGTGATGGGGCACTAAATGATTCTACAAAAGAATTATTTCGGAGCGTTAATTTTTTGTTTCATGAAGGATTTAATATTTTGGGGTCTAGAGGAAAAGACCATTCTTCAATAGAACAAGTATTAGATTATGCAGTACAATCTGGAATTCCTACTGTTGGAATTGTTCATGTTAATAGACAAGAAAGAGCCAAAACAAATGAAATAAACCAGTTAATAGAAAAGGCAAAATTCGCAGGAATAAATTTATTTCTTCCTAATGATCATCAATCAATAGAAATTTAATGACTATTGGAAAAGAATCTAGTAATTAAAACTCAAAATTCTTAATTCTTGAAAGTAACTAAAAGGTACTTTACTTTCATAACATTTAAAAATCCTAATAATTCTTCTTTTTTATGAACATAATAGATAAGTCATTTGAACAACAAAGAGCAAATCAAGTTAATGGGTTATTGAAAAAGGCTTTTGGGAAAACAGCACGAGGAAATTTAAGTGGTTATGAATTGCCTCTTACAGAAGACCCAGAATTAGGATATATTGCAACAGGAGTAACTGGAATACCATCTCTCTTTTATCAAAAAGTAATAGGTCATTTCACAAAAAAAGATGGAAGTGAATTTAAAATTTTACCAGAATATATTGAACAAGCAAAAAAATTTGTTTCTTTTTATAAAGAATTATTTAGACAAGAAGTAACAATTATTTTAGATCCAAAAGCAAATCGTGGTAATGCCTATTGATTTATATAAATTTTTTATTAAATCTTTTTCTGCAAAATTTATAAACTAAAAAAGATTAAATATTATATGAAGATATTAATTGAATTTAAAGAATTTCTTAAGGAATACAAGGTAATTGGATTGGCAGTTGCATTAATAATTGGATTAGCAGCAACAGCACTTATCAAATCAATAGTTGATGATTTAGTTATGCCAATAATAACTCCTTTTATTCCAGGAGGAGCTTGGCAAACAGCAACATTTAGTATAGGCCCAATAGTCATATCCTGGGGTTCTTTGTTAAGTGCAATTATTAATTTTGTTATAATTGCATTTGTAGTTTTCTTAATTGCAAAATATGCCCTGAAAGAAAAGAAAGTTACAAAAAAGTGAACTAATTTTAAGACGAAAGGAAAGAGGAAATTAATCAATTAAAGACTTTTGGTGCAAAGCCCCTTTAACCAAAAGGTTTTTAAACAAAAATTTGATATCTTTTATTATTAGAGAGTTATTAAAACTTGTCCAAAAATTCAGATTAATTTCCGCTTAAAAAATTAAATTCCTCGTCGATAAAGCCAAAAACCTTGAAATATGCACATTCTTCAACCAAAACATATAAAACTAAAAGAAAAAGAAATAAAAGAGATATTAGAAGAATTCAATGTTTCTAAGGCTCAATTACCTAAAATTCTATCAAATGATCCTACATTGCCTGAGGGATGCGAGGTTGGAGATGTTATTAAGATAGAGAGAAAAGATGGAGATAATACCCCTTTTTATTATAGAGTTGTCATATAATTAAAATTCCTGTTAAATTCATAAAAAACCTAATGGTAAAAGATAAGCACCTTATTGTGAAAAAATACCTTGCTGAGCACTCGTTGGTGGAGTCCAATATTATTTCTTTTAATAATTTCATTGAAAAAAGAATGCCTGAGATTGTAAATGAGATTTCAGAGACAATAATTAATGAGGATTTTGAGATTACCTTGGGAAAAATAGAGGTTGGAAAGCCAAAGGTAATAGAAGCAGATGGAAGCTCTTCATTAATCACGCCTGCAGAAGCAAAAATGAGAAATCTTACATATGCAGCACCTATTAATCTTGAAATAAGTATAAAAAAGGAAGACCAAGTTGATTCAGAAATTGTTGAAATAGGAAAGATACCTATAATGATAAATAGCAAGGCATGTAACAAGCACGGAATGTCAAAAGAAGAATTAATCAAAAGTTATCATGACCCTCTTGATCCAGGAGGATATTTCATAATAAAAGGAAATGAAAGAGTAATGATAATGGCAGAAGACCTTGCTGAAAATCAGCCATTCATTGAAACAGATTCAAAAGATAATCTTACTCTAAGAATGTTTTCATTAAAAGGTACTTATAGAATACCCTCTCTTATTTCAGAAAGCAAAGACGGAATTTTTAATATTTCCTTCAGCAAATTCAAAGATATTCCAATTGTTGTTGTTCTTAAAGCTCTTGGAATGGTAAAAGAATCTGATATTCAAAAATACATAAATAAAGAAACAGATTCTATAATTGTAAATTTATATGAATTTGTTAATTTAGCAACAAAAGAGGACGCTATGGTAAATATTTCAGAAAAAGCAAATCTTCAGGGAACAAAAAAAGAAATTCTTGATAGAGTAAAGCAAAGAATTGATTCATATCTTTTCCCTCATATAGGACAAAAAAAGGAAGACAGAATGAAAAAAGCAATAACACTATGCAAGCTTGTAAAACAATTCCTTATTGCAAAAGAAAATCCTCATTTAAGGACAGACAAAGATCATTATTCAAACAAGAGAGTAAGACTTTCAGGTGACTTGCTTGCAACTCTATTTCGAATAAATCTGGGTATATTAATAAGAGACATTCAGTATTCTCTTCAAAAAGCAACAAAGAAAAAGAAATTCTTTTCCATAAAAATAATTGCAAAATCAACTTTATTTTCTCATCGAGTTGAAAGTGCAATTGCAACAGGAAGCTGGACAGGTGAACGTTCGGGTATCACACAAAATATGGATAAAACAAATTATCTTGCAATAATTTCTCAGCTGCAAAGAGTTTCAAGTATGCTTCCAAGCGACCAAGAGAATTTTGCTGCACGAACATTACATCCAACGCATTATGGAAGATTTTGTCCGATAGAAACTCCAGAAGGAACAGAAATTGGATTAAGAAAAAATCTTGCGATTCTTGCTCAAGTATCCACAAAAACAGATCTTGACGAAGAAAAATTCTTCAAAGAAATGGAATTATTAGGGCTTGAAAGAGAAGGAGCAGAAGGAACAGAAGTTTTCTTTAATGGTATGTTTATAGGTGGTGTAAAATCTCCAGAGGAATTTGTAAAAAGAATAATAGAAAAGAGAAGAAATGCAGAACTGCCAATACAGATGAACATAAGACATGACCCTTATTTCAAAAATGTTTCTATTTCAACAGAGCCTGGCAGGGTTCTAAGACCCTTAATAGTTGTTGATAATGGCATTCAAAGATTAAAAGATGAACACTTAATTAAAATGGAGCAAGATGAGATTAAATGGAAAGATTTGGTAAGAGAAGGAATTATAGAATATCTTGACGCATCAGAAGAAGAAAGCGCTCTTGTAGGTTTATATAAGGAAGAATTAACTCCAGATCACACTCATCTTGAAATTGATCCTGCTGATGTTTTCGGAGTTGTAACTTCCCTTGTTCCGTATGGAAATCACGATCAGAGCTCACGACTTAATCGTGGAAGTAAAACACAAAAACAAGCTCTTGGATTGTATGCTGCAAATTATCTTACACGATTTGATACAGATGTTTCAATACTCCAATATCCACAAAAACCAATTGTAAGAAGTTTTGTTTATGATACTTTAAGTACATATCCAGCAGGACAAAATCTTGTAGTTGCAATAATGACATATGATGGATATAATATGGAAGATGCTCTTGTTCTAAACAAAGGAAGTGTTGATAGAGGTATAGGAAGAAGTTTTTACTTTAGACCTTATAGCGCAATTGAAATGAATTATGCAGGTGGATTAAAAGACGAGATAGCTATTCCTGAAAAAGACACATCTGGATATAAAACAGAAGCAAGCTATCGTTTCCTTGAAGCAGATGGAATAATTTATCCAGAGGCAGAAATTAGCGAAGGAGAAGTATTGATTGGAAAAATGAGTCCTCCAAAGTTCTTGTCAGAAGCAAGAGAGATTTCAATAAGAACAAAGAAAGAATCAAGTATATCTATGAAACAGGAAGAAAAAGGAACTATTGAATTAGTATTGATAACAAAAGATGAAGATGGAAACAAAATAGTTCAAGTAAAAACACGTGATGTAAGAATACCTGAAATTGGAGACAAATTTGCAACTTCACACGGACAGAAAGGGGTAGTTGGTCTTATAGCTAATGAAGAAGATATTCCATTCACTTCAAAAGGAATCAGACCAGATGTTATATTTAATCCGCATGGACTTCCAAGCAGAATGACTGTTGGTTATCTACTTGAATTGCTTGCTGGAAAAGTAGGCTGTCTTAAAGGAGAAATAATTGATGGGACAGCTTTTTCAGGAGTAAGCAAAAACGAACTTGAAGAGCAGTTGCAGGATATAGGATTTAGATATGATGGTAAAGAAACAATGTATTCTGGAATAACAGGGAAAAAGATGGAAGCGAAAATATTTATCGGAAATTTATATTATCTTAAACTTAAATATATGGTTGCAAATAAACTGCATGGAAGAGCTTCTGGAAAAGTTGCTTTGCTTACAAGACAGCCTATTGAGGGGCGTTCAAGAGGTGGAGCATTAAGACTAGGAGAAATGGAACAACAAGCGCTTGTCGCACATGGTGCTTCTCTTCTTTTGAAAGAAAGATATGACTCTGACAAAGTTGTTCTTCCAATATGTTTGCACTGTGGTTCAATTGCAATAGATGACAATATTAGGGACAAGAGAATATGCTCTGTATGCAACAGCGAGGATGTTGAATCTGTTGAGGTTTCATATGCATTCAAACTTCTTGTTGAAGAGTTGCAGGGGCTTCACATTCATACAACATTTGGATTAAAAAATAAATATGAGTAAAAAATGAACAAGCAAAGAAGATTAAATTTAATGTCTTTGGAAGGAAGTTTAATAGGTGAAGATGGAAAAGCACGATGTTTTTTAGAAATTGAAGTGCTTCCTAGTGGAGATATATCTGTAAATATGCAAGGACAAGATACAAAAGGAAAATTTCATTATATAAGCGCACAAATACCAAATCCAATTAATGCTGGTGGTAATTTAAAAAATTATAATACTTTAGTAAAAATTTATGATATCCTTAAAAATATCAAATGAAACCGATTAAAAAAAACATAAAGGAAATAGTATTTTCTCTGCTTAGTCCTGACAAGATAAAAAAAATCTCTGTTGCAAAGATTGTAACTCCTGAGCTTTATGATATAGATGGATATCCTGTTGACGGAGGATTAATGGATTTAAGGCTTGGTGCAATTGATCCTGGTGTGAGATGTCGAACATGCGGAGGAAGATTGAAAGAATGTTTAGGACATTCTGGAAGCATTGACCTTGCAAGAGCTGTTGTTCATCTTAAATATATTCCTGTAATTGAATTATGTCTAAGAGCTTTCTGCAGCAACTGCTGGAAATTAATGCTTACTGAAAAAGAAATTGAAAAAAATACTCCAAGCCAGAGAGTAAAGAAAGCAAAGGATTCAAAAAAATGTCCTCATTGCAACACAACCCAGGAAAAAATTCGTCTTGATAAACCTACAACTTTTTATAAAGGAAAAACAAGAATTTTTCCAACAGAGATAAGAGAAATACTTGTAAATATTCCGGACGAAGAGCTTGTAAAAATAGGAATAAATCCAAAGAACTTCAGGCCTGAATGGGCTGTTCTGACAGCTCTTCTTGTTCCTCCTGTTACTGTAAGACCAAGCATCATACTTGAATCTGGTGAAAGAAGCGAAGATGATTTAACGCACAAGCTTTCAGATATTATAAGAGCAAATCAAAGACTATGGGAAAATCTTAATGCAGGAGCTCCTGAAGTCATTATAGAAGATTTGTGGGATTTGCTTCAGTTTCATATTACAACTTTTTTTGATAATAGTGTTGCAAGAATTCCTCCTGCAAGACATAGAAGCGGGCAGCCACTAAAAACAATTTCAGAAAGAATTAAAGGAAAAGAAGGAAGAATAAGAAAAAATCTTGCTGGTAAAAGAGTAAATTATTCAGGAAGAACAGTTATCTCGCCTGATCCATCAATAGAAATTAATGAAGTAGGAGTTCCTTATGAAATTGCAAAAACAGTTACTGTTGCAGAAACAGTCAATGACTTAAATATTGAGAGATTAAAAAAACTTATACAAAGCGGTTCTGAATATCCTGGAGCAAATTATGTTATACGACCTGACGGAAAAAGAAAAAAGATAACTAATGAATTGAAAGAAGAAGTAATTAATGAGCTTACACCTGGTTATAAAGTTGAAAGACATCTTGAAAATGGAGATATTGTTTTATTCAATAGACATCCAAGTCTTCATAAAGGAAGTCTTATGGCTCATTATGTAAAAGTTCTGACAGGAAGAACATTTAGGCTGCATCCTGCTGTTGCAACACCATACAACGCTGATTTTGACGGTGATGAAATGAACATTCACAGCCCTCAGACAGAGGAAGCAAGAGCTGAAGCAAAAGTTATACTTGAAGTCAAAAAAAATCTTTTTTCTCCAAAGAATAATACAAACTGGGTAGGATGCATAAGCGACGCAATAACAGGAGGATATCTTCTTGGATTAAAGGAATTTTCAAGAGAAGATGCAAATCAGATTCTTTACAAATCAGGAGTTAATAAACAGTTTTCCAAAAAAACAGTTTTGGGAACAGAAATTTTCTCAGAAATACTTCCAAAAATAAACTTTATAAGAGACAAGGTGAAAATACACGAAGGGCAAATAATCAAAGGAATTATAGATAAAGGACTTTTTGGTGATGAAGATGGATTATTAATAAAAGAAATTGATAAGAAATTCGGAAGAACAACTTCTTTTGAAACTATCAAAAAAGCATTTAATCTTGGGAAAAATTATCTTACAGATACCGGAATTACTATTTCTTTGGGAGATCTTGATGTAGAACAAAAAGTAATAGAAAGCGGTGAAGAAATAATAAAAAAGGCAGAAGAAAAAACAAAAGAAATAATAGACGCGTACAATAAAGGAACACTTGAAATAATACAGGGAAAAAGTAAAGAAGAATCAAGGGAAATCAAAATACTAAAAGTTTTGAATGAAATAAGAACAAAAATAGGAGAGGTTGTAAAGAAAGAATTCCCAGAAGAAAATCCTGTAACTCATATGATAAGATCAGGAGGAGGAGGGAACATGCTTAATATAACTCAAATGGCTTGCTGTGTAGGGCAGCAGGATTTAGAAGGAAAAAGAATTGATTTAGGTTATGTAAACAGAACACTTTCTTGTTTCAAAGAAGGAGATTTATCTCCTAGAGCAAAAGGATTCATACGAAGTCCATTTATAAAAGGGCTAAGGCCTGATGAATTTTTCTTCGGAGCAATGACTGGAAGAGCAACACTTATGGATACTGCATTAAGAACTCCTAAGTCTGGATATTTGTACAGAAGGCTTGCAAATGCCTTGCAGGATTTGAGAAAAGAATATGACGGAACAATAAGAGACAGCAACAACAACATTATCCAGTTTATATACGGAGACGATGGTTTAGATGTTTCAAAGCTTCATATAAATGGAGAATTAGAACCTGGGGAGGCTATAGGAGTAATAACTGCACAAAGTTTTGGAGAGCCTTCAACGCAAATGGTCTTAAGAACTTTCCACTTCGCTGGTATTTCTGAGATGCAGGTAACTCAGGGTCTTCCAAGACTTATAGAAATTTTTGATGCCAGAAAAAAACCCTCATCTCCAAAGATGGAAGTATATCTGAAAAAAGAATATAATAATGAAAATGATTCCAGAGTTTTTGCTGAAAAGATTAAAGAGATAACAATAAAAGACATTGCCTCTGAAATTGACCTTGATTTTAGCAACAAAAAAATAGAAATAAAAATAGACAAGGAGGGAATTAGGCAAACACATGTTTCTCTAAAAACAATTGTTGAAAGACTTCAGGAGCTAGGATTTAGTGCAAAAGAAAAAGGAGATTTAATAGTTCTAAATGCATCTGAAATGAGCTTTAAAGAAATCTATCAACTTAAGGAAAAACTCAAGAAGACAAGAATTTCAGGTGTCAAAGGAATAAGACAAGTTCTCATAGTTAAAAAGGATAGAGATTATATTATAATGACACTTGGAACAAATCTCAAGAAAATGCTTGAGATGAAAGAAGTTGACCCAAATCTATTAATTTCAAATGATCTCCATGAAGTTGCAATTGTATTTGGGATAGAGGCTGCAAGACAGCTTATAATAAATGAAATTCAAGATGTTTTGAATGTTCAAGGCTTGAATATAGATAAAAGACATTTAAAGTTTGTTGCAGATGCCATGACAAACACAGGAGAAGTAAAGGGGGTAACTAGAATAGGAATTATTGCACAAAAATCATCGATACTTGCACGAGCAACTTTCGAAACACCTGTAAAGCAGTTTGTAAATGCAACAATAAAAGGAAGCAAAGATCAGCTCACAAGTGTTATAGAAAATGTAATATTAAATCAGCCTGTCCCTATAGGAACAGGACTTCCAGGACTTTTTGTTAAAGTAGTTGGTCCATTAACAAAGAAGGATTCTGAGAAAAAGGCTGCAAAAAAAGAGATTATAGATGAGATAGATAAATAAAGAGGATTAATAGATTTAAATTAATATTTTAATATGATTAAATTAAAAGATTACGGGAATTATATAGCTATAGTAAAGAATTAAAGTTAAGTTAATATAGATGTTGCTTATCATTAAATGACTGGATTGGACATTAATAATTCATATTCAAAAAATGGTTAAAACAATTGATATGCAGGAAATGCGTTATCTAAATTTATTTGAAAAAATAATGAAGATAAGAACAAGATTCTGTTTCAGATACAACGAAGCAATATTTTTTTGTGTTCCAAGATATCTTTTGTCAAAGGCAATAGGAGAAAATGGCAGAAATATAAAAGAAATGAGCAGGATTCTTAGCAGAAGAATAAAGGTTGTGGTATATCCAGAAGGAATTCATAACGCGGAAACTTTTATTAGAGCAATTGTAAGTCCTGTAAATTTCAAGAATCTGGAAGTAAAAAATAATGAAATCATAATCGCAGGTGGAAGCAACAAGGCTGCTCTAATAGGAAGAAACAAAAGAAGGCTTCTGGAAATGCAGAAAATCATCGAAAATTTTTTTGGAAAAGAGTTTAGAGTGGTTTGAAAATTCTTATTTGTAACCAATAAGTTTCTCGTGTGTTAGAAGTATATGATCTACTGATTTTTTTAGATCACTAGCTAAATTCAGAAATTTTCTTTTTTCTATATTATTAACTTTTATTTTTGCTATCCCAAGAATTTTCCCTTTGCTTACAATAAAGGGTAATGAAATAGAGATGTCCTTAACTCCTAAAAATTCTTTTTTTAGATAATAAGAAACATGAATTATTTCTTTTTTATTTGAAGTAAGTTTAGAAAAGAAATTTGCAAAAGATTCTCCTGCTGCTTGGTGTGGAATGCCGTTTCTTCTTATATAATCCATCAATTCTAAATCAACTTTTTTATATAAAAGATTATAATTTTTTTCTGAATCAGAATTTATTAAAGGAATAGCTTTTCCATGTGTTCCTATACACAAAACAGATTTCCCAAGAATCCTTGAATATCTTTTAGAATCCAAATCTAATCCAAATCCAAGAATATCTTTGTTATTGAGAGTTATTCTAAGATAATTGGTGATTTCATCAACAGGATTTGTTACCACAATTATTTTAGTTTTAGGAGAAGTTTTCTTTAGATAACTTTCTATTCCAATTATTGCTCCTAAATTATATTTTAGTTCATCCTGGCGAACTTCATACGTTGTCTTACTTTTGAATATGCTTTCTTCTCTCGCGCTATCACTCATTCCTGATAAAACAATTATTATATAATCGGAGTTTTTTATATTCTCAAGATTATTAATAACACTTACTTTTTTATTATTTAGAGAAAATGCTAATCTCTTAGCACTTTTTAAGGTTCTGCTATATAGAGAGATTTCTTTTACATTATTTAATCTAATGAGATTTGAAACAATTGCGCCGCCAGTGAGACCACAACCAATCAAAAGAATTTTCATTTCTTATTAAACATGAGATTATTCTTAAATGTTTTTACTTTTATCAATAAATTCTTTCCAAAAACATTTAAAAAGCAATTTCTCAATTGTATTATAAGGTAATAAAATGGGATTAAAAAACGCATTAAAACTTAAGAAAAACAGAAAGAAATTTAGATGGAGTGATAGGCATTACAAGGTGAAAACTCTCGGGCTTTATGCAAAAGCAGATCCGCTTGAAGGGGCAAATCAGGCAAAGGGAATTGTCATACAAAAAATCCAGAAAGAAGCAAAACAGCCAAACTCTGCGATGAGAAAATGCTGCAAGGTTCAGCTTACAAAAAATGGAAAATTTGTAACAGCGTTTATTCCTGGAAATCTTGCGCAGAGATTTCTTGATGAGCATGATGAAGTAATGATTGAAAGAATAGGCGGAAAACAAGGAAGAACAAAAGGAGATATTCCAGGTGTTCGATTTAAAGTTATTCATGTAAATGACCAGTCTTTGCATTTGCTTGTAAAAGGCAAGATAGAGAAGGGTAGAAGATGATTAATTTAGAAAACACAACAGAGGACTTATATGAGGAATTAGTAGGTGTTGAAAATATTTTTGGGGCTGAACAATTAGAAGAATTAATTCCGCATATTTATCATACAGCAAACCAATTGATTGATATGGGAAGTGGTTTCTTAATTTTAGAAAGAAAAGATAGAACTAAATTTAGAACTAGTATTGTTTATATATACAAGGATAAAATAAAAGTAAATGAATATAAAATGGATTTTGGAGAAGACTTTACTAACATAAAAGATTTTGTTCAGCAAAAAAGTTATCATTCCGAATTAAATAGTAAGATGGGAGCATAAAAATGACAAGATTCCTAGATAAAATTTTGCGTGGAGAAGGAAAAACAAGCAGAATAAATGAAGAAGAAGACAGATATGATGAACTCATAAAAGTAGAAGAAAGAGGAGATAATTTATATGTTGTAAATGAATTTGATATAAATAAAGGATCTCGAATTCTTTATCTAAATTTAAAAACAAAAATAATTATATCTGAAAGAAAAACTCCATTAACATCAAGATAAAATGACAGAACAAAAAAACATACAGCCACTTACATTCAAAATTTTTGATTTATATGAGACAGAAGGAATTCAGGTAAAAGATGTAGGACTTAAGGATGCGATAAACCTAACTCCAAAGCTGGCTCTGAAAAGCCATGGAAGAAATGTTCAGAAATTCGGGCAGACAAAAGTCAATATAGTTGAAAGGCTGATAAATAAAATAGGTGTTGCAGGGCATAGAGGAAAAAAACATAAACTTATGGTTGGGACTTCAACTGGAAAATATTCAAAAAATACAGGGATTGTACTTGATGCTTTTGAACAAATAGCAAAAAAAACAGGAAAAAATCCTATAGAGATTCTCATAAAAGCTGTTGAAAATTCTGCACCAAGAGATGAAATAACAGTAATAGAATATGGTGGAGCAAGATATCCCCAGGCAGTTGACGTATCTCCTTTAAGAAGAGTAAATCTTGCTTTAAAGCATATTATTCATGGTGCTTCTGAAAAAGCATTCGGCAAGAAAAAAGATCTTGCTCAGGGAATTGCAGAAGAAATAATGCTTGCTTCTGAAGGAAATCAAGAAAGCTTTGCTGTTAAAAAGAAAATTGAATCTGAAAAGCAAGCCGACTCGGCACGATAATTGTCGGCTTTCATTACTTCGCCCAAGCTTGGTCAAAGTAAAGCAGGTAGATAGCGCACGATAATTAATCTTTTTCTATAAACTTTTTGATTATATTACCATATACTTCTCTCCAATTTCCACTACTACTATAGTTTATATCCATCCCAAGATTTTGAGCTATGGCTTCTATTTCATTACCATGAGGATATTTAGTATGATATCTAAAAACAACAGGAACATTCTTTCTAACAGCTTGTTCAATCAATGGAACACAGCAATTATCAAAAATAGGTGGGTGTGAAATAATTAAATTGTAATCGATTATAGGAAATTTAGCGCCTCTCAAACAGAAAACAAGATTGAATTCAATTTGTTTATCCTTAAACTCCAACTCTAAAAGATTCTTTAATGAATCAATATGACTATCAGTAGAAAATCTATCTTGTATTAATATTTTTTTCATTGATGTATTTTCTTTATTTTCTTTTTAAATTCTTGTATTATTCAACACCAAAAACATTTAAAAACAATTTTTTGATTCAATATAATATGGCTGAAAGAGTACGAACAAAGTCCGTCCACTCTCTCCTCTGGAGAAAAAAATGGTAGAGAAAGAAACACAGTTCAAGAAAATTCAGAGACTTAGCAGAGAACAAAAATATATTCGTAATATTGCAACTTCTGCACATATTCATCATGGCAAGACGGCAATGACAGATAATCTTCTCGCTGCTTCTGGATTTATGGCTGTAAAATCTGCAGGAGATTTGGAAGCAGGTATGGCAACCTGGCAGCATGCAGACGAACAGGAGAGATTATTGACAGTTGATGCTGCAAACGTTTCAATGGTTCATGAATTTCATGGAGATGAGTATTTGATTAATCTTATTGATACACCAGGACATGTGGATTTCTCTGGAAATGTTACAAGAGCGATGAGGGCTATTGATGGAACAATTGTTCTTGTATGTGCTGTTGAAGGAATAATGCCTCAGACAGAGACTGTTATAAAACAAGCATTAAGAGAAAGGGTACAACCTGTTTTGTTCATCAATAAAGTAGACAGGCTAATTAAAGAGCTTAAACTAACGCCAGAGCAGATGCAGCAAAGATTCATAAAAATATATGAAGACTTCAATAAATTAATTAATAATATTGCAGAATCTGAATTCAAGAAAAAGTGGGAAGTTGATATAAAAGACGGAAGCGTTGCTTTTGGTTCTGCAAGAGAAAACTGGGCGCTTTCTGTTCCTTTTATGCAAAAGAAAAAAATAACTTTTAAAGATATTTTCAATCTTTATGAAATGTCAGATGCTGAAAGAAAAGAATGGTGCTGGAAAAATGCTCCTCTTTATGAAGTTCTTCTGGATATGGTTGTTAAGCACCTTCCAAGCCCTCTGGAAGCACAAAAATATCGAATTCCAAAAATATGGAGAGGAGATTTAAATAGTGATTTTGGAAAATCCCTTATAAACTGCGATCCAAAAGGAAAACCAGCATTTGTTATAACAAGAATTGTAATAGACCCAAAGTCTGGAAAAGAGATTTCAGCTGGAAGATTATTCTCAGGAACATTAAAACAAGGGATGGAAGTCTATCTAAATCTTGCAAAAAAAAGACAGAAAATACAGCAGGTATTTATTTATAATGGAATAAAGCCTGAACAGCTTGAAGAAATAGGATGTGGAAATGTTTTGGCAATAGCAGGTGTTACTGGTGAAGCAGGAGAAACAGTAACAATTGAACCAGAAACTTCTTTTGAAGAACTCAAACATATTTTTGAACCAGTTATAACAAAAGCAATTGAAGTTACAAAAACATCTGACCTTCCAAAGCTTGTTGAGATTCTAAAAAAAGTTGCAAAAGAAGACCCTTCCATAAAAATAGAAATAAACGAGCAAACAGGAGAGAGCCTTATGTCTGGAATGGGAGAACTTCATCTTGAGATTATAGAAAACAGAATTAAAACAGAAAAAGGACTTGATGTTAAAACCTCTTCTCCAATCATAGTTTACAGAGAAACAATAGGTCGAGAATCTCCTGAAATAGAAGGAAGAAGCCCTAATAAACATAACAGCTTTTATATGAAAGTTGAGCCTCTTGAAGATGAAGTATACAAGGCAATAAAAAGCGGAGAATTAAGAGAAGGAAGAATTAAGAAAAAAAATGAGGAAATTGCAAATGTTCTTTCAAAATTAGGATGGTCTGGTGATACAATACGAAATGTAAGAGATATTTACAAAGGAAATATTTTTCTTGATGAAACAAGAGGAGAGGTTCATATAGGAGAAGTAATTGAAATGGTTCTTGATGCATTTGAAATGGTTATTAACCAGGGACCTTTAGCAAGAGAACCCTGTATAAAACTTAGGGTTTCACTTGTAGATACAAGACTTCACGAAGATGCAATTCACAGAGGGCCTGCACAGGTTTATCCTGCTGTAAGAGAAGCAATTGTAGAAGCAATGAAAAAAGCAAATGCCTATCTTTTTGAACCAATACAGATTTATCTTATAGAAATGCCTGATAAATTCTTAAGTGCTGTTACAAAATTAGTTGGAGGAAAAAGAGGACAGATGCTTGAAGTAAGACAAGAAGGTACACAAGCAGACATGAAAGCAAAACTTCCTGTCGCAGAAATGATTGGGTGGAGCAGTGATTTAAGAAGCGCGACAGAAGGAAGAGGAACATCGTCTTTGTTAGACCAGCTGTTTGAAAAAGTTCCTGCAAGCCTTCAGCCAGACATTGTAAGAAAGATAAGGCAACGTAAGGGTTTGAGCGAGAATCAGTAAAATGATAAATAATAAAAAATTTTCCATAAAAGCGATATTTTTAGACAGGGATGGAACAATTGTAGAAGAACCCGGCAGTTTAAGAAGGAAAAATACTTCAGATGCTGATGTAGATTCAATTTCTAAATTACATATTTTACCAAATGCGATTAAAGGCCTTAAGAAAATGATTAATATGGGTTATACTATTTTCATTATCACCAATCAAGATGCAATTAATAGGGGTACATTAACAATAGAATTATACAATAAGATTGAGAATATCTTAACAGATAAATTTGGTAAACATGGTATTACAATTGAAAAATGGCTTTTTTGTCCACATACTTCAGAAGAAATTTGCACATGCAGAAAGCCAAAAACAGGCTTGATAGATTCTTTGAAGGGAGAATATGATATAGATTTTGTGAACTCTTATGTTATAGGTGATAGAGAATCTGATTTACTACTTGCAGAAAAACTTAAAATGACAGGAATACTTGTAAAAAGAAATGAGAAAGAAATTGAAAAAACCAGGGCAAAGTTTATAGCAGAAAATATTTATGACGCTTGTAGATTTATTAAAATAATTAAAAATAAATAATTTCATCAATCAGAAAATCAGCAAAATTTTGTTAAAGAAAAATAATTCATAAATCTTATAAACAAAAGTTTTTATATAAAAATATGAGAATAGATTATCTTCATAATTTAACAATTCAAGAAACATATGAACGAATAAATAAACTTCTGCCAGAGTTACAAGAAGAATATTCTGATAAAATAAGTGACTCTCAATTAAATTGGAATCTTGACTGTACTCAAATGAATTTTAGTATGAAAGTTATGGGATTTAAAACTAGTGGACAAATTCATTTAAAAGATAAGCAAATTAGTTTAGAAGGAAAATTACCTTTTGTAGCAAAAATGTTTGGTGAAAAAATAGAAGAGATGATTAGAAAAAAATTAGATGAGCTACTTTCTTAGTTGATTTTAGAATGAGGCAACGTAAAGGCCTCAGTGAAAACCAATAAGCCTTTAGTTACTTCGCCTAAAAGTCAAAGCAGAGGAAGGGTTTGGCCGAAAACCAATAACCTTAAATATTCTGGAATTTTATTTTAAATATGGAAGAAAAATTATCCTGCAATGTTTCTATACATGAAGAAGAATTAAGTGATGGAACTAAAATTTTTGTAGTTGAAGCTGTTGAATTGGGAGTGGGTGATTTTGGAGAGACTATTGATAAGGCTTTTGATAATCTCAAAAATGCTATTAGGCTTTTGTTGGAAGAAGCCCCTGAAAAAAAAGAACTTTTGAAAAAGGAAGAACCCTTAATGATTACCCGATTATTTCTCTAAAATTAATTTCTGATTGTTTTTCTATACTTTTTAAAGTTCCTGTTGGAATAGTTTTATGATGAATTGGAACAACAACCATTTTTCCATTATTCTTTAAAATAACATGTGTTCCTGTTTGTCTTTTAATTTCAAAACCATTCTTTTCTAAAATCTTAATAACCTCTTTTGATTTAATATTTTTCAATTTCATATAATTCTATAATAAATTGTTATTTAAAAAATATACTAAAAAAAGTACTTCCAGAAAAATCAATAAAACCCTACAATGGTTTTTCAGAAAAAAGACATCGGAAGACATCAGTGAAAACCAATAGTTCTATTAGGAAGATTTTTTCTCTGAAGAAGTATCTGATTTATTATTCTCAGATGAATTTGATTTTTTCTTTTTCTCATGCAATGCACCGATTGGACCTAATAATCTTAATCCAAAAACAATTGCAATAATAATAATTACTGATATTATAACATTCCAAATGCTAGGTTCTATTTTTGGTATAATTCTAGAACCAACACTAAATCTATCTTCTGATTCTTTTTCTAGATTTTTATAATCTAAAATAACTCTTAGCCTATAATTTCCATTTTCAGCTGGAGCTGTAAACCATTTATTTATTATTAAGCCACCTGTTATTTTAATATTGTCATTTTCTTTATAAAATGGCATTTCATTTTCGTCCATTATAATATAACTTAATCCAACAGTAATTGGTTCTGAAGTTCCTGTACTAATTTCAATTAAAGATAAAATACTCTCGTTAACAAAATTACTTCCAGAAATAACTGTAGTAAGCAATTCAAATACAGGTTCTCCTGTGGTTATATCCTCACCTACAACATGCAAAAGTCTTTCTTCGCTCATTCCTGTGATATTTTGCGAATTTGTAGAATAAACAGAGTAAATATAACTTCCAGGCAATAAAGAAGTTTTTTGAAGATAACAACTCACATTTAAACCAGAACCAACTTTAGTCATCGAAAAATTAGCATTATTCCATCTTAATGTACAATTTTTTATTTCACTAACAGTATCATTTACAGTTACATTAATAATAGCACTTGTTTCAGATTGTGATTTAAAATTATCAGGTGTTGGATAAACAAAAGTTATGTTAGGAGCACCTGGAACTGGAACTGGTTCTTGCAGACGTATAATTCTTCTTTCTGTACTACCAATATTATTTGCTCTATCAATTACAACCACATCATAACTATAATTTCCATAACTTAAATTAATAAAAGCTATACTTCTATCAAAAGAAGTAAAAAAAGTAGTTGAATTTATTCGTATTGAATTTGAATCATATAAATTAAAAGTTATATTTGCTTCATTTAATTCTGTAACAGAAACATACATATTAATCCAGGTTCTAGTTACAAATTCATCATTTAAAGGTGTTGGATCAATAAAAGATACAACTGGATTTGTTGTGTCTATTATAATTGTTCTATTAAAAATAGCAAATCCACAAACTTCTAATGTACATGCTTGACAGTTCCAATTATAAGTTCCGTCGGAAATTGGTTTATTAATAAAATTAATTGAACAAGCTTGTCCAAGAGTACAACTTTGAGTTTCTTCTAAATGCCATCCTGTGTTCCATTGTCCATACAAAGACATACTAACTAAGTCGGTGTTGCTAGAACTACAAGAAAAACTTACTGGAGATTGAGATATTTTATTATCTAAGGGAGTAATTAGAGTTACAGAAGGAGGAGGTACTGCAAAAGTTGTGGCTGTAGCGATACCTGAATAAGAAGAATTTCCTGCATTATTATGAGCTTTTATTCTATACCAGTATTGTGTATTAACTGTTAAGCCTGTACTTGAATAAGAGATAATATTTGCATTAACAACATCAATTAGAGCAAAATTAATTCCATCTGAAGATCTTTCAATATAATAATCTAATTCAGAATCTACATCTGTCCAACTTAAATTTATTTGTGTTGTTGATATTGTGTTTGCAATAAGATTTGTTGGAATTGGTGGAACATTATAGTAAAGAGTTATAGCTGCGATTTGAGTATTTCCAGCACCATCTGTTGCTCTTGCTTCTATATAATTAATTCCACTATCTAAATACATTCCTCTATTCCAATAAGTTGTTCCAGAAGCTAATTCCCATGTTTTACCATTAACTCTTAATTCAACTTTATTTAGATTAACATTATCACTAGCTACACCATTAATATTTATTGGACTAGAACTTACATTAGATGCATTTGAAGGTGAATTTATAGTAATTGTTGGGGGTGTTGGATCATAATATACTGTTCTTGAAAGATAAGGTATTAGTTCACCTCCGTTACTAGCGGAAACTTCTATGGTATTACTTCCAAGATTCAAAAATAAAATTTTATTCCAAGAGTTACAAGTTCCAACAGCTCCAAAACAAACTCGACTATCAGGGTCTAAATTAAGTTTAATTCTTACCTCATTTGTATTATTTGAAGTTCCTGTAACGGTTATTGAAGAAGAAGGAACATACTGATTATTACTTGGATAAGTAATAGAGAGTGCTATTGTACCACAAGCACCGCAATCTGCAACACAGGCTGCACCACCACAACTGTATTCTGCTGGAACTTCACATACTGCATTAGGACATGCAGGTAAACAATCTGTTGGACAGTTAAAATAATCTTCAATTGGGCTATTACAAAAACCATCTACAACACATACAGCAAATCCTGTCATTTTTGGTTTATACTGAATATAAAATAATAAGATTATAATAGCACCAAAAAATAACAATAATAAAATTAGAGGAATTTTTGATTTTGTTTTAGTATCTTGATTTTTTTTTGTTATATTATTTAAAACTCTTATTTTTCCACTCTTTTTTTTATTTGGCATCTTTATTTAACCTTTATAGCAAGATGTATATTTAAGTTTTTAAGTTTTGTTAATCTAATTGTATATAAAAACCAAAACTATTTAAATTAATCGAGTATATTTTAGTTATAATCTTATTTAAAAAGAGGATGATTCATGAAAAATAAAATAATTTTTATATTTCTAATAAGTTTTATAATTTTTTTAGTTGCTTCTGTGCAAAATGTTAGTGCGCAGACTTATACTGTTTCAACTACCACTTGTTCTGGTAAATTATTTATTCCAGCAGGTACAACCATAATAAATATTAAATCAGGTGTAACAGTTTCTACAGAATATCTTGGAGATACACCTGGTGAATGTATTATTGATGCGCCAAATGCAGAGCTTAATTTACAAGGTGGTAATTTAGAAGGAAACTTTAAAATATATGTTAACAAACTTAGTCTTTCTTATAATTCTAAAATAGATGCTAGTGGTAAGGGTTACAAAGGAGGAGTTGCACGAATAGATGGTTGTGGTGCTGAAAATTGTTGTAGTACTGCGCGGGCTTGTGGTGGTTCTGGTTTTGTTAATGATGGAGGAAATGGTTGTTGGCACTGTACATCTGATGTAGATATTTTTCCTGGAAGTAAAGGAGGTATTCAAAATTATTGTTCTTATGGTAGAGGAGGTGGAGAACCTAGAAGATTAAGTAGTTGTTCACTTTATTTAAATCAACCAAGTGGGGGAAATGGTGGAGGAAAAATAGAAATTTCTGCGTCAGAAGTAAATATTGATTTAGGTTGTTCAATTCTAGCTAATGGAGGAAATGGAGGAAAAGAGGGTTATCATGTTGCAGGTGGTGGTAGTGGTGGTAAAATAAGTATAGCTACATCTAAATTAGCAATATCAGGTTTTATTAGTGTTAAAGGAGGTAATGGACAATATGATTCTGGTTTTGATGGTGTTTGTAGTGGTGGAGGTAGTGGTGGTTTTGTTATAATAAATTATATTGAATCTAGTAAAAGTAATGATACAATAAAAAGTTTAATTGATGTTTCTGGAGGTAGAGCTGGTTACGTAAATTCAAATTGTAAAGATGGGGGATTAGGACAAAAAGAAGTTAATCAAAATACATATACACTTTCACTTACCTTGGATAATAACCCCTTAGATTTAAAATCAGGGGTGGGAAAAAGTGTTATCTTACGTACAAATTTAATAGCAACAATGATTAATAAATTAACAGATGTTGAATTGGAATATATTGTGGAAGAAAAATGTAGAAATTTAAATTTTGAGATTAGTGGTTTAGAAACTTTTAATTTAGAAGATAGGGAATTATCAGGAACTCAACAATTTCCATTAACTGTAAAGTTTACAGGAAGTTTATCAGGTATTACAAATCCGCAATGTACAATAACATTTAAAGCTAAAAAATCAGGTGTTGATATACCTGGAGCAAGCGTTGTATTGAATGTTAATTTAATTCCACAAATTGATTTTAGTTTTAGTCCTAATCCTTATCCAGACCAATATGTGTTAACAGATTCAGAAGCAAGATTACCAGGTATAACAATAACTAATAATGGCGAGATGGCTTTTGATTTTAATTTCTCAGGGGGGAGGAGTTTTCTAGATTATAATTATAATAAAATTACTGTTAGTAATAACGGTGGTAAAAAAACTCTAGAAATTACTTCTAAAAATCTATCCTCTGGAAATAATTTAATTAATATAAAAATTCTTCCTTGTTTTTTTGGAACAAGTGTTTGCTATTCAACATATGAAAAAACAGTTTCTTTTACTTTAAGAGTTCTTGATTTAAATTTAACTTTAACACCTTTACCACCATATGAGGAATATGATAAAAATAATCCACAGCCCATTAATATAGAAACAAAAGCATATTTAGGCACAGTTGATAAAACTTCTAATATAACTAATTTTAGTAATATTTTAATAATAGATAAAGCAGGTAATGAGGAATCTTGTTTTTACGGACAAGATTTAACTTATAAATCATCTCCCATAATAAAATGTTATCCTTATCTTGGTGAAAAATCTAGAAATTTAGAAGATGGTAGAAAATATGATGCAAGAATTAAATTAACATATAATGCAGATGGGACTATTCTTGATTTAGAAAAAGTTGTTCGTGAAGTAATTAAATATAAAGATATAACACCTCCTATTATTGATCCTTTTTTAGATACAGGTGATTGGCAAAAACAAGATAATTTAATTAAGTTTATTGAAATAACTGTTACAACAAGAGATGTAACTGGAACAACTTCTGGTAGTGGACAATTAACCTTTCCAAATGGAACTTCTATACCAGTTAGTTTTAACCATGATACTTATTATGATACAGATCAAGCTAAATTTGTAGATGTGTGGCAATCTGAAGAACTGTCAACAACACTTGTTGATAAAGATAAAAAACATAAATTAGTTTTCTCAGCTGTAGATGAAAATAGTAATTCTGCTGAAAGAACATTTGAATTTACATTTGCTGATAAAATTAAATTTAGTGGTAGTATAAAAGACGTTGATTATTTAGAAAAAGGCAAGATTGCAAGTTTTGATATTAATTCATTAATACAAGGAAAATCTTTTTCATTTGCAAGCACACCGCCAAATGGAGATTATTCAAAAGATATTGATTCTGGAGAATATAATGTAATTATTAAAAATACAGAAAATCCAGAATTATCAGGTGATAGTGTTGCTTATCATGATGTTCTTTTTGATCAGGATATAACTGGTTTTATTACAGCATTTGGAGAAAGCCCTGCTATTTCACAAGAGCTTCCAGTGGACATAGAACCAATAAAAGTAAAAACCTTAGCTGTTATTTCTAATAATAATCAACTTTATCCTAAGACAATTAGTTTTAATTATAGAAATTTAGTCGAAAATTTGAAGGTTGATATTAACAATTTAATGATTCTTCATTGTCCTAGCTGGGATTTTGAAAATAAAATTTGTGTTGATAGTGATTGGATTGGTTATGATCAAGAAAGTGGAATGATATTAAATGAAACAATTTATACAGCTTCTGTAGATTTCGACAAAGATGAAAAAATTGGAGCATTTGCATTAACAGAAGTATGTCCTGGATGCTTTGGTCTTGATAATGAAACAGGTGAAGGTTTAACAGAAAAAGGCATTTATGAAACAGATGAGTTTAGAATAGAAACCACGTTGATGACAGCAACACTTCATCCAGGAGAAAACAGAGAATACACTCTTAAATTTATAAACAAAATTACTGAAAACATTAAATTTAAAATTAGTGATGATGGTGGTGTTGCTGAATTTATTGATTTTGAAAAAAAAGAAATTAATCTGGCAGGATTTGGAACAGAAATAGTAAAAATATTTGTTAAAATTCCTAGCAATGTTGAAATTAAAACATATGTGGGCAACATGGTTATTGATGCTGTTAATGAAGCTATTAATTTAAATAAAAAAGTTAAATTTCCAGTTACTCTGAATATAGAAGAATTAACAGAAGAGGACCAGCTCTTAAATGCTAATGTTCAATTTCTTACAATAACACAGGATGGAGGCATATTATTAACAACACAACTGATTAATTTAGGAAAAATGACAAAAATAGAGGCTTTAATTGATTATACAGTTAGAAATTATAAAGGAGAGGTAGTAGCACAAGATTCTGATTTTGCAGAGTTTTATTCAACAAGTTCAACTCAAAAAACAATACAACCATTATCTCTTCTAACTAAAGGAAAATATCTCATAGAAGCAGTAGTTATTTATGATGGAGATAAATTAACCGATGCTATTGATACATTTGAGATTAAAAAAAATATTTTTCAGGTTGCTCTAGATTTCTTAAAAACTCGAAAGTTTTTAGGAATAAAATTAACTTATTATGCTTTATTCTTAATACTTGCAGGTTTAACAACAAGCGGAATAATCTATTACAGAAAACTAATGGAGAAAAAAAGAAAAGAAGCTTTAAAATATAAAGTTGACATTGATTATAATCTATTACCAAAACCTGGTTTAAGAAGCGCCATAATTGGAAAAATTGCAGAATCAGATAAAAAAGCCTATGTTAATTTAGAATCTTTGAAATTACACACTATTGTATCTGGTTCAACAGGCAGCGGAAAAACTATCTGCGCACAAGCAATTTGTGAAGGAGCTTTAATGAGGGGCACTCATGTTATTGTATTTGATCCTTCTGCACAATGGACAGGGTTTTTAAAAAAGTGCCAAGAACCAAAAATGCTTAATCAATATGCAGAATTTGGATTAACTAACAATGCTGCAAGATCGTTTTCAGGAAAAATTGAGATGATTGAAGATCCAAGAGAAAAAATAAATGTTAGAGATTTATTAAGAGAAAAAAATAAAGAAGGAAAAGAAGGCAGTATAACAATTTATTGTCTAAACAAACTTGAACCAGATGCTATGGATTTATTTATTGCTAATACTGTTCGTGAAATTTTCGCATTACAACCTACAGAAAGCGATAAATTAAAAGTACTTTTAGTTTATGATGAAGTCCATAGATTGCTTGAGAAATTTGGAGGTAAAGGAAAAGGATTTGTACAAATTGAAAGAGGTATAAGAGAGTTCAGAAAATGGGGAATTGGAATGGTTTTAATATCGCAGGTTTCAAGCGACTTTATTGGTGAAATAAAAGCTAATATTTCTACAGAAATTCAAATGCGTACTCGTTATGAAAATGACTTAAATAGAATTAAGGATAATTTTGGTGAAAAAATCTCTGGCGCATTGGTAAGGGCTCCTGTTGGTACAGGGATGTTTGTCAATGCAGAATATAATAAAGGCAGGCCTTATTTTATGGTTGTCAGGCCAATACTGCATGCAACAAAGAGATTAAGTGATGAGGAATTAAAGAGGTATAATTATTACAGTAATAAAGTTGAAGATATAAGATATCAATTAGATGTTTTAAGACAATACAATATAGATTTAAGAGGGTCTATTCTTAATTACGAAGATTTAGAATATAATTATAAAAAAGCTTGTGATATTTTAATTAGTGGTGATTTTGTAAAATTAGAAGCTGTTTTAAACAATATTGATTCTGCATTACAGCCAATAATAGCTAAATATCCTAATATTAGCATGACTAGACCAAAGTTGATTAAAGAAGAAGTAATAGAAAAATCAATTAATGAGGCAAATGTAGAGAGAGCGAAATATGTAGAAGTGGAAAAGCCTTATAATGAAATTTTGAAAAATTATAAAGAAGTTAAGAAAAAATTAGGTGAAAATAAAATTGTGTTAGAATTAAGAAGTGAATTGATTAGAATAGAACAACTAATAAAAAATTTAAGGTTTAATTGGGATGACAAAAAAGCCGGATTAATAAAACAGAGGATTAATTTATTAAACCAGGTTATGAAAAAGTATCTTTAACCAGCTTGGTGGAATTTCTCTTAATTTTATATATTCAACGAAAAATTGCTAATATATTCAGCTAATTCAATTTGCATCTTATACCAATCCTTTTCCGGAGTTCCTTCCTTTTTTCTTGAAGCCCATAATCTTTCATATTCTTTAAAAGAAATAATATAATCTTTTATATGTGCAGAAGCATATAACCCTGCCCTATTTGTATCTTTCCAAATTTTTTCAGAATCGTTAATAAAGTTTATTACTTTTTTTTCAGCATCAATAACGTTTGTAAGCCTATCAACCATTGGATTTCTTTTTCCAATTTCAGTTATTCTACATACTAAAGCATCAACATCTTTCTGTATATCTTGATGCTGGGATAATGCAATTATAATATTTGTTCTATCCATTTTAATCTCTTATATTCAGTGTAAACCTTATCTTTATAAATCTTTGGAGGACTTACTACTTAGGAGTTAATATCAATAACATCTGAATTCTGAACGCAAAATCCTTCTGATTTTGCCACGCTGTGCTCTCCTTTCAATCAGAGCAACTAAGAGTAATTATTCAACCCTTTTTTTTCATAATTAAAGAAAAAATATTTACAATTTACTTTTGCTAATAATATCTTCTTCATTTTTAAATTGCTTAAATAATTCTGAAATTTGTTGATTAAAGTTTTTTTTCTGTTTTCTTGTTAGTCCTTTATATAGACTATTCATTTCATCACGCAAAGATTTAGCTTTTTCATAATCTTTTAAAGATAAATGATTCTCTAATTGTATAAGCATTTCTTTAATTTTATTATAATGATTTTTATTAATTTTAATATAATAATAAGAATCTAAGCCAATTAAAATTAATGTTGCGATTATAATTAGTGTAAGTATAAGGCCGCTGTTGTCTTTCTCGAGTTCAACAGCTTTTCTAATGCTAATTGTGACTTTATCAGTTCTTATATCCATTTTTTTAAAATATAAGACTATATCACTTAAATCATCATAATTAACATCTATTTCCCTATTAGTTCCCTTTGTTAATGAAAATGGTCGAGCATTTTGATCAAAACATTCTAAAGAAAAAACACCTATAATTCTTGTTGTTTTTTGGACATTTGTTAAAGTTAATTTACAGGCTTCAATTTCATATTCATCAAGTGAAGCATCAAAAAGTATTATTGAGCCGTTGGTTAAGACTATGTCTATAAATTGCCCATTTTGCCAGGATACATCCTCCCTAATATCATATAACACTTTAAAGTTTGAATAATTAACATCTTGAGCAGTAGTTAAATTTGTTAATAAAACTACAAATAAAAATAAAGTTATAAATATAAAAATCAGCCCTCCTTTAATTTTCTTAAACATATTATTAACCATCTTTTTTAGATTATAAAACTTTCTTTTAATAAGGTATTTAAATTAATAAAAATTTATTAGTTTATGAAGAAGGTTTATTATTTTATTGGAATAATTTTGCTAATAATCTCTTTTTTCCTAGATAATATTATTGCAAACTTTTTTGTAAATAATAGATTACTCTTTCTTGATAATTTATCAGTATTTATTCATAATATAGAAGGATATTTATTATTTGCATTTGTACTAGTTATTTTGCTTGTGTTCAGGCAAAAAGACAAAATTCTACCAATGCTGTTAACATTTATACTTTATTTGGGAACAACTCAGCTGATTAAAATAATTGTTGCAAGACCAAGACCTTTTGCAAAATTTGATTTTTCAGATCTTGGAGCAGAAGATATAAACAGAAGTTTTCCAAGCGGGCATGCAACAGCAAGCGCTTCTATAATAAGATTTTTTGAATTTAACAAAATATTATTATATATCTGGATAGCTATGACAATATTAATCATATTTTCAAGAGTTTATCTTGGAATGCATTATCTAAGCGACGTAATAGCAGGACTTATTCTGGGTTATTTTATAAGTGATTTAAGCATTTTTTTGGTAAAAAAGTTAAAAAGAGGTAAAAGTGAGTTTGAAATTTAGAAGGCAATAATAAATTTTTAACCAAAACATTTTTAAATACAATTTTTTTTACATAATTACTAAAATTTTCATTGAGAAAAATGGCAAAAGAAAAACCAAATATGAATGTTATCTTCGTTGGGCATGTCGATGCAGGAAAATCGACAATAGTAGGAAGACTTCTTTTTGATACAGGTCTTGTTTCAGAGCAGGAAATGGTAAAATTAAAACAGGAAACTGAAAAACACGGAAAAATTGGTTTTGAATTCGCTTATATAATGGATAAAATCAAAGAGGAAAGAGAAAGAGGAGTTACAATTGATCTTGCTTATCGAAAAATATTAACACAGAAATACCAAATAACAATAATTGACGCTCCAGGGCACAGGGACTTTGTTAAAAACATGATTACAGGAGCTAGCCAGGCAGATGCTGCTTTCTTGGTTATTGCTGCTACACATGGTGTACAGCTTCAGACAACAGAACATTTATGGCTTCTTAGAACAATGGGTGTGAAAAATGTTGCAGTTGCAATCAGTAAAATGGATGCTGTTGAATATAGTGAAGACAAATTCAATAAGACTAAAGAAGAAGTAGGTAAATTACTTCAGGGTGTGGGAATAAATTCAGATACAACTACATTTATTGCTTGCTCTGGATTAAAAGGAGATAATGTTTCAAAAAAATCAGATAAAATGGCGTGGTACAAAGGACCAACAATTCAAGAGCAGTTTGATCAGTTCCCTCAGCCAAAAATGCCTACTGAATTGCCCTTGAGAATGCCTGTACAAGATGTTTATGAAATTACAGGAATAGGAACAGTGCCTGTTGGAAAGATTGAAACAGGAATTATGAAGACAGGACAAAAAGTTATAGTATTGCCTGGAAGAACTGGAAAAGGAATTGAAGGAGAGGTTAAAACAATAGAAATGCATCATGAAACTCTTTCACAGGCAGATGCAGGAGATAATGTTGGTATAAACATTCGTGGAGTTGGAAAAAAAGATATTGCAAGAGGAGATGTTATATGTGATGCTGCAAAACCATCAAATATTGTTGAGGAATTTATTGCAACAATCACTGTAATAAATCATCAGTCTGTTTTGGCTAAAGGGTACACTCCTGTATTCCATGTTCACACAGCGCAGGTTCCATGCCAATTTGTTGAATTAATTGACCAGATTGACCCTAGAAGCGGTGAATCAATAAAGAAAAGCCCTGATTTCCTGAAAAACGGAGACAGCGCAAAAGTAAGAATAAGGCCTCAAGGAAATCTCTGTCTTGAAACACAAAAGGAAAATCCGTTCATGAGCAGATTTGCAGTAAGAGATGCAGGACAGACAGTTGCAGCTGGAATATGCACAGAGATTGTTAAGAAGAAGAACTGAACTCGTTTAAGCGTAGCCGAGTTAAAAAATTAATTTTTATATTCTCTATAAAATCGTTTAGTAAAACTAAACGCTTAGGGGATTGGTGAATTCTTTGTTAATTAATAGAAAAATAATTGGTTTAAAAGAATTCTTATGTTTTAATGAGTACGATTCTATTATACTTTTAATATTCTAATATAAGAAAATATCCATAATCCTTAAATACTAAACTTTTATTCTTAATTTATGCTGCGCAAAGGGATGACAAAAAGCGAGATAGAAAAAGAGCTTGCTGGAAAAGGAGATTATGTCCAGATAGATTATCTTACAAGATTTCTTAAAGAACCTCTTAGCATGGATATGAAAAAATTTGCTTATCTTAAACTTGCAGATATTTATGAGAAAGTAGATATGTTAAAAGATGCTGCAAAAAATTATGAAAGCGTAAGCACTTTTTCAGTAACATTTGTAGAAAAAATAAAACATTTTATGAGAGCAGCAGAACTATGCATAAGAGCTGCTGAATTTGATAAAGCAGAAGAATCAATGAAAAAAGCAATGGCAGAGGCAAATTCAATGCAAAGAAATGAGATTTATTCAACAATGAAGAATCTTTACAAACAACAAGCAGAGACTTTTGAAAAAAATTCCAAAAAGATTCATGCTGTAAAAGCTTATGAAAAACTCATTGAAATGAAAATTAGTAATCCTGAAAGAATAGAGTTGAAAGAAAAACTCCTGAATTTATACGAACAGTTGGGAAGAAGAAAAGAATATTTTTTATTAAAAAGCAGAGAAATGTAATAATCTAATGTTCATTCTAGAAGTATTTATTTACCAGCTTTTTTACCATGTCCCATAATTCTGTATTTCAAAATATTCATCTACTATCTTCTTTACATCATCCCATAATTTTCTAACTTTTGGACTATATTTTTCAAGTTCCCAGTCATGTCCAAGATGGAATTGCATTGACGAAGAGCTAAAAATATCTTGTTTTGAATTTATAAAGCTAAAAGAACCAAAGATTAAAGGCTCTTTAACCTTGATTATTCTTCCAGTCACTGGTGATTTTAATGTATTTTTAACAAGTTCTTCAGTACCAAAAGAATATCCAACATCTGTATGAGATAAAAAGTCATAATGAATATTTGCAGGCAGTTCCTTTGCTATATGCTTAATTAAATCTTCTACCTGACTGAAACTAATCTTTTGGGGAAATTCTATTGTAGTTCTTTTAACAACTTCTTCAATTGTCATAAAAATAAATAATTGGTTTCTTATTTAAAGATTTGTGTGGTAAAATTAGAATTTAAAACTTTTAATAGATGGTTGGAATTGATTAGATTATCAAGTTAAAATTATAATCTAAATTTTATCTTTTTTAGATATAATAATTAACATAAATCCTTTTAAAGAATATTAATATTCTTGAGTATTATGGCTGGAAGAAATGAAGCTTATGTAAATGAAAGACTTAGGATGATGGGAGTTAAACGATTAACAACTGAAGAAAAAAAAGAATTTGATGAAAAAATAAGAATATATCAAAATGAAAAATTAGCTTTAAATGATCTAAGAAAACAAATATCAGAAATTGAAGCTAAATTAGAGAAAAAATTGCCTTCTATACTTGAAGCAGAATATATTCATGATTCAGATATTGGTGGATGTGGATTTAAAACTGTTTTAAAATTAGAAAAAAATACAGGTGGAGAAGATTTGTATTATTGTGTTTATTGTGATAAGCATTTTCAACTTGATCCAGATGATTTGAGATATAGTGGGGTGCAATCAGCTATATAATTAAGCTTTTAATAAATGGTTGGAATTGATTGAGAAAAGTATTCAATAATTACCTTTTAGCCCTTTTCATTAAAACTATATTTAAAATTAAGCCAAGAACAGCAATTCCTGCTATCTCATAGTTATACATTAGGATATTACTCTGGAGAACATGATTAAGATTGAAAATCATGTTTATCAAACTATAGACAAGGGCTCCTATCCAAAAACCTATTCCATATTTATGTATATCTTTCATAAATAATAAAAAATAATCTCTTTTATAAAATGTTCTAAATATTATTAAAAAACCACTTTATGCACTAGAAAATTTACAGAAAGCCTTAAAAAGCAGGATAATTAGATAATTAAGAGAGATATATTGAATTTATTTATTCACATATTATCACATTCATTTAGCATTCATGCTTTATTGTTGGAAGTTAGTGAAGAAAAGAATTTGGAGTTAAAATTTCAAATTAAGTATATTTCTCTATAAAGTCATTTTGACTTTATTTTAATTAAATTGAAACAAAAAAACAAAGAAAATGGCAAAAATAAGTCCTGTATCTATAAAATATATGATACATGCAAATTTTAGAGTAGAAGGTGCCTTGGAAAAGCCAGATATAATAGGAGCTATTTTCGGCCAGACAGAAGGTTTGCTTGGCGCTGATCTTGAGATGAGAGAACTGCAGAAAGAGGGAAAGATTGGAAGAATAGAGGTTGAAATTGAAAGAAAAGACAAGACAACTACAGGAACAATAAAAGTTCCAACAGCTCTTGACCAATCAGAAACAACTCTTATTGCAGCTGCTGTTGAGACAATTGAAAAGATAGGTCCTTGTGACGCACAGGTTGAAGTAGAAAGAATTGAAGATGTTAGAGGCAGCAAAAGAGATTACATAATTGAAAGAGCCAAAAAACTAATGTCTGAGATAAGCGGCAAGACAGACTCAAGAGAAATTTCAAAAGAAATCAAAGACTCTGCGAGAGTAGCAGAAGTAAAAGAATATGGAGAGGAAAAACTGCCTTGTGGAGAATTGTCTGAACAAGAGATAATTGTTGTTGAAGGCCGTGCAGATGTATTAAATCTTATAAGAGCTGGCGTAAAAAATGTTGTTGCAATGAATGGCACAAAACTTCCTGACAGTATTAGAAAATTAAGCGAAGAAAAAGATATAATTCTTTTTGTTGATGGAGATAGAGGAGGAGAACTTATAATAAAAAATGTATTAGATAACGCAAGAATAAAATACATTGTTGTTGCTCCAGATGGAAAGGAAGTTGAAGAGCTTACAGGAAAAGAGATATTAATGAATTTAAGGAAAAAAATTTCTGTTGGGGAATTTTTATCCAAAAGGAGATATCTCTCCAGGGCTCCTTATCAAACTAATTATAATAAAAGAAATAATGAAGAAACTGCTTCAAGCACTAATGAAAATGAAGAGGAAAAACTAAAACAAATATTCAAAGAAAATTCTGGAAAAGAAAAAGCTATAATTCTTGATAAAGAGATGAATGAAATAAAAAAAGTTTCTGGAAAAAGCCTGGTTTCCTCTTTAAAAAAACTAAAGGAAATTTATGCGCTATCTGTTGATGGCACTGCAACAATGCCGATATTGAATGCTGCAGCAGACGCAAAATGCCAGTTAATTATTGCTAAGAATTTTGCAACAACAGACACTAAAATAAAACTGATTAGTCTGTAATTTCAATTAAAGAATTTATCTAATATCTCTTTTGTTAAATCAAAAGATTCATCACAGAAACTTTTAAGATTTCTTGATGAGCTATTTTTGAAGTAAATATTTTTTACAATTTTTCCCTTTTTCTTTACAGAACGGACTGCTGGAACAAAATCACCATCACCAGATACAAGAATGGAAATATCAAAATTATCATCGTAGGCATTTTCCACCATATCTACAGCCATATTTATATCATCTTCCTTTATTATGTAATAGAATTTGTCTGTTCCAGTTATGTTCCTTTTAAGTAATTTACACAGAACAAGATGTAAATTAGGGGTTTCTTTTAGTTTTTCAAGAAATTCTTTTTGACTCTTATATTTCCCTAGATTATGCTCCTTATCAAGTAAAGCATTATAATAATAGATATCCACAACCTTATCTTTTCCTGCCAAAAATTGAGAGAATTTTTCAAAATCAAAATACTTTAAACTTTTATTTTTGCCGTATAATTTTCTTAAGCCAAAATAAAAATTGTTACCATCTATAAAAACAGCAACCCTTTTCATTTAAATAATGCCCATCCCTTGCCGAAGCAAGGATGAGCGTATATAATTATAACAGAGTTTCGAAGTTTTTAAGACTTTCGGCAACAACAGACATTAATATTAATCTGTTGGGTCTTTAGTTGTTGAATTTTTTGATTTGATATTATTATCTTAATAACTAACAACTTATTTAACTCAGACATAAATATTTATACAATAAGATGATTCAACAAATCAATTCAAAACCTTTTTATCTTCTCCTTTCTTATCTATTTTATGAAAGTCTGTTATGTATTTCCTGGTCAAGGATCGCACAATGTTGGAATGGGAAAAGATATTTATGATAAATATCCCTTATCTAGAAAAATTTTTCTAATTGGTAATAAAGTTTTAGGATTTGATATTACTGATTTAATGTTTAGAGGTCCGGAAGAAGAATTAACGAAAACAATTAATTGTCAGCCCGCTATCTTACTCTCCAATTTGGCATATTTCTTTGCACTGAAAAAATATATTCCTTGTTCATTAACCATCGGGCATTCAGTTGGTGAATATTCTGCTTTAGTTGCTTCTGGTGCTTTATTGTTAGAAGATGCAATAAAATTAGTAAAAATAAGAGCTAAACTAATGAATGAATGTATTCCTAATGAAACTAAAATGGATAAAACTTCTCATATGGCTGTGATTATAACTAATAATTTAAATTTGGTTTATGATGCTTGTAAAAAATGTTCGTTAAAGGAGAATATTGTTCAAGTTGCGAATATAAATTCTTCTTCTCAAATAGTAATTTCTGGAAATAATGACGCTGTAATTAGAGCAGTTAGTTATCTTAAAAGCAATAAAGATGTATCAAGAATAAGATACCTTAAGGTTGAAGGGCCGTTCCATTCAGAACTTATGAAACCGGCCGCAATGCGTATGAAAGAAGAATTAAGCGAGGTTCTAATTAAGAAACCTTTAATACCTTATATAGCAAATTTTTGTGCTGATTATGTTTATGAACCTAATCAAATTAAAGATATGTTAGTTAAGCAAATATGTGGAGCAGTAAAGTGGAGACAATCTTTAGAAAAATCAATTCAAGATGGATTTAAGACATTTGCAGAATCTGGTTCTGGAGATATCCAAACAAAATTATTACAAAGAGATTATCAGGATAAAAGAATTGAAGTTTTAGAGAAGAGAGTTATTATATAATTTTATTCTTCTTTTTTATATGCTCCGAATACTCTGATAAATCTTGATATCTTGGAGAATCAATATAATGCAATAAACCTTTACGAAAACAAATCAAAGGAATATTTATCTTAAAATCCCCGCACTTTGCACAAACATCTTCAAAATCACTTTTTTGACCCTCATAAATAAATGACTCAAGCTGATGTTCTTTATCATCAATACACTTTTCTTTAAGAGTTGAAATTTGTTCAGTTCTATCTTCCAGAGTTATCATTGTATTTTTATTAAAGAAGAGTTTTTAGATATTGTTATAATAAGAGTTTCTTAAGAATTTTTATATAAATCTTTAAATAATATACTATTTTATACTTTAATTATAAAATGGAAATTAAATCAATTTATATTTTGCCTGTATTTTTTATTATTTTTAATTTGATTTATGTTCAAGCTATAGTATCTTCTTCTGTTGAAGATGACATTAGCAAAACTTCTTCAATTTTTAATATTCCAACTAGTGATTCTTTGTCTGCATTAAATATCAATCAGATAGCCCTTTCAAATAAAATTATTTGTTTAAATATTAATTCAGATATAAAATCTTTATCTCTAAATGCTAATATTGAATTTTATTCTGATTATAGTCTTGTTCGAATTATTTTAGTTGATGAAAATAATCACGAATATCTGATTTTTGAATCTTATCCTGCTATTGAACCTAGAAAATTATTTAGTATTAATAATCTCTGTTCAGAAACTTGTATTTTAAATTCAATAGCTCCAAAAAAATTAAAGATTCAAATTGAAAATGCTAAACTTGTTTTGAATTCTATTAATTATTTGACTGCTGATAAAAAAATTAATACAATAATGTCTGCAGAAGAATTATTAGAAAGCCAAATCAAATTTAAAATTGATGCAATTAATAGTATTCAAAATTCTTGGATTGCTGGAGAAACTTCTGTATCTAAATTAAGTTATGGGGAGAAGAAAAATTTGTTTAGAAATCAAGAGGGGATAGTTCCTGAATATTTACCTAATCTTCAAGGATTTGAATATTATAAAGGAGGAATCTTTGTTCTAAAATCAGATGGTGAACAATCAATAGAATCTACGTCAGATATAATTGTTCCAGATTCATGGGATTGGAGAAATGTACATGGTGAAAATTGGTTAACATCTATAAAAAATCAAGGTAGTGCAGGAACTTGTTGGGCATTTGCTACAATAGGTGCTATAGAATCACAAATCAATGTTTATAATAATCAACATGTTGATACAGATCTTTCTGAGCAGCAATTAGTAGATTGTATTAGTGAAACAACATTACCAATAGGTATGAGCTTTGGAGTTTATCCTGAATGTTCAGGAGATAATATGTGTTATCCTGGTTATACTTCTTGTGTAATAAGCCAGCATGGTATTTCTGATGAAGCATGTGATCCATATGTTCAAAGAGATATTAATCCAGATTATTGTAATACAGAATATATATGTAGTGATTGGCAAAATAGAATTTGGAAAAATTCTGATTTCCACGATTATAAATTTATGAGTTCTTTTGGTACTCCTACTTGTCCAAAACAAACAATTGATCCTTCAGAAGAAGAATTCAAAAAATTGTTAATAGAAAAAGGCCCATTATTCAGCGATATTAAATCTTGGAATCATGCAATGGTATTAGTTGGATATAATGGAAGAAGTGACTGGAAAACTATTCAAAACTGCAGTTTTGATCAATTATGCAATGCAACAAAAGAATGTATGAATAAAGTGTGCAGTAATCTTGGAGCATCTATGAATGTGTGTGTAGATACATATCTTGAAGATTGGAATTATAGCGGTGTTTATACTTATTTTTGTCAGGAATTATCGCCTGGTAATAATGAATGGACAATAAACTGGGATTATTATTCACCTTGTGGAATTAATGAAATGTGTATTAACAACCAATGTCAGCCTAAACAACCTTTAATTGAAGGCGAATTAGAATGCAGTGCATCAAATAATGGTTATTTTACAGAAATATCTGAATATACTCCAAGTCAAGGAGATAATTACTGGATATTTAAAAATAGTTGGGGCAGTGAATGGGGAGAAAATGGATATACAAAAATAGCATTATCTCTTGGTAATTTAGCAGATGGTACATTAAATATTGGGCCTTATACTCCTCCTACAGATTCTAATTATTGGCCAGAAGGATTCACTAATGAAATAAGATGCGTGGATAATGATAATGATGAATATTGCAATTGGGGAATCACAGATGAAAAACCAGATACATGTCCTTTATTTTGTAAAGCAGAAAAAGATTGTGATGATTCTAATGGAGCATTAGGTCCATATGTTTCAAGCGATAATCTAAATTGCCAGAGTATTGAACCTAATGAACCACCAATAGTTAAACTAATTTCACCATTGAACCAGAGCTTTATGAATCCGTTGAAAATCTTTTTTAAGTGTAATGCTAGTGATGATAAAAATTTAAACAAGGTTGAATTATGGGTAGACACTCCTGGTATAGGTCCTGTTTTAAGCGAGACTAGAATAATTAGCGGAAAATTTAGTGTCCAAACATTTAATAAGAGCTTTAATCCAACTAGCAACACTACTTATACCTGGAACTGCAAGTTTTTTGATAATGAAAGTAGATATGCAGAGTCTAATCAAGAAGGAATCTTTAGTATAATTACTGGTTCTTGTTTAGATGGTACACCTTTTAATAGATGTTCTACAACAAGTCCAAAATATTGTACAGACACAGGAATATTGATCAATAAATGTTATATTTGTAGTTGTCAAAGCGGTTTTACATGTATGTTAGATGGTTCTTGTAAATATATTAAGACATTTCCTCTCTTACGTCTTGCAACTTAATGTTAATTTAAAAAGTGTTTTAGAATCTATCTAACCTATTTTAACCCGATTTGTTATATTTTTTGAATGCTTTTTTTATCTAGAATAACTTTGTTCTCTTTTATTTAGCTCTAAAATTAATACTTCTCGTCGGTGCTTATATTCTCTCCGAATTCCTTCATTATATGCATGAATTCCACCATATTTTTCCCATGTTTCTGGGCGGGGATGATTTTCATCCACTATTCTTCCCCTAAATTCATCTTTTAATGTAACTAATACATTAACCAATTCTCCTAAACCCATTTCTTCTAGTTGTTTTTGTTCTCCCATAATATCAAACCTACACAAACCTTTTTATTGATTATTGTTCTTGAGAGGTCATGATAAAATTCGGGCCAGCTGGATTAGGCGGTGTGAAGGAAGCTGTTTATAATCTTGAAAAATATAATGAACTTGGCTTGGAAGCATGCGAGATAGCGTTCACTTATGGTATATACATAAAGGAAAAAGAAGATGCAGTCAGAATAGGAAAGGCTGCAAAAAAATTAGGAATAAAGTTAAGCATACATGCTCCTTACTGGATAAACCTTAATTCAGAGGATAAGGAAAAGGTTGAAAAAAGTAAGGAAAGAATTCTTAAATGTTGTGAGATTGGAACATTGCTTGACGCTTATAGGGTTGTTTTTCATCCTGGATATTATGGAAAAAAAGATAAAAAAGAAACATATGAAAAAATAAAAAATGAGATTAATAATTTACAGGCTGAAATAAAGGCAAGAAAATACTCTCCTAAGTTAGCGCCTGAAACAACAGGAAAAGTAAATGTTTTTGGAAGTGTTGATGAAATTCTTAAATTATGTGAAGAAACAGGATGCAGTTTTTGCATAGATTTTGCACATATTTTAGCAAGAGAAAAAAAATATAATTTTGAAGAAACTCTAAAAAAATTCAGCAAATACAAAGAAATGCATATACATTTTTCAGGAATAGAATATGGAGAGAAAGGAGAAAAATATCATAAAGAAACTCCTGAAAATGATCTGAAAGAATTAATATTGAATTTGCCGACGGACAAAGAGAATGTTATAATAAATGAAAGCCCTGCTCCTGTAAAAGATTCTGTTTTGGGGGTTAAAATTTACGAGGACATAAAGGAAAGAAACTTATCCTAAAATAGTAAAGTTTATTATCTATTAAACATTTTTTAAATTATGACAGATTTAAAATTTAATATATTGCAAATTCTTAAAGGGGAAGAAGGCTTAACATTTTTAGAATTAAAGAAACAATTAGAAGATAAAAACATAAAATTTTCTTGGAAAGAATTAAAATTGATATTAATAGAGCTTGAAGAAAAAAATCTAATAGAAGAAAGACATTTTAAAGATGGAAAAGTGGATTATAGCTTAGAACCAGAAGGTTATAAATATCTTAAAATAAAATAAAAATTTATTTATTTTCGTCGGAAAAAGCTTTTTAACTAATTGTTACTCACATTTAGTACTATTAAATTAATATTACATGTTATCACCATAAAGTTTATAAGGGATTTTTAGGTTTGTAAAACTAACAAAAGACTTAGTCTTTTGACAAAAAATAAATATGAAAAACGAGAAAAACAAGATGAATATGAAAAAGCTTTTAGCTTTTTTGGTATTGCTTGTAAGCGTTTTATTTCTTATTAGTACTGTAAGTGCTCAAGAGGTTGTAGGTTGTGGAGGAATCCAAACAGAAGTTGATGGAACTCTTGCTAATTTCAATCCAGCAATTGTTGTTGGAGACTCAATACTTATAAGAGTTGAGTTTAGATCAGCTGTTAATGCATCTGATATTACAGTAGAAGTAGAAATAGAAGGCGATAAGAAAGATGTTAATGCAGAAACAGCACCTTTTGACGTTGAATCAGGACAGAGATACAGCAAGTCTTTAAGACTTGATGTTCCATTTGATCTTGCAGACGAACTTAGTGACTTTGTTGATCTTAACGTTAAGATAAGTGGAAGCGGCTACAAATCAGAAAAAACTTATCAGTTGAGAATACAGAGAGAATCTTACAACGCAGATATAATGTCAATAAGTATTCCTCAAACACTTAATGCAGGAGAAAATTTCCCTGTAGATATTGTTTTGAAGAATAAAGGTTACAATGACCTTAATGACTTATTTGTTACTGTTAGAATTTCTGCATTGAATCTAGAAAGAACAGCTTTCTTTGGAGATCTTGTTGCACTTGAATGTGATGACCGATATGATGCAATAGAAAACTACGGTGTTGACATTGAAAGAAAGTGTAATGAAGATGACAGAGAAACTACATCTGGAAGAGTATTTGTTCAGCTTCCTTATGATGCCAAATCAGGTGTCTACGCCCTTGAGGTAAAGGTTGAGAACGGAGATGTTGTAGAAAGTAAAACTGTTCAAGTCTTTATCAAAAACGCTTTTTCTGAAGGAAACTTTATTGTATCTGGAAACCAGCTTCTTATTGTAAATCCTACAAATGAATTGGTTGTTTACAGACTTGTTCCACAGACAACTAGTGGAGTATCTGTAAGTTTGAGTGAGAGCCTTGTTGCAGTTGCTGCAGGTTCAAGCAAAACAGTTACAGTTGATGCAACCGCAGATGTCGCTGGAACATATGCTTATTCTATAAGTATATTTGCTTCAGATGGATCACTGGTTGATACAGTTAACTTCAGCAAAACTTTTGAAGGAAAAAGTGCTACAAGCCCAATCGTTGTTTTAACAGTTGTATTGGCAATAATCTTTATTGTATTGCTAGTCGTGTTAATTATACTGATTGGAAAGAAACCAAGAAAAACTGAAGAATTCGGAGAAAGTTATTACTAAATTCCTTTTTTATTTTTTATTTTTTTATTTAACTTTCTCTCTTTCTTTTTATGAAGAGATAAGATGGAAAATATAAGATATATGGCTATTGGAAAAAGAGAAAAAGAGTTGACTACTGGAAGTTATATCAGAAAAGCATTTGGAGATGCTATACAAATAATTAGGCATAAAATACAAATGGGAACTAATATTGGATCTATTTATCATTTTGGAGAGAAATTAGGAAATACAACTGTTATAATAATAGGATATGAGACCTCACCTGAAATTTTTGTTGATATAACCGGAGAAGAAGATGGGTGCAGGAAAACAAAATCAAAATTAGAAAAAAAATTTGATATAAGATTAGCTGAACTTTAAAAAATGGCAGAAAATTTAGAAAATGGGGCAAAGGAATTTTATAAAATACATCCTAATCCTGATTTAATACCTCTTTATGGAATTTATAGACATGCCAAAAGATGCGGTGAAAATGCCAAATCTATAAAAGAGTTAATTAATCCTTTAAAAAGAAGTTTGGGAATAATTGTATGTAATGATATATTATTTTCTATAGGATATCTTTTATTAAAATAAAAATGGCAGAAAATTTAGAAAACAGAACAAAAAAATCAAAGCCTTATTATAAATTACAATCTAAAGATTTTATTCCTGTTTATGGCATAGTTAATTATTGTTCAAGAGTTTATGAAGAATCAAATTTTAAAGAACATGCAAAGGAAAAAAAGATAAGAGAAGCAACATTATATTTATACAATGGTATGTTAATTTCTGGAACAATGATATCTATAGCTCTTTCATAAAAAGATAAATTCTCCTTCAACAAACGGCACAAAAACTCTAAACCTTCTCCAAGGCAATCACATTAGGAACTTTATACAGTTCTTTATCTGCAGTTACCAAAAATGTCCCATGAATTTGTGCCAATGTGATGTACAAGGCATCGTAAATAGTTATTTTGTATTTCACAGAGTTTTCTATTGTCTTTGACATAATTTCTTTATTTACTCTTACTGTCTTTAAACTCAGTCCAGCCAGTATCTCATTAGCCTTTATTAGATCATCTTTTTTCACCATTTTATATCTTAAAGTATTTAAGACTTCTAAGAATAATAAATCAGGAACAATCAATATTAAATTTTCTTTTGCTAATTCCGACCTTAATATTCTTGCAGTATCAGAATTTTCTTCATCAAGAAACCATTTAACTATTACTGAAGCATCTATTACCTTCTCTTGTTTCTCCATTCTCTTATTCTTAATGTGCTATTTTTGCCATGGTCAAATGCCCTGGATTTTCTAAGTTTATCCATTGCCTCTATGGCTTTTTTTCTTTTTTCCAAATCAACTTTTTCTTTATTTTCAATATTTTCCATTATAGCTCTTCTTAAGATAGCACTCCAGTTAACTTCCTCCTGCGCTCTCATTTTCTTTCTAAGTTCTTTGTCTACTCTTAAAGATATTATGGCATCGTCCATTGTAATACATGTAATACTTGTATATACTTAAATCTTTCTACCCTTCAACAAACGGCACAAAGACAAAACCAGGAATTTCTGTTTTTGTAACAAATTTGTCTCCTTGTCTCTGAATCACAACAATATTCTGCTCAAAAACAGGCCCTTTGGGAGCAACAAGAATTCCACCATCCTTAAGCTGATTTAAAATTTTCTTTGGAATTTCACGGGCAGCTGCACTAATAAGAATTCTATCAAAAGGTGCTTCATCAGGCAATCCGTTAAAACCATTTTTATTGTAAATCTTTATATTTCCATAATCCTCAAGATTTTCTTTTGATTTTTTTGCAAGCTGTTTTATCACTTCTAACCCAAATATTTTACTCTTTTGTCCAAGTATATAGGAAAGAAGTACAAGAACATAACCAGAACCAGAGCCTATTTCAAGTATTTTTTGTCCTTCTTTTAAATCCAGTTCTGAAAGCATTAAAGCAATTGTATATGGCTGAGAAATTGTTTGTCCGTGTCCAATAGGAAGAGCTGTGTCATCATAAGCTTTTTTTTGAAGCTCTTCTGAAACAAATTTTTCTCTTTTAATTAAAGAAAAAGCCTCAAGGATTTTTTCTGAAAAACCCATTCTTTTTAGCTGTTCTATTAGTTCTGATTTGTTCATTTTTGAATAAATCTTTTTATCTTTATATTTCTATAGATTAACTTAAAAGTTTAAATTTTAATAAAATATTTAAACTATAGAATCTAATTTTAATCAATGGAAAATGAAATTTTGAATTATATTTGTGGGGGTGGAATTTTAGCATGTGGAATATTATTTGTTACTTCATCATATAAAATCGTCAAAAACATAAGAGAAACACAGAGAGAGGAATCAGAGAAATTTAAACGAGAGCAACAAAAAAAGGCTAATGAGTTGGAAAGAATTTTAGATTCTATACCTAAAGAACAAAGGCAGAGAACAATACAGGCAATTAATGTTGTAAGTGGGGATAATAGATTATATGAATTTTATAGTGAGCCAATAATTAGCAAATATTCTACGAATTAATTTTAATCATAAATATTTTTTCTATGTCCTATTTCTATTACAATAATAATTAACTTATTTTGTTGAATATCTAAAATAATTCTATATTCACCCACTCTTGCTCTGTAATAAGATGTTCCTTGAAGTTTTTTTATATCGTAAGAAAACGGACGAATTTTTATTCTTTCAATAACAGAACCTATTCTTTCCTGAGTTAATTTATTTAATTTTTTTAATTGTTTTTTAGCTTTTTCTGAAAGAATTATTTCATACATTTAGATTTAGCTCCTTTTTAACATCTTCCCATTTATGGAATTTTCTAGATTTTCCTTTCTTTAAATCTATTTCATATTCTGCAATATCCCTTTTTGTTTCTTCAGAGAGTTCCATTCTATCTTCTATTAAATCCCAAATTATATCCTCGTAACTTTCTTTATTATGCATCTTCATTTTTTGTAATTTTCCTAAAAGTTCTTTGCTTATTTGTATTGTTGTATCCATAGTAACTATATAACTAACTATAGTATATAAGGTTTTCTATACTTTAAGACTAATAATTTTAGAAATTCCATCATGCATACGACGGCCAAGCTTGGACGAAGTTATGCTACACTTTAAGACTAATAATTTTAGAAATTCCATCATGCATACTTATTCCATAAAGATTTGTTGCCTTTGAAATAATTTCATCATTGTGTGTGATAACTATATACTGCCCATTAAGCATGTATTTGTTAAGAAGCCCGGCAAGCCTTTCTGAATTTCTTTTGTCAAGAGCTGCATCAATTTCGTCTAGAAGATAAAAGTAGTAAGGACGATATTCCTGAATCGCAAATATAAGCGAGAGAGCAACAAGAGTCTGTTCTCCTCCTGAAAGAGATTTAACATCAAAGTATTTCCCGTGTCCTGTCTTTACAATTATCTGAACTCCAGAACCTGGTTCAAACGGGTTTTGGTTGTTTTCAAGCTCAAGGAAAACCTCTGCTTTTGGAATCAATTGAGATAGATTTCTTGAAAAAAGCTCGTTTATTTTTTTAAGTGTCTGAATAAATGATTTTTTCTTTTTTACATCTATTTCATGTATTACTTTTAATATATTATCTTTTTCTTTTTCTATTATTCCTGCTTTTTCTTTTACAACATCATACTCTTTTTTTATTGAATCATAAACTTCAAGGGAGCGGAGATTGACAGTTCCTACTCTTGAAATAATTTCCTGTGATTTAGCAAGCCTTTCAACCAGAACATCCTTATTTGTCTTTATTATTTCAACATTTGAAAATTCAAGCATCTCTGTTTCAAAATTCTCTATCTCTGCATCAACTCTTGCTTTTTCAATTTTGAATTCATTTATTTCAAGTTCTATAATATGAATTGCATGTTTTTTTGAAAGAGTATCTGTTTCTTTTTCTCTTATTTTTTTCTGCAATCTCTCTTTTTCAGAAAGCATTTCTTCGAATTTTTTATTTAATTCTTCTTCCTGCTGTCTTTTTTTGGTTAAAATTTTATTCTTTTCTTCAAATATTTTCTTAAGAGAGAATAATTCTTCATTTGCATCAGTCTCTTCCCGAGATATTTGTTTCAAAGAAATTTTTATTCTTTCAATTTCTCTCTGTTTAAATTCAACTTCTGATTTTAGTGTTTTTTTGGTTCTTAGAGATATTTCCTGAACTTCTATTTTCAAAGTCTCATATTTTTGCTCTATATTAGAGTCTGTTTCAAAAATTCTTTCAAGATTAGTTTTTTTCTTAGTTAATTCTGCTAGCTCTTTTTTTAGATTTTCTAATTTTTCATATAAAATTTTAATCTGATTTTTTTTATCATTTATATTTGAAAGTTTATTTAGATCTGTATCTGTTTTTGATATCTGCTGAGCTAGTTCATCGATATCTTTTATTATTATTTCTTTTTTCTGATATATTGTTTTTAATTCAGAATCAGAGGATTCTATTGTCTTTTTTAAAGATTCTATGTGGGGGATGATTTCTTTTTTTATTTCTTCCATATGTTTTGGAGTTATTTTGCTTTTACATACAGGACATATATCTAATTTTGATATTTTTTCTATAATTCTTTTTTGATTTTCTATTTCTGATAAATTAATAGAACTATTTTTTTCAAGTTCTATTTCTTTTTTTACTAAACTATTAAGGAATTCTTTTTTTTCTGATAAAGAGATTTTAAACCTGCCTAGTTTTTCAGAATTTGCTTTTTTATCAAAAATTTGTATTGAAAGGGATTCAATTTGCTTTATTAAAAAATTAGATTCGTTTGTATAATTCTGAAGAAGAGAATTTTTATCTTCAATTCTTTCTTTGACAGAGTTTATTTCTGATTTAATCATGTAGAATTTTTTTCTTTTTTCTTCAAGCTTCTCAAGTTCTTTCTTTTTTTCCTCTATTTCTTTTGCATTTCTTTCTGGTGTAGGAGACTCTTTCTGAAGCTCTTTTATTGAAAGCTCTGATTCTTTCAGCGATTTTTGGAATTCTTCTTTTTGTTTTAATAAATTAGAAAGTCTTGATTCTTGGTTTTCAAGTTTTACATTAAGCCCTGCAAGTTCTGCCCTTAAATTGGCTATTTCTTGATTAAGTTTTTCCTGTTCAAGTCCTGTAGATTTTTGTATTTCAGAATTTATGTTATCTATTTTAAAAGAAAAATTTTTTGTTTCTGTTTCAATTCCAATGATTACTTTCTTTATTTTTTCTATTTCATTATTTCTTTGTTCTATATCAGAGTTTATTTTCTCATTTTCTTTTCTTTTTTTATGAAGGTTGAAATAGATTATACTTGCTCTAAACTTTTTTATATCTGCCTCAAGTTTCTTGAATCTTAGTGCCTGCTGTCTTTCTTTTTCAAGATTATTCAAATAAGAAGTTCTCTCTCTGAGAATAGAGCTGATTTCTTTAAGTCTGTCTTCTGTCTTTTCAAGCTCGTGAAGTGACTTTTCTTTTCTTGATTCATAAACAGATATTCCTGCAACTTCTTCAATTACTGTTCTTCTATCTTCTGGCTGCATTCTCACAAAACTCTGTATCTCTCCCTGAAGAATAATATTAAATCCTTGTGGATCTATTCCAGCCTGAGCAAGCAAAGAAAGAACTTCCTGTCTTGTTTTTGTTTCATTATCAATTTTGTAAATGCTTTGCCCGTTTCTTCTTACAATTCTCTTAATAATTATTTCATTTTTATCCAAAGAAAATGTTTTATCTGAATTATCAAAAATTATTTCAACAGAGGCTTCTTTTGCAGGAGAGGCTTCTTTTGTTCCCATAAAAATTAAATTGCCTGCTTTTGCAGCACGCATTGATTTAATGCTTAGTCTTCCCAGAACAAAGCATAAAGCATCAGATACGTTTGATTTTCCAGAGCCATTCGGGCCTAAAATTATATTTATTCCTTTTGTAAAAGGAATCTCTGTTTTTCTTGGAAAACTCTTAAAGCCATGTATCACCAGTTTTTTTATGTAAGCCATTGTAAGACACTGTAAGGCACCAAGGTTCCTTAACAGTCAACCTCCTTTAATTTACCACATTCAACTTCCCTTTTTAATTGCATGATTATAAAAAGAACTATTCGGGATTTTTAAAGATTAATGTAAGAATGATTAATAATTTTAATGCTAAATATAAAATGCCCTGACTTAAGGCCATTCCAAAAGCATAGCTGTTCCTGTTGTCATTGTTCAAGTTCCTGTCCCTAAGGTTCAAGTTAGAACCATTCTCGGGATTGTTGAACCAGAGACTTTTTGTAGCCAATTTATCTCATGAATAATTTTCACGTCAGGAATCTTGCCTGCACACAGCAAAATTTAATTTGCGCACCGAAGCTTCTCGCAAGTCGCTTCTGAATTTTATGACTTAAAATAAACTTGAATAATGCCTTAATAAACTGGCGTGTGGCCTTTCTATTATTCTCACCAGCATATGTTTTTGTACATATGCTTCAAATAAGAGTCAAGGCAGATAAAAAAAGAAACTTATGTTTAAATTGCTTTCTGTTTTTATTTTTTAAAATGCTTAAGCACTTTTTCTAATTTTGAAGTTCCTGTTTTTCCAGACATAACATCCTGAAGAATATTAGTATATTTTTTTGCTTCTCTTTGAGTATAATGCCTGACCAAATTTCCTGAAATTTTTTGCAAACCAGCTTCGCTGGTTTTCTCCAACACCCCGAAAGCCCTGTCGTCATAGTACAAGCTCCTGCTCCTAAGGTACAAGTAAGAACCATCCTCGGGATCGTCGAACCAGAGATAATTCACAATTGCTCCATCTTGAGAATCAACCGTTTCTGGGTCGATTTGATACGCTATGACTTTATCTGCTGAAACAAATCTTTTAAAATATTCTTTTCTTTTGTCCTGCCAGAAAAATTCTGCTTCGTCTGAATCCCTATGTATGTCAAAATCTTTTCTTTCAGGAAGTATGATTGCCCTTCTTTTCTCAGGCTTCTTTCCCTTGTCCTGTTTTGCAATCTTTTCCCACTGGGCATAAATCGAGCTACCAAAAACAGGATATTCACTGCTTTTGTGAGCATTCACTGCTTTTTGTGCCATTCCTAAATTTCTTACCAAAGGAGACATTCTCGCAACTATTGTAGGAGAATTCTTAAGGTAAACAGGAGCGTGACATGTCCTTGTTCCTTCTGTGGATTTTCCGCTGAGCCTTATTAAAGAAGTATCTCTTACGCTTACAGGTGCCTTTATTCCTATTTCTCTAAAAGCTCCCAATTGCACTACAAATGGAGCATTAATTCTATGAATTTCTCCCAATCCTTTAACATATCCCAGATTCTCGGTTTCCATGCATTTTTAAAGAAATAAAAGGTATTTAAATATTTCTATTTTGTTGCAATTTTATAGAAGTAACTGAATTGACATAGCCTTCAGAAAAGTTTAAATAAGTGGTACCACTTATTTGGTTATGACAAATATAACCTTATCAATTAATGATGATATATATAAGAAAATGAAAAGATATTCTGAAATAAAATGGAGTGATTTTGTCAGAAAAGTTATTGAAAAAAGAATAAAACAAATGGAACATCTTGACAAAGATGATAATAAATATGAAAAATCCCCTATATTAGCCGACCAAAGATTACTAGCAATTGATTGGCTAAGTAAGGAGGACAATGAAGCATGGAAAGATTTGTAAAAGGAGATATTGTAGTTACTTATTTTCCCTTTTCTGATTTAACATCTACCATAAAAAGACCTGCTTTGGTTGTTGCTAATTTAGAAGGGGATGATATAATTCTTTGTCAAATTACCACAAAAGACAGGCCAGATAAAGATAAAATTTTATTATTCCAAAAAGACTTAAGATTAGGAAATTTAAAAATCAAAAGTTTTATAAGACCATCTAGATTATTCACACTTAGAAAAACAATAGTATCTTATAAGTTTGGTTCTTTAAAAAAAGAAAAAATAAAAGAAGTTGAAACAAGATTATGTGAAATTTTCAAAAGAGAGTAACTAGAATTCAGTTTAATTATTAAAATAAAATTTTCAACAAAGTTTTTTTTGGGTTGAATTTGAATTGGCTTTTTTCCAGGTTTTCCATGATTTTCTAAATATTTTTTGGTGGTTTTGGCTTTTAACATTTTTTTCAAGGAACTTTTTAGTTAATGGATCAGAGGTGTAACCAGAACCAATATCTTTTCCATAGACTTCTTTTAATTTATCCATTTGCCTCTCTCGTTCTGTTTTCGCAAGAATTGAAGCAGCTGAAACAGCTACATGATTTACATCTGCTTTGTGCTCGCAAACAATTTCAAGATTTGAAAGATTTTTTATTTTTGTTCTTACAGTATCTCTCCATCTAATTCTGTTTGGAGAGGGGCAATCAAGTACAACTTTTATTTTCTGGAATCCTTTGTTTATTTCATTTATAATATTAGACGCCATTATTGCTTCAACATCATTCAGATTTATACCATCTTTATTTTTGCCATCTATTTCATCAGGAGACATAATCTGAATACTAAAGGCAATTGCCTTTTCTTTTATTATTTTTTCAAGAAATTCTCGTCTTTTTTGAGTCAGTTGTTTGCTGTCTCTTACTCCGGTAGCTCTAAATTCTTTTTCGATTTCTTTGTTAATAAGGCAGCCAGCAAGAACCATTGGACCAATAACAGGACCTCTTCCTGCATCATCAATACCAAGAATTAATTGAATCATAAGGTAAAAGAAAATTTATTTGTTTTTAAGTATTTCTAACTTCTAAAAAGGGATTAGATTTTTTCTATAAAAGAAACCTTTATAAGTGAATTTCGTTAAATTTTATTAGAGTAAGATAAAGAATTCCAGATACCATATAATAGCAGGGTGGACCAGCTTGGAGTGGTCGCGGGGCCCATATTAATATTGTAAGGGAAACCCCGAGGTCGGAGGTTCAAATCCTTCCCCTGCTATTTTCTTTCAACAATAACTTTTAAAACTTAACAATTACTCTTTATTTTTATGCCTCAGTCGCATAATGGTATTGCACGGGATTGCTAAGTAAAAAGAACCAAGGTTCTTCTTACGACATCTCCTTTATTGGAGAAAACGCAAAGATCCCGACCCTTCGGGGTTCGCAGGTTCGATTCCTGCCTGAGGCGTTCTTATGACTTTAATATATGAACCAGCAGAAGATTCCTATCTTTTATCTGAAACAATTAAAAGTGAAATTCCAAAATTATTAATTAAAAATCCTGATTTAAAATTTCTTGAAATTGGCGCTGGTTCTGGCATTAATCTAAAATCAGCTGGAGAAAGCGATATTTTAAAACAGAAGATTTTTAGTTGTGATATAAATATTAATGCTGTAAATTATTGTAGATTATTAGGTTTTAATTGTATTAAATCTAATTTATTCGAAGCATTTAAAGGAAGGTTGAATGTAAAGGGAAACTTGGTTCCCTTACAATATGATGTTATTGCATTTAATCCTCCTTATTTGCCAGAAGATAAAAGAGAACCAAGAGATTCAAGAAAAAACACAACAGGTGGCAAAAGAGGAAATGAAATAATAATAGAGTTTCTAAATCAAGCTAAAAATCATCTTAATAAAAACGGAATTTTATTATTGGTAGTAAGTTCTTTAGCAGAAGAGATAGATTTCAATAAGCTTGGATATAAATTTAAAAAAATCTCTGAAAAAAAGTTTTTCTTTGAAACAATCTCTGTATTAAAACTCGAATTAATAGAATAAATTTATATATTAAATTTTCTTAAAAACTTAAAGGTGATTTTATGTTATATGAAAACTGGCTGCATACTAGTTCTTTGGATATAAAAACTCCTTATTGTCCACAACTTAAAAAAAGTATTAAAACAGATTATCTTGTTATTGGAGGAGGTTTTACAGGACTTCATGCTGCATTAAAGCTTACTCACAGTGGAAAAAAAATTGTTCTTCTTGAAAAAAGCACAATTGGTGAAAGTTCTTCAGGACAAAGTGCTGGTTTTTTAGTGCCTGAAAGTGAAAGTGATATAGCCCAATTAATTGCCACCTATGGTGAAAAAAACGCAAAAATAATTTATAATATTCCTGTAAAAGGAGTTAATCTAATTATAAATACTGCAAAAAGACATCATTTTAATTGTGATTTAAGAAAACAAGATGCTTTATATCTTGCTGCAAAAAAATCTCATGATAAATGGATAAAAGAAGAGGCAAAAATAAGAGAAGAAAAAGGAGAAGAATATTCTTTATATAATGCGAAAACTCTTAAAAAGGTACATCCTGGAAAAGATTATAATTTTGCATTAAGATATCCTGGTTCTTATGGAATAAATTCTTTTGCATACTGTCAAGAAATGAAAAAGTTACTTCTTAAAAAAGGAGTTAAAATTTATGAGAATAGTGAAGTACATAAAATTGAAGGAAATACTGCAAAGACTCATCTTGGTTCTATTAAAGCAAAAAATATACTTATCTGCATAGATAAAATGAAAACAGAATTCAATGAAGATATTTCAAAAAAATTATATCACGTTCAAACTTACCTTGCTGTAAGTGAACCACTAAACAAAAAAGAAATAAAAAGTTTATTTCCAGAAGAAGAGTTAATGTGTTGGGATACTTCTCTTCTTTACATTCATTATCGTATTATAAACGGAAATAGGCTTCTTGTTGGAGGTTCTTCTCCATGGTCAACTTATTATCCAAAATCCTATAAGGCACCTAGGGTTATAGAAAAATTTATTAATAAATTAAAGAAAAATTTTCCAGAAATAAAAGATGTAAGTTTTAGCAATTATTGGTCTGGATTAATTGATGTAACTCAAGATTTAATACCAATTGTAGACTATGATAAAAACAGTAAATTTATTCAATACGCAATGGGATGTGCTGGTTTAAATTGGGCTGCATTTTGTGGAGATTATATAGCAAGAAGAGCAATGAACTCAAAAAAGGTTGAAAATTTATCACAATTTTTAAGAAAAGATAGAAAATTCTTTTTTTCTGGATTTATACAACAAATTCTTGGAAAAAGAGTAACTTTCGCGCTTAGCCATCTTCGAGAATATTTCAAGGCATAATATATTTAAAATCAAATTTGTTAATATTAAAATAAATAAAAAAGAGGAAAAATGAAATTTGATTTTTGTGTGATTGGAGCAACAGGAATGCAAGGAAGAATAGTAACTAAAGATTTGTTAAAATGCGGTTATTCAGTGCTCTTATGTGGAAGAGATGAAAACAGAGTTAAAGATTTGCTAAAAAATAAGAAAACCTCTTTTGCTTATCTTGATTTAAAGGAAGAGGAAAAATCCAAAAAAATTATAAAAAATTCAGGGGCAAAGGTTGTAATAAACTGCGCAGAAGGTGATTTTAATTTTAAAGCATTAAAAATGTTTGCAGAAGTTGGGGTTCATTCAATTGATTTGGGTTCTGATATTCCAATTCTAAAAAAACAATTAGCTATGAATAATAAGTTAAAGAAAAAAGGGCTGATACATATAACTGGCTGTGGAAGTGTTCCTGGAATAGGAGATGTTATGTTAAGATATGCTTATGAAAAGTTTGACACAATTGATACTGTTAAAGTTGGTTTCTCATGGGATTCAAACATAAAAAAATTTGTTGTTCCATTTTCAATACAAAGTATATTGGGAGAATTTACTATGAATGCTCCTTATTTGCATAATGGCAAAATAGAAGTAGTAAAACCACTTGATTCAGCTGAAATTGTTTATCATAGAGCAATAGGAAAACAAAAACAAATTAAGGTAGGGCATCATCCAGAGACATATACTTTTTATGAATATTGTAAAAATAAGGGAATAAAAAATCTTGAATTTTATGCTGGTTTTCCAGAGCATTCAACAGAAAAGCTACTTGCTATGCTTGAGTTAGGATTTGGAAGCGAAAAATTAATTGATTTTAGAGGAATGAAGATAAAACCAAATGAATTTCTTACAGAAGTTCTTAAGAGAATAAAATATCCTCTTGGCTATAAAGAAACTGAAAATTTGTGGGTTTTGATGAAAGGAAAACATAAAGGAAAAAATAAAGAAATTCTTATGGAATGTATTGTTCCGCCATTGAAAGGATGGGAAGATGCAGGATGCAACATAGATACAGGTATGCCTGCAAGTATAATTGCGCAGATGATATTTGGTAAAGTAATAACACAGCCAGGAAGCTATGCTCCTGAAGAAATTGTCCCTGTCGAGCCTTTTTTTAAAGAGTTAAGAAGAAGAAGCATGCTTGTCTATGAAAACGGAAAAGTGATAAATTAATTATTGATAATTTAGTATTCTTCTCTTGCGGTCTTCTTGCACTGCGTAATATATTGCTCTACGCGAAGCATTAAGCTTTGCCATGTTCTTTTTGTGTATTTTATTCATCTTTGATTTATAATTTGCTATACTTTGAGAATCATATTGTCTAAGCTCTACTAGAATAATCCTATAACCTTTTCTAACTTCAATTCTATTGTATCCTTTAGGTATTGGAATATTTTCTAAAAACTCTTTTTGTTTCTTTGGATCTTTTTTATTGACTATTAACTCAAATTCTGAACCATCCCTATCCACTATCCTAACCAATGACATATCAATGCAAAACCAAAGATATTTATTAATATTCTTATATATCAATAAATAGATTAGTCTCCTTTAGAAATCTCGCTTGTTTTTCTGTATTGAACATATAATTTATCAAGTATATCTAGAATTTTTTGCCTGTGTTCTGCCCGACCAAGTCCTTTCCAGTCAAGAAGAATAAAATCAATTTCTTCTTCTGTTTTTTCCAAAGCCTCTTTTACCATTTCTTCTGTTAATGGAAAAACATAACCTGGAATTACATGAGAGATAGCTATATTTGAAGATGCCTGAATTTTGTTGAAATTAGGGCAGTAATGTGGTCCGCCTATTGCAATTGCTATTTCGCTATAAGGATTTTCTTTAAAATCATTGATTGCTTCTGATATTGTTTTTGCTATAATAAATGCAGCTTTTCTGTCTGTCCATTCGTTTTCAGTAGAACCTATTTCTATGAATATACATGGTTTATCAATAAAAGGGCCGTGGTGTGTTGCCTCCATTGTTATTTTGTAATCCTTAAGATTGTATTGTTCTGCATTTGAATTTAATTTCTCAAAAATATGTTTAAAAAATAAGGCAGAGCTTTTACATATTTTTTCCTTCTCTCCTCCATAATCTGCAGAACGCCAGTTTCCAGGAGCGTGAATAGAAAGTGTTTTTTTGCTGGCTTCTGCTTTATGTTTTGAAGCAAAAATAATAAAATCATAAGAATTAATCTTCTCCAAATCAAGATTCTCTGTATAGATTATTTCATTGTCTACAAGATAAAATCTGAAGTCTCCGAACTGGCTTAATTGTGTTGTTATATTTATTCCTGCTTTGTCAAGCTTGCTCGCAACTATAAGAAATTTTTCATATGGCATGATTCTACAAGAACTCTATAAGTTTTAAATTTTGTTGAGGTTTAGACTAATATTCTTTTACTTGCGCGACTTATGGTGTTTTTTCTTTTCGAACCAGTTCATTAAAAATAAAATTCCTATGAGAAATGCAGGTCCTGCAATTATTAAAGACCAAAATAACATGTACAATTCGGCAAAATCAGAAGCTACTACTCTAAACATAATTAGACAAGTATAACCTAATCCAGCTAAAATAAAAACAATTCCACCGACTATTTCATGTTTCCAAGAGATTATCAGAACAGCCAGCAGAATAAGTGCTGGAATATTATGCATAAATAATCCTAAAATTGTTCCCCAGAATCCATAATTTCCTTCAAAAATATCTAATGAAAATAGCATTAAAAATAGAATAAATATTATTGATAGAATTCTTGGTGTCCAATAAATAATTTTGCTAATCTTTTTTTTCATGCTTTCAAATTGCGCTTAATTATTCTCTTTTTAATTTTTCTACTTCTTTTTTACCTTCTTCCAACTCTTTTTTTTGTTCCCAATCTAATTCAAGCAATAAAGCCTGGAATTCTCCAATATGTGTCTTTTCTTCTTTTGCTATATCTAGAAGAAGTTTTTTAATATTTTTATTTTCCGTCATTGCTGCCATTTGTTCATAAAGATTTACAGCGTCAAGCTCTGCTATTATTCCTGCTCGCAATATTTCTTTATCTATATCTTCTTTTTTTACTTTTTCCAGTTTTTTTGGTATCTCTGATAACATCTTTTTAACCTCTTATAACAAAATAATGGAGATTATATTTAAATGTTTTGAGATGGAGCAAAAGGAGTGAATTCACCAGGAGAATAAATTCCAATATGCTGGCGTCCTCTTGATGTTCCAATTTTTCTCTCTGTTAAAAATTTATTTGATAAAATATTATATCTTAAAGTATCTATGCTTATTGTAGTTGTGTTACAACCAACAAAAGGAACATCTGCTGGCTCAATTTTAATTCCATCTTTATATTTGCCTTCAGGATTATAACTTAATGTTAGAACGGTATTTATTGATTTTTTTATTGGTTCTCCTCCTTCTCTATTAATATCACATACAAGTTTAGTAGATTTCAATGATTTTACTTCTGTTTCAGTTTCGAGAATTATTTCCAAATCCCCATCATTACATAATATTGCTTTCATTATTTTAGTTGGAATCTTTTAGGAGTATAAAAAGTTTTATATAACATATCGCAACTATTCACCCAAATAATTTATTAATGTCTTTTTTCTGATTATATTATGCAGAACATAATAAAAATTACAATAGGAATTATAATTATTATATTAGGAATTTTCTTAGGAAATTGGCTGGCAAAGCTTACGAAAGAAGAATTAAAATCAGGTAAGCAATGGTTTAGATTAATAATAGTTTTTAGTATAATCGGAGCGGTTATAAGTTTAATAATTGGAAATGATATTTTATTATTTAGTTTTCTTTTTATAGCAATAGTTACAAGCAGGAGTTTAAAGAAATAATGCTATATCTTATTGGTTTGGGTTTAAATGAAAAAGGAATTTCACAGCAGAGTCTTGAAGTACTAAAAAAATGCAAAAAGATTTATCTTGAAAATTACACAGTGGATTTTCCATATTCTTTTGAAAAATTAGAAGAAGTAATCAAAAAGAAAATTATTTCTGCAGACAGGGGATTTGTAGAGAGTTTAAAATTTTTAGATGAAGCAAAAAAAATAGATATTGCTTTGCTGGTTTATGGCTCACCTTTAGTCGCCACCACTCATGTTTCAATACTTGAGGAAGCTGAAAAGCAGGGAATTAACTTAAAAGTTTTTCATAATGCTTCTATTTTAGATGCGATTGGAGAAACAGGACTTCAAATTTACAAATTTGGAAAAATAACAAGCATGCCAAGTTTTGAAGCAGATAGTTATATGAACATTGTTAAGCAAAATTTAAGCATTGAAGCACATTCATTAATTTTAATTGATATTGGCTTGAATTTTAAGAATGCTTTAGAGAAATTAATTAAAAATGGTGATAAATATAAAATTAAGCTGGATAAAATAATTGTTTGCTCACAATTAGGAACAGATAATTTCAAAGTTTATTATGGAGATATTAGTAAACTAAAAACAAAAAAGATAGAAAAGCCATTTTGTCTAATTATTCCTTCATTAAAACTTCATTATGTTGAAAGCGATTTTCTAAAGAATTTTGAAAAATAATTATTTTTCATATAAATAAACAATTCCTTCTAATAAATGCTTTTTACCTAATTGTTTTTTAGCTTTCCAATTAAGCAAAGGCCAGTTATGAGAAATTATCTTTGTACCAGTTTTTAGCTCTTTTCTGAATTTTTCTTCTAATCTTGGGATTATTGAACGAAATTGAAAAAAGACTATTTTGTTAAAGTCTTTTAGATTGACTTTAAAGAAATTTTTCCAATAAATTTTTATTTGATTTTGAAGATTTAATTTTCGGATTTTTCTTCTGGATATAAAAACTAAAAAAGGGTTTATTTCAAAACCATAAATTTTTGCTTTTGGATTTTTCTTAGCTAAAGCAATACAAATTCTTCCATCTCCAGAACCTAATTCTGCAATTTTATCTTTTGATTGAAGATTTGTTAATTTTATTATATTTTTCAGGGCTTTTTTTCTTGTAATATCATAGGGCGCTCCAAAAAACCAAGGAATCATAAGAAACCAAGACATTACAAAAAGACAAGATAGTATTAAAATTACAAGTATTATTTCCCACATAAATTAGAGAGAGATTTTGTATTTATATTAGTTATCAAAAACATTAAAAATGAGTGATTTGTTTATGTTTTGTAAAATGTACAACTTTAAACAAATAGAAGAAGAAATAAGGAAATTTTGGGAAAGAAACAAAATATTTAAAAAACTAGTTAAGAAAAATAGGGGTAAGAAAAGGTGTAGTTTTATTGATGGACCTATAACTGCGAATAACCCGATGGGTGTTCATCATGCAAGAGGAAGAACCTACAAAGATTTATTTCTTAGATTTAAGGCTATGAATGGTTATGATTTAAGGTGGCAAAATGGTTTTGATTGTCAGGGATTATGGGTTGAAAGAGAAGAAGAAAAAGATTTGGGATTAAAAAATAAAGAAGATATTGAAAGATTTGGGGTTCTTAATTTTGTAAAATCATGCAAGAAAAGAGTTGAAAAATTCTCAGCTATACAGACAGAACAATCTCTAAAACTTGGGCAATGGATGGATTGGAAGAATAGTTATTATACGATGTCTAAAAATAACAATTTACATAACTGGTTTTTATTGAAAAAATATTATGACAAGGGCTGGTTGTATAAAGGAAAAGATGCTGTGCCGTGGTGCTGGAGATGCGGGACAGCAAGTTCAAAGCATGATATAGTAACAGAAGGATATTGGGAGGTAAGCCATAAAGCATTATTTATGAGATTTCCTGTTCTTGGAAAGAAAAAAGAATATTTCTTAATTTTCACAACTACTCCATGGACTGTTCCTGCAAATGTTGTTATAGCTGTAAATGAAAAGATTGATTATGTAAAAATAAAGCAGGAGGATGAATATTACTGGCTTGCTGAAAAAAGACTTGAAGAAATAAAAGGGAATTACAAAATTATTGAAAGAAAAAAAGGAAAAGAACTTGAAGGAATAAAATATGAAATGCCTTATTCTTACTTAAAACAGCAAAAAGATTCTCCTCATAAAGTTGTATTATGGGATTTTGCTTCTGAAGAAGAAGGAACAGGAATCGTGCACTGCGCTCCTGGATGCGGTTCAGAAGACTATCAATTAGGAAAAAAATTGAAACTACCTTCAATATCTCCATTAAATGAAATGGGTTTCTATGGAAATGATTATTCAAATTTCAGCAATAAAAAATATTCAGAAGTTAATAAAGAAGTAATGCAAGACATGGAAAAAAGAGGATTTGTGTATAAGATAGAAAATTATTCTCATAGATATCCTCACTGCTGGAGATGCGGTGAAGAATTAGTTTTTAGGTTGGTTGATGAGTGGTATATAAAATGCAAGGAAATTCGAAATAAGCTAATTAGTGAAAATAAGAAAATTAAATGGTATCCTGAATATGGAAAAATAAGGCAGGAAGATTGGTTTGAAAATATGGATGATTGGCTTATATCAAGAAAAAGATTTTGGGGGTTGCCTTTGCCAATCTGGGAATGCACATGCGGAGAAATTTTTGTTGCTGGAAATTTAAAAGAATTAAGAGAATCAGCTGTTGATAAAAAGAAAGTAGATGCTCTTCAAGAAATACACCGTCCATGGATAGATGAAATAAAGATTAAATGCAAAAAATGCGGAAAAGAAGTTCAAAGAATACCTGATACAGGAGATGCATGGATTGATGCTGGAATTGTTCCATTTTCAACTTTGAATTATTTAAATGATAAAAAATATTGGAAAAAATGGTTTCCTGCTGACTTTATTTCTGAAAATCTGCCCGGGCAATACAGGGGATGGTTTAATGCTTTAATGTGGGCTTCTGTAACAATAACAGGCAAGGCTCCATTTAAATCAATTTTAGGATATGAATCTGTAAAAGATGAAAATGGAGAAGAAATGCATAAAAGCAAAGGAAATGTAATATGGTTTAACGACGCTGTTGAAAAAATGGGGGCAGATCCAATGCGATTATTATACTGCCTGCAAGATCCTGCTTCTGAACTAAGATTTGGATTTAAGGTTATCAAAGAACCGCAAAATAATCTAAATATTTTATTCAATATAAGCCGGCTTATTGAAAATAAAAGTAAAACTAAAATATCCAAAGTAGAAGACAAATGGATTTTATCAAAATTAAATTCTCTTATAAAAAATGCAACAAAAGAAATTGGAGAAATGCGCTACTTTACAGCTACTAGATTATTACAAGATTTTTGGTTGAATGATTTAAGCAGGAGATATATCAAATTTGTAAGAGATAGAATAGCAAATGAAGATAAATCTTGTCTTTATGTTTTAAAAGAAGTTTATGCAGTTCTAATTAAAATTTGTTCTCCAATTATTCCTTTTTTAACAGAAGCAGTATGGCAGGATTTGAGAAAAAAGAAAATTGTTAGAGAAGAAAGTGTTCATTTGTGTTCCTGGCCAAAAGCAGATGTAAAGAAGATTAATAAAAAATTAGAAGGAGAATTTGAAAATGTATTTGGGATAATTGAAAAAGGGTTATATGAAAGAGAAACTGCTAAAATTGGTTTAAAATGGCCATTAAAATCAGCAAATATTTCTGCTAAATTTGATATTAGTAATGATATTAAAGAATTAATTAAATCTCAATTAAATGTTAAGGAAGTTTATTTTGATAAAGTTCCTAAATTAGATTCTTTGGGTATAACATTAGACGTTAAACTAACTCCTGAACTTGAAGCAGAAGGTTATGCGCGCGAGTTATCAAGAAAAGTACAGGATTTCAGAAAAAAAATTGGTTTACAGAAAAAAGACAGTGTGGAGCTGATTATAATTACCGACGGAGATTTCAAAAAAATATTGGAAACGCAAAAATCTTTTATAAAAGAGAGAACAAACTCAAAAAAATTGGAGATTGAAATAAAAAACATCCTCGATACTATTCATTTAAAGGAAAAATTTAAAAACAAAATCTCTTTTAATATAAGAGATAAAAGAGGCATAATAATTATCATTACCAGCGGGTAATCCCTTTAGGTTACTCTTTTATCATAACAATCTTTAAAAAGATGCACCCTTATAAAAAATAATAAAATGATAATAAAGGAAGAATTTTTAAGCAGATTAAGAAAAATTTTTGATTTGAATTTATATGAAGTTAAGGTATGGACAGCCCTTCTCTCGAGGGGAACTTCAACAGCCGGGGAATTGAGCAGTATTTCTGATGTTCCACGTTCAAGAACATATGATATCCTTGAAAGCCTTGAAAAGAAAGGGTTTATTGTCATGAAGCTTGGCAAACCTATAAAATTCTTCGCATTAAAACCTACAGAAGTTGTTGAAAGAGCAAAGAAAAATCTTATGGTTGAGGCAAAAGAAAGATCCAAAAGACTTGAAGCTCTGAAAAATGACGAGGTTCTTGAGGAACTAACCTCACTCTTTACAAAAGGAGTGAAATTTGTAGAGCCTTCTGATTTATCTGGAAGTCTTAAAGGAAGACAAAATCTTTACAATCATCTTGATATGATGATAAGAGACGCTGAAGAAACAATAACAATCATGACAACAGCTGAAGGGCTTAATAGAAAATTAGAAGTATTAATGCCAAGTCTTGAAAAATGTAAAAAAAGAGGGGTAAAAATAAGGATAGCTGCACCAATAAACAATAATAATATAAAAGTTGCAAGAGAATTCAAAAAAGTTGCAGAAGTAAAAAATATAGAAAAATTCAAGGCAAGATTTACAGTAATTGATTCCACCCAGCTTATGTTCATGCTCCTTGATGATGAAAAATTCCATCCAAACTATGATATTGGTGTTTGGATAAACACAGAATTCTTTGCTCAGGCGCTTGAGCAATTGTTTGAACTTGCCTGGAGAGAAATGAAGTCTATAAAATAATTAGATTTCTCAAATTTTTATAATTAAATCCCCTTGTTTATGTTTTAATTCTAAATTCACATTACTTATCCATTTTAACCAAAGAAGAAGCAATGTGGAAGCTTGCATCCAGTTATCGATGTTATGTGAAAAATAATCAATATATTCTTCAGAGTTTGAAATTTTTAAATCAAAATTATAGTAAATGTCAAGAACAGGTGCTTCTTTTCGAATTTTTGGAATTCTTACAGAATTTAAAAGATAAGTAAGATTTCCTTTTTCATTTTTTGAAAAAATATATGGTTCATAATTAGGTATAAGGGGCGCTGAAAAATTTTGTTTGATAAGATACTTTCCTTCTTCAATGATATTTTCATAAAAATCTTTAGATAATTCTTTTTTTGATATAATTTTTACAAAACTATCAAGTAAAGAAATTCTAAAATTATATTTTGGAGATTCAAATCCTTCAATTTTATAAAGAGATATTCTTCCCATAAATCAAATAAAAAATACTCCCTTTTTGTTATTTACAATATTATAAATAAAAAACTAATTTACGCTTGGACAAATTAAGGGAAAAAATTAAAAATTAAAAAAATTATCTTTTCTTTTTCCTTCTTGCTTTTTTTGCTTTTCTTTTCTTTCTTTTCTTTGCGCTCTTTTTTCCGCCTGAAAGTCCTGAAAGAGTTGCTCTATAGCCTACTGGTGTTTGAGCTGAAATAATTCCCAATGCTCTGGATCCTGCTGATCTTGCTTTTGACATATTTTCTCTTGTTTCTTTATCAAGTCTATGCAATTCGTCATTTGTCTTTTTAACAGAAGATACCAAAGCTTTCTCTGAAATTTTTCCAAAAAAGAATCTTTTGCACTCTTTATCGAATTCATCTAAAAGACCTTGCTTTTCTTCCTGTCTTGCTCTAATAAGCTCTCCTGCAACGTTGAACTCTTTTAAAGTTTTAGCAAAGAGTTCTTCATTCATCATTCTTACTTTAACCATTTGTCTTTATTCTCCTCCTTTTTATTTTATAATTAATGAAATATCATTTAAATAAGTTTTGATTAATAAAAATTTTTAGAATTTTATATTTAAATTACTGACGACAAATTACATTTTCTCAACTACATCAATTCCTAGCAGTTTCAAAGAATTTTTTATTACTTGCCTGAAAGATTGAACAAGAGTAAGTCGAAATGCTTCTTGTTCAGAACCTATAACTTTGCAGGTATGATAAAATTCGTTGAATATTTGAGCAAGTTCATAAGAATAATTTGCAATAATTGCTGGATTTAAATTTTTGCCTGCATTCAAAACAGCTTCTGGAAACTGAGAAAGTTTTTTTACAAGCTCAAGTTCTTTGTCCTCTAGTTCATAAACCTCAAATTTTTTCTGTTCAGGTGCTTTTTTTAATATAGAACCTGCTCTTGCATAACTATACTGAATATATGGTCCTGTATCACCATCAAAAGAAACAGATTCTTTTGGATTGAAAAGTATATTTTTCTTTATATCTTGTTTTAATAGCATATATTTTATTGCAGCCAAAGCAATTATAGAACTTCTTTTTTCGAGTTCTGTCTTACGGAGTTTTTCTCTTTTTTTAAGTTCTTTTTCTGCAATAGATTTTACATCTTTAATCAAATCATCTGCATCAACAACAATTCCTTCTCTTGATTTCATTCGTCCAGAAGGAAGATTAACCATTCCATATGAAAGATGCTTCATTTCTTTGCCTTCTTTTCGAAATCCTAATCTTTCGAGAATAGAAAATAAAACTTTGAAATGATATTCCTGCTCATTACCGACTACATAAATAGAACGATTTAGTTTATAATCTTTGAATTTTATTTTTGCCAAAGCTAAATCAGGTATAATATACAAAGCTGTTCCATCTTTTCTTAAAAGAATTTTTTCTCCCAAACCTTCTTTTTTTAAATCAATTTTTGTTTCTCCACTTTTTGACTTTTCAAATATTCTCTTTTTTATTCCGTATTCGATAATTTCTTTTCCTTTTGAATATATTTTGCTTTCAAAATAAGTTACATCATGCTTTATTCCAAATTTTTTGTAAGTTTCTGCAAAACCTTCTAAAGCCCAGTTATTCATTAACTTCCATAATAGAAGAGTTCGTTTATCTCCTGCTTCCCATTTTCTAAGCAATTCCTGAGCTTCTTCTTCAAGTTTCTTTTTCTTCTTTTTTTCAAATTTAACATAAAAATTTCCAACAAAGTGGTCTGATTTTATTTTTTTCTTATCTGGAGTTTTTTCTCTTCCCCATTTTTGATACGCGAGCATTGATTTGCAGATATGAATTCCTCTGTCGCTATTAAGATTTGCTCGTATAACTTTTTCCCCATTAAACTCAAGAATTCTTGAAATGCTTTCTCCAATTGCCATGTTTCTTAAATGTCCTAAATGCAATGGTTTGTTTGTATTTGGGCTTGGAAATTCAACCATTGTTCTTTTTCTTTTTCCTGATTTTCCTTTTCCATAATTTTTTTTCCAGGTTATTATATCCCAAACGGTTTGTCTTGCAAGACTTTTTCGATTAAGAAAAAAATTCAAATAAGGACCTTCTGTTTCTATATCTGCAAATTCTGTTGCAGAAGGTTCTCCTATTTCTTCTCTTATTTCAATAGCTATTCTAGCAGGATCATCTTTTAATTTATCAGAAAGCGAGAAACATGGAAAAGCATAATCCCCCATTCCTAAACTAGGAGGAATTTCAATAAGTTTTTCTATCTGCTCTTCTGTATAATGAACTCCTTTAGAATTCAGTGCTTTTTTCAGAACATTAATCACAGCTCTTTTCATAAAGAAAAAAAGTATAAAGTATTAATAAAGGTTGCTCTAAATTAAGCTATTAAGTTAATAAGAAACTTTTTTAAGCAACATAACTTCTGAGAAATACAACAAACGCTGTAGCGTGATGAACGTCGCAGCGGCGCCATTCATGCGGGTGTGCCGGAGCGGTCAAACGGACAAGACTTAAGATCTTGTGGCTTAGTGCCTGCGAAGGTTCGAATCCTTTCACCCGCATGGCTTTGAATCTATCCAAACAATTCAGAAATAGAAAGTCCTTTTTTCTACCCCTACCTTTGCATATTATTTTTTCTTAGGAACAGGGTCATAACCAAATCCACCATAAGGATTACATCTCATAATTCTCTTTAAAGCCATAAACGTTCCTTTATAGGCACCCCATTCTTTGATTACTTGTTCAGCATATTGTGAACAAGAAGGTGTATATCTGCATCGAAAAGGATTGATATTAAAAGAATTTAAAAGAGAGTATATAGGAGAAGTTGTTTTCTTATATCCTTTAATTGATAATATCTCTAATGATTGAAGTATTTTTTCTAGTTTCATACTGATGCACCAATAGCACCGCCGACCAAATAACCAGCATATTCAATAAGAGATGTAGCTACAACACCTATAAAAGGAAAAGTGCAACCTGCATAACTTTTTGAACATCCTTCTGCTTCTTGTTGATCTAAGTTTGGTGGTGCACCATTAACCATTTCTTCTAAATTTTCTTTATCACTTGAAAAAGCATGTGCTGCAGGAATTCCTAAAAGACCATTAAGCGCTATAGGGCCATATCTTATTAATATTAGCGTATTTGGTTCTATTTCAATACCTTTTGAATTAGAAATCCCTTGATAAATACCACTTGCAAAAGCACCTAGGCTAACTAAACTAGTCACACAACCTATTGCCTGCATCGCTGGTGTTGAGCTAAATTTCATTTTATTTGTCCTGAATTATTTTTGGAATATAATTTTAAACAACCGCTCAAAAATAATATACATATTTAAAGATTTGTATAATAATTCGCAATTCCTTTTTGTCGAATCCTTTCACCCTCATAATCTAAATTTTAATTCAAAAGATATCTATCCAAACAATTCAGAAATAGAAAGTCCTTTTTGTGCTCTATAAACAGCTTCTGCAAATAAAGGGGAAACATCAACAATCTTCACGTTTGAGTTCTCTGAATAATGAGTATTGCTTGTTAGAATAACATCATAACAATTAGAAAGCTCTGATACGCCTTTTGTAAAAATTCCATGTGTTGCATAGCAGAATAATTTTTTTGCTCCGTTTTTCTTTAATAATTCTGCTGCTTTGCATAATGTTCCGCCAGAGTCAATAATATCCTCAACAACTAAAATATTTTGATTAGTAATATCTCCTATTAATTTCATTTCTTCTACTTCTCCTGTTTTTGTCCTTATCTTATCCATTAAAGCAAGAGAATATTTTTGTTTTAGAACATCCTTTTCTTGAATTTTGTTCATTTTTTTTAAAAAAGCTCTTGCACGTCCTGCTCCTCCTGCATCTGTAGCAATAATTGCAATATTATCTAAATCTGAATAAAAGTTTTTTCTTAGAAAGTCAACAGCTTCTGGAAAACTGTAAAGATTGTCTAAAGGAGTTGTTGCTGGGTAGAATCCTTGAATCTGAGGAGCATGCAAATCCATTGTGATAATTCTGCTTACCCCCTGAGATATTGATTCTGCAAGAGCTCGGGCTGATATTGGAACATGAGGTTTGTCTTTTCTATCCTGCCTGCTATACAGCATATTTGGAAGAACAAGAGTAATAGAGCCTGCAGATGAAGAAAGCAAAAGATCTCTTATCAAAATAAGTTCTATCCACCATTCCTGTGGATTTTTTGTGGAATCGTGAATAAAGTAAACATCTTTTTTTCTAACATTCTCTGGAACATGAGCGTTAAGTTCTCCATTTCTGAAATGAGTTATTTCTACTTCTTGAAGAGGAATCAAATTTCCTTTTTGAGTTAAGATATAATTTTGAATTTTCTCTGCAAAATTCCAAGCTTTAGAATTCTTATCTGCAAGCAGAATCATATTACTCATCTCTGGCATAAAATTAGTTATATAAATTTATTTAAATTCTTTGTGATAGTATTATGCAATGATTAATAAAAGATTAATGGAAAAAGGAGCAGAGATTTTAGCTAAAAGTCTTTATCTATGTGATTCCATATAATATCTGATTGAAAATCAGTATCACACATTAAACAATAATAAACAGGAGATGCTTCATCTACTCCTATTTGTACAACAGCTCTTAATCCACATCCACTATATCCTTGATGAATATATGTTGTGCCAGGTGCTGTTGGTATAGCTTCTTTAAGTGTATTTTCCAATTCTGAAATCTTTTTATTAAGTTCAGATATTTTTTTAGATACTTCAATATATTGTCTTTGATAAATAATATTTTGTTTTTTTAGTGCTTCTTTTTCTATATTTGTAAGTCGCTTAATCCCTAATTCTTTCAATTGTGCTTCAACATATACTAAATTAGCTATACTCATATTACCCCTGGATAAGATGAATTTATATATTTAATTATGATTAATTATATATTCACAACTTCAAAATATAATTATATATTATAATAATTGCAATTATTAATGTTAAATAAAAAAGTTATTCAAAAGTCAATTAGGAAAAGGGATATTATTTTGTTAATTGCACTTATTCTTGCCCTATTTATATTAAATTATCCTATTCTTGATAACACACTTAATAATTTCCTCGATACAAGACAAGAAGTTTTTGTGAATAGAGTTATAGATGGAGATACAATTGAGTCTAATGACACAAGTATAAGGCTTTTAGGAATTAACACACCTGAACGCGGAGAGTTATATTATTTAGAGGCAAAAGAATTTCTTGAACAGCTGGTTTTCAATAAAACAGTTCTGCTTGAATTTGGAAAAGAGCGCTATGATAAATATTACAGAACGCTTGCATATGTTTTTTTAGAAAATGAGAATATTAATATTAAAATGGTAGAAAATGGATTTGGTAATTATTATTTTCCTTCTGGCAAAGATAAGCATTATTCAGAATTTACTAAAGCCTGGGATAGCTGTATTAATAGTAATATTAATCTCTGCGAAGCTTCATCGCATAAATGTGCTTCTTGCATAATACTGAAAGATTCTGAGACATTGGAAAATATCTGTGATTTTTCATGTGATATAACTGGATGGAGAATAAAAGCAGAAGGAAGAAACAACACAATCTTCCAGGAAAAAACATTGGGCAACGGAGAAGAAGTTTCTTTTGAATTAGATTTAACAGAAACAGGAGACACGATTTTCTTATGGGATGAAAAAGGGAAATTGGTGCTGTGGAAATCTATATAAAAAGATCCTCTGCCCTTTCTTTATCTTTGTTTATCCTAAATACTCTGTCTTCTATCATATTTCACCATGCAAAACAGTCCCGTTATTTATTTTTTTCCTTATTAATTCATCAAGTTTTTCAATTCTGTCGAGAGTCATTATATTTATTTTTCTCTTAAGGCTTTTTTCAAATGGGGAGACATTTATCTCTTTTTTTGCTTTAGAAAGAACAAATATGTCAATATCACTTGATTCTACATCTTCTCCGCGAGAATAAGACCCGAAAAGAACGATTGCTGAAGGATAAACAGAATTTACTATTTCACGGGTTATATCTTTCAACGAATAAATATTGTAAGCCTTTTTATAGAAGATAAAATCCTCATTCTCTCTATCTGCAGTGTATCCGTCAAATGGTTTTGATTTTTTCTTAACAATTATATGATTTTTCTCCAGGTATTTTATTATGTTTCTCACAGAAGTATGAGCAAGTTTTATCTCTCGGCTTATTTCTTTGATAAAATGTATTTTTGTGGGCTCTTGAAAGAAGACTTCAATAACTGCAAATAAGCTCGGTATACTTCTTTGTACCATAATATACATTTTAGTACCCTTTGGTATATAAATGTTTTGTTGAAGGATGAAGGGGAAATTGATTTTTTGGAAAAGCTATTGAATTTTTTCTTCAATAATTTGGGAAATTGATTTTTTTGTTTTTTCCTTTAATTCCTTAAGTTTTCTTAGTGTTTCCACTGATAGAGTAATATCTATTCTTTTTCTTTGAAATGGAAGTTCTCTTGTTTTATCGTAATTTTCTAGCATTTCAAATGCTTTTTTATTCTTTTTCAATATCCTATTAATTATTTTTTTATTTAATTGCATTTTTAAGTCTCCATTCTATTTGTCTTATACTGGTGATATTTTTCTTTGCTATTGAAATAGCTTGATGAACTAATATATCTCTATCTACATATTTCTTGCTTTCTTCTGCAAAAGCATATGCTAAAAATACAGCTGTTCTCTTATTACCATCTGAAAAGGGGTGGTCAACTAATATTGCTCTCCATAAATAGGCTAATCTATTATAAAACCCTAATTTTGAGCTGTTTATTTTATCAATAGCAAAATCAAGACTTGAGTCGCTTCTAAGATTTCCTCCAAATCCTTTGTTTATGCGAAGCAAGTCTTCCTTACTAATTTTCATACACATAAATAATGGTAAGTTATTTATAAATGTTTCTTTTCTTATGGGACAGAGATGGGAAACTGGTGTTGTGGAAAAGGATTTTAGAGATAATAATTGTTTAGTCAAGTTTTCCCTCTAAAATTTTCTTTAGTTTAGAAATTATCTTAATTAAAGTATTCCTGTTATTTTCCAGATAAACTAGTTCTATTTGCTTTCCTTCATAGGCGCTTTTATTTCTTCTTATCCTAAGATCCTAGGTTGTTTCTATCTCAAAATCATTGAATTCTTTGTATCTTCGCATAAAATCAATTAATTCTTTATGAGCATTTTCTCCAATGGCCTTATAACCATCAGTTAAGATTACAGCTATACAAAGCTCCTTAATTATTTCGTAATAATTCTCAGTAATTATTGTTGAATAAATTTTTATTTTTTCCATGTCTTTCAGAAATTGCTCCCTTGAATTGGCCATTTTTAGAATAGACTTTGCTTTTTCTTTATCTGGAAAAACTTTGATTATCATTAAAACACCTTAAAATAACCTTTTAATATAATTCCGTTGATTAGGTTATTTTTAAGTTCACTCGGAATGTTTTTTACATTATTATCAAACATCAAATGTATTTCTCTACCTAATTTTTTCTCAAATTCTGCCAGAACAATATCTTTATCTTTTCCTATAATAAATATGTCAATGTCAGAGTTTTCTGCAGCTTCCCCTTTTGCATGGCTTCCATATAAAATTATTGCATTTGGGCCTAATTTCTGCCACAAATAGTCGACAAGACCAGAACTATGAAGTTCATATAAAATATCTACCTTTTTATAAAAGATAAAATCTTCATTTTCTTTGGCTGCTTGATAAGAGGGAATTCCTTTTTTTTCTGTTTTGATTATTAGCCCATCTAATTCAAACTCTTTTAGATACTTAATCACTGATGGTGGAGATAATTTGCTAAGACGACCGATTTCCCTTAATCCAAAACTTTCTGTTGGTTTTTGCAAAAAAACCCTTAAAACCCTGTATCTGCTGTATTTATTTAGCATGCTCTCTTTAGCGTTATTTTTTTATTACATATGTAATATTTTATTTACAATTGTAATATTAATATAACAAAACTATTTAAATGTTTCTTTATTAAATGGCAGGATTTGAAGAACATTGAAAATGTTTTAGACATTTCTCAGGGATAAAGATGGGAAACTGGTGTTGTTTGATTCATTATAGAGAGAAATCAAAAAAACTTTAAATAAGCATATCTTTAGTTTATTTAATGATAACTTTGAATAATGTAGGAGATATTTCACCTATATTTTTGACTGTTCTGCTAATAGGATATCTTATTTTAGCAGAGCTGGGTGGAAAAAAAATAAAGAAAACTCTTTTTCCTATGATTATTATTCTATTAGTTGTCTTCTTTATTATTATGGTAATAGACATTGCTTCTAAATTTTAAAATGAAAAAATATCTTTTAATATTATTGATATTGTGTTTGCTTTTATCAGAGATAATTATCAATGTGAGTCCTGTGCCTGGGTTTTTTCTTTATATCTTATTAATTACAGGATGTCTGATTGTTCTATCTAAAGAAGGAACATTGAATGATTATGGAAAATTAATAATTCTTTTTATGATTTTGCCAATTATAAGAGTTATAGAGCTATTTGTTAATTTTGATTATCCAATAAAAGCTATTGTTGTTTATCTTATTCTTTTCTTTCTTGTTTTAATTTATTCTATAAAATTTAGAATAAGTCTTGGAAATATGAAAAGAGGGCTATCTTTTCTTCCATTAACAATTCTTTTGGGAGGAGCTTTAGGAATTGCTGGGAGCTGGCTATTTGGGCTTAAAGGATATTCTGAGCTTTTTTTTATTCTTCCAATAATTGCGTTTTCAGAAGAGTTATTATTTAGAGGGGGAATTCAGAGTTTAATTAAAAAGAATTATGGAATTTTTAGTTCTATAATTTTCCCTGCTTTATTATATGGAATTTTTAGCCTTGGTTTTGGCTATAAGATTGCTATTTTCATGTTTTTGGCAAATTTGCTCATGTGTTTTATGTATAATAAAACAGAGAATATCTGGGTGACAATTCCAATAAACTTCTTCCTTAATCTTTTCCTTTTTACAATAACGATTTTTTAGCTTTTTGAACAAGATTTTAGCTTTCAGAATGATCTAAAGTAGAGTATAGCAATCTTTTTAAAGAGGAATTTCTTGATTTTTTAATGAAAAATGGACTCCTATTGACGCTATCTGCTTTTGTAATTATTATGTTTGCAATAACAATGATTAGTGCTGATGATTATAACACACTTATTGCAGGTAAAATATATGATTCCCCTAATTTTGAAACAGCAGGAGCTGTTTCAGGGGCAACTGTTCATGTAACTTGCAACAGCACAGAACATACTGCACTAAGCCTTTCAGATGGAACATACTCTGTAACTTTTATTCCAAGTGAAGGATGCCTTGACACAACAGCAAGTGCATATGCAGAGAAAGATGGAATTACAAGTAATACTCAAACAGCAACAATACAGGATTATACAACTTCCTTTGATTTGTATTTAGGGGTTATTAACATTGCTTTAATTCCTGAATTTGGGGTTGTGGTAGGAATTTTAACTTTGGCGAGCGCTGTTGGAATCTTTTTCTTTGTAAGAAGAAGGTAAAATGTAATTTATGAAAATGAAAAAACTATTTAATACCTTAACAATTTTAGTTTTATTAGTTGTTCTTGCTATAGGAATAGTTAGTGCTAACTTAGTATTAATAACAATAGAAAATGAAGGAAATCCTGGCGCAATATGGACAACTAAGGATGATTGTGGAAGTGAACAACAAAATGTTAATCAATATAATATTGGAGAATATGTATATATAAAGGGGGAAAATTTTAATCTGGGAGAGTATGACTGGAATATTAAAGGACTGCCTGGACAAGCTTCTTGTGATCCAAGTATTATTGTCGCTTCTGGAACTAAAACAGTAAATTCAGATGGAAGTTTTTGCTTTAATGCATACACTGTTCAAAATAATGATTGTGGGGAGTACAGGGTAATCTTCGGAAGCAATAAGCATGACAATTATCACGTAATCCCTGAATTTGGGATTGTAGTTGGAATTTTAACTTTGGTGAGTGCTGTTGGAATATTTTTCTTTGTCAGAAGAAAGTAAATTTTGACTTTTTTGATAATTAAGGATTAGTTAGAACAAATTATTAACTGTAACAGCCCATATATTAAATATTATCGCGTGTTTTCTAATTAATAATTACCACTATTTTCTGTTTAAAAAAAGGAAATAGATTTAAATAGAATTTTTTATTTTAGTTTATTATGCCTGGATTATTAACTCATTTAATTGTTGCATTAGCAGGGTTTTTGATAGTATATTTTATATTTTATAAAAGCAAAACTAAAAATAGAATAATATATGGGCTTGCTTTTGTTTTAGGACATATTCTTCCTGATGTAGTTGATTTTGGGGTTTTAGGTGTAAAAATGGGTTCTATAAATCCAAGCGAGATAATGCAAAATCCTTTGTTTGATACTCTTGCTGTATTTGGGCATACATTTTCAAATTGGTTGATAATTGGCTTGGTTGTTATAGCAATTGCTTTCTTTTTTTATAGCATAAAAAAAGTATCTAAAAAAAGCTTTATTTCATTAATCATATCAATAATTTCTATATTAATTGGAATTTTAGCGCATCTTGTTCTTGATAGGCTTATTCAGGAAACAAGTTATTGGATTTAACCAAAAAATATTATCTTTAACAAGAAAAGTTTATTAATTAATCTCATCTGAATAATAAATGAATCTCAAATGCAATATTTCAAATACAGATGATCCTTTAAAACAAATCCGGGAGTGTATAGATATAATTAACAAGGTAGATAAAGCGGAATTAAAAAACGGAGAAATATTAAATCTTGATTTTTCAGATGATGAATAGATACTTCCATGTTCTGCTTTATTGCTGAGTAATAAGATAATTGAGGCTTGTAAAATAATGAATATTAAAATATTGCCTCCAAAGATTAAAGGAGTTCATAATTATCTCGCTAGAATAGGATTTCCATTAGGTTGTGAGGTAGAAGGAGAAAGTTTCTTGCCTATAAATCATTTTAGCAATAAAGATAATGTTAATGAACAAATATCCAAAATATCTAAACATATAAGGAATAAGGTTGATAAAAACTTTGGATTTAGCGTTAATTATTTGCTTGCTGAATTGTCTGATAACATAGAGCAACACTCACAATTTACCCAAGCATCGATTATGACTCAATATTACTCTGATAAGAAATATATAGACGTGGGAATATTTGATAATGGAATAACAATTCCATCCTTATTTGAAAAGAAAGGGGTACAATTCTTAGATGATTGTGATGCTATTAAAAAAGCGATTGAAGGAGTATCAACTAAAGAAGAACAAGGAAGAGGTTTTGGTCTTAGAACTTCCAAGAATCTTGTTCTTGAAGGATTAAATGGAGAAATGTACATACTATCAAGAAAAGGTGCTCTCGTTTTGAATCCAAAAGACAAAGAAAAGAGTCAGGAACTCATGAAAAAAGCATTAAAAGGAACTTTGATATACATGCGTTTTAGTGCTCCAAAGAAAGGCTTAAATATAATAAAGTATGTAGAATAATATGGAAAAAATAAGGAGAGTTTCTATTTTTGACAAATTAGGCGAGAGGATATTTACTAGAACAACTATGCAGGATTTTCTTAATGAGATCTCTAAACTAAAAGAAAAAAAGGTTATTTTAGATTTCAATAAAGTTAAGTTTATATCCCGCTCCTGCACTGATGAATATGTAAGATTCATACAAAATACTAAGAAGAAGATTAAATCAATTAATCAATCTCCAGACGTGCGTATGATGATTAAGGTAGTGGAAAATGGGTTAAATGCTCTTTCAATAAGCAGAACTAATAATAATTCTAAATGTGTTTTATGTGAAAATTAATAAAATTTAGGGCTTAAACAACTTTAAAAATCTAAAAAACGAGCTTAATTCATGAATTTCAAGCTAAATAAGTTCAGCAAGCTGAATCCTGGATTCAAGCAGTTTTTGCTCAAAACAGTTGTTTTTGTTGGGTTGTTTATTGCTTTTACAGCAATAATAGGAACAAAGCTGTATGCAAATAATCTTTTAGATGGATGGAAAATAGAAATTTATGGAAGAATAGGTTATATTTTGCTTTTTTCAATTGTGGGTTTTATTCTGCTTTATAGAGATAGATTATTGAGAATAGCTAGTTTTAGATATAGGGCTAGAAATGGCTTTTTTATTATAATCTCTTTGATGTTATTGGTTTGGTTTTATCTTTTTGAAATTTATGCTTATTTATTTCCAATAACTCTTGGGAATATTCTTTTAGTGCATTTTCTTGGAATTTTGATTTTTATATTTCTTATTTTAGGTATTTATGGTATTGATTTTATAAAACACTTTATTAAAATCTTTAAAAAAGAAATTTCATATTTTCTTGGTTTTGCTGTTGTGACTGCTTCTCTTATGAATCTGGTGTGGAGCTCATGGACTTATCTAAGCCTTGTTGTTTCTAAAATTGTTTATTTCTTGCTGAATATAATTAGTAATAATGTACAACTAATTCCTCCAAGAACATTAGTCTTGGGAAGTTTTGGGGCAGAGATAGCAGAGGCTTGCTCTGGAGTTTATTCTATATTTTTATTTATAGCATTATATTTATTCATTGTGTTTCTTGATTGGAAGAAAATTAATAAAAAAAGAGCTGGTTTGTTATTAATCCCTGCTATTATTGGAGCTTTTTTAGTTAATGTGTTAAGAGTATTAACTATATTTATTGTTGGAGCTTATATTTCAAAAGATATTGCTATGAGTTTGTATCATAGTTATTCTGGAATGGTTTTTTTCCTGATTTATTTTGCTTTTTTCTGGTTTTTATTCTATAAATGGATGAAGAATGAAAAAATCAATTTCTTTCCAAAAGATTCTCTTTATAGAAACTCTTTGTATCTAATGCTTAGCACATTTGTAATGGCTGTTTTTGGGTTTGTTTTCTGGGTTATAGGAGCTAGATTATTTCCAACAGAGCAGATTGGATTAGCAACAACTCTTATCTCTGCTATGAGCTTGCTAACCTCTTTTAGCCTTTTGGGATTAAACACAGGATTAATAAGATATCTTCCTACCTCAAAGGATAAAGACAAGAAGATTAACACAAGTTTTACTCTTGTTGCAATTGTAACAGTAATTATTTCCTCTATTTTTCTTCTTTTTATAAAGACATTTTCTCCAAAACTCGCATTTGTACATGACAATTTAATTCTTGCTTTTATTTTTATATTTTTTATGATTTGTTCTTCATTTAGCACATTAATTGAAAGTGTTTTTATTGCTTATAGAAGCTCTAAATATGTTTTAATGAAAAACACTATATTCAGCGTATTAAAAATAGTATTTTTGTTCTTGTTTGTGGGATTAGGAGCTTATGGAATATTTAGCTCATGGGTGATTGGAATTTTCTTTGGTTTTGCAAGTGTTTTGATTATATTAATTAGTAAGTTTGGCTATGCACCTAAATTTGTTTTTTATGATTCAATAGTCAAAAAGATTGGGAAATATTCTTTTGGAAATTATGTTGCTGGATTTATGATAGCAGTACCCACACTTGTTCTTCCTTTATTGATTTTAAACAAGCTTGGAGCAGAGTTTAGTGCCTATTATTATATGGCTATGATGATTGCAGCTGTTCTTTTCACAATTCCAAATGCAACATCTAATTCATTGTTTGCAGAAGGAAGCCATAATGAAAAAAAGCTAAAGACTTCAATAAAAAAATCAATAAAAATCATCGCGCTTCTTCTTATCCCTGCAATATTAATAACAATCTTCCTTGGAAAATATATTCTTCTATTCTTTGGACAGGATTATTCAAGTCAAGGATTTATGTTCCTGAATGTATTAGCAATCAGTGGGGTTTTTGTTGCGGTGAATGCTGTGTTCAATAGTTTGCTTAGAGTTAAAAAAAGAGTTAAGAGCCTGATATACATAAATCTCTTCAGCGCGATATTAATTTTAGGACTTTCTTATTTATTCATAAATAATGGGCAGGGGCTTTTAGGTATAGGATATGCTTATCTAATCGGGCAGGGAGTTATAACAGGGATTTATTTTTTAATATATTCGGTTAAGAAAGCGTGAGAATTTGCTTATTCAATAGAAGAAGTATATTTGCTAAGATCATATTTTTTAAAAACAGCAC
>JBDRNV010000001.1:0-16872 GCA_043810695.1 Nanobdellota archaeon | reverse complement strand
GACTTGAAATATTAAAAAAACTTGAAGATAAAAAATCTGAAGAAGATTTTTTGGAAATCTGCAAGTTAGTTGACAAGTTTAAAGAAATTAATTACTCAAAGAAAAGAATAATTAATTATGAGGTTGTAAAAAAATCTTTATCCCCGTAGAGACTTGGAGTCCGTCGTTTATCGACGGCGTATGAGAATAGAACCTAAGCACTCATGCGAAAAATTCCAGAACATGTGAATTAAAACTAAACATGTTAATACGCCGATCGCCTAGAAATAGGATGATGGTATAGTCCACCCTAAATTGAAAAATTTAGATAAGGTACGCGAGACAGTTTGTATGATATCTACTAAGTGTGTTATTGTCTGAGTGGAACAAGTTTCTAGTACGAGAGGAACGAGACTTGGATGCCTCTGGTGAGCAGTTGTCATTGGCAGGCTGCATAGCTACGCATTGTATCGATAAGAGCTGAATGCATCTAAGCTCGAAGCGATCCGCAAAACGAGACAATTAAGGCCGTCAAAGAAGATGACGTTGATAGAGTTCTTGTGTACGCACGAAGGTTCGCCGACGTGTTCAGCATAGAACTACTAAAAGCTTTAATTAGTATTTCCTGAGAAATAAAGATTCTGTTACTTATTTATTGTTTTAATTATTATGACAATTCTTATAAATAATAAAAATTTAATTATAACATGAGTCCATCCTTAAAACAACTTCTTATTGGAGCAGGGATATTTTCTTTAAGTGCATTTGCTTCTTATAATATCACAGGAGAAATGATAGAATTAAAAAGAAGAAAGATCCTCCTATTTTAATATCAACATTCTATGGATCAGCCTTTGATGTGGAAAAAGCAATGTTAAAATCAATATTTGGAATTTCAACAAGATTATTATTAGCAATTTATTATAATTCAAAGAAAAATATTAAAAATCAAATTTGAAATTTAAACTGAATTTTGATTTAAATGGGTTTACATCAAATTCTAATATAAAATACTTTTTCCCTTTTTTTAAACTCAGAGAAGGTTCAATGTGTCCTTTTTCATTAACATAAAAACTTTTTCTTCCAAGGTTTTTTCAAATGGATAAATTATACTTTTCCTAATATTTTCTTCTAATGAAGTTTCATTTCTTCTTAAGGGAGAATAATGTTTAACTTTCTTAGGATTTTTATTTAAAGTTACACAAGAATATAAAAGAAAAATAGGCAGCAAAAACTATTGAATATCAGTCCCCTTTTCATTAATAAATTAAGTTAGTATTATTTTAATAGTTTCTGTTTTCTACTTAAGAAATTTTTATTTTCTTTTCCCCAAATCCTTAATTTCTTTTTTCAGAACCATTTTATTTATTTTATTTTGAAGCCTTGAAACTTTCTGATCATTATAGAATTTTCAAGATTAGAGAACTTATCAAAATTACCTAAAAACCAAATAAAGAGCTAATCCAACACTTACCAAAAGCCCAAGAATTATAGAAATAATTGCTTTAATTCTTCTTTGTTTTTTTGAAAGCTGTTTCCATGATTTGGAATTCTTTTTCCATTCATTTTTATGAATCAATCCTATAATTGTGTAAATTGCTCCTAAAGAAATAAATAAAAATCCTATGAATGTTTCAGGAAATAAAATCCTAAAAACAATTCCCATTGGAAGCCATGTTATACCCATTATAAAAAATGAATAATAATCTATTTTGTATTTTTTGCCTTTATTCATCATCACTGCAAATACTGCAAGTATTATTATAAGAACTCCTACTGAAAGAAGTATCCAAGGTATCACCATAAGAAATATAATATTATTTTGTTTAAAAAATTTTCTATGGAAAATTTTAAAAACATTTAAATTCATATTAAAAAATGAAAAGAGGTTGGGTTTTATTATTTATCTTTATATTATTACCAATTATGTCTGCGAGTTCTGTCGATGATGAAATTCAAAAAATAACTCACTATGCAGAAGAATATGAAATAGGGAATATTAATTATGTTAAACTTATGCTGCATATTAGTTCTTCCAGAGAGAGTATGAATGAACTTTTGGGAGCAAGAGAGAAGTATTTGGGGGGTGTTGTTAAAAAGGAGAAACTTCGGGAGATTCTTGGAGAACCAAATGAAGACACAAAATGGGTATGGGTTGAAGGAGAGAATTCTGACATAAAAATTGACGAAGCTGTTCCTGTTTGGAAAAAAATAATTTTTGATGGGAAAAAAATTCAAATAAGAATGGAGGCATTTCCCTCTATATTTAAAAAAGATGAATTTTCTGATTTTGAAACTGAAATTGAAGAAGGTTCAATAATATATCGTCTTCACTTTAGTGTAGAATTTAAGAAACCCCAAGAGCAGATAAATATTCAATCAAAAATAGATGAAATAGAAGAACTAGCAAAATCAGGTGCTGATATGGATACTCTTGCTAGAAAAAGTGTTAATGCAGAAATGACTTTTAGAAGTTATTTTGAACAAGGTGGAGGAAAATGCGAGGATATCATGAAAGCAATTTTTGGAAGTGAAAATCAGAGACAAACACAGAAGATATTGTTGAATGAAATTGAATTTTTTGAGAACGATAAATTTGAAGCAATTATTCGTTTGGAAATGTGTGATGATTGCGAGTGGAACTATATTAATTTAGATATGCGCTTGGAAGGAAGAGAATATTTTGAGTTTAAAGGAGGAAATAAAATGTCTCCTGAACAATTTAGTGGAATTGATGCTCCTGAATTTAAAGTTGAAACTCTAGAAACAATTGAAAAAATTAGAGGATTATTAGAACAAGGAGATTATTCTTCAGCAATGAGTTATATTGAAAAAATCCGTATGCTTAGTGAAGCATGGAACAAAAAAGCAAATGATGTTTGGGAACAGATTGAAAAAGAAAAACCTGTTGAGCAACCAGAAGGAAATAATGATCCTTATTGGTGGATAAAGCAAGATCAAGTACAGAGACAAAAAGCAGAAGATCTTAGAAAGCAGAATTATGAAGAGAGAAAAGCATTTTATTTAATGATGTTTTCAGCTTATGATAAAAAAGAATATTATTTTGAACAAACTGATTTTGAAAGAAGACTTATAGAAAAGTTTAAAGAAAAAGGAATGGAAACCTGTGACAACAATCAAGATGATAATGAAAATGATCAAGTGGATTGTGATGATGCCCAGTGTGGAGGAAAAATCTGTGGAAGAGGTATAACTCGTTTTGAAAGTGAAAATGGGACAACTGAAATTGAAATAGATTATTATTGTATTGCGGGGACATGTCAGGCAAAAGAAGAAACAAATGAAACAAAAGGGCCAATTTGTGGTAATCATATATGTGAAGAAAATGAAAATGTTTGTTTGTCTTCAAGTGTGAAATGCGATAATGTTTCTGAGTGCTCTTTAACTGCTGACTGTGGAAGCGCTTATTGTTCTGAAGATTGTATTGAGTGTCCTGAATATGAAGCTATAAACTGCTCTGGAAGAGTTGAGTTTTCAGGGAAAGATGAGAATGGTTGTTTGCTTGAGCCTATTTGTATAGAAGAAACAGAATATTGTGAAACTTCTGAGGATTGCCCTCAACCAATATGTGGAGTTGCTGATTGTGTTAAGGAGGAAGAGGATCAAAAAGGAAAATGCGAAATAATTACTTTAACAAAATGTGAAGAAGGATGCACAGACGGAGAAAAGCAGATAAAAGAATGCTCTTCTGGAGAAGAAATCACAAGTGCTGTTTGTGTAGATAATGTATGGTCTGAAACAGAAGCTAGATGTTCTGAAGGAGAAGATAAACAATGTGATGAATATTGCAGAGATTATATTTCTACTATAATGCCTGAATGTCCTGGAAATTTAAAAGTTTCAGGAATATCACCTGACTGCAAATGTGATTGGATTTGTGAAGAAATAGTAAAGAATGAATGTCAAATGGCAAGTGATTGTGGAGGAAAAAATGATGTTTGTTCAAACGGAAGATGTGAAACAATTCCAGAGAAAATTGAAGTAATTTCTGAAATTCAAACTCCTGAACAAGAAGTTGAAGAAACTTCGACTGAACAAATTTCTAATATAGAAGAATCCACTTCTGAACCTGAAGAAGAAACATCTTCTCAAGAAGAAATTTCTGAAGAACCAAAGGAAAGTGTTAGTGAACCAGAACCTTCTTCAGAAGAACCTCAAGAAGCTCCTTCAACAGGTGAAATTATTTTTGGATTTTTTCAAACACTAATCTCTAAATTAGGAATAACAGGACATGCTATAGAAGAGGAGACTTCAGATTCTGGAGATTCAAGTGATTCAGAAATTAGTGAAGAATCTTCAAGCAGTTCAGAAAGTCAAGAGAATTCTGAAGAAGAAAGTAGTGATAGTGGAACACAAGATTATGGAGAACCAGGACCTGCTCCTGAAGAAAGTCCAGATGAAGAGCAACACCAAGAACAGAATTATCAAGAATATAGGGAAGATGAAAAAGGAGATTGGGAAGAGAAAGATAAAGACGAAAGAGCAAAGTATGAACAAGAAAATAAAGAGAGATGTAAGAAAGAGTGTGTAAGACCTTGTGTTGAAAGATGTATTAGGGACGTTTGTGGAGAGAATATGGATTGTAATATTGATTCAGAAAGTAAGTCTTGTGAAAATGATTGCAGTGCTGATAGTGACTGTGTTGAAAAATGCATGCAAGGAGGAGACTGGTGGCAGGAATTTGAAGACGAAGATATGCATAAAGAAGAAAAAGGAGTATTTCAAGTTGGAGGAGGATGCAGAAAAGAACAAGGTAGAACAGATGGCTTTATCTGGTTTGGAGGATGGGGTGATCCTTTTGGAGAAATGGAAAAACTTAAACACCAGTATTATGAAAAGGGGGATAGAGATTGGTGTAAGTATGAAATTGAGAATATGATTAAGCAAAGAGAGGAGATTGAAAAAGGTTTTAATCAAGAATTTGCTGTGTGGTTTTTTGAAAAATATCTTGCTAATTCTGCTGAAAAATGGGAGCAAGCACAGAATGGAATTTTTGAGCTTTACTGGCATAATGTAGAAAATCAAATGAAATTAGCAAGCAATATGAAATGTATGAATAAAAACGATGTGACTGATATAATGAATGTTAATTTGATTAATATTGAATATGAAACAAAATATGGAAAGCTAGAATATTGGGAGAAATTAAAGAGAGTTAAAATGCCTGATTTAGACTCAGAGGTTACAGTGATATCTCCTTATATGAGAGTTTGGATTTTTCCTTCAAAAGAATTTATCAAATATGAGATGGAAGAAGCAATGAAGAATCATGAACTTCCTGGATCTCCTGAGGAAAAATTAGAAAAGAAGAATCAAAAAGGATTGACAGAACAGCAAAAACAGGAAATTAAAAATGATGAAAAAGCAATGAAGAGAATAAAAGAAATCTCAGAGGAGTATGATGGAAATTTTGATCTTGTAATTCAATTCAAAGATTATCAAACAGGGGAGATTGTGTTTAATATTTATGCTCAAATAAATGAAAAAGACATTATGAAAATAGAGTCTATGCTTCCTTCAGAAGTTGGACAAGTAGATGCAACAGTTGAAATGGATTTTGATCTTCTTTATGATATGATTTTTGTTTCAGAAAAAGATATGAGAGAAGACTGGATTGAGAGCCCCCCTTGGGATAGAAAAATAAAACCTGTTCAGAAGATGAAAGAGATTGGAAATGGAATAAAGATGTGGAATAAGATGAGGTCTCTTAAAAATTCTGCAATAATTACTCCTGATAAAAACAAAGGAGAAATAGAAGAAATAACTGGTTGGATTATGGAGAATGTTATGGGAGGAGGTCCTGAAGGACCAGATGAAAAAAAAGAAGATTTTGAAGGAGATAAAGGTGAGGAAAAAGGAGTATGGGAATCAAAGGAAAAATTAACTGGAGAGATTATTGGGTGATTAGTTCTCTGTTAACTTATCGGTTGGTGAAGAATCAAAATAAATAAGAAAATGCTTAAATACACAAAAAACATAAATAAATTATGGAAGAATTTGATAGTTATAAAGAGGTTAAATATCTATTAGCATGGTTTACACTAATTTCTATAACTATCGGAATAGCAGTTTTTCTAAAAGTAGAAACCACCTCAATAATTTATCTCGTAATTATTGTAATTCTATTAATTTATTCTTATCTAAAATCAAAAGAAACAGACCATTATAAAAATCAGGTTATAAATTTAGAAAAGGAGAAGAATGGCACGAAAAAGAAAAAGTAAATTTTGGAAATGGATTAAAGAAAATTGGGGTTATCTCTTAATATTTTTATCTGTGCTTTTCTTTACAATATTAATTTTAATAGGAGTGTTAAGATGAAAGATATAGAAAAAATAGCAATATTAATTTTAATCATCATATTGGGTTTTATATTTGGGAAATCTGTTGGTTGGTGGTAGCCATATTAATTAATTCAAGCCATCTATTAGGACTTTTAAATTCTAAATCAGTAGCAAGTTCAGAAGGAGTTTTATTTTTTAATGCCTCGTGCTTTCTGATAAAATTATAGTAAATCTCTAAACCTTTCATTAAAGCATAAGCACTTTCAACAGAGCCGTGAAAACCTCTAAAATTCTGTGTTCTCTGCCTTATTGTGTTATGTAATCTTTCAATCCAGATATTAAAGCCCTCTCCTTTGCTTTGAGTTTTTACTCTGTGTTCTATCTTGTATTTTCCTATCTTATTATCATATCCCCAATTTCTCTTAACAATTTTATCATAAGCAGTAAGCCCATCTGTCTGGACTATTTTAACATTTGCAGATTTATCTTTAATCCCAGACAAAACTTTCTTTAATTGTTCTTTGCTTCTATTTTTAACATAAGCAGAATTAACCATATATCTTGTTTTTACATCAATCCCATCAATAAACCAATTTTTATCAATTCCTAATTTTGCTTTATGGCTTTTTCTTCTATGATATTCCATCTCGTCAACTTCTATATAACTGCCTGTCTTTAGTTTAAGTCTGTCTGTGTAATTTGCTATCTTTAAGCTGTATTTCTTAATCCATTTGTAGATTGTAACCCAAGAAGAATTTTTAGGATAAAATGCCTGTAAGTGACTTTGTATCTCTCTTGTGCTTAAACCTCTGTAAAATAAATCAAGACATAGAGTTATTTTCTTCTCATTATTTCTCATTCCAACAAAAGCATCATTTACAAATGTTTCAGAGCAGGATTTACACTTAAATCTCTGGACTTTTCCACGATTTTCAGTTTTTCTTTTGCCCCATTTGATTACTTCTTTGCTCTTGCACTTTGGACATATTATCTTATTTGTCATCTTTTATTTACTTTATTTAGTATAACTATATTAAGTATTACTACTATATAAATGTTTCGTATATAAAGTTATCACTAACAAAGTATAACTATTAATAGTAATATTTATAAAGGTTAAACTCTTATATTTTCTATGCCAGAAATACAAATTAAAGTCAAAGGATATAAATGTAATAATTGTGGCTACGAGTGGCTACCAAGAAGCCCAAAAGAAAAGCCGTTAATTTGTCCTAAATGCAAATCTGCAAGATGGGATAAAGAGCCACGAAAGAAAAAAGATTAAAATGGGATATTGGGAAGAAAAAAAGAAATATGAAGAAGCAAAAGTAAGTCGCCCACAAACATTACAAGGCGCTTTAGTAAATTGCACTTTCTGTGGAAAGCACTTACCTATGAAAAATGGAAGTTTAGAATTTTTTAGATGCCAAAATACTTTTCATCTCTTTGGAAAAGGAATGTTTATTTGTAAGGATTGTGCAACAAAATGTAAGAAATGTGGAAAATATTTTTGTCCTAAACACATCAACAACCATAAATGTAAAAAATGAATTTTATATTTGAGAATCTAAATAACTTTGTGGATAATAATTTTATAGAACCAATATTAATTGCTTGTCTTTTATCTGCTATGATGGGTTATTATAAATCAAAATTAACTACTCAAATTAAAAATCGGATATGGAAAGATATTGTAGAATGGATTTTATCTTTTGTATTCTCTTTAGGGATGGTTATGGGATTATATTTAATATATCAAATAATTAGATTAATAATTAATCAGCTTTAAGGTTTTTCTATAACTTCTTTTTCTTCGTTATTTAATCCATATAACTTATAAATTTCTTCATCTATTTCATAATCAACATTTTTAATTTGCTGTTCTGATTTTCCTTCCTTATAAAATTCCATAATCCTTTCAACTAATTCTTTTATTTTTTTACTTTGTTTTTCATCAGGTAATTTTATAGGTAGGTGTTTTAAAAAATCTGCAAAATACTCTATACTATTGCCTTTCTTTTTTCCTGTTTTTTTAACAAAATAATTCATTAATTTAGAATTAAGAATTGCTAATAATATCTTTATATCAATATCTTTTTTAGGTGAAATTATAGTAGTGTCTGTCATACCATAGATTTTATTAATATCCAAAGCAAAATTGTTTTCTTCAGAACGATAAGGACTATAAATCTTTTCTTCAGCATTATCAAATATTTCTTTACTTCTTAGCGTGCTTATTCTAAACCAAGCACATTTATTTTTCTTAAACTCCCATCTATTTTTTAATTCTTTAGTAAATACTTTTAGGTATTTTTCTATTTTTGGAAATTTACTAATGTCAGTTTCATTATTAGTATAAACTAAAAATTTGGTGGGATTTAATGGCTTATATCTTCTTATCTCACTATTTTTTATAACTCTCTTAATAATATCCTTTTCTAATTTATTTTTGTTTAGGGTTTCTTCGTCAATAATAAATGCCTTGTTTAATCCTGTATCCATACCTTTACTAACAAAACAAAATTCTTCAAGTTCTTCAGAATTGCTTTTTATATGTTGTAGTATATCTAAATTTTCTTCAAAAACCCATTCTCTTTTATCAAGTATATCTTCTGATTTTGTTTCATTAAATTCTTTTGATGTTAGTTTAGTATTAATTTCAGTATCTAACTTCTCATCAACAACCTTAAACTTAATTTTATAATCCTTAATTTTTTCTTTTTCCAGAATACAGATAAGTGTATGAATGTTTGCGTCTTCAAAAATATAAGAATTTTTAAAATCTATTATCTGTTTTATTCTTGTTTGTTCTACTATGAAGTTCCTTAATTTATCTGCCCATTTATTCTCTAACCAATATCTTGAAGTGATAAACCCAAGCATACCCTTTTCTTTTAATATCTTTATTCCGTGAATGTAAAAATAATATAAAATATCTGATTGTCCTCTATAATGTTCTTTCCATCTTTCAGAAGTTTCAAAATACTTCTGAATTTTTTGTCCTGTTGTCTGCATACTAAAATATGGTGGATTTCCTATTACAATATCAAAACCACCTTCTCTAAAAATATCTGGAAATTGGGCTTTCCAATTAAATGTTTTATCTTTCTCTATTTTGTAATCATCTATTAAACTATTTCCATTTTTGATATTGTCTTTCATAGTTGGCAAAACTTTTCTTTTGGTTTCCCTTGTTTCTTCCTCTAATATTCTCAATAATAAATTAAGCTGTGCAAGTTCAACAGCTTTTTCGTCTAAATCAACTCCATAAATACATCTTGTTAAAATTGTTATTTTTTGTGCTAAATTCAATCTATCTTTATAACTATTAAAAGTTAGATTTTTTGATTTCTCACCTTTCTTTAATCTTTCTTCAATAATATTACATACTTCTTGAAATGCATCAATTAAGAAAGAGCCAGAGCCACAAGCACAATCTAAAATCTTAACTTCTAAAATCTCATCTATGGATTTATTTTTAAGATACTCTCCGATTGTATTCTTAACAATATAATCAACTATATAAGAAGGAGTATAATAAATCCCCATCTTTTTTCTTTTTCCACTAACTAAATCTAACTTAACTCTTTTTTCAGTTCCTCTTAAAACAACTCCTAAATATTGCTCGTATATCCTACCTAATAAATCAATAGGAATTTCATCAAACATATACCTTTCTTGATGGTCTTGAGTTCCATAATACATTCCTTTGATAACCTTAACTAATGTATCTCTATCAAAAAATCCTTCTTTCTCTAATAATCCTTCTGAAAATAATTTAGAATTATATGTTGTGTCAAATCTTCTAAATTGGGCTTTTAGAATAGCCCATAAATTCATCTCACTAAAACCTTTCTGAACATCATTAACAATCTTTAATAAAAAATCCTGTGCCTCTAATCCTCTATCTTCAACACTCCTCATAAAGATTAATCTATCAATTAAAATCTGGACAATCTCATCTATTTCTTCTTTTGTTAATTGTGTTCTTTTGCTCTTTAAATCTTTAGATAACCATTCTCTATACTGCAATAAATCAGTTAAAATTGCCTCATCAATCGGCTTAATTAATTTCTTGTCTACATTATCAAGAAGTTTATTTATTTCCTCTTTCTCAAAACTTTCTCTTGATAAAAGCCACAACCTATCAAAATCTTTAATAAAATTATCACAATCTAACCACAAATAACCTTTATCATCTTTTAGTAAATTTTTATCTATATTTTTAATATTAGATAATGCGTGATAAACTCTTATTTGTTTAAAATTGGTTAAAACCGAAAATTTAATGTTTTTATGGTGTGCATAAGAAACAGCTTGTCTACCTTCTTCTTCAGATAATCTAACACTTGTCTTTTTTGCCTCAACGACTAATTTATCTTGATTTCCTATCTTTATAAGATAATCTGCCCTACCCTTCAAAACCCTATACTCCTTTGAAATATCCTCTCTTTTCCAACCTAATGTTTCTAATAATGGCTCTATGAACTGAAATTTAATATCTTCTTCAGGCATGCTATCAAGTTTTTCTTTAGAATAAGATTGAAATTTCTTGACTATTTTTTCTACTTCTAATTTTGCTGTTTCCTTATCCATAAATATTTTAGAGAAAACACTTATTTAAATCCTACTTTTAAGCCCTGCCACCAACCGATAAGTTAACAGAGAAGGTGATTAGAAACATTTAAAACCCCTCCATCTTACTTTATTTTAGACTATTAGAAAGGTAAGATTTGTTCGAGCTGTTTCTGAGAGTTATAGAGCGAGTAAGGAGGACAAACAAAATGAAAGTTTATGTAGGAAATCTGCCTTTTGCGATTGACGATGACAAGTTAAGAGAAGTTTTTGCAAAATGCGGAGAAATTGAAGAAGCTGTTGTTATCAAAAACAAGTTTAATGGCCAATCAAAAGGATTTGGTTTTGTAACTTTTAAGGATGATGAAAGTGCGAAAAAAGCTATTGCTGAAATGAATGAAAAAGAAGTTGAGGGCAGAGCATTGAAAGTGAATGAAGCAAAAGAATTCGATCCAGACAAACCAAGACCCCAAAGAAGAGAATTCAACAAAGGGCCAAGAAGAGATTTTAATCAAAGAAGAAGATATTAATTCTGAGATTAAACAACTTTTTATTTTTTTATTTTTTATAATTATTCTTAATTCATAACTCAACAACATTTATCTCATCTAAATTCTTTAAATCATTTGACTTAATCTTTGAAGTTGAGAATGTGTATAAAACATCGTCCATGTAAAGAGCTCTTTGGATTTGATTGTTCCAGTCAAAGTAATATCCTCTCTTGAGTTCATCTTCTTGTGTGTTGTGAGTTATTCTTCCATTTAATTCAAAGCCGTCTTTGAGATTAACATTATAAACATAAGCTCCTTGAAATGTGAACTCTCCGTATTGGTGATCTGAAGTTGGTTCACTTTGAATTTCCGCTAAAGTTATTGGAATTACTAAGAGTTCTTTTTCTCTATCAAATAAAAATGCTTTATGGTCCTGCAGTGTAAGTGAATCAGTTCCTCTGTCGCCGATTACAATCTTGTGCATTTCAATTGGATTTTCAACATCACTGACGTCAAAGATTGCAATTTTAACTCCCTGATACCATGCAAAATCTAAATCTCTTTGTTCATTTAATTCATCTTCTGCTTCAACTGTGTCTTTACCTATTCCAATTATGTGATTTTCATCATAAGGGTGAAGATAATCTGAGTATCCTGGAATTTTTAGTTTTCCTAAGACTTCTGGATTTTCAGGATTGCTTAAGTCAATTACAAATAAAGGATCTATTTTTTTGAAGGTTACAACATAACCTTTTTCACCCATGAATCTTACTGAATAAATACTTTCACCAGGAGCAAGTCCTTCTAATTTTCCAATCAAATTTAATTCTTCATCTAATATGTAGACATTATTTGTTGATTTTATTCTTGAATCCCAAACTTCTCCAATTGTTGTTGCAATTCTGAAATTTCCTTCATATTCATCCATTGAAAATTGATTTAAGATGTGTCCGTCAACTTCACCTGTTGATAAATATTCTATTTTATCCTCGTCAATTAAGAATTTGTTGATAATTGTTTTTTCTATTAAAGATTCCTGCTCTACTTCTTTCATTGGATGATACCATTGAGGATATTTGATGAAAGTTGTGTAGATGTTTTCTTTTGATACAAAAATATTTTGTGTCATTCCTGTTAGCAGTGTTTTTTCAGAAACCTCTCCTGTTTCTATATTAACAGCTAAAATAATTGTATATTGGAAGGAATAATCCTTGATTGGAGTGTAATAAATTTCATCTGCTTCTATTACTTTTGTTGCTTTGTTTGTTTCTATTACTGGAAGAACTCCATCTTTGTAAATATATTGATTATTAATTATATATACATAATCCCCGATCATTCTTGAATCATGGTAATTTCCAGATACAGAAATCGAATTCTCTAATTCAGGATTTTTTCGATCTTCTATATTATAAATATAAATATTTGTTTTAGATTCTTGTTGAGGTATTACACATCCTATTGCCATGCATCTTACTTCACTTTCATATAAAATAGAACCATAATTATTTGAGAATGCAATTAATTTATTTTCATTAATAAATATACCTCTTATACCTTCATTATTAAAATTAATCTCACTTAAAATTTCCATATCTTCAGCAGGATATGCATCTAATATTATTAATTTATTTTCTGAAACAGCATAGATGTATTTTCCATCGTTTTTTATTATGTCTGCTTCATCAACTCCTTGAACTTGAATATTTGTCGAGGAGTAATCATTTGCTTCATTAGATTGTGAAGAAGTATCTGCTGATTTTGATGTTTCCATAGCAGGAGCTACTCCTGCAAAAGTTTCCATTATTCCTCCCCTACCTCCTTCAATTGTATTCTCTTTTATGAAATCTTTTAATTCTTTAAGAGAACTGAATTTATTTATTTCTTGATCTTGAGGGGTTTCAGAAGGAATTTGCAATAATGCAATTAATGCAAATACAAAAGCAACTACAACAATTATAGGAAGAATTGTTTTTAGTACAGATAAATCTGGTTTTGATTTTGGAGAAATTACAATGTGCTTATTTGCTAATTTATATATATCAATCTTTTTACCCTTTTTACTCCAAAAGAAGTTCTTTGTTTTTTCAATTAAACCAGAATCTAATAACTTTTTCAAATTATATTCAATAGTATTGATTGGAATGTTTAATTTATCAGAAATGTCTTTTTCACTTGCTTCTTTTGTTTCAACGAGATGATCAATTATTTTTTTACAAGTTTTGTTTCCAAGAACCTCTGCTATCTTTTTTGATCTATCATCATCCAATCCTATTAATATGAATTTATCTTCTTTCATAATTTGTTTAAGATAAACTTATTTATAAAACCAACGAATAGTTCAATGGGATTTGAAGTTATATTTAAATATCAAAGTTCTTTCATTCAATAATGAATCTACAACTAAAAGTAAAAAATACTTTGAAAAAAATTAAACTTAACAAGAAAGAAAAAATTCTATTTGCGCTTTCAGGAGGCAAAGATTCTACAGTCACGGCTTATTTACTTTCTAAATTAGGTTATAATATTTCTGGATTTCATATTGATTTAGGAATGGGTGATTACAGCAAAAGATGTCTGAAAGCTGTTGAAGAACTTTGTAATAATTTGAAAATTAAACTTCATGTTTATAATATTAAAAAAGAAATGGGAAGTTCAATGTGTTATCTTAGAACAAATATTCAGACAAAAAAGAGCTTGAAAAACTGCGCAATTTGTGGAGTTATCAAAAAGTGGATTTTTAATAAAGAAGCGAGAAGATTGAAAGTGGATAAAATCGCAACAGGTCATAATCTCGACGATGAAGCACAGACTTTTCTTATGAATGTACTGAAAGGAAGCCCTGAACTGAGCTTAACTTCAGGAGTGATAACTCAAAATATTTCTGATAAAAAATTTATCCCAAGGATAAAACCGCTTTTTTATATTGCTGAAGAAGACATAAAAAAATATTCAAAAAAGATGAAACTTCCAGTAGTTTATGACAAATGCCCTTGTGCTATTGATTCCTATAGAATTCAAGTTAGAAAATTTCTGAACACATTATCAACAAAAGACAAAGAAAATATTCTTAGAAATGCAAAAAATATTTTAAAGAAATTTAATAAAGAAAATTTAAGAATTAATTATTGTAAAATATGTGGAGAGCCTTCGAGAAATCAAGCCTGTAAAAAATGCGAATTAATGAAAATTTGAATATATTCTCTATTATAATAATACTTAAGAAATATGTTTTGTTGTTGATTTTATGAGAGAAAAAGGAATAGAAAGTATAGTTGATATTACAAGAAGATCAAATCATTTTAAGAAACTTCTAGAGAAATTTGCTGAGATTTATTCTAATAGGATAGGTTTAAAAGAAATGAAAAAAAATCTTCAGAGAAAAGATAAAAAGTTTGCAGAGAGAGTGTATGCAGAGTTAGAAAAAAATGAAAAAGAATCCTTAGAAATACCTTGTAAATATTTTGGAAAAAGTTATGAAGATATTAAGAGTGACCCTGTATTGATTGCAGATATTGTTTTGAAATATTGTATAGTTAAATCAGGGGATCTGGAACAAAAATTAATTGAAAAATTTCAGAAAAAAGGAGTAAATAAATCATTTTTAGAGCGAAAGTATACATTGAAAAAAAACTTAAAAGATGATAGAAAAATATTAGATTCTATTGGAAGAGATCCTTATTTTTTAGTTTTTATGAGGTATCTAAAGAATAATAGAAAGTAAATCATCGCCTCTTTCTTTTTATTTTAGACTTTCTTTTAAGAGGTTTTTTCTTATTGAGTTTTCTTGTTTTTGTGAATTTCATCTTTGAAAAAACAAAAATATAAATTATTTCTAAAATACCTATTGTATTAATTAGCAAGAATATTACAAACCAAGCAATATGATTGTTTCTTGCTGATTTGAACAAAGCAACTGCTTTCCATACAAGTGACCAAACAATTATAACTAAAAGTAACCAAATTGAGATTCCTATTTGATCTGCAAGATCTAAAAAATAATTCATTTTACCTTCTTTTAATTTAAAGGTATAAATGGTTTAAATAATTTATGTTTTATCTAATTTAAAGAGAATGAAATTTACTTGAAGCTCTTGCTAATCTCTTCTTTCCAAAAACTTGGAAGAGGATTTGAGATAAAACCTCTAAACTCTCCAGAGTAAAGATAAGATAATCCTTTTTCATTATTATATTTCTTAAACTTGTCTTGAGCTTCAGAATATATTTTCTGGATAATTTTTCTTTCAAATTCTTTTTGAAGCAAGGATGAGGGCTTTAAGACTAAAAAATCAGCTTGTCTTAAAATATTTACTTCAAGATTAGAAGAATTTTGCGAGATAAAGAGGATATTAATATTCTTGTGTCGAGATACTAAAATCATCTGGCTAAGCATTTTATTTGCATTGCTCATTGAACTTCTTGAGTTAAACAACACACCCCCTTCATCAATAAGAACCCATGAATCGTTTGATAATTCTGAAATGTTTGAAACAACTTTTATCCAAGATGGAAATTCATTTGGATTAAATCCTATTGCAAAACATCTTTTTCTATATCTTGCATAGATGTTTTCGATTAATTTAACCCCTAACGCAGTTTTACCAGAACCTCTTGCTCCAAGGATTATCCCAATTTGACTATCTGATTTTATAGTTTTTTCAAACCAATTTTTATAATCCCCTTCAACAGATTCAAGGATTTTAAATGGGACATAATTAGCTCTTATTAAATTCCTTTTCTTTTTTATTTTATCTTCTTTAGATTTTTTTGATATATTTTTAATGATATAAACTATTCCCTTAACAAAATAATAAGGAATTTTTACAAGAAACAATAACCCTTTTTTAAAATACCTCCAAAATTTAGATTGTTTTTTAGCTCTTCTTTTTACCATTATTTTATTAAGGAAGTTATTCTAATAAAACTATCGATGTCAACAATCAACATTGTAACTTTTTTTTAATAGTCCTAAATATTTAAATACCTCTTATATTTTAATTTGCTTGTGCATACAATTTATGGATAAATATTGAGTTAAAAATACAATATATTGTATATTTACTAAAACATACAAATATATTAAAAGAGGTATAAATTAAAATGGATTGTGTATATTGTTCAAGCACGTCTTCAAAAGTGACTGATAAAAGAAAATCAGGTGAAGGAGTGAGGAGAAGGAGAGAGTGTTTGAAATGTAAAAAAAGATTCACAACATATGAAAGAGCTGAGAAAAGTGATTTGTATGTTATAAAAAAAGATGATTCAAGAGAAAAATTTGACATTGAAAAGGTGAGAAGAGGTGTTGAAAAAGCTTTTGAAAAAAGACCGGTTTCAAAAGAAAAGGTTGATAAAATAATCAAAGGAGTTGAAGAACAATTAAGGAAAAAGGGGAAAAAGGAAATTCAAAGTTCTTCTATAGGGGAAATAATAATGAAAAAAATAAAACAATTAGATAATGTTGCGTATATTCGATTTGCTTCAGTTTATCGCGACTTTCAGGACGCTAAAGATTTTAAAAAAGA